>NZ_CP014337.1:1900080-2533441 GCF_002024805.1 Elizabethkingia bruuniana
GTGGTGTAATAGGAAGCCCTTCCGGAAAGAGGCTTGCAGATACTTCCATATCTATTTTCTCTATAAACTTTTGGAGGACATTGTTACTTTCTGCCAGTTTATGAAAATAATCCCGTGATACATAAATATCCAAATGTTTGTAACAGATATCTTTTTTAAAATAAATCTCGATATCAGCATACCCCGGTGTAAAGTAAATGTAATGATGCAGTAATTTATAAGTTCCTGGATTTCCGTTTACTTTATCTTTTATCATCTCTGCACCTTCTAAGAAAAAAGCCAGTTCTATGTACTTCGCTTTTTCTATACGGAATTTCATTGTATAGTCGGTGTTGTAGGAAGAAACATATTCTTTTATCAAAAATTCGTCTCCGTTATATAAAGTAAGTGATTCAAAATTTCCAATATCATTTATGAAAACTTCATGCCTGTGCCCTGCATTATCTTCTGCGAAGAAATCCAAAATCTGCCTTGCTATTATATCTTCCTGTTCTCCTTCTCCCAAAATAAAATGTATTTATCCTATACTCAAAAGTTTTTCAGAGTATCAACAACTAATTTTGCCGCTGTAAATTTAATTAAACTAATTCTAAATAACAACTATGCATAAGAAGAAGATCCTTTTATCCGCACTGTTTTTCCCAGCCATTATATGGGCGCAAAATAGTGCACAGATTACAGGGAAAGTGGTTAATTCGGATAAGAAACCGGTACCGTCCCTGAAAGTGATTTTGAATAATGGTGAAGCCGAAACCGTTACTGATGAAAATGGTATTTATCATTTTAATAATATACCTGCCGGCAATTATACGCTGAAAGTAGATGATCCGGAAGTAACAAAAACGTATTCATTTACACTGAAGGAAAATGAGCAATTGACTTATAACTTTGTACAAACCAGCAGTGCATACCAGATCCAGACTGTAAATGTAGTGGCCAACCGCAAAACAATACCTTCGTCTACATTAAGACTGGGAGAAAACCTTCTGGTAACTCCACAGAATATACAGGTCATAGACCAGCGACTACTCAACGATCAGCAGATATTAACTACCGCCGAAGGATTAAGCCGTAATGTAAGTGGCGTGCGTACCATTACCCACCAGGAGGAAGGCAGCGTAGGTATTGCTGTGCGTGGTTTCTCTGCCTCTAACCTGCGTAACGGTATGGATGTAAGCGGAAGCTTTGGCCCGCTAAGAGAAGATATGTCTTTTGTAGACCGTGTAGAATTTGTAAAAGGTCCTGCAGGATTTATGATGGGTAATACACAGCCTGGCGGCTTTTACAATATTGTAACCAAAAAGCCTGTTGGCCGTGAGAAAGGAAATGTTCAGCTGACTTTAGGAAGCTTTAATCTTTACAGAGCAGCAGCAGATATAGAAAAAAAACTAAGCAAAGACGGAAGGTTCTGGGGAAGACTAAACCTGATGGGATCTAAGAACGGATCGTTCCAGCAATATGTGGAACATGAACAATATGTCATTAATCCGTCCTTTAAATATCTCATTTCAGACAACACCAACGTCACATTTGAATATATTCTTTCCCAGAATAACTTCCAGGGTGGTTTTGCAAAATATGCATACGGCATAGACGGATTTAAAGATGTGAAGAGATCATTCACATTCTCGGATCCTATTATTGATCCTACCCGTGCATGGGAACATAATATCTATGGAACCATTAATCACAACTTTAACGATAACTGGCTTATTACCGGTCAGTTTGGGTATATCCGTTCCCAGATGCAAGGTGAATCGCTGTATGCGAATTACAATGACATCACACTGGCGGATGATCCTAAAACCGGAAGAAAAAAAGGAGATACAAACCGCGGAATCAGTATCAATGACGCCCTGAATACCTCAACTATAGGCCAGGTATTTACAAGAGGTAAATTCGATACCGGAAATATCAACCACAACATACTGGCAGGGATTGATATGGGTAAAAAGTTTTATGTAGCCGACTGGTCTGTATTACCACAAAATGTAGGTCCGGTATTCAATATCTACAATCCGGTTTATGGTAATCTGAAGAAATCTGATCTTCCGGTTTACGACCGCTCCAAATCACTTCGTGAACGTGGCGCCAATTATCTGAATGATTACTCTTATACCTCCTTCCACCTTCAGGATGAAGCCCGATTTTTAGAAAACAAACTCCGGGTTGCTGCCGGTTTCCGTTATACTTCTACCGTAAAAACGAGTGCTGCAGAAAAAGGAGCTGAGGTTAAGAATTCAGCGGTTACACCACGTTTCAGTGTAACAGGCCTTTTAACGCCTACTTTCACTGTATATGCTTTGTATGATGAGAATTTCCAGGAACAGACCGGAAAACTCGTAAACGGAGGTTCCGCAGATCCTTCTTATGGAAAAAACAAAGAGATTGGCTTGAAAAAGACCTGGTTTGGCGGACAGTTAATGACCAACCTTACCTTCTATCACCTGACAAAAACCAATATATTAACTGCTGCAGGTATACAGTTTCCGGGACTTTCCGAACAAACCGGAAAAGCCACATCAAAAGGTATTGAGTTTGATTTAAACGGAAATATTGGAAAAAACTGGAGTATCTTATTCAACTATGCTTATACAGATGCTAAGATAACTGAAGATAATGATGCCAAAAAAATTGGCAGCATGTTATACGGAACTGCAAAACATATTACCAATGCATGGATAAAATATACTATTGCTGAAGGAGATCTGCAGGGATTAGGTTTCTCATTTGGTTATGAATATCAGGCAAAAAGAGCAGCATGGCCGGTTGTATTAGGCAAACCTTACCTTCCAGATGATTATTTTACTTTAGACCTTGGTGTATCCTATAAAAGAGATAACTACCAGCTTTCTTTCCTTGTTAATAACATTACAGACCGCTACAATTATGTAGGGTTCTTTCCGGGAGCATGGGGTTATACGCATTACGGATGGAGAGCAACTAATCCTATAAATTTCAGACTGAATCTTTCTTATAATTTCTAATCTGAATGAATACAGGAAAGACTAAGCCCAAAAAGAAACATAACAGAAGCTTATTCTACAGAATTTCGGCCTGGCTACATTTGTGGCTGGGCCTGGCTTCTGGTATTGTTATTGTCATTATTTGTCTGACCGGACTTACCTGGTCTTTCAAGGATGAAATAACAGACTGGCTGCATCCCGAATTACAGTCGGACTATATAGAAGGAAAAGCAATGTTGAATCCTTCGGCACTCTATCAAAAGGCAAAAAAACTCTACCCTGATCAGGAACCTTCCTATATCTGGCGTCCTACAGGAAAAGCTGTAATGGTAGGTTATGGAAAGAGAAACCCAGGCTATGTACTTTATCTGGATCCCTATACCGGAGCTGTTGTTCAGAAGCCTAGCTTTAAAGAAGAATTTGATTTCTTCGAATGGACATTAAACGGACATCGCTATCTATGGCTGCCCTCGGAAATTGGCCGTCCGATTATCAACTACTCTACTTTCATATTTTTCATTACACTGTTTACCGGATTGGTACTCTGGTGGCCAAGAAAATGGACTAAAGCTATGCGCAAGCAAAGCTTTTTGGTAAAATGGGATGCCAAAACCAAGCGACTGAACTATGATCTGCACAATGTATTTGGGTTTTATGCTATGGTTATTTTACTAGTTGTTGCGATGACGGGAATGTATTATGGACTTCCATGGTTCAACAAATTCCTGTATTTTACAACCTCACTTGGGAAGACACAGAAAAAAGAGCGGCGGGAACTGAAAAATACAGCTCCCTTTCAACCTGAGAAATTATCCGAATCTGTGCATACAGCCTGGGAAGATGCGGCTAAGAAGACCAAAGCTAAAGGTTATTATCTTTCTATACCACAAGACTCTACTGAGACTATAAGTTTGTTTTTGTATCCTTCGCACCGCCAGTTTTACAACCTTCAGAATTATAGCTACGACCGCAATTCAGGAGCTGCATTATCAGGAAGTTCAACCCATGCACAGTTATTTGAAAAAGCTGACTTTGCAACCAAGGTAAGGAAACTCAATTATGATCTGCATGTCGGATCTGCATTGGGCGGAATATGGGGTCGGATATTGTATTTTTTTATTACCATTATCGGAGCATCACTTCCTGTTACAGGGTTTCTGGTCTGGTGGTTCAAGAAAAAGAAAAAATCAACTTGATTTAATAACCATAAAAGTGACAAAAGCTTTGGAACTTAACTAATGTTTTTAAGGCCACAAAAAATTAATTTTACCATTTAGGTATTAAGAGATTTAAGCTGATTGACAGATACGGAATTATCCTCGTATCATCCCGGATAGTTCAACTGATATAATAAAACCTCATAGGTTTATAGAATGATAAATTTTAAATGTCAAAAAGTTAAAGAAGAAAATCATTTTACCATTTAGGTATTAAGAGATTTAAGTTGGTTGATCGATGTGGAATTATCATCAACTCATTTCGGATAGTTCCGGCGATACAATAAAACCTCATAGGTTTATAGAATAATAAATTTTAAATGCCAAAAGTTAAAGAAGAAAATCATTTTACCATTTAGATATTAAGAGATTTAAGTTGGTTGATCGATGTGGAATTATCATCAACTCATTTCGGATAGTTCCGGTGATACAATAAAACCCCATAGGTTTTAAAAGCCTATGGGGTTTATATAAATACCTACTTCAGATTTAATCTGAAGTAGTGTTTTATTGAAATCTTTATCAAATATTACTTCAAGTCGAAACGGTCAAGATTCATTACTTTACTCCAAGCAGAGACAAAATCTTTCAGGAATTTCTCATGAGCATCCTGGCTGGCATAAACTTCAGCAATAGCTCTTAGTTCTGAATGAGATCCAAAAACAAGATCGGCACGTGTAGCACTCCATTTTGCATTGCCGGTCTTGCGGTCTCTGCCCTCATATACTTCCTGAGCATCACCTGTTGCATTCCATACTATATCCATATCCAAAAGGTTGATAAAGAAATCATTGGTTAATGCACCTTCTTTATCTGTAAATACGCCATAATTCGAAGCATTATAGTTGGTATTCAGTACGCGCAATCCTCCTACTAATACAGCAAGTTCAGGTGCAGTAAGCGTTAGTAATTGTGCTCTGTCTACCAAAAACTCCTCTGTTGAAGTCGTGGACTTCCCTCTTCTGTAATTACGGAATCCATCTGCATAAGGCTCTAAATAGGAGAAAGATTCTACATCAGTCTGCTCTTGTGATGCATCCATACGTCCCGCAGTAAACGGAACATTTACTGTCACACCTGCATTTTGCGCTGCTTTTTCTACACCAGCATTTCCAGCCAGAACAATAAGGTCTGCTAATGAAACTTTTTTACCACCAGTTTGTGCTGCATTAAACTCTTTCTGAATACCTTCCAGGACTTCCAGGACTTTGGATAACTGTTCCGGATTGTTTACCGCCCAGCTTCTTTGTGGCTCCAGACGGATACGTGCACCATTTGCACCTCCTCTTTTATCTGATCCGCGGAATGTGGAAGCTGATGCCCATGCTGTAGATACCAGTTCGGAAACTGATAATCCGGATTCTGATATTTTATTTTTTAATTGTGCCTCATCCTGAGCATCGATCAGCTGATGATCTACTGCCGGAATAGGATCCTGCCAGATTTCATCTTCTGTAGGAACTTCTGGTCCAAGGTATCTTGATTTTGGCCCCATATCACGGTGAACCAGTTTGAACCATGCTTTAGCAAAAGCTTCTGCCAGCTCATCCGGATTTTCATAGAAACGTCTGGATATTTTCTCATAAATAGGATCAAATCTTAATGAAAGGTCAGTTGTAAGCATATAAGCCGGACCTTTTTTCTCAGCATCAAAAGCATTCGGGATAATATCTCCTGCATCTTTTGCAATCCACTGGTGTGCACCCGCCGGACTTTTTGTTAGTTCCCATTCATAACGGAATAAGTGATCGAAGAAGTCATTGCTCCACTTCGTAGGAGTTTTCGTCCAGGTAACTTCCAGACCGCTGGTAATAGCATCTGCTCCGGAACCTGTTCCAAATTTACTAGCCCAACCTAATCCCTGAGCTTCAATTCCGGATCCTTCAGGCTCAGCACCTACTAGTGCTGCATCTCCGGCACCATGGGTTTTTCCAAATGTATGTCCACCAGCGATTAAGGCTACAGTTTCTTCATCATTCATTCCCATACGGCCAAATGTATCACGGATATCTTTAGCAGCTGCCAGCGGATCTGGTTTTCCTTCCGGCCCTTCAGGGTTTACATAGATAAGTCCCATTGTAGTTGCCGCCAGCGGATCTTCAAGATCACGATCTCCTGTATATCTTTTATCTGTTCCCAGCCAGGTTTTCTCATCTCCCCAGTATACGTCTTTATCGGCTTCCCATACATCTGTACGACCACCGCCAAATCCTTTGGTTTGTAATCCCATAGATTCCAAAGCAACGTTACCCGTAAGGATTAGTAAATCTGCCCATGAGATTTTCTTTCCATATTTTTGCTTGATAGGCCATAGTAAACGACGAGCTTTATCTAAGCTTACATTATCCGGCCAGCTGTTAAGCGGGGCAAAACGCTGTTGCCCTCTTCCACCGCCGCCACGACCATCCTGAACTCTGTAAGTTCCGGCACTGTGCCATGCCATACGGATAAATAAAGGTCCATAATGGCCAAAGTCTGCTGGCCACCAATCCTGTGAGTCAGTCATCAGATCAGTAAGATCCTTTTTTACTGCAGCCAGATCCAGTTTTTTAAATTCTTCTGCATAATTGAATCCCTCATCCATCGGATCTGTCAATGAAGAATGCTGACGCAGGATATCCAGTGTTAATTGCTTAGGCCACCAGTCTTTGTTCTGGGTACCATTACTGCTTACATTTTGTTTCTCTAGTGTCCCATTGTGAAAAGGGCATTTGCTGATGTCGTTGGATTGGTTTTCCATAATTCTTTAAGTTATTCGTTACTGATTTCTATAAAGTTACCAAAATATTTTGAACTCCTGAATACACAAGAGCGAGAATTCTTGTTACAAATCTAATCAGATCATTTGCACCAAGAGCATAAAAACGAATAATCAATTTTTATAGTTTCAATAGAGTAAAACTATTAGTAATAAAATTATCAATTGCTAAAAACTATAAATAAAGACACTATGATTTATTTTAATAATGTCTAATTATGGAAAACATCAATCTATAAAAGGAAAATTGGAGTATATTGCACGCACACTAAAGATATAATAGTAAAATAAATTATCTAAACAGAATATTCATCAAATCATGTATAAATTATCATCAAATCTAAATGACTTCAATAAAGAGCAATCTTTTGAAAATACCAATCAGAAATGTATAAAGGATATTATAGAAAGTTGTCTACATAATAACTATGACGGCGTACAAATAAATAAAATACTTGCTTCATACAATATTGAAAGCATTGAACAACTAAAGCTTTATGCAATGGACTATCTATTATCTTACGCCAATAATATTCTTGATGACAATATTATTACAGATAGTGAATATTATGATTTTAGTTTTTTAAAAAAGATTTTTAGAATTAATGAGGGTGAATTTATGCAACATAAAAATTTCGCAATACGGGAAATTTTACAACAGCAATTTTTACGATTATATTCTGATAATTATATTAGTCATGATGAAGCTATACAAAGTGTACAACTACAGGGACTTTTTGATCTAAGTTATGATGAATTTGAAACTTTAAAAAAAGATGAAATTATTATGGCTTTATTAGAAGGGGCAAACCCCGAAGACTTGGATATATCTTCATTACCAAAAGGGTTTAAGCTTTAATAAGATATATATGCAAAGCAAATTAAAGCAAACATTTAAAGTTTTAGCATTGTTATCCATTATTAGCTGTAATTATAATTCACAAGATGCGACCCGTAAATTAAAGAAAAAAGACACCCTATTATACGCTATATATGATTCTGACAATATCAGTAAATCAATAATGAGTTTTACTGTTTTAGCTGATAGTTCATTCATTTTCACAAATATTGTTGAACGTCCAAATTATAATAAGACAGAGGAATTTAAAGGATTAGTTAAGATTAAAAACAATCATCTAGACTTCTTTCCATTTGAATTAGACTATAATAAATCTCAAAATGCAGAACTAAAAAATAATTATATTGATTTCGAAGGAGGTGAATTTCCTTTCAGGATGAGAATTGAGAAAACAAAAATACAATCACCGAACTATATAAATTACTCAAGATTCCCCGATATCGCTGTTTTCAAATTTATAGAAAAAGAAAATTCAGAACATTATAAAAACTATGAGATAAACAATGATGATCTTTATAAAGCAGAAGACATTCTAAAACAATGCTTCAGTGATAATAAAGACAAATTAACTAAATATTCGGATTATGTAAAACAAATTAATGCTGTAAAGAATAAGCAAAATGAAATTATTCTATTCGTACATTGTTATTGTAAATTAGATAATTTTATCAAAAAAGAATTTCGTTTAGCGCCTATTGAAATGCATGATGGTGGTACATGTAATGTTTATATAGAAATCAATTTATCAAAAAATAAATATACACATTTCCATACCGCCAGTTTCTAATTAAAATTATAGGTCCATTCCACTATCCTGATTTCTCTATCCATTTTTAAGCCTGTAGGAAAATTATACCCAACTGGCAGCAAAATTGCAGAAGACATTACACATCATTTAAAATATTGACATGAAATTATTTTCTAAAATTGCTTTATCACTATTGGTTATGAGCTCTGTCATGGCCTGTATTGGTTCGAAGCAGACGCAACAAGGAACTCTGACAAGGATAAAGAACCAGGAACAAAATTATAAGACTCAGGATTTATCTGAACTATTGAAGCAGCTCCCTGATATGAGGTCTGTAAGTACTTTTAAAGACTTTCCGCAAAAAGGAATCACAAGTCTCAGAATTGCGTTTTTAAAAGACAAAGACTTTAATCAGGAGGCCAATCTAAACAAAAATCCTGCCCACATTGTTGTCTACACAGAACAAAATCCCAATAAACCAGTGGAGATATCTGATGATAAAGGAAGTGAAGATTTGAGTATGAAGGAGGCAATCACCAAATATGGCAATCTAAAAATCACAGCTGTACATACTGTAATTCCTTAGTAACATATAGAATCTCAAACCCGGATTTGTAATAACAGCCCCAAAGGAGCTGTTTTATTTTATAAATATTTTAATTGCAACAAAGTTGCGTTAAAATGAAATATGCTATATTTGCGACTTAATTGCAATAGTCAATTTAATCATCAGCATCAATTTTTATAGCAAAACCTTATGCAGACATTAGTGAACAAATTACCGGTTACAGTTCTTAGCGGCTTTCTTGGAGCCGGAAAAACAACGTTACTCAACCATATCCTCCATAACAAAGAGGGATTGAAAGTAGCTGTTATCGTAAATGACATGAGCGAGATCAATGTAGATGCCCGTTTGGTAGAAAATGAAAACACGCTTTCCCGTACCGAGGAAAAGCTTGTAGAGATGAGCAATGGCTGCATTTGCTGTACCCTTCGGGAAGATCTGATGATTGAAGTAGAGAAACTGGCAAAGGAAAAACGTTTCGATTACCTCATTATAGAAAGTACCGGTATCAGCGAGCCAGTTCCTGTAGCTCAGACATTCTCTTTTACTGATGAAGAAACAGGAACCGATCTTTCACGCTTTAGTTATATCGACACGATGGTTACGGTAGTAGACTGTTTTAATTTTTTCAAAGACTTCGGTACTCATGAATTGCTAACTGACAGAGAATTGACAGATATGGAAGGCGATTACAGAACCATTGTCAACCTTTTAACCGATCAGATAGAGTTTGCCAATGTTATTATCCTGAACAAAACCGATATGGTAGATTCAGACACAGTTGGTCTGCTAAAAGCTACAATCCATAGATTGAATCCTGGTGCCAGAATTATTACTTCTGAATTTGGCCGGGTAAAATCAGAAGAAATTCTGAATACGGGATTATTTGATTTTGAAGAAGCACAAAACTCTGCAGGCTGGCAAAAGGAACTGGAATCAGACGGCCATACTCCGGAAACTGAAGAATATGGCATCGGATCTTTCGTATTCCGGAGTCAGAAACCATTTCACCCTGAGCGCTTCTGGAATTACCTGAACATCGACTATCCTCAGAATATAATCAGAGCCAAAGGATTATTCTGGCTGGCCTCGCGCCGGAATGATGCCCTGAATTTTTCTCAGGCCGGAGGCTCTTCCCGTCTGGAAAAAGCAGGTGTATGGTGGTGCAGTATGCCATATGCAGACAGAATACGATATACTTCTTTTGTACATAACAAAGACATCATCGAAGCCCGCTGGAGTAAACAATGGGGTGACCGACAGAATGAACTTGTCTTTATCGGTCAGGACATTGATGCAGAAAAAATAACAGCCGAACTTAATGCTTGTCTCCTTCAGGATAATGAACTCGAATTTTATGAGCATGGCAGATTTGCTGACCCATTCCCAAGAAATATTTAGAGCCTGTTTAAATTTCAATTAAAAAAAATATTAGACTTCGACAGGCTCAGTCTGACAATCCTAAAAGCAAGATATCTTGAACGAACAATGTCACTCTGAGCCTGTCGAAGAGTATTAGCAATAAATTTTAAACAGGCTTTTAATTTTTCACATCATTAACAGGCCTCCGTCCACAGAATAAGAGCTTCCGGTTATATAACCTGCATCATCCGATAATAAGAAAGCGGCGACGGAGGCAGCTTCATCCGGGCGTCCAATACGTTTGAGCAGAACGGTCTTTGCCAGTTCTTCTTCAAATTGTTTACGAAGCTCTGCAGGAAGCTTGGCTCTTAGATTTGTTTCAAAAGGTCCGGGTACCAATGTATTCACTCTTATACCACGGGGTGCTAATTCACTTGCCCAACAGCGGGCTGCAGAAAGTATTGCCGCCTTGCTGGCAGAATATAACGATACGCCAGGCTGCCCTTCATAAACCGAACTTGAAGAAGTAACCAAAACTGATCCTCCTTCTCTTATGTACGGTGCCAACAAAGCCATTTGTAACATTGGTGTAAAAACATTGATCTGAAAAATCTTTTTCAACATTTCTGTTTCCATATCTTCTATCTTCCCCCCTAAAGCAATGGCCGAATTAAGCCATAAGCCATCTATATGACCTGTTTCATTTATCAACTTTGCCAACTTTTCGGCAGAATTCTCATCTTCTGCATCATTGTAAACAATGACAGCCTCTTCTCCCAATGTTTTTGCTGCATTGCTTAAATGGCTTTCGGTTTTTCCCGTAACAATAACCTTTGCACCCTCTTCTGTCAATCTTTTTGCTCCTGCTAAGCCAATACCACTACTTCCGCCAGTAATCAGTATTCTTTTATTTTCAAACCTTTTCATTTGTATATTTTTATGAATCAAAACTACGGAGCATTCACAGCTCAGGATATATAAAATCACTTAGACAATATCGAAAATCAATCAGATCATAGTCTTTATAAAGCAGATGTTGTAAATTTCCTGAATGAAACTACCAGATAACATAGAAGATTTTTACAGAGATAAGAACCTCAAAGCTCCTTCAGATATAGACTGGCAGTCTGGATATTTTGATATTATAAAAATCACCTCATCTCTACAAAGAGAATCTCTAATCTCAGAGTTTAGTTTCTACAGAAAGAATCTATATAAAATAAAACTTATAAAAGGGCAATGTAAATGCCATTATGCAAACAGAAGTATTGATGTGAAAGGATTTGCTTTAATATTTGTAGCCCCTGCCAATCCTTTTATACTGGAAGAAGTGAATGGTATGGTTGATGAATATTTTATCGTCTTCAACGAATACTTTTTCAATAACTATGGTACAATAAACTCTTATCCGGTTTTTCAGGATCCTGAACATAGCATTTTTAACTTATCCGAAAATGAATATTCAGAATTCGAAATTTTATTGGACGATATAAAAAAGGAAGCTACATCTGAATATGAATATCGTACAGATATAATACGAAACCTGGTATACCAGTTAATACACAAAGTTCTGAAGGAGAATAAAATTCAATCTTCAAAAAATAAAGGTAATACCGCAGATCATAGAATTGCTGCATTGTTTGAAGAATTACTATCCCAGCAGTTTCCATTACATTCTTCAGCAGATCTTATCCGATTAAAAAAGCCTGTGGATTTTGCTGATAAACTGGCAATATCTATAAATCACCTGAATAAAGCTGTAAAAAGCATTTATAAAAAAACAACAACAGAAATTATAACAGAAAGAATCATGCAGGAGGCTATGATTTTATTAAAAGTTACCAACTGGTCGGTTTCAGAAATAGCTTATGCACTAGGCTACGAAACGCCTTCCAGGTTTATTCATACCTTTCGAAGGTACACGCAGCGTTCTCCCCTTCTATACAGAAAAGAATTTTTAAAATAAATAAACAAATTTACCGTTCACTATATAGTGATTTAATATACTTTTGCTTCCTTATTTATGATCAATAAACTCTATATGAAAAAATTTATTCTGGGTACAGCCCTGCTAACTTCAGCTTTTACCACTATGCTTATGGCTCAGTCGAAACTATTAGCCAAAACAACCTGGAAAATAGAAAACATTGCTACTGATGGCAGCATCGTATTGAAAAAAACAAAGCATATTAATCTCCTTGCAGAGGAACCAAAATTTAATTACTTACAATTTACAGATAGTAAAAAATATAAAACTGGTAACTCTTGTTTCCAAACGGATGCAAGCTATAATCTGTATGAAGAAAGTAACAAGATCGAACTTTATTCAGGCATTTCGGGTTCATCATCTGACTGTAAAGAGCCTAAAAATATTGAAGGTACGTATGCTTACAAAATAACAGGTGACCGTATGGATTTGCAACGTGTACAGTCTGAAAACATGAATAATGAAGATTCTCAGGCTGCCGAAGGAGCTGAGGCAGCAGGCCCGGGAGAGGCTATTGATGCTGCATCGGAAACGGCAGTTGCCGCTGCAGAAGCCGCTGCTAAGGAAGCCAATAAACCTAAAAGCAAAAAGACAGCAAAGAAAGTACGAAAGTAAAAGATTGTTCTATACTTTCTTACAATATTAATCTTATATAAGATAATGACAAAAGGCCAGGAAATAAATCCCCGGCCTTTCTCTTTGATATGAAGAAAGTCTAAGTTAGTTTACTTTTGTAAGTGTAAAGCGCTGCTTTGTATAGGGCTGAAGTGTCTGATCTGTACTACCAATAACAATCGGAGTAAGATTAGTTGTCAGACCGTCTTTTACTTCCAGTCTTAAAGATGGTGCATTTTTAGGAGCAAAGCCAAAACCTTCATTTCCTAAATTAAATAGCAACCATTTCTGGGCATCTGTATCTGCATTGGTTCTAAGCTCTACGGCTGTTCCGTTTGCTGTTCCATTATTTCTTACCGTTAATACTTTTGTAGAATCCAGTATCGACTTAATAGTGAAATAACCATGTTCCGATTTGCGGAAGATAAATTTCTGATTGTTTCCTGTAGTCGCAGAATAAAGGATTACATCTGTACCATCAGCTGTCGAGCTTCCGGTAATATCAATATTTTTATCACCTGCTAAAGAAGTTGTAAGTGTATAAGTACCGTTAGTAGCAGATGTAGAGTTTACAGGTCCATACAAATGATTGATACCTGCATAGTCGCCTGCAGAAAGACCATCTCTTTGCTTACCAAATGTAGAACCATCCAGTTTTGTCATTACAGGCAGATTAGGATCTATAGCAAAGTCTGTAGATTTATACATCATCACCGAACCAAAATCGAATTCTCCGTGTCCTGCATAATCATTATAAAGATTGAAATTGTGACGGGTACCATCCTGTGCTCTGTTGGTATCTACTATAATATACTGATCCCTGTCGGGACGACACTGCTCGTGCATAATCCCCATTGAGTGCATAATCTCGTGTGCAATAATTGCCGGATAAGTTGTATTGTATATTTTAATACCATTTACTCTGTTTTTTACCCAACCCAGTGGGGAACTATTTCCTGTAGAATAAGTAAATGTTATATATTCTGTCTGATTTGTACGTTGAACAAACTTAACACTGGTTTTTGAAGAGATCATATCAAACGCCTTGTTAATATTTGTAAGGAATGTATTGTAAGCCTGAGTACTTAGACTTCCCTGGCTTGGTAAGGTATAATAAACTGTTGCATTCGGCCAGGTTTTAATAAAAGAACTTACAATTGTACTACGTTCAACGGTAGATATATCCGGATTGGCCATTCTCTTCAACTGGTTAAACTGCTCCGCCGTGATTGTAATATCATCAGCGTAAAAGTACTCGCCATTAACTTCATTTACATAAGTATAAGCTCCGTTAATTAGTAATTTGTGGATGGTTGTTCCGTTCAGCTGGGTTGTTGTATGATCAACTGAACTTGCAGGAGTAGTTTCCATATCCGACTTACAAGAATTCAGAGCCAGAATCAGGCAGCCTGATAAGATTAATAGTTTACGTGTCATAATAAAAAATTTAGTGTTTAATGTTATTTATTTTTTTAAAAGTTGTTGTAAATACCCGGGCTATCAGAACGAATACAAAATACTACTCAGTAATAATAATGCAGACACTCTGAAAGCCGGGTATTTCCTGTAACCGTATTGTATACAAGTATATTATTACATAACCAATCAATATAGTCGGAGTTTAAACTGAAAATAAAAACACCTCCTGAATAAAATTGACTATTATGTTCAGCTAAATATTAGCAGAATATCTGGTATACTAAAAAAGATTACAGTGGCCGCCAAAATACCGGAGCCGTTCTAGTTATTTAAGTAAAAATGATAGAGAAATTTTATTATCAATACAGGGGACCTGCAGTTGTGCTGTCAGAAAGAATTCCAACAACTGTGATTTAATTGCTTTTTTCATAATCTTTATTGTAATTTGGTTTTACATTGCTAATATACAAATAATAACCATATTTTAATTTAACATAATAAAATAAATATTTTATTACAATAAATAGATTAAAATAGATATTTTACATACTATATAATAATCAATAAAACTCATTTCCATCATAAAAACATAAAACTAGATATTTCAAAAAAAATTATAATATGAAGAATTTAAATTATTATTTACATCTGGTATGCTTCACTACAAGTGACATACCATGAAATTCGTATTCTTATTTTTCTTATCTTGGCAAAACCGGAAGGATTTTATCATCCAAATCACCATATAATGATAAAAACTACAAAATGGGGTTAAAAAAATTTTTGCTGAGAAGCATTATCTCTATACTTATCTTTGTTACAGGCGCTACACTCTCCTATCGTAATGATATGCCCAAGGATGGTTTCGAAACAATGGGTTTCCCGCTTAGCTTTTATCGTAATAATCCTGATCCTGTAGATATGGCCTCTAAAACAGATAACTTATACCCTTGGTATCTGGTTTTCGATTTTCTTTTCGCTATCGGGTTAGCTATTGGACTGGAAAAATTATTCCGCCTTATTATCAGAAAGAGATAAAAGATTAAAATGAAGATTAGAAGTATAAAGGAAAGCGACCATGAAGTAGTTTCAAAATTGCTTGGCCAGTTGGGATATTCTGATACGGAAAAGTTTATTCAAAATAAAATCGGGACTTTACTCCAAAACCCTAACGAATACTTAGTCGTTATAGAAGATGATGCGCAACAAGTATTCGGCTTTATTTCAATACACATTATTCCACAAATTGCACTGGAAGGAGATTTTGCCAGAATAAGTTATTTTGCCGTAGATGAAAATTACCGCAGCATGGGTGCAGGAAAAATATTGGAGGAATATTGTGTACAGGTTGCAACAGAAAGAAACTGTGACCGTATAGAAGTTCATTGTCATACAAGAAGAGAGAAAGCCCATCTGTTTTACTACAGACAGGGCTATGAAGAATCTCCGAAATACCTGATGAAAAAACTATAATCGTTATTAATACTCCAATGAAACTAAAAACATTTCTGCTAAGGTGTATTTTAATTCTAATTGTATTTGTAATCTGTAATACACTCTCCTACCACAACGGAATGGCATATGACGGGAATGATACAATAGGTTTTCCTTTTAGTTTTTATAAAAAATCTGTTGGGTTTAGCCTGATTAATAAAACCATGCAGGAATCTGAGTGTTTCTATCCCTGGCATTTGTTTTTTAATTTTTTATTCGCTGTTGTATTAGCTATAGTATTGGAAAAGCTATATTATTTTATCATCAAAAAGAAGTCCTCTAAAGCAACTGAATAATTTACTTTTTAATGCCCAACTTCTAACTTCTAACTTCGCAATTCATATCATTCTTCATCTTCATACTCTTCATCTGTACTTTTAGTCGTTGCAGCTTTTGCTTTTTGTTTTACAGTATTCCCTGCAGGCTGTTGCTGAGTTACACAATGGACCATACCGCCATTTTCATATAAGTTTCTTACATCTATCCCGATAACTTTACGATCCGGATATTGTTTCTGAATAATTTTATTGGCGACTTCATCATTAACGTCTCCGTAATTGGGAACCAATACAACTCCGTTAGCGACATAATAGTTGACATACGATCCTTTATAATCCAGTTGTTTCCCGTATGCTGTTTTCACATTATTTTTGGTAGCAGGCACATAAACCTTTTTGTACTGCTCTCCCTTTGTATTGGTAGCAGCATAAAGGGTATTTATGTCTTTTTCGGACAATCCCATATCCAACAGATCATCTTTTCCCATTGTAAGCATTGTTGAGGAATTGATAAATTTCATAAATCCGTCTATGTGCATATCGGTAATATCCAGACCTGTTATCCCTTCCAGCCATATCACTTTGGAAACACCATAGTATTTCTTAAAGTAATCTTCGGCTTCCTGCTGGGTAATATCTTTATTTCTGATCGATCCTTTTTTCTGACTGATGACTGAACTTTTGCAGGCCATAAGAACACCTCTTCCATCGGTTTCAACAGAGCCGCCCTCATTTACCATTTCATCATTCAGGTTAATTACTTTTATTCCCAGATCTCTTCCAATCTGTGAAGGAACAGCATCGCAGTTTTCAAAATCAAACTTCTCACCCCAACCATTGAATCCCCAATCCTCTATCAGAATATTATTATTTTTGTCCTTTACGAAAAGCGGACCATTATCCCTTACCCATACATCATCTGTAGGATAGATTTTGAAATCGACATTCTTAAGACTTACACCTGCTTTCTGCAATACTCCTGTGATATGCTCTTTTTCCGATTCATCATAAGCTATGATATGCACTTTTTCATTTGTCTGCAATGCTTTTGTCATATCTATCCAGGTTTTTTCGACCCTGTTTCGGTAAGTTATACCGTGCTGATGATGATGAGGCCACTGCAGCCATGTTCCCTCATGTGGTGCAGATTCTTCCGGAAAATGATAAGTTTGTGTCATACAGAACTGAAAGCTTAAAAAAACGAATATTGTCAATAATTTTCTCATGCGGATAATCTTGTGTTTCCTTATGCAAAATTAGATCTTCGTCACCAATAAAAGTTGTCCTAAAAAGACAATCTCAATTAGCAGCCTGAATATTTTCAGTCTAGATTACTCCAAAGACACAAAAGAAGTAGATTACCTTATATATATAAAGGAAAATAAATATAAGTCGTATGCTCTCCAGTTTCTGAGAGCAGATATTCCTCAATTACAGGAGAGTTATCAAGTGGAAACGGGTTACCCGCAAGCCAGAAGCGGTAGAAGGCACCATAGGCATCCAGCAAATGCTCAAAGTTTCCGTAATGGACAAATCTTGCATATTTTCTTCCGAAAATTGTTTTTTTCTGGTAATTGTCCCCGGGAACAGATTCTTCAATAGCGGCTTCATATCTGCAATATTCTTCGTTAGTAATAAGAGGCTGATCTGTTATAATACCATAGGCAGTTGAAAAATCTACTTCCTCTTCAATTCCTTCCCACAAAGCATTAATATCCTTATTATTATAGTTCCGGGTTTTAATACCCTTTGCATATACTGTAATACTTTGCTTGTATACAACATCATAGACAAAAGCACTGTCATCGGTCTTAGTAAGGGAACTAAAAATTTTGTTTCGCTCTTTCCGGGCGACTGCCGGGGAAATCCCATATTCTTTATGGAAAGCTTTTGAAAAAGACTGCAAGTTGTAATAACCGACCTCTAAAGCAATAGACGAAACCTTATCTGTAGTATAAAGTAGTTTTTTATAAGCATTTTCCAACCTAAGGCGCTTCTGGAATCCGGAAAGCGTTTCCCCAAATAACTTCATAAATACCCGCTGAAAGTTCCGGTAAGAATAACAGGCAATATCTTCTATCTCCCTGGAGGGAATCTCCCTGTCGAAGTTTTCTTCGATATAGGCAATGGTTTTCTGTATTCTGTTCAGTTCAGTTGACACGACACAAAAATATAAACTAATATAATAAAGATAAGACCTTTAAATAATATCTGCCACATTAAAATTCCAGTTATAACAGATCAGTCTGTTTTCTATATCATAGAGAAAATCAATTTTTATAATAGTTTATGTAAGAAATCATAGTAATAACCTACAGATTGGCATTAAAATTTCATATACATAGTCAGTTATACATGCTATAACTACTATTAGTTTTCAAATTAGAGTCTTGTTTTTCAGGACTCTTTTTCTTTATCATAAAAGCTGTTTCTTGCAACTAATCGTCTCATCATTTATTTATATTATATTATCGGTATTTTCAACACCTCCACATACATACTACACTATGATCTGTTTAATATATTTTTATATTTCCTCCAGACGGATGACACTGGCAAAACAGCTTCTATAAAAGAAAATATAAAGATGTAGTACTCATGTAGAATACATTTTTTTTGCACACTTAGATCTGATTTACTGATTTTTACGATATCTAAAAACACTAAAAACAACTTTACTGTAAAATTTATTTTAGGATTTAAAAACAATATCCTGAAAAATAATTCAGTAAAAAAACACTAAAAACACGTACAAATGATGAAAGAAAAAGAATCTGATAAAACAGATTGCAGGGAAAATTATACCTCTCCCACTCTAAGCCTTAGTTTTATTGAAATGGAAAACGGAATCGCCGCAGGTTCTGCCAAAGTAATTCCTCCTGATGCAGGCGGAAAAGTACAGGAAGAATGGCAAAACGGAACTGATGATAACCGTACCCTAGATTGGTAAACCTGCATCAAATAAAGCACAAACAAACAAACAAACAAACAAACAAACAAACAAACAAACAAACAAACAAACAAACATAGATGATATGAAATCAAAAACACAAACTGTCGGTTTTGCAGGGCTGGTAATACTCCTTATATCCACTGCATGCCGTAGTACTGATAATACACTGGACACCAGCACTTCTAATAATAAACAGGTTAATGTGAAAATTAATCTTTCAACTGCTGTAGATGACGCAGAAGAACTTGTAAAACAGGCATCTTCAGGCAAGAATAATGTAACTTCCGGAATGATACAAACACAAACTATTTCGTATGACGATACTTATTCTATTACCGCGAGCCTTGTTCCTGTTAAATCTTCTCTTTCCGCGACAGCATCATTAAATCCCACAGCTGTAGTTACAGAATTAAAAACCGGAATAAGATACAAAATACTGGTATATGACAGCAGCGGAAAACTTACAGATCAGAAGGAATTTGCCTACAAGCAAAATGAAACAGATGGTTTTCTATTAAATGGCGGACAGACTTATACTTTTGTTGCCTTTTCTGTAAACAGTACTTCTGCTGCAGATACTCCAACGGTAACAAATCCCGATAACCTATCTACTGCTATGCTATCTAACATCAGTAAAGACCTGATGTATTATAAAATAGTCAAAACAGTAACCGGCAATGCTCCTAATACTCTCGATGTTGTTTTAAAGCATCAGTTTACCAGAATTACAACCAATATAGACGCCAGTCAGGTAGAGAGTACCGGAATTATTACAGGGGTAAATAGTCCAGTTTTTTCAGGAGGAAATACTTCTGCACAACTTCAGTTTAATAATGATGCTCAGCTTTCTTATACCGGAAGCAATGCAACTTCTTTTAATTTTCCCAATATTAATCAATCAAAAGTTACAAGCGATCCCGCTATTATAATAGGAAATACATCAAATGGAGCATCACTTAATATAGGCACCCTTATTATTGACGGAACTTCTAAAAACAATGTTCTGTTCAGTAATCTTAAGATTACACCAAAATCTAATTATAATCTGAATCTAAAACTTACGCCGTGTACCAAGTTCAATATGAACCCAACACCATTTGACCAGGACGCTTCGCTTCCAAATAATAGTAAATATTTTGGTTTCAATGGAATACCTGACAGGTTTATTGTAGACTTTACTTATGTAGATAATTCTTTCAGCTTTATGGTGAATGGCACCAGAATAACAGCTGACGAAATTCAGTTTGATAGTGGAAGCGGGACTATCAATATACAATTTCCTGATGGAGCCAAGTGGGGATCCGGAGGAATTGGTGCTATTTATAATATTACCGCAAACTCTCCTACCGCTCCGGTAATAAGAGTCGTAATTGACAAAAACGGTAATACCACATTCTACGGCAAAAGACAATCCGGAGATTTAGTTCTTCAACCACTTACCTATACAGGAAATGGTGGTGTAAAAAAAGTAACCTGGACAACTGGCTATAACGAGGTCTATATTAGTCAGGTAGCTTCCGGCCCAACCCGAATTAAAGGTACGGGCTATGGAAAACAATTGACAACATGTCCATAATTTATACAATCCCAAAACGCATTATAGTTCATTTGTTTGTAAAAAACTGTTGACAGTTTTCCGGAGGATCTTAATAAATTCTCCGTTTTTTTAATTTAAAATAGCGTAAA
Organism: Elizabethkingia bruuniana; assembly: GCF_002024805.1. Taxonomy (NCBI): domain Bacteria; kingdom Pseudomonadati; phylum Bacteroidota; class Flavobacteriia; order Flavobacteriales; family Weeksellaceae; genus Elizabethkingia; species Elizabethkingia bruuniana. The sequence continues at coordinate 1,920,988 of NZ_CP014337.1, forward strand.
AATTCATAAATTACGCCAGTTATACATGCTATAACTACTATTAGTTTTCAAACCGAAGCCCCGCAATTTGCGGGGCTTTATTTATACTATATTCCTGAGCTAATATTTCTTTCTTACTTCCTGCTTCGGTCTGTATTTTTTTCCTGCTTCAGGCTATTAATAAACTGCGATGGCGACATACCTGTTTCGGTTTTGAATACACTGCCGAACTGACTGTGGGTAGGGAACCCGCATTCTTCCGCCAGGTATCCTATTTTATAATTCAGATACTCCGGATGGTTTTTTAGCTTTCCCACGATATAATTAATTCGGTTCCTGTTGATATACTGGCTAAAATCGGAATCTCTGTGTGTTTTAATAATATAGCTAAGGTAGGTTGTATTAGTCTTTAACAAAACCGCCATTTTAGGAAGTGTAATACCCTTGGTTATATATTGTTCTGTTTTTTCAAATTTATCCAGCCTTCTGAGTAAGACAGCTTCTGTATTGGGATCTTTTATAACCGCCTGAATTTCAGCCACCCTCCGTTTCTTTTCTGTATGTGCAACTGTTACGGGTTCTTTGGACTGCCGTAACCTGGAAAGTGCATTAAGCAGCTTCGATTTTAATCTTAACTTGCGTTTATATACATATAAAAAACTAAGAACCAGAACCGTTACAATGACGAGAAGAATATTAATTTTCTTATTCTGATTAACAACTTTAGTCTCTTTTTTATCAATTTCATTCTTCGCAGCACGCCTTGCCTGCTTAACCTTATCCTTATAAAATTTGGTATAATAATCTATGTTCTGATGCTGAAGCTCCTTATTAGTATCTATATTGCTCAACAATCGTTCCCTCACAATAAGTTCTTCATCATTTGTGAGTTTTTTTTTAACTGCAGTCTCAAAAGCCATATCAAACCAATGCTTCCCTTCAGCCTTACCTCCTTCTTTTACAGCTATAATTGCCTTACTCAAATAATACCTGGGCAATGATAGCAGATGTTCGGTATCATAATGGTTTTCATATATATATTTAGCTTCCGACAATGCTTGCTTTGCTTTTATAATATCTCCACATTTTAGGTAATCATAGGCCAGACCACTATAATTTGCAGCATTATATATTCTCTTAATGCTGATGTCTATATCTGCCTTACTGATGGACTCTATTATTTTTAATCTTTGCTGTATTGCTTTACAATAGTCCTCATCTTCTTCCAGATTGGCTATACAACGCTGATCGATCATAAAACCAGCAGGCATATATTTCTTTAGCTTTCCGGCCTCCTTTTTCGCCGTCTGCCAGCTCCGCTGTGCTTTTCCCGAAAAACCAACCTGGGCATAGGCATCTGATAAATAAAAATTAATAAAAAAGCGCTCGTAGGTATTACCACTTATCAGTGCATAATAATCTCCTTTTTCCAGTAACTGAATGGCCTCTGCATAGCTATTTTTATCATACATAGCCTTTCCCATTCTTGCATAAGCTTTTGCCCGCTCTTCATCGGTTATAGCTAAGCGCAGTATATTCTCACCCACGGTGTAGGATTCATCTTTATCGGTGTTTTTTGTTATGTAAAGATCCATAATTTCTTTACGTATGGGTTCTTCACCGGTGTACTGGGTGTAGGAAAAAAATGATATGCAGAAACATGTACTGGTAAAAAGCCGTCTAAGTCTGCAGGGAATAAATAAAGGATTTAACTCGAATATCATTTTACGTAAAATGTAGAGTAAAAACCCGGTTTTAAATACAATCACAAAAAAGAAATCAATTGATATTAATTTACAAATACTAAATAAATAAAATATTCATCTCTTTATATCTTAGATCACCATATTGAATAATCGGATTAAATCAGATATTTTTACTTTAAGAATGAACGGGCAAATATATTGCCCGTTCTTTTACAAATACAAACAAATAACAAATTTCACAAATGAATAAATGATGAGAAATTGTTTTTTTCTTTACACGACAGAGATACACAGATCTGTCTATTTATATTTCTGATTTGTTTAATCCTGATATACTGAAGGCAAAACAGCATAATAGCTGCCCTGATAAAATGAATAAAAATGTACTACACAGAATAGTCTTGTTAATTACTAATACACCATAATTATTGCAGATTGTCCTGCCTATGGTCCGATCATAAAAATCTAAATAAGTATATTTTATTTAAGTTTCCGGTTTATGATACGTTCTTCATACTCTTTTGATACGATCCTTTTGTTTCGTTAACAGTACGTATCGGACCAGATGTTATACCATCTCCCATTCTTATTATAACAACTTCTAATTTGGGAGGAATATATTCTTTCTTATTTTGGAAAGTTTTTTTAATTTCTTTTTCTTCTTTCATAGTAATTTAGTTTTAGTTAAAAATAACTGAGTATCATCATCAAGTTTATGTGCGGGCTAAGTTTGCTCAATCAATACTTATTATAGCAGAGCGTTGGGATCTTCTCAAATCAGGTATTGAATCTCTGGTCTAAAATTAGGCCCCTGACAATTGAAAAAAAAGTGTTTGGGTATTGAGATTTTAAATCCGAATAAAAAAACATATCAACAAACATTTAAATATCAACAACATATATCGTTTTATTTTATAATTAAAATATAATAGAAAACAGGACTGTTTAAACTATATAATGTCTGATCAGCACTAAAGTCACTCCTGTATTACACCCACTGAGGAAATATTCACATCATATAACGAAAGAAATATCTTAAAATTGTATATATCTGAATTTAAAATACAGATATCCTAATAATAAATTATGCACATCCAAAAGAAAGGATAATAAGCAATTTTTTCTGCGTTCATTTCACTATCCAATTTGTTTAATTGGATAGAAATATCCCCTATTTATTTTGTTTGCAACCTGCAATTCTTATATTTTAGAGTGGTCTATAACTGAATGTTAAATAAAAATTCATATTGCATTCATTAAAATTTCTCCAAAAAAACTGAATTTTACAAAACTGCTTTTTAAATAAGAACCTGTTTAAATTTGAATTCAAAAAAAACATTAGGTTTCGACAGGCTCAACCTGACACCCTAAAAGAAAGATATTATGGACGAACAATGTCACTCTGAGCTTGTCGAAGAGTATTAATTATAAAATTTAAATAAGCCCTAAGATACAATTGGCTAATGTCTTCTGTACATCAAACTTAATTGGGCGCAACATAATTCAATAAATTTAAATAGATATGAAAAAAAAGATCTTTACAACTGCCCTGCTATTCTGCTGCGTTATAGTGTGCATGGCAGCAGTAGCAATCGCTAACCTGAATGGTAAATGGAGCGGCGTAATCCATACTCCGGATGGCAATTCCCTGGATGCTGTGTACAATTTCAACGTAGATGGCGAAAAACTTACAGGTGTAGTCAGCTCTCCTATGGGCGAAATAACTTTGGAAAATGGTAAAGTCAAAGACAACAACTTTTCATTTAGTGTAAATGTATCTGGTACTGATTACCCTCATACCGGTAAGGCTTATACAGATTCATGTACTGTAGATATAGACTTTGGTGGCGGTCAGAGCTCTCATGTGGTTCTGAAACGTGTAAAATAAAGAACAATCCGCTTACAGGATTTTTTTTGGTTATTATACATAATAATCAGTTTGATTATTAAGCTAAACCTCCCTTATCGGGAGGTTTAGTCATAATTATAGATATAGCTTAATTTAGTATTTCGATAGTTTTTTTCAACATTATTTCCTCGGTATCTCCGGACGCGGCATCTTGTAATAACTGCCAGAAATACTTTCCAGAAATGCAACAAGGGCATCTACTTCCTTTTCATTAAGATTTAAAGGTTTCATCAAGTGATCCGTTACCGGAAATTTAGGATCTGCTCTCTTTTCCTCCACTGTCGGATTAATCATCTGCATTCCGCTATTGTACAGGCTGACTATTCCATAGAGATCATCCATAAGACCATTATGCATCCACGGCGCTGTATAAGCAAGATCTCTTAAAGAAGGTGTTTTAAACTTCCCTGTATCATTCGGATCCTTGGTTATATTATACCTGCCCAAATCTTCATACTCCCTTTTATAGTACGTTAATCCTATATTATGGAAGGATTCATCTGTCATGTATTTCCCATAATGGCAGTTCATACATCCGGCTTTGGTTCGAAACACATGCATTCCGTAAATTTCCTTATCAGATAGTGCTTTATAATCTCCTTTAATAAACTTATCCAGTTTACTGGGCTGACTCCTTATTGTTCGCTGAAAGGTAGCCAATGCTTTGGCTATTTTATCAAATGTAATTTTATCACTCTGATAGACATCCCTGAACAGCTCCCTGTATTCTGTATACTTAGCCAGTTTCCCTGCTAGTTTTTCAGGTTTCATATTCATTTCATTATGAGCGGATATGGGCCCTAGCAACTGTTCCTCCAATGTCTTTGCACGTCCGTCCCAAAAGAAAGATTTTCGCTCTGCTATATTATACAGCGACTGTGTATTTCGCTTTCCTTGTAGATGATCATGCCCTAAAGCTACTTCCTGGCGGTCTGCCCATCCCATTTCAGGATTGTGGCAGCTGCTGCATGATATCTGACTGGAAGCGGATAGTTTAGGATCAAAAAACAGCTTCTTTCCAAGCATTACTTCCGGAAGCTCCTGTGTTTCGTAATAATTAGAGTCCTGCTCTATAGCTTCAAGTTCCATCCACTGTACGCTGGCATCTATTATCGGCTTGGGCCAGTATTTTGAAGGCTGCTTATACTGCTCCACAACCTCTCCATAATCTACACTATACCGCTGTATAGTATGCTGCATAAAAAAGAAAGCCAACCCTCCTATCAGCAATATTAATTTGAGATCTGAAAACTTTTTCATTCATTTAAATTTAAAACATACTTCCTATAGTAACAGCGAACAGCATATTATTGCCATTTTTAAAACCACTGTATATCATTTTTCCACCTACAAAGGCATTTTGGATAACAGGTAAGCTGAAATGAAAATTAATATCCAGCTTTACCTGCCAAAAATCTGACGACTGAAAACTATAATTATCCTGAAGCATCTGATAGATCGCAGGTTTTGCTACATTACTAAAAAGTGCATCTTTTTTATAGACCTCCGTAACAGAAAACCCAAGATTGGCAGAAAATGCCAGTTGACTATTAAAATCCTTCCACCACTGATAATCGGCACCAAAAACCATTTTATTCAGATTAACTGCTGATAACGGATTGTTGTATTTTTCCTTTTCCTGGATTATTCCAAAAAACGGAATTAGTGAAGATCTTGTATTTGCTTGTTCTATTTGCAAAAAACCTTTAAACAGTAAATTATTAATCCTGTGATTGTATCTTTCCGCAGATCCAATCTGTATATAGTTTCTGGAATTATCATTTAGAAACAGATTTTCAGTACCTTTCCTTTCTTTTGTATTTCCTTCGGCCATAATTCCCCAGAAAAGTTTTCCGGCCGTAAAGAACTTCCCAAGAGAAAAGCCAAACTGCTGTTCGCCCACTTTCGAAGCATTAAGATCTGTATACTCAGTAAGGTATTTGTCCAATTGGAATTTCCTGATACTCAGATTCAGATACCAGTTCCGGTTGTTGGCATCATATATTTGTATTCCTCCGCCATAAGACCAACCTTCATAATAAGCCTGCCTGAGTTTTCCGGAAAGCAGTTCATTGTAATTCCCCAGCCCGCTCATATTATAGATCATTGGAAATCCCTGACTATTCACAAAGCTCAGGTAATGTTTCTGTGTATATTTTTCTCCCTCCAGATAAGCTCCTATCCGAAATTTGTCCATTATAAGTTTATTACCACCCATTGCCAAGGCGATGTTCGCCGTAGTATTTTTAGGTCTGGGATCTACATCCCTATAACTCATACTGGCTTTATAGTTCCCGGTAACACCGATAGTATAGGCACCAAGCTTTTTTGCATATCCCCCTGAAAAAGTATAATTTTCAAACTTCATATCACCACCTATGCTATCTGCTGCTACATAAGGATAGATTACATCATAATCTGCATTTTCATTCCACAGCATATTTTTATATTTCCCATTATTATAGGAAGCAGTACCCCATACCAGTGTTTTGTGATCTAGTAGTTGTGTTGTATGGGTTTCTGCTCCCCAAATACTCTTTCCCTTACCTTTTTGCTGAATTTCATAAGGTGTATTAGCATTCTCTGTGGACAAGCTGAAAGTGGTAATATTGTATTTCCGTGCCTCCAAATAGTTCGCAGGGTTTACATTCACCCTATTTTTCAACAGCCTTTCCGGGCTATATTCCTCATACACCTTTTGGACAATGGTATCATTACTCTGAGCACTGAGCTTTGTTCCCATCAGAAAAACAGACAATAAAAGCAGAGAAAGAGAATATTTCATTTTAATTGAATAATGATGGTTTTACACCGTGGTCAAAGTCCACAGTAGAATTGTTGGTGTCTTTATAAATGTTCTTACCATTTACAGACTTGCCGATAATCTTCCTGCGAACAGACTTACCAAAACGATTCTGGTCTCCGTCAAATGCTGCTACAGAAGTCCACCCCATATCCAAAGCCGGAGATGTTACGATCCATTGGAAAGAATCTTTCACACTAAGGTTTACCGCATCTGTTATCCATTCATTCGGAATTTTTATCCCGGTGCCATCCATTGGATAGGTATCTCCGCCAACCGCAACGTTATAAGTATAAGAATAAGTATTCTGGCTAATCAGTGCGTCATCTGTCATTCCTTTAGGCATACGGGCTAAAGCATAAGCATAATAACCCTGTGTATGAATAACCATTTTATTCCCATTATCCATATCGTTATCAGTATACTTATAGTTTACATTAATCATTTTCGGCACCTGTGGATTATCAATATCGTCACCTCCTTTAAATATTTGGAAATTTGCTTTAGTAAGATCTATAGATAATGGATTGAACTCTTTATGGTTAATTGCGTCTTCCGCAATAACAATAGATTCTCCTGGCTGTACAGGATAGGTATTACCATTTCCTGGGATCTTAATGATTGCCCCGGCAGTTAAGAAACTCCCCACAAGATTCGGTTTATAATCTTGCTTTTCATTCGTCATAAAGCTGGATTGTATCAAAAGCATACCGTCTGCGTACAATACCTGATCGGTATTATTGGTAATCTTAAAATACTGATCTCCAAAATAGAATTGTCCTTCTGGTGTTTTGCTTCCGGTAAAGAATATCTCCTCTAAAATAAGATCATTACTTGTGGATTTCGGAGCAATAGTAATAGATTTACTCAGCTCATTTCCGTTTATCACAAGACCTGATTGCACTCCGCCTATCTTCGTTTCAGCCACTCCGGAATCATCTGTATAAGAAATAGTTCCTTCCACCGTTATGTTATAAGTTCCAGCAGGAAGCACAACCTGCAAAGTGTTGGTATTCTTTAATTCTTTGCTGGTGGAGAATCCTGTATTCAACTCTTTGAAACTAACTGTAAGCTGTTTATATTCTTTAACTTTAATATTTTCAGGTACTTTTAATTCAAGTTTCAGAGTAGTTTGCTGCTCTGAGAAATCACGATCGGAAGAACAGGCTGTAAAACCTGCTACAGCACACAATAGCAATAGTGTTCTTAGTAAATGTTTTAGCATAATTTTATGTTTAATTATATTGGTTTATAAATTGAAATTGACTTCCATACCGAAGTACGGATCATTTGCTCCTTTTCTGTTGATACGGATTCCGTTTTTCCAATAAGGCGCATAATAGCTGAAAAGCCGGCTTGCAAACATGGAGACTACAATACTTTTGTTTCTGAAGCTTTTAGTAACCTTCAGGTTAAGATTCATCTCCATAGGCCTTCTCGAAGCATTGTATAAATCATTATTCTGAACAATGATTAATTTATCCAGAGGAGTTCCTTTCGTTGCTTGCGGATCAAAAGGAAATATATTCCCTTCTCCGTCTACATAATGGCTTGGTACACCATTCATTGGCAGTACTCTTCCGGCTGAATACCATGAAAACTGGAATGAGGAAGAAAAAATAAGATCCAAACGCGGAATATAAGTATCCAGCATCAGGTTTGTATTCAGGACTTCATTTACAGATCGGGGCTCTATCCCGTCATACAAGCCTATATATGGATATAGACTGTCTCCTGTTGCATAATCGCTCCTTCTGTATAGCGGAAGACTGTTTTCATATTTTGTGCGGAACCAGGCACCACTTAGTGTAAACCGGGTATTGATTACTGGGACTCTGTTAGATGAATACTGAAACTCTACACCTTCTTTATCCATTCTGCTGCCATTTTGCTGAGTTGTATAGATCAGATTTTCATTAACCGTCTGATAAGGCAATGTACCGATATCGGGAGGCGCCGTAATAGCATTGTGATCCAGTACCGATGTATTATATTTTTTGTATTGGTAAACGGCATACTGATTCAAAGAGCGGAATCCATTGTTCATTTTCTCCTTAAATACCGTAACTGATAGCTGATGCAGCCCGAAAGCTAAGTCGGCTCTTGCTTCAAATTTTTCATTGACAGCAGGTTCTATCTCCGGATTCTGAGGATTATAAATCATAGTTTTATAATTGACCCTCCTGTAGGCCGGATTGTTGTGAAAATAGTTGAGTTGCTGAACATCTCTGTAATACAGCTCCGGATATAATAAATTTAGATCCGGAAACAGGCTTTGTTTACCATACCCCAGCGTAAAATCTATTTTTGTCTTTTTGTTCAGTAATTCGAATGCAGGTAGCTCCCATTGAAAATTTGCTCTGGGATCTGCATATATTTTTCCGTGCATTTTGAAATGAGAAGGAAGATTCATCATAGCATTTCCTCTGATTCCCAATGCCAGCGTTAGTTTGTGCCTTCCAACATCTACTGAGTTTATAGATTCCAGAAACAATGCTGAGGTTACATAAGCAGGTACATCGCGATATGCGCGTGGTCTGAAAGTAGACTTGGGATCGATAGGTCTGAAAATATCATATTCCTGTCCTCTGCCCCAGTTCTTACTCAGCTGCCAGTCAAAACCCGCATTCAGTTCACTTTTATATGCTTTATAGTTAAACTGAAAATTGTTGACCATTTTTACAAAAACATCCAATGGCTTACCATCTACAGTATAGTCAGCAATATATTTAGCCTCGGGATAATAACCATCGTATTCTCCCTCAACTCTGGACAAAGGAAAAGCCATTGCATTCTCCAGTTGGACAAATTTGGTCTGTTTTATCTTATCAAATCTCTGATTAGCGGTTACCTGGATATCTGTTTCTCTGTAAAATGACGGTTGCTTTCTGGTATAAGTAAACTGATTCGAAAAACTCACCAAATGGTTATTGACCTCATACGAATTCAGATTGGACAAATCAGCATCCGGATCTGTTTTCGATCCGTCCAGAGAACCCGTATAGCTTATATTGGTTTGCCATCTTGTTGTTGCTTTTTCCGATGTGTATTCTTTTGCAACAGCCAGATTAGCAGTAATTCTTTTATAACTTTCCAGCCGGTCTCTGGGATCAGATTTAGCATCGAGGTAGTTAATTCCTGTATTAATCTTTAGTCCATTATCCTCAAAACCTTTACTCAAAGCAAAAAGCTTACTGTAACCATCAGCTTTAAATCTGGATTTCCATCTTGTATAACCGGATTTGTTAGTAATCTTCACTATCCCTGATGTCAGGTTACCATATATAACCGAAGGGATTCCGCGCAGTACTTCAACTTTCTCAATCTGGTCTGTGGCAATGCTGCGCATGTCCACACCACTCGTCAGATTAAGTCTACTCTTTAATCCGTTTCTTGTTTTATCTAAAAAGTCATAGGTATATTGCAGGTTGGCATTAGAATTCAATGGTGCTCCGTTCACTAAAAACGTAGTTCCCATAGAAGACGTATTGTAATCATTACCTGCAGAGCCTGCCTCACGAAGTCGTATTCGGTTCATCTGGTTCAGAGCCGGATCACTAGAACGACCACCAGGGAGCAGCTCCAGTAAATCTGTAAAACTAGAGGGTTGCAAATGCTGCATGGCCCGTTGATCGATAATAGTGGATGAAGTTAAGCCCTTTCCTTCCTTGGCCGTGATAACGACTTCTTCAATATTGCTGATTTTCTCAGCCATCCGGATACTAAAGTGAGCATCATTTGCAAATACATGTACAGTAGAATATTCCTGATAAGAAAGTTTTTTAACATGAATATTGTACTTTCCCGGAATAATATCTAGCACAGCAATCCCCTTAACATCAGTATGGGCTTCATAGTGGTTAGCATCAGACGATAAGACAAGCATAGCCCCACCAATAGCTACGGATTCGGTATTGGTTATTTCAAACCTGATATGAACAGATCTGTCCTGAGACTTTACTGTTACAATACCAACAACAAAAAAGAGGAGATTAAAAAAAAGAGTTCTTAAAGTAAATTGCCTGTCATTCCCTACCATCTAACATTATTCTTTCGGCAAAAGTAAAAAGTTGAGTAAAGCTACACTAATTTTATTTAGACTAATTTAAAATAATTGATAAATATCATTTATCCGTAAGTAAAAACAGGTTTTATAAGATTTAACAGCATAAAAAAATAAGGAAACAAAGTGAATGATTATCAACAAAATCGCTTAGTTTCCCAATGAAAAGCAGCTTCTAACTTGGCTACTGAATCAATTTGTCATGGATTCTTTTCAAAATACAATACTTATTTCGAATCAGGGTAATACTGCTTTTGCAAAGCTTCAAATTCCTTTACAACGGCAGGAGTTGCTCTTTCTTTAGCAATATCAATAATCTTTCTGAAAAATGTTTCTGTAGGTTTAAAAGTATATCCCATCTCTTCGGATACCTTTTGGTAATGTTCACTGATAAGTGCAGGATTCTTCAAAGCATCTCTGAAATTCCATTTATAAGATTTGAATATAAAACGTAAACCATCATTATTTCCAGGTAACGGCACTGTTCCGTGATCGTCTTTCTCGTAGAAACCATATTTCCATTGAAGATTCTTTAGCTTTCCTTGCTCCAACAGATTTTTAAACTTTCCGATTGCAGTTTCGTGCTCGTCCTCTTTTCCATTTCTTGCCTCAGCATTATTCGCCTGCGCCAAAAAGAACTTGATATTCTTAAAATCTCTTGTAGAAGCCTCTGCTTTCTTTACCATGAGTTCGTTATCCCACCAAAGACTCGGGTCATTTGCAATATAGGCATTGAACAAAGGTTCTGTCAGCAGATTGTTGACAGCTGTAAGCCCGCCAAAAGAGTGACCTACAAATACTTTGTAACCATTGGTCCGGTAGTTTTTTTCAATGAGCGGAAACAATTCCCCTTTAATGAACTCCATAAAAGCTGCATTTCCACCACTTTCTGTAAACATAGCTTGCTTTTTACCACCCAGATCCATTTCCTTAGAAGATTTTGTTGGTGTAAGATCACGGGTTCTGTTTGTATTGGCAACGGCTACAAGAATTCCCTGTGGTAATATTCCGAATGGTTCTTTGCTCAGATAATGGTAAACAGATGACAAATAATTGAAATTATTTTCTGCATCCAGTACATAGATTACAGGATAGGTTGTTTTTTGGTCTTTTTGATAGCCTTCCGGCAACGATACCCATACAGAGCGACCTTCCTTTAGTACTTCTGATTTCAGTGGAATTTTGACGCCTATATTAATGTTTTCTGTTTGGGCATAATTCAGCACCGAAAAAAAAGATAATGTTAGTGCATACAACAATCGGGATTTCATGAATCAATATAATTTTTTGGTTAGGAAAAACTATCAGATCTGCATACTTCAAATTTGTCAGGTTTGCTTTTTTGCAACAACAATCTCTGACCCATTCAAACCAACTGATAGCGCGAGTTATTTTCCGGCAAATATATTGTTTTTATTTATTCTAAATAATGTAAATAACATTAAATGCCATCATATCCCAAAAAATCAGACCTAAAAACAGGGTTTCAAATAAGAAACAAAAATACAAAATAGAATGATAAACTCAATTATAAATGAACTACAATAAAATACTCATTAATAATAATTTATACATAATTAAGTAAAGTCATTTTTATTATTGCAAAAAAATTGAAAAGACTAAAATAACTTATTTTAGACACAATTTAAAGTCATAAAAAAAACTGAAAAACATATCAAATTCACTAAAAAAATCACCTCACAAAACAACATGCTTTTGAGATATCAACCTCCATCCTCTTATAGAACACACAAGATTTATAACAAAAAAAGCATGTCAGGACATAAAACCTTGACATGCTTAGCTGTTAATCGGGTGCAAAAATCAGTCAGATTAACGGGTATATTTCTTCTTTAGAATTGCAATTTCATTAGGACCTATTCCCATCTCAACCTGAAAGAAATTCTCTATACTTCCGTACTTCTTATCAATACTATTAAAGAAGTTCCTGATAAGCTCAGGGCGTAATTCCATCTGCTGTTTTATTTCAGCATCGCTTAATCCTGACATCTTGGAAAGACCGGCATACATATTCTTCATTGTAGGATTCTTTGCCAGATAGAAGTTAGAGGCAACATAATCATTCTCAATAACATCCTGTGGAACTCCCAGTATTTTCAGAAATAAGGCGGAAGCCATTCCTGTTCTGTCTCGCCCTCCTGTACAATGGTATAAAAGAGCCTCATCAGGCTGCAAAGTCAACAGCTTTACAAACAACGGTCTGTATCTTTCCCCAAAGTAAGGTAATCCACCTTCTCCATACATATCGAACAAAAAGTTCTTGTTTTTCAGCATGTTTGCAATGCTTTGTGCATTAGGCAGATCATTACTTCCTGCAGGGCAAAGCAGATAGCTTGTATGATCCGGAAGCCTGTCCGGAGCTTTTTTCGCCTCTTCAACTCCTCTAAAATCTACAACAGTACTTATCTTCTTGTTTTTAAATGTTTTCAGATCACGATCCGACAATTTATCAATTGCATCACTACGGTAAATCTTCCCCAGAACCACTTCTTTACCGTCTGCGGTTTTATAACCTCCTGCATCCCGGAAGTTAAACGCTCCTTCCATTTTCACAACACGACGAAGACTGTCATTAATCTGTGCACACACACTCATACTACATACTGATAATGAAGTTATTAAAATTAGTTTTTTCATATATAAATTTTAAAATATTTGCCAACGGATTCCTAATTGCCCTCTGCTTCCATACCACTCATGCGAGGTAATTCTTTTTTTGTTATCTCCCATATACTGCCTAAGGCTTTCATTTCCTAAATTATTGAGCTCAACAAACAATTTGACACTCTTGCTAATATCATAACTGGCTGAAAAATCGATTGTAAAGTTCTTATCTGACCAGATATAGTACTGCGGTCCAAGGTTCTGATTAATTGTCTCAACCGATTTCCCTCTGTAATTTCCGGCCAGACGAAGCATTAGTTTTTTGTTTTCGTAATACAGAATAGCATTAAAGAGGTTTTTGGACTGATTAGGAAGTGATGTTTTATCAAAATACTGTACACCATTTTTGTCTGTTCTCGGCACTTCTACATTCGAGTTGATAAAGGTGTAATTAAATTCAACACCGAAACCATTCCAGAACCCCGGCAGGAAATCAAAACGCTTATTAATTCCGGCCTCAAAGCCTAATAAGTTTGAATCTTGTAAATTCTTGGACTGAGTTACCCTGTAGTCTGTACCTCCGATATTCATTACAGAAGTATCTGAAAAAACAATATCCGAGATCTTTTTATAAAACACACCGCCGGAAAGAATTCCTATATTTTTAAAATAATACTCCCCCATAAGATCCAGATTATGGCTGAAAGTCGGTCTCAGATCCGGATTTCCTCTTGTAATGGTAAAAGGACTTGTCGTATTATCTATACTGGATCCGGGCGACATATCTCCAAAATTAGGACGGATAAAAGATCTGGTATAGGCAAACCTCAGATTGGCCTGAGAAGACAGATTATACCGCAAGTGAAGCATTGGGAGGAACGCATTATAATTACTCTCTACAACCGACGGACTGATGACAGTTGCATTTCCTTCTTTTGTAGATTTTGCTCCGTTTAAGGTCAGCCTCGTTGTTTCATTTCTGAATCCACCGATAATCTTAAGTTTGTCTCCTGCTTTAATTTCTGCCATTGCATAGGTTGCAAAAACAGATTCTTCACCGGTATATACACTTGTTGCATTACTTGCTGTATTCGAGAAGTCTCTGAAACCGTTCTTTTGCAAAAACTCTGGCGAATACATCTGAAATAACTGATCTTTTGTAGGCGGATTCATAACATATGAGCTGTAATCACCATTCATCCCATTTAAGAAACGAACACCTTTAGCCGGTTCTGTCGTAGACAACTGAGACAGCGCTAACAAAGCCGGTGCATTTGGAATACCTACCGAAGCACCAGGCAGGTATACAGCACTGTAACCATAGGTGCTATTTCTGTCTTTCTCCCTGTATTTAGCCCCTATTCTCAATGTAACATTAGGACTTACATCATATTTTAAATTCAGCCTTGCAATTTTATCCCGCTCGCTGTTATCCAGCTTTGCGATAACCAGCTGAGAAAGCAAAAGCTTATCAGGACTCATTTTTTCATTCTGATCTTTCACATCAAAGTTATAATCCATATACTCTCCGCCAATTCCCTGTGGGGAATCAAATCCCCAATAGCGTTTACCATTTGTAAGATTGTTAAAGCCACTGGTTATTTTCTGCCTGAATGTTGCTATCGGAAGTCCTTTTGTTTCGTTTGTCGGTGGTGTATTCAGAAAATAGTCTGCTTTATAATTACTTAGCATCCAGTCCAGATTTATTTTTGAAGACAGACTATGCTCACCACCAAGCTCCATTCCATATAATTCAGTCTGATAATGAGAATACCTAAAATTGTACTGATACCTGTTATTGGTATAATCTACATAGGATTCATAAACCGGACGGATATCATCAAACTTATTGAACATTCCCCGGAAGTAAATCTTATTATTTGCATTCAGTTTATACTCCAGCCCGCCATTCAGACCAATAGTTCTTCTTGTCCCCATATACCGCTTCATCATCACTGTACTGATGGATTTTCTTTCGATTTCATTGGCTGCACCTGTATTGTAAGAAGCATCAAATGAATCAGCACCCCATTGTCTGTCCCATATTGCACCAGATAAGATTACACCTAATTTGTTCTTGAAAAACCTGTCCCCATATACTATAGACCCGTTATAGGTTCCGTTGCGCGAAAATGTATTATAACCACCAGCCCCACTTACACTTAGCATTTTTTTAGCAGGAGCGGTCCTTGTAATAAAATTAATACTGCCCCCTATAGCATCTCCGTCCATATCTGGTGTAACCGCTTTAGAAACCTGCACATACTGTATCAACTCCGAAGGAACAACATCCAGCACAAAAGATCTGTTCCCTAATACATTAGCACTCGGAAGACGATTTCCGTTGAACAATGTAGACGTCCACGCAAAAGGAGTTCCTCTTACGGTAGCCTGATCTGCCTCACCGTGATACCTGGCAACAGCAACTCCCTGAACTCTTTGTACTGCTTCTGCAGCATTTCTGTCCGGAAGTTTACCAATAGCATCTGCTGCGATAACTTCCATAATGGCATTCGAATTTTTCTTTATTTCATAAGCTTTTGCCTGCGTAAGAGCATTGGCTCTTGTCGAGATAACAACCCCTTCAATACTGCTTATTTTATCTTTGCTTTTCTTATCTTCAGGTTCTATACTAACATAGCCTATGTCGTTTGTTCCTTCCTTCAAGACAATAGATAAGGTTTGAGTCTGATAACCAATATATTCTACTTTCAGTTTAACCTCTCCAAGTCTTGGTGAAAGCAAATTAAAATCACCATCCAAAGACGAAACAGCCTTAGCATCAGCATCTATAATAGATATATTAGCACCCGGAAGCGCTCCGTTCACCTTGCTAACCACAGTTCCTTTAATCGTCTGTGCATGAATACTTCCAAAAGATGCAAGTAAGAAGAACACCGATACTTTAATCGCTCCTCTTTCCCATTTGTGAAAACCAGTAGAATCTTTCATATTTTTTTTTGAGGCAAAATTGAAGTTCCTGTCTCTTCATTTCGTCCCTCAGAAAAAATCATGATTTCAGAAGTATCACTCGTTGGAAAAACACCTATACAATACTAAAAATCAATAAGTTAAATCGCTTTAATTATTTGTTATTTAATTATGAACTCAATATTAACACCAGTGTAGCATTTTTAATAGATAAATAATAATCAAATAATGATAGTGTAACATTTATATACTTCCTTTGTAACAGAGCAAGGAGAATATGCAATATATAGTTATTATCGGCGCTTTTCAGGCATTAATATCACTTTGGTTTTTAAGAGCCGGAGAAAAGAAAGCTATCTCCAGCCACCTTTTTATCATTCTTCTTTCGGCTATTGCTGTCCATCTGATCATTAAGTTTGTCATCTTCAAATTCATACCGGACGAGAGTATCAAGCAACAAATGAATACTTTTATTTCTGCATGTTATGGACCTTTGGTATACCTCTACACGCTGACTAAATCTATAAAAGGTTTTAATATTGCGACCAAATGGTATATTTTCATCCCGTTCTTTGTTCTGATGATTGGTTATTTTACGATTTCAGGTGTTTTCATCATTATTGACAGGGTGGATCAAAGGCTGCTTGATTTATATAATAATACCAGTATGATTGTACTGTTTGCAACCAATTTGTACTATCCTCTGAAAAGTATATTCATTGCAAATAAGACACACAACAAAACTCTTTTTAGCAGTGACTATTCCGTTATTATAAGAATATCCGGCTGTCTGCTTCTAATGGATTGTATCATTATTATTTCTAAAGTTCTACTCTATACTCAGCCTCAAGCCTCACAGATTATTAACGATATTGTAAGAAGTGCCGCTTATATACTCCTCCTGGTTATATGTCTTCTTATTCTGAGAAAAAACCTTGTACCGGAAAGCACTTCTCATACCTCTAGCAATACATTCGGAAACCCTGTTTTATCAGCTAATAATCAAACAGAAACAGTTACAGAAAACAAAACAATAGATTACGAATTCAGGTTTCAGGAGTTATGGGAAAAATTGGATGACTTGGTCGTTAAACAGCAGCTGTTCAGAAATTACGACCTGACACTGGATATGCTCTCTGCACAGACCAGCATCAACAAATATCAGATCAGCGAGATGCTCAACGGATACAAGCACAAATCTTTCTATTCTTACATCAATGAATACAGAATAGAATACTTTAAACAGATCGTTAACAAAGCCATAGAAAAGGATGAAGACATCAACTTTCTTTCCTTTGCCTATGAAGCCGGATTCAAATCCAAGTCCTCATTTAACCGTTATTTTAAAGAGATCAACGGCGAGACACCATCCGAATATTATAAAAATATAGTCCGGCAGAGAACTGAGGACCCGGCTGTTTTCTAGAAGCTACTTCCACAATTCATTTATAAAACGCAGTGCATTCTGATGACTGATTTTATTGACAACCTCCGGCTCATATACTCTCATTAGCCTCTCATTGATTGTGTTATAAGCGGTAGCATCATCCATTCCTTCAAAGAAAAAAGGATATCTCGACTTATCCGGATGGTCCTTATCGTAAAAGAAATCACCACCGTACGCCAGACTGTCTTCAGCGCCTAACTCCATACCACAGGCAATATGATCATAGATAACCTCCGGATTGGTTTTATGGATATAATCTTTAATGAAATTGATTCCGATCAGCCCTTTTCTGGCAATCAGTTCTTTAGCCAATTCATCAGGAAGATTCCTGTTATTAGGGTACACAGAACGGAAATTGGAATGGCTCGCCAGAATCGGAATCTTATAATTTCGTTGTGCCGTATAATTAAAAATATCATGTGCCAGCTGGTCGCTTGTATGTGCCAGATCTATAGCTATTTTCTTATCCGACAGATAATCTATCAGAACTTTACCATCGTCCTTCAGTCCTGCTTGGGAAAAGTTACCACCACCAAAGCGGTTTTCGTGGTGATGCGTGATTCCTATATAGAAAATTCCCTTTGTATTCTCAATAATCTTTTCAAGGTTTTTGAAGCCTTCATCCAGGTCCATATCTTCTTCACAGAAGTTAGAAGCATTTTCCAATGATGCTATAATACCTACTCCTCTTTGGTTTTCCGGGTCATTTAAAGCCTCTTTATCAAACAGATAAAAGCCTTCTTGCCGCGTAAGCTCAGCAAAAATCTCACTCTGCCTCAATCCCTCTCCCCTACTCCCCTTCGCGGTTGCCGTGTACAAAGCCATTACCTGCAGCATTACATTGCCTTCTTTCAGAAAAGGCAACGAACAGCCAATTTCCCCGTCATCAATTCTTGTTCCGGGTCTTAGCAGATAATACAACAGATCACAGTGAAGGTCTATATTATAGTTTTTCATAATTAGATGTCTTACGGAGGATAAAATTCATATATGTAATGCTCAAATATACGAGATACAGTATAGATACAGTCTATATATTTAATACAGGCACAACTATATAATCTGCAGCCAGATACTCTGATCTAAAAGAATTTTACTTAACTTTACGACATTAATAATACACCTATATAAAGTATAATGATAAAGTTCGGATATACTATTTTTTATGTTAAAAATGTTACTAAATCTATTGAATTCTATGAAAAGTCATTTGGATTTGAAAGAAAATTTATAACACCGGAAAATGATTATGGCGAACTCAATACAGGTGAAACAAGCATTGCCTTCGCATCTTTAGAACTGGCAAATACTAATCTGGCTGATGGCTTTACACCAGCAAACCTCAATAACAAACCATTTGCAACAGAGATCGGGCTCATTACCGATAATCCCGAAAATACAGTTCAGCAATCCTTGCAATACGGAGCAACACTTGTTCAGGAACCTGTACAAAAGCCCTGGGGACAGACTGTTACTTATATCAGAGATATAGACGGTTTCCTTATAGAAATTTGCAGCCCCATGCTGTAGTACTTTTAACATCAGCAATTACCTTATGAAAACAGCCTTACTTATTTGTCTTACATTCTCCGGAATTATTTTCTCCCAGACGCAGAAAGCTCAAAAAATACAAACTGTATTTGAAAAAGCAGCAGCTAACGGACTTTTTAATGGTAATATTTTGGTTGTAGACCATCATCAGGTGGTTTACAAAAAAGCAATAGGCTACACCGATGCTCATAAAAATACTCCATTAACTACCGACTACAGGTTTCACATAGGTTCTATTGCCAAAGAATTCAATGCCGTAGGCATTATGCTGCTACAGGACAGAGGCAAGCTGAAACTCACTGATAACGTATCTCAGTATCTGCCTGAGCTTCCGGCCTGGAGCAAAAGCATTACCATAAGAGATTTACTGGGTTATACCAGCGGTATTCCCGATGTTCAGTGGAAAAGTGTAAAATCCGATCAGGAAAACATGGCCAATCTGATAAAAACAGAAAAACTGGACTTTGAGCCGGGTACGCAGTACGCCTACAACAACAATAATGTATTCTTACAGCGCAGGATTATCGAGCGTATCACAGGGCTTTCATTTAATAATTTCGTATATAAAGAATTACTTATTCCCAACAAAATCACCCATGCTGTAATCGACCCTACAGAAAAAGAACCATTGGTAGCACGTGCTTTTGACGACAAAGGACAGCAAGATCCTATGGATCTTCCTATTTCCGGCTGGACAGCGGTTAATCTCGACGATTTCTACCAATGGTCTCAAAGCATAGTTAACTTCAAAATCATATCTCCGGAATCTACCCGCTTCCTACTGATACCTTATTCGCCAAGCAAACAATCCGGACTGGGCTCTAAAGGCCAAATGGCAGGCAATAAGATTATTCATTACGAGCACGATGGTACTGCACGAAATTATCAGGCTTTACTTGTATGCAGCCCGGAAGAAGGCAGAGCTGTTATTCTGATGACCAATAACAAGCAAAATAACCTGTTTGATTTCAACATAGCTATTCAGAATATCCTTGACGGAAAACCTTACAAACAGATCAAAAAGCAGGTAATGCCATTATTGCAAAACGATATAGACCAGTTGCACGGCAAAGAGATCATTACCCGCTATCTGCGGCTAAAAAAACAACATCAGGACAGCTATGCATTTGACAGCGAAGATAGCCTGAATACACTGGGCTATTACCTGCTCAATAAAAAGCGTACAGATGATGCTATCGAGGTTCTTCAGTACAACACCCGGCTTTTCCCAAAATCAGGCAATGTATTCGATAGCCTGGGCGAAGCTTACCTCACAAAAGGAGACCATCCCAATGCACTAAAAAACTACAAACGTGCAGTAGCGCTGGACCCTGCAAATGAGAATGCTAAAAGCATTATCAATAAGATTGAAAGCAAATAAGATTAACTGATTTATAACAGTATTAACATATACACTTTACAAAATTTCAAAAAAAGTATGTAAGTTTGTATCGTGAAGCATTTAGGACTTATACTTGCTGTATTTTTTATGTTCCTGCTCACTGTATCCTGCAGTGATGCATCTGTCTATACAGGCAATACACAAACCACAGTCCAGAAAGACTCACATTCTCAGGACGATTACCATAGCGATTTATGTTCACCGTTTTGTACATGTTCATGCTGCGGCATGCACATTACAGCAACCAATTTTGCTGCTCTCAGCATCAATACCGTTTCACCGGTATATTACGACAAAATCGTCAGTTCGCCTGTTATGTCAGCATTCGATATCACCTACGGAATCTGGCAGCCTCCCAAAATTTAATTTTTAATCATTTAATGGCATTTTGTGGCCATCAGGAATTGCTACAGAAACTTTGCAATAGTGTTGCACGGTCATTCTGTTGAATCTTTGCAGTACCATCAGTCAACTTCCACACTCAGGTTTGGAACTGATACTGTGGACGTTAAATCATTAAAAATTAAATTATAATCCGTGTTAGATAAAATCATCAAATTTAGTATCAATAACAAAATTGTCATTGGTATTATGACACTCTTACTGGTGATCTGGGGGGTATGGAGCGCTACAAAGCTTCCGATAGATGCCGTACCGGATATCACCAACAATCAGGTACAGATTATTACTGTAAGCCCTACTCTTGCAGGTCAGGAAGTAGAACAGCTTGTAACCTTCCCCATAGAACAAAGTATTGCCAATGTACCGGGCATACATGAAACCAGAAGTATTTCGCGCTTCGGACTGTCTGTTATTACTGTTGTATTTAACGAAAATGTAGACATCTATTTTGCCAGACAGCTTATAGGTGAAAGACTAAAAACAGCTTCCGAAGAGATTCCGAAAGGTGTGGGAACACCCGAACTGGCACCTGTAAGTACAGGACTGGGAGAAATATACCAGTATATCCTGCACCCTAAAAAAGGAAGCGAGAAAAAATACAGCGCCAAGGACCTTCGTACGATGCAGGACTGGATTGTCCGCAGACAGCTAAACGGAACACCCGGGGTAGCAGAAATCAACAGCTTTGGTGGTGAACTAAAGCAATATGAAGTAGCAATAGACCCTAACCGTTTGCGGGCAATGGGCATTAGTGTTACCGACATCTTCAATGCACTGGAAAAGAACAACCAGAACACCGGAGGTGCTTATATCGACAAAAAACCCAATGCCTATTTTATCCGTGGTATTGGTCTTGTTACGTCGCTGGATGATGTTAAAAATATAGCAGTAAAAGACGAAACCGGCAGTGTACCGATCTTTATAAAAGACGTTGCCAATGTACGCTTTGGCAGTGCTGTACGTTATGGTGCCCTTACCTACAACGGAAAAGTTGATGCTGTGGGTGGTATTGTTATGATGCTGAAAGGCGCTAACAGTAACGAAGTCGTAAACAATGTAAAAGCTAAAATCCCGACCATTCAGAAGTCTCTTCCGGATGACGTTGTTATAGAACCATTCCTGGATCGTACAGATCTGGTAGAAAGAGCAATAGGCACCGTACAGAAGAATCTTATTGAAGGTGCTCTTATCGTAATTTTTGTATTAGTCGTATTCCTTGGAAACCTCAGAGCCGGCCTTATCGTAGCTTCTGCTATTCCGTTGTCACTTTTGTTTGCTTTAGGAATGATGAATGTTTTTGGCGTTAGTGCCAACCTGATGAGCCTTGGAGCAATAGACTTTGGTCTTATTGTAGATGGTGCCGTTATTATTGTAGAGGCTACACTCCACCACCTCGGCCTCAGAAAGTCCGTCAACAGGCTTACCCAAAAAGAAATGGACGAAGAGGTATTCCTTTCGGCTTCCAAGATCAGAAGCAGTGCTGCCTTTGGTGAGATTATTATCCTTATCGTATATATTCCGATCCTTACCCTTGCAGGTGTGGAAGGCAAGATGTTTACACCAATGGCTAAAACAGTAGGTTTTGCTATTCTGGGAGCCTTGATCCTTTCTTTGACGTATATCCCGATGATGAGTGCTTTGTTCTTGTCTAAGAAGATCTCTCACAAGGAAACTTTCTCGGATAAGATGATGAATAAACTACAAAGTATTTATCAGCCTTTGCTATTGAAAGCAATTAAAATAAAATACTGGTTGGTAGCAGGTACTGCTTTTATATTCTTTGGTACACTCATCATATTTAAAAATATGGGTGGCGAGTTTATACCTCAGCTGCAGGAAGGTGACTTTGCTTACCACTGCATTCTTCCGCAGGGAAGTTCACTCAGCCAGAGTATCGAAACCTCTATGCAGGCATCGCGAATTATCAAAAGCTTTGATGAAGTAAAAATGGTAGTCGGAAAAACCGGTGCCGCCGAAGTACCTACCGACCCTATGCCGCCTGAGGCCACAGATATGATTGTGGTCCTGAAACCACAAAGCGAATGGAAAACTAAAAAATCTTATGATGAACTGGCTGATGAGATCAGTGAGAAACTGGAAACTATTCCGGGGGTATTCTTCGAAAAGAACCAGCCTATCCAGATGCGTTTCAACGAACTCATGACGGGTATCCGCCAGGATGTAGCGGTAAAGATATTTGGTGAGAATCTGGATTCCCTTGCTGTATATGCCGATAAAGTAGGCAAAGTGATTCAGACCGTTCCCGGAGCTACCGCACCACAAATCGAAAGAGTAAGCGGCCTGCCACAGATCAATGTACAATACGACCGTACTCGTATGGCCAACTACGGACTCAGCATTCAGGATGTCAACGATGTCCTCAGTACCGCCTTTGCCGGTAAAGCAGCAGGACAGGTTTATGAAAACGAGAGAAGATTCGATCTTGTCGTACGTTTGGACAGCCTTCGCCGTACCAATATAGACGATGTCAACAACCTGATGATCTCTACCAAATCCGGTTTACAAATTCCGCTTTCGCAGGTGGCCAATATCGATTACAAATTAGGCGCAGCACAGATAAGCCGTGAGGGCGGAAAACGAAGAATTGTAATCGGATTCAATGTAAGTGGCCGCGACGTTGCCAGCGTTGTAAAAGATATTCAGCAAAAACTGGATAAAGAAATAAAACTGCCATCCGGTTATTACTTTACCTATGGAGGTCAGTTCGAGAACCTTAAAGAAGCCAGCGACCGACTGATGATTGCTGTACCCATCTCATTACTTTTAATTTTCATGCTGTTATACTTCACCTTTCACTCCTTCAAACAGGCTGCCTTAATTTTTACAGCGATCCCGATGAGTGCTATTGGAGGTGTATTTGCCCTTCTGGTTCGGGGAATGCCTTTCAGTATCAGTGCCGGAATCGGATTTATCGCCCTGTTTGGTGTTGCGGTTCTTAATGGTATTGTCCTTATAGGCACCTTTAATCAGCTGAAAAAAGAAGGTGAAACCGATGTGCTGAAAAGAGTTATTGAAGGCACCAAAACCAGACTGCGTCCGGTTCTGATGACCGCTACCGTGGCTTCTATAGGCTTCCTGCCAATGGCTATATCTACAGGAGCAGGTGCCGAAGTACAAAAACCACTGGCCACAGTAGTTATCGGCGGACTGATTACAGCAACCTTCCTTACCCTATTTGTACTTCCTATGTTATATATTATTTTCAGTGAAAAAGTAAAAGGCCGTATTCTAAAGATGAAGCCTAAGGCAACTGTAATTGTACTATTCATTATGTTATCAGGATTGGCAGGACAAGGTCTGAAAGCCCAGACCAGAACCATCGATATTCAGCAGGCCACACAAATGGCTGTAGAAAACAATCTGCTCATGAAGTCCAAAGATCTGAATATTATGACTTCCAAAGCACTAAGGCCAACGGCTAAAGAACTGCCACAACTAAGTGTATCTGCACAGTTGGGGCAATACAACAGTCCGAAGTTCGACAATTCATTTGCGATCTCTCAGACTGTGCCCTTCCCTACGATCTTCAAGGCGAGAAAGGAGCTGATAGAGTCCAATATCAAAAGCAGACAGATTGAGAAAGAAGTCTCTGTAAATGAATTGTTGAGACAGGTAAGATCTTATTATTACCAGATTGAATACCTGCAGTTTAACAAAACCAAACTGGAGAGCCTGGACAATCTCTATCAGGACTTCATCCGTATTGCCACTGTAAGGTATAATGCCGGCGATATCAAGAAAATTGAAATCAGTACTGCAGAAACCCAAAAAGGAGAAATTAACTTATTGCTTAAACAGAACCAGGTCTATCTGGACAATGCTTACAAGAATCTGAAAACCTTGCTGAACACTTCAGAGTCTATAGAAGTAGCTCCTAAAGAGGCGTATCTCCCTTTAAAAATAGACTATGTGCTGGACAGTAGTGTAATTGCCAATAATCCTTCGGTAAGAGCTTTTTATCAGGAAATGGAAATTGCTGAGAAAAACAAAAAAATAGAAAAAGCTCAGGGCTTACCGGAATTTACATTAGGTGTTACCAGCCAGTCCCTTACGGGTATGCATCCTACCAATAATGGCGGCGAAAAATACTATAATGGCTGGAACCGTTTTAATTCGGTAAACGTTGGTGTAAGCATTCCGCTTACTTTTGGTGCGACCAAAGCCAGAATACAATCACTGGAATACCAAAGACAGGCTGCCGAAAACAATGCCAAATTGCAGCAGCAACAGCTGACCACACAGTTTGATACCGCTATGCGCCAATACCGACAGGATGTGGATCAGTACAATTACTATGTACAACAAGCCATTCCTAATGCCGAAAAAATTGCTAAAGCAGCACAACTCGGTTACCGTACCGGAGATATTTCTTATGTAGAATATCTTTTCGCCCTGCAGACAACAACCAATATCCAGCTAAAATATCTGGAATCCATACAGCAAGTAAACCAATCTGTGGTTATTATTAATTCTATAATTAATCAATAAAATGAAACTGAAACAAACCATAATTTACCTGATAACCGCTTCTTTAATCTTCACCAGCTGTGGCAAAAAAGAAGCTGCTCCCGAGGCTAAGACCGAACAGCCGGCAAAAGCTAAGGACCATGAAGAGGCAGCGCCGACTATTGCAAGCCTTACCGAAGACCAGATACAGTCAGTAGGCGTAACTACAGGTCCAATAGAAATGAAGGAACTAACGGCTACTGTAAAAGCCAATGGTCTGCTTCGTGTTCCCAACAACAATAAAGCAACTGTAGCAGCTCTTTTCAGCGGGGTTGTAAAAACACTTAATATCCTGGAAGGCGACTATGTTCGCAAAGGTCAGGTTATTGCCACCATTGCCAATCCGGAATACATCCGCGTACAGGAGCAGTATCTTACCACTATCAGCAGAATAGCTTTTGCCGAACAGGAATATAGAAGACAAAATGAATTGTATACTAATGATGCGGGAACCAAAAAGAATTTGCAGAGTTCTTCTTCCGAACTCAGAACATTGTCTACCCAAAAGGCTTCTTTAGCCCGACAACTGCAAATGATGGGTATCAACCCGGCTTCTGTTACCAACGCAAGTATGAGAACAGGTTTGACTATTACCGCTCCTATCAGCGGGACGATTAGTAATATCAGAGCGCAGATTGGCAGTTATGTAGATGTATCTGCTCCCGTTGCCGAAATTATAGACAACACTTCGCTTCACCTGGATTTACAGGTATTTGAAAAAGACCTCCCAAGAATGCGTATTGGTCAGATTGTACATTTCAAACTCACCAACAATCCTGAAACAGAATACGATGCGAAGGTATACAGCATTGGGTCTTCCTTTGAGAACGAAAGCAAAACAATTGCAGTACACTGTACTGTAATCGGTAACAAAACCGGACTTATCGATGGTATGAACATTACCGGAGTGGTGAGTCTGGATCACAGCACAACTCCTGCTATTCCAACCGAAGCGATTGTAGAAGCTGATGGTAAATTCTATGTCTTTATACAAACGAATAAAAAGCCGGAAGCACATGAAGAAGCAGCATCAGATGATAAAAAAGAAGCTGCTCCTGCCGAGAAGTCACATGCTAAAACCATCAACTTCGAAAAAGTAGAGGTCGTAAAAGGAACATCCGACATGGGCTATACGGCAATAACGCCTGTAGGGCAGCTTGCGCCTGATGCTAAAATTGTTGTAAAAGGAGCCTTCTTTGTGAATGCTAAGCTTACCAATGTTGGTGAGCACGAACATTAAAATAAATTTACATTAACCCAAAAACACACGCTAATGTAAACACGTCAGTCCGGATAAACCAGGTGTAATATTTTGAAGCATTTTTATAATTGAATATGGTTTCAAAAGTTTAATTTTATATTGTTTAGTATTATTAATTATTACGCTATAATTATCATTTATCGTCATTTCCATTAAACATCCGGACTGACATTTTTTTAATAAAAAAACGCTTTTTCATTTTATACATCACAAACAATAACAAAACACACTATGCTGCTAAAAAAGAAAATATCCATCTGGTATTTCATTAATTTAATCAAATCCCAGTTATTACTGATCGCCATGTTTGCTGTCGCTATTGGTATTTTAGATCAGCTTCCGGCCTTTCAGAAAATATCACTTCCCCTTGCTATTCCGGCATTGGTAGGTACAGCTGTCTCTCTCCTGCTGGCTTTCAGGATTTCACAATCCTACGAAAGATGGTGGGAAGCCCGTACGATATGGGGAGCCATTGTCAATGATTCCCGCACATTTATCCGCCAGATTACCCAGGCACTTCCGTCAGGAAGCGAAACTATTATTCAGGAATTTGCACAGCGTCAGATTATCTGGAACTATGCTCTTGGGGAATCCCTCAGAAAGCTTCCTTTTTCGGATCGTGTTCAGGATTATCTTATCGACCACAGAATAGAAGCTACTAATATTCCCAATGCTTTACTGGATGAGCATTCCCTGCAGCTAAAGCAATTGGCGGACAAAGGACTGATTAGCGAGTTCAGACTCATACAACTGAATGAAACATTAGCACGTTTATGCGACAGCATGGGAAAATGTGAAAGAATCAAAAACACGGTATTTCCACGTTCTTACAGCATTTTGGTACATAGCCTTATCTATGTATTCGCTGCCATTCTGCCATTTGGATTCGACGATTCTCAGCTTTCTTTGTTAATCATAGAAATTGGAATCACCATCCTGATCCCTACCCTCTTTATCGCGATTGAAAAAACAGCTATTATCATGCAGGATCCATTTGAAAACACTCCTGTAGACACCCCGATGACTTCTCTGGCACAGACCATAGAAATCAACCTGAGGGAAATGATTGGTGAACAAAACGTGCCGCAGAAAAAGAGAAATCCGTTATACTACGAAATGTAATCCCCAATACCATGAGTGAAACGAATATACAAACAGCCTCAGCCTCCAGTAAGCACAAAAAAAACTTACTGATTGTACTTTCCTTCAGTGGTCTTTACCTTATCGCTGAAGTCATTGGCGGAATTATCACCAACAGTTTGGCCTTGTTAGCCGATGCAGCCCACATGCTTACCGATGTTGTAGGTCTTTTGCTGGCTTATATAGCCATCCGAATTGGTGAACGCAAAGCTACATCCTCCAAAACTTTTGGCTATTACCGTACCGAGATATTAGCCGCAGTAATCAATGCTGTTGTCCTTTTAGGAATTTCCATTTATGTGCTTTACGAAGCCTATCAGCGCTTTCTCAATCCGCCGGAAGTACAGAGTAAAGCCATGCTTATCGTAGCCGGAATCGGACTTTTAGTAAACATTGCCGGGATGATGATCCTTAGGAAAAGTTCTGGCGACAGCCTGAATATGAAGGGTGCCTATTTCGAAGTATTATCGGATATGCTGACCTCTGTCGGGGTAATGATTGCTGGTGTGGTTATGCTTACCACCGGCTGGTATTATGCCGATCCGCTGATCTCTGCGGGTATTGGTCTACTAATCTTCCCAAGAACATGGCGACTCCTGATGGAAGCTATTCATGTATTATTGGAGGGTACTCCCAAAGATGTAGATATTAATGAGCTGCGCAGTACCATGGAAAAAGTTCCGGGTGTTAAAAGCCTGCACGATCTCCATGTATGGTCGCTAACCTCGGGTATCAATGCTATGAGTGCCCATGTTGTCTCTGATCAGAGCATTCCGCATAATCAAATGCTTCGGATACTCACCGATCAGGCGACCAGTAATTTCAAAATTAGCCATACTACCTTCCAAATCGAAGATGAAGGCTATGTCGAAAGTGAAATGCATGATTAAAATTAAAAACCTAAACCATACAAAAAACCTTTCAGGAGTACTGAAAGGTTTTTTGTTTAAATGACATTTGTCGAGAAAATAGGATCAAACTCTATGGAGTAAAAAGACGTGAAATCCTTTGTATACTCCGATTTTAGGATGCAGAATTTTATCTCATCATAAATTATGATGACTATAAAAGACATTAATATTTCCCCCACCTATGAGATAAAATAAAAATCTGCATTGTCTTCGTTAAATATTTTTAGATATTTGAGCAACAAATAAATAACAATGACCGAAAATCTATGGGTGCTTAAAACTGTCCATGAAGATCATATTACATCACTTATTGACAGTTATCAGGACAGTCTTACCGAGTATTATAATTACGACAGTAATGTTGCTAATTCTAAACAAATAAAAGCCGGAGATCAAGCAATTATAATTGATAAGAAACAAATACTAGGATATGCTATTATTGCACAAGTCAAAGAAAGTATAGGCGAAAAAATTATTAGAAAATGTTCTATATGTGCAAATACAACTATTGATATACGTAAGCGAAAGCTTCCTAAATATCGCTGTAGCAAAGGGCACGAGTTTGAAATTCCTGTTGAGGAAACTAAAACTGTAACCAAATATAGTGCTGTATTTGGCTCTTTCAATCCAATCAACAGTAAAAATCGAGATTTGAAACAGCTTCGCCCGTACTACAGCAGTAACTACAACCCGAATATGTCAATGCAAAGACTTGATATTGATGCTTTATCATTGTTTAATATCTCTTCTGATGACTCTATACTTCCCTCCATCACTCCTGATGAGGGTTATACAAAAAAAGAAGCTGAACAATATACAATAAGTGACCAAGATGAACGTGAAGTAATACAAAGAGCTATTAAACTAAGAAGAGGTCAACAAAATTTCAGAAAAAAACTACTAAAAAAATACAACAATACCTGCGTAATTACAGGTTGTAAAATTACTGACATCTTGGAAGCAGCCCATATTAATCCCTACAAAGGTAATCAGGACAACCATGTCTCTAACGGACTATTGTTAAGAGCTGATATACATACCCTGTTTGATCTTAACTTATTAGGAATAAATCCTGAAAATCTAAGAATTATTATTGTCGATAAACTCAAAGGAACAGAGTATGAACAGTATCATAACAAAGAAATCAATGTTGATAAGAAAAGTATTTCATTGGAAGCTATAAGAAAGAAATGGGGATTTCAAAAAAACAATTCATAAAACCTATATATAATAAATAATAATGTTTTTTTTACGGTAATCCGTAATTTAAATAGAAAAAAAAACAGTAGATTGCACTTACTAAAATAAAAAAATGAGTGGATCAGGCAGTAGTGGGTATATCCCACCTAAACGAACAGATTTCGATTGTGAAACAAGCATAATTAATACTAATATTTCTTCTATAGACATTGAAATTTTAAAAAAACATAAAATAGGAGATATTTTAACTATTACTATTAGCAAAAATTCATCTTTAGTTGTTGAAAATAATAATGGTGAAATTTTAGGATCAATATTACATATAAATACATCTCAAATTATTGAATGCATAATGGAACGAAACTCTAAATACATTGCAACAATAATGAATATCGACTCTCATACATGTAAAATTAAAATCAAGAATCAAGAATCATGATTTCTGTTATTGGTGGTGTATATAGAGAAATCAATCTAGATGATTTATCTACTGAAATATATGGTTCTGGCCTTAGATGCACCAAATTTTTATTAGAGAACAAGTGTGATGTAATTTTTCATACTGCTGGAAACTCTGAAATAGAAGACTATTTAAAAGAATATAAAAAAGTTTATCCAAGTTTTTCTTTTTCAAGAATTGATTATAATGAGCTCATAACTTTTAAATATAGTTATGCCTTGGACCAGCCAGATATATTACCAAATCCTCTAAAAATAAGAAAGACAAAAAATATTGAATTTAAAGATTATAATATTATCTGTTATGGAATGTTAGAAACTGATTTTAAAGTTGAAGGATGTAGAGTTGTTTATGATACTCAAAATTCTATTAATCCAATTAAATTTAGTGAATTTGGTGTAGCAGATGAACTTATATATATAATCAATTTCAGCGAAGCTAAAGTCATTTCTAAATGTACTGAGTTAGAAGATATAAAAAAGTTCTTCTTTGAAGAGGAAAAAGTTACTGCTTTAATTATCAAAAATGGTCCTCATGGAGCCACTCTCCTTTATGATAATAAAGAAGTAAAAATCCCATCATACATCACAGAAAATGTACACAAAATAGGCTCTGGTGATATTTTTACAGCTAGTTTTGCTTATTATTGGATGGAAAAAAAAATAAGTTTGGAAGATTGTGCATATAACGCCTCAAAATCAACGTCTTATTTTTGTGACAAAAAAATATATATTGATACTTCTAACATTGAAAATTTAATTTATAAAGAATATCATCCTAGCAATTTAAATAACAAACAAATATATTTAGCTTCTCCGTTTTTTTCTATTTCGGAATTATTATTAGTGGATAAAATAAGAAATTCCTTCTTAGAGTTCGATGTAAATGTATTTTCACCGTTCCATGATATCGGTATAGGAAATGACATAACCATAGCTAATAAAGACATTGATGCGATCAATAATTCTGATAT
The DNA here is from genome assembly GCF_002024805.1 of Elizabethkingia bruuniana. Taxonomy (NCBI): domain Bacteria; kingdom Pseudomonadati; phylum Bacteroidota; class Flavobacteriia; order Flavobacteriales; family Weeksellaceae; genus Elizabethkingia; species Elizabethkingia bruuniana. Next base: position 1,952,278 of record NZ_CP014337.1, read on the forward strand.
TATTTTCTGCGTTTTTGATGGACTAGATTCTGGCACACTAGTAGAAGCTGGGTATTCAATTGCTAAAAATAAAAAAATAATTGGATATCAAAGAACCTGTGATGAAAATAAACTTTTAATGATAAAACCCGGTAATGCTAAAGTTTATGAGAATTTAACTACTGCTATTTATCAAACTATATGGAGTTTATGAAACAGGCAGTATTATTATCTGGAGGAATTGATTCGATATGTTTAACATATGGTATAAAACCAGATATAGCTTATACGATAGATTATGGTCAAAGAGTAGCAGGTAGAGAAATTTATGTTTCTAAATACATATGTCAAAAATTAGGTATAGAACATAAAATTATTCATATTAATTGTAGCAGTTTAGGAACAGGTTCATTAGCAGGTACAGAAAATATAAATATAGCTCCATCTGAGGAATGGTGGCCGTATAGAAATCAACTTTTAATAACTTTCGCTTCTATGCAAGCAATTAAAGATAAAGTTAGCTCATTATTTTTAGCCTCAGTAAAATCTGATAATTTTCATAAAGATGGAACATCTATATTTTACCAATTGATACATAACCTTGTTTCATATCAAGAAGGATCAATTAACATATATTGCCCAACTTTAGAATACTATAGTCATGAACTAGTGACGAAATATAATGTACCTATTGATCTATTAACAATTGCTCATTCATGCCATATTTCTAATTTAGCATGTGGGAAATGCTCAGGATGTTTAAAACAACTAAAAGTAAGGTACGAGATAGGAATAGAATAACTTATTCGTGCCCACTTTAATTTTTTTATCAAACATTCTAATACAAAATAGAATATATATACTATTAAATAATATTAATTAAATCTTATGCCTTATCCTATTGAACGAAAATTAGTCGTTGGAGTTTCATCAAATGCTCTTTTTAATCTTGAGACTGAGGATAATATTTTTGTAAGTGAAGGCATTGAGAAATATCGAAACTACCAAATAGCAAACAAAACAAAACCCTTAAATAGTGGCATTGCAATGCCTTTTATTAAAAGATTTTTAAATATAAATAATATTTATCCTAATGAAGCTCCAGTAGAAGTTGTATTATTATCAAAAAATAGTCCCGAAACAGGAATAAGAATATTTAATGCTATTAAAGATCATAATTTAGATATCACGCGTGCAGCATTTACCTCGGGAAAATCACCATATAAATATATACCTGCCTATAATATTTCTTTATTTCTATCAACTAATGAAGTTGATGTTAAGAATGCTATTAATTCTAATTATGGAGCAGGGCGAATATTAAAAACCAATGTTAATGACGATAATGATGATATGGAACTTAGAGTAGCCTTTGACTTTGATGGTGTAATTGCCGATGATCAAGCAGAAAAAATTTTTAAAGAAACTGGTCAATTAGATTTATTCCATGAACACGAACAAACTCATGTTGAAGAGACTCATAACCCCGGGCCCTTAGCTGATTTTTTTAAAAAACTTTCTTTTTTTCAACAATTAGAAACAAAAAAAGAAATTGAAGACAGCAACTATAAGAAAATCGTAAAGACAGCTATTGTTACTGCACGCAATGCTCCATCTCATGAAAGAGCAATAAAAACATTACAAGATTGGGGAGTTTCTGTTGATGAAATGTTTTTACTGGGTGGAATTGATAAAGCGAGGATCTTAGATATTATAAAACCTCATTTATTTTTTGATGACCAAATTTCACATTTAGACCCTAAACTCGAAAATATTCCTTTGGTACATATTCCATTTGGGATTGCTAATATTAAATAAATATCATTTACAAAATAGGCTATATAAGTTATACCAAAAATATCAGACAAGAAACTTATTTTCACAATGATATACAAAACCACCCTTTCGGGTGGTCTTTTGTTTAGGTTAAGGTAATTTTGCCAAGATAAGCACTTGTGCTGGCCTGTGTTTTCTTCTCGTTGTTCAGGAAAGCCCAGGTATGCACCTCCTTGCCCTTATACACGTCTGGCAGTTTTGCAGTAGCTTTAATAAGTTTACGGGCTGCCAGTCCTTCAAAGATGACAAAAGCATTTTGAGTTTCCAGATAACAGATAAGGTTCACCAAATCCGCTTCTTTAGCATTGCCTTGTGTGCCGTTGTCCTCCCATTCCAGATTCAGGATACTCCCCGCTTCCGGACTAATTTTCAGATTCTGAAATCCGGTAAGCTCGCCTTTGGTAATCAGTATTCTTTCGAATACCAATTCCGGCACATCGTTCACCAGTTCCAGAGCTGTATTCAGCATTTCCGATGTTGCCAGGTTTACCCGCGACAAGCTTCCCTGCGGGCTTCCGAAATACAACTCCTGAATACTGCGCAGGGGCTGTAGGAAGCTAACGACCAGTTTAAACTTGTACTGTTGCAACATCTGATTATCTGTCGGCCGTTTTCGCGACCGCTTCGGTACACTTCGGATGATGTCCATCCCTCTCCAGTTAACACCAACTACGGTGCCTACTTTTCCTGAGAATCCACCAAGGATTCCTTTACTAATTGTTGCCATAATAAATAAAATTTTAGTTTCAGAGCCAAGGTATAGACTTAATGCTTTCAAAAGTCGTTTTCCAGTTTTCGTGACTGGTTTTGACAGCTTATGACTGCATTTGACTGGTTTTGACCGGTATAAGCCTCTAAAAAGTGATACAATGCCCTGTCTGAAAACACTAAAAAACACCATACATAAAGGCTTTTACAAAGTATATGCTCCATGCTTTTTAATGGTTTTGTTCGAGGATCGTTCGAGGATGCTTCGGGAATGTTGCCTAAAAATGGGGGTATTCCCGAACAAACCCCGAACAAGAGTGAGACAAAAGTGCTGTTAAAGTACATTAGTACGTAACCTGGCGGGAAGTTGTTTAAGCATAAATCGAAGATTCTACGGAATAAAAAAATAGTTAAGTTTTTAGTGTCCATTGCTAAGCGCTAGCGGCTTCGCGAAACTCTAAAACAGCATAAATAGAAAATGACGCTTTACGTTCTTTGCGTTTAAAATTCAATAATTTAAAAGAGTTCTCGATACACAATTATTCTCCGCTTCACGTCAAATAATTCCACTCGAACTGACGCTGAAAATGTAATAAACAAAGAGTTAAGATAGTTAAGTTTCTAGTGGTCATTGCTAAGCGTTAGTGGCTTGGCGAACCTTAAAAATAGTATAAAGGAAAATGAAGCTTTGCGTCCTTTGCGTTTAAAATTCAATAATTTAAAAGAGTTCTCGATACACAATTATTCTCCGCTTCACGTCAAATAATTCCACTCGAACTGACGCTGAAAATATAATAAACAAAGAGTTAAGATAGTTTAGTTTCTAATGGTCATTGCTAAGCGTTAGCGGCTTCGCGAACCTTAAAAACAGCATAAAGGAAAATGAAGCTTTGCGTCCTTTGCGTTTAAAATTCAATAATTTAAAAGAGTTCTCGATACACAATTATTCTCCGCTTCACGTCAAATAATTCCACTCGAACTGACGCTGAAAATATAATAAACAAGGAGTTAAGATAGTTAAGTTTCTAGTGGTCATTGCTAAGCGTTAATGGCTTCGCGAAACTCAAAAACAGCACAAAAGAAAATGAAGCTTTGCGCTCTTTGCGGTTAAACTTTAATAATTTCACTCGAACTGCCACAATTGAAAACTGAATATTGCGAAGCAATCCGTGCCTTAAAAAGCAAGGCAGATAAACAGATCTTGTGCCTTGGTGTTGAAATAAAATACTTTGCTAAGCGCTAGCGGCTTTGCGAACCTTTAAAGCAGCATAAATAGAAAATGACGCTTTGCGTTCTTTGCGTTTAAAATTCAATAATTTAAAAAGCTACCCCTCAGCCTTCTTATCAAAAAACGATTTAGGGTAAAAGTACTTTTTCCCAAAATGTATAAAAGGAATACTCTTGGTTTTACGCAACCGGTAAAGCGTACTGTCACTAATATTCAACAGACGCTTCAGATCGGCACTATCGTAAAACTTCTCTCCCGAGGTTTCGTAATTTTTCAGTGCATCCAGCAAGACCTTTAATATATCCTCCGGTGACAGGTTTCGCTCTTTCTTGTAATTAAATTTTTCATCTTGAGATCTCATTAGTGTTTTTATTAATCCGAACCATTACAAGTTGCTGATATTAATTAGAATCCTATTTTCGATGTCAACCCGTATGATGTTCACAAGTTAGTTTCAGTATATTTTTATTTCAATCATTTAAAATAAAGTAAATATTTCTTATTTTAAAATAAAACAACTACAAATTATAAGCCAAAAGAAAAAAAATAAGATTTATGGACAGGCAGATATGTTAATTTGTGAATTCGTGTAATCGTGAATTTGCTTTTACGGTTTTACAGTTTCACGATTACGCGGTTAAACAATTTTACAGATGAGTGAATTCGTGTAATCGTGAATTTGTGAATTTGTGAATTCGTTAATTCGTTAATTCGTTAATTTGATTATATGATTAAATAGTTAAACGATTACGCGGTTAAACGATTTTACAGATGAGTGAATTCGTGTAATCGTTAATTTGCTTTTACGATTAAACAGTTACGCGGTTACACGGTTAAACAATTTTACAGTTTCACAATTAGCTAGCAACTAACCACTAACAACCAGCAACCAACCCTATCTCCACTTCCAGTTGAGTTCCTGTTGTAACTGAATATTATAATCTTTAGACAATCTGCTGATTACCTGATTAAATTCCTGAGAATTCTGAATAGCACTTTTAGGTACAATGAATCGCTCTCCGGTTTTCATTTTAAAGAAATAATAGGTATTAATTTCCTCTACAAGTTCTATATTGGGATATTTAAACTTTGCTTCGGCATTAGGCTCTGTCAGAATAACATCGTGAGAGCCAAATACAGTCTTATAGTTAACGCCTATTCTGTTTTTAAGATTAGTTCTTATATTCTTTAGGTAAAACTTTTCATAGCGCTTACGTTCATAATAATATATATAAATAAGTGTAACAGTAATAGCTGCTGCTATAAAAACAAACAAAGAAATGATACTCATACTAAACATAAGCAACGAACAAATGATGTAGATTATAATCAGAAGCCATAACACCCTTTGTCGCTGCTGCCTTATAACTTGATTTTTAGATGCAGCATACATATACAATTGTAAATAATCCTGTTCCTCTAGCTTATAATTTAATTCCATGAATGCCCGTATTAATGAATATCAGGGCAAAAATAAGATAAAATTATTTCAAATTGAAGGGATAGCTATTTGAAAATTTGCTAATTTGAAGATTTGAAAATGAAGTGATATAACAATTAAATAAATTGACAATATGTTATTACAATTTTATCCCGCTAAAGGTGTACAAAAATTAGGGTATCTCCTGTTTGCCTTAATTTTATTTTTAACCAATTGTACATCGTATAGTAAATACGCTTCCTATAACTCTATCCCGGAAAAATCTGAATTTTATTCAAATGGTAATTACTATCGGTATACCAATGAATATTATAAAATTACGATGCTTATGTTTGGAGATTTTGTTTATGCACAAAATATGCAGCAATACAAGAAGATAATGAATGATAAGTCTATAACCAATAAAATACCTTTTAAGAGTCGGAACAAATTATTATATGCCTTTACAACTTATCATAATAACGCTACTGTATTTGAACACTTCTTTGATATTTCCGTAGGTCAAAAAAAATACCCTGACAGTGATTTTATAAAAACCATAAAATGCAATAATAAGAACAAGATAGTACTTGTTATTTCTGAAAATATTTCAAATAATGAAGCGCAGTTTCTAATGGATAATTTTAAATGCATTGAATGATCTCATCAAAAACGCCCGACATAGTCGGGCGTTTTTGACTGATCATATGAAATCACTTAGTGCATGTAGCCAATTTCCTTTTTTCCAATTTCTAACTTCTAACTTCTAACTTCTAACTTCTAACTTCGTACTTGCTTTCACCATGGTAACGGAGCCTTGTCGCCATCCTGGTTTTCAGCATAATAAACAGAAGCCAGAAAATGAGACAGGTATGTAAATTCTGAATAGCAATGCTGCATCAGTCCCAATCCAATTTCTTCAGGTAAAGGATTGTCTGTATCGGCTACCGTAGCGCCTAAATAAAACTGACTTCTGAGCACACAACCAAATGGAGTATCGCGGGCAACATGAAACATATAACCATCTGCAGGATCACCATTATGGTCTACAGGTGCATTCGTTCCAAAGCCAATTCGTGCATATACTACAGCGCCTACATCTTCGCTATCATAGGCCTGGTCTAATAATACCGGATTAAATATTTCTGCAGGGTCGTGGAATTTGATAACCGCCGGTAATGGCGGAATATCGCCCAAGGACTCTGTAGCCCGTATTGTAGCTCCGATATAATTTTTATTCTTTATCCAAAAGCCGTCCCAGCCGCCATGCGAAACATGATCATGCGGATGCCACCATTTCAGATGCTCCGTTGTCTCAAAATATTTGAACCACCAGTCCAGCATACGGCTTTTGCAGCCATGCAAATCTGTACGTACTGAGACCAGAAGCATCCCATTGTCCAGTCTTTTTACTCCTGTTTCCAGCATCATGGGCTTTGGTGAAAGCAATTGATCAATCGTTGAAAACAAGGTTTCAGTTTCTTTTTCTTCCGCTATCATAACTTTATTTTTTGGGGTTATTTATACCTCAAATGTAGGAGCGAAAGCAAATAGAAAAACTTAACTATGGTTAAGACTTTGGCAGAATACGACTATGTCCTTTCTTTAGAATTCGGCTGTAGGCTTCAGGGGTAATGCCCAGAAATAAGGCAACATATTTATACGGAACATCGCGGACAACTTCGGGATAATATTGTTGCATAAAAGCAATCATCTCTGGTTTCTGGTACATCAGCTTTACATTGGTTATCCAGATATCTTCAGTAATAATTTCCAGGACAATTTTGCGGAGTATTTTCCCTACACTATTACCATTGTAATAATATTCCATAAACTGTGCTGCTGAAATGGCAATTACTCTGCAGCTTGTCATACTCATAACCTGATATTGAGAAACGGTTTGATTAAGGAGGCTGTCGAAATTGGTACAAAGATTTCCGGGCGTAAAAAACCTTCCGATAACCGTCTTATCCTTCATCGTAAATTCCGAAGCCAGTATACCTTCCGCAACAAACAGGACATCGGTGAATCTCAGATGCTGCTTCAGAATAACCTCATTTTTTTTATAGGTTCTCACCTCTGCATTTTCCAGCAATCCCCGCCATTCCAAATCCTGAGGAACCTCTTTCAGTTTAAATATATCAATCAGGTATTCTTCTGTACTCTTTTCCGTCATAGACATCCGTTCAAATTCAATATAAAAATAAAAAATTAATGTAACAATTTAATAATGTAATAGTGTAGCAATATGTGAATGGGTGAATGGGTGAATGGGTGAATTCGTGTAATCGTAAATTCGTTAATTTGCTTATACGGTTTTACAGTTTCACGATTTTACAAAGATTAATCAATATGTCAATGGGTCAATGGGTGAATTTATTAAACCGTGTAATCGTTAATTTGCTTATATGGTTATACGATTAAACAGTTACACGATTAAACGATTTTACAATTATAATAAGTGAATTTGTTTGTACGATTAACTAATTTCACGGTTCCACGATTAAACAATTCCGCGATTTCACGACTAAGAACTGACAACCAATTCCTCATTATCCCTTATATTTGTTCCGATTAATACTATATCATGATGTTTTCTTCCGTAAAATCTGTAGCCATATTATTATTTTCAGTCAGCATAAGCCTTATTCAGGGACAGGAAAAAAAACCAGTCAATTCCTCCGATGGCCCATATGTAAGCTATAAAGGCGACAGTATTCTTGTGCAGCAAATTGAAGCTGGCAGCCAGAAAAAAGAGCATTACCTTCAGAAAAATAAGAAAGCTATAAAACTGCGTATCAGTTTTTCGGATGCACCGGAGAAAAACTTTGAAGTAAAGCTAAAACAAAATATTTCGAATGAACCTTCTGTAACAGCACAACCTAAGAAAATGCTGGTACTCTCGGATATTGAAGGTGAATTCGATGCACTGAGAGATCTGTTACTAGCGAACAAAGTCATTAATAAAAAATACGAATGGATCTATGGAGACGGACATCTGGTGATTTGCGGAGATCTGTTTGACAGAGGAACCGAAGTACCTGCTACGATGTGGCTGCTTTATAAACTGGAAGAGGAAGCTAAACTGAAGGGAGGCTACGTTCATACTATTTTGGGCAATCACGACATTATGAATCTGGCAGGGAATTTTAAGTACGTAGATCAGAAATATTTCCTGAATGCTGAAAAACTAAATCTTTCATACGCTGACTTATACAGTGAAAAAACAGAACTGGGCCGGTGGCTGAGAAGTAAGAACCTGATTGAAAAAATCGGTGATAACTTATGCATGCATGGTGGCATTTCTCCGGATGTTAACAACCTGGGACTGACTATAGAAAAACTAAATGAAATAGCCAGACCTTATATTGGCTGGAAAAACCTTAAAAATACCGTTACCGACAGTACTATTCTGAAAATCTTCAATAGTACAGATGGCATTTTCTGGTACCGCGGATACTTTAAAGAACCTGTGGTAGATGAGAAAGTTGTAGACCAAACGTTATCCTTGTTTCAGGTAAAAAGAATTATTGTAGGCCATACCATTGTAAAAACCAATGTTGGATTTTATTACAATAAAAAAGTACTGGGTGTAGATGTAAATCAGCATAAAGGAGATCATCAGGCAGCTTTATTCGAAAATAACAAATGGTATAAAGTAGGTATTACCGGAGATAAAATATTGCTGTAACAATAGTAATGATTTTTCAGATTCGAATGCCCCATACAGAAGCAGAGCTTCACTAAAATTCTTACTTTTGTTCTTCACTAATTCAGCGCATGGAACTGCCTAAGGAATACATTTTACCAGACTTCAATATAAGAACACTGCATATATACGATCTGCTAAAGCATACAGCAAATGCAGATTTTATGGCTGTGAAGGAGTTTCAGGACATCTACCCTGTTGCATTGGAGCTAAATGCCGGCGTGTTTACGAAAAACTCTTCTTTGTCAGATTTCCCAAGAGTAGCCATTAGTCAGGTCGGTGCTAATCTGGTAACGTCGTGCTCCTGTAATTCTGCTGAAGATAAGCTGTGTATACATCAGGCCGAGATTATTCACTGCCTGCTTGAAGAAAAAGACTACCGTATTTTTTTTGATGCCTATCTACGGCATAAAACCCTCCTTCCCTATGCTAAAAGCTATGGATTGGAAGAAGAGAGCAATCTGGATATATATTTCCGACTGGAGTACCTTAATGGCAGACTTCAGGTAAGTCCTAAAATAAAAGAATTATTGCAGGTAGACGAACATATTCTGAAAAGAGATTTGCTCCCCCGCCGAACGTCTATAATAAAAGAACTGGCCACACAGGACACCAGCAAAAAGCAGATACTGGTTATCGGTAAACACCGCTATTACAATCAGCTGAACTTTCAGCTGATGGAAGCCGATACTACCCAGACCGGAAAGCTTAAAAACCCGGTAAATAGTATAGATGTAATGAAGCTGCTGTGGAAAGCAGAACTGGCCTCGGAGATAAAATTCTATACCGCTATTACAAGCTTCAACAATCAGTACGGAGAAACCGATCCTGCTGAAGCAGAAGCCCTGAAACATATTGTGCAAAATCCGCTGAGTCTGGAGGTTTATTTCCACGACAGAGCTATAGCAGAAAGCATATCGGCGAAGTCATTAGTTCCTGTGAATCTTAATACACTGCAGGCTGAAATTCAGCTCCATGTTTTCCGGAAAGAGCCTTTTTATGAAATAACCGGAGAGTTACTATTCAGAGATACAGCGCTTCCTTTCAGTCAGGTAGTCATCCGAAACGAATATTTTGTTTACTACCGGAATACCTATTATCTGATTACAGATTCCGATATGTTGCGGGTGATACAGTTCTTTAAATCCAACAACGAAATATTGCTTGTCCACAACTCCAGATACGAAGTCTTTATGCAGAGTATACTGACTCAGCTGGAGCAACGGGTACAGATTAATTACAGCTATATCCGTCAGGCAGCGCCAACGGAGATCGCCGATAAAGATTACACAACCGAAAAGCTTATCTACCTGCACCAGGAAGGCAGTTATATATCCATAACACCGGTAATGAAATACGGAAATGTGGAAATTCCGGTATACTCCCGCAAGCAATTGCTGGATACCGACCAGAATGGAAATGAATTTAAAATCGCGCGTGATCATAATGCTGAAATCCGGCTAACCAGAGTGGTAATGGAACAGCACCCGGATTTTAGAGAACAAATAGAAGAACAGGAATACTTTTACCTGCACAAAGATAAGTTCCTGGATGAAGAATGGTTTTTGAATGCCTTTGAGACATGGCGAAATGAAGACATACACATACTGGGTTTCAACAATATCAAAAATAACAAACTCAATGCACACCGTGCTAAAATTACTATAGAAGTTACAAGTGGAATCGATTGGTTCAATGCGCAGCTGAAGGTAGGTTTTGGACATAAAAAAGCTACTCTGAAACAGGTAAACAAAGCTATCCGGAACAAGAGTAAATTTGTACAACTGGATGACGGCACCCTTGGAATACTCCCGGAAGAATGGATACATAAAATCACCCGTTATTTTCAGGCCGGTGATATCGACGAAGAGCTCCTGAAGATTCCAAAGATCAGCTATACCGAAATACAGGATTTATTTGAAAAAGAGGTTCTAAGTAGCGAAGTACAGGCAGAAGTATCTGCTTTTGCACACAATTTTTCTGCAAATGCAGAAATTCCCGAAGTTGCAGTACCTGAAGCCTTGAATGCTGAACTAAGAACTTACCAGCGGGAAGGACTGAACTGGCTAAACTTTTTGGACAGTCATAATTTCGGAGGCTGCCTTGCAGACGATATGGGACTGGGTAAGACGGTACAGATTATTGCTTTCATCCTCTCGCAAAGAGAAAAACATGGCCATACAACCAGCCTTGTCGTATTACCAACTTCGCTGCTCTTCAACTGGCAGGAGGAACTGGCTAAATTTGCACCTTCTGTAAAAGTGCTAACCCATTATGGTGCAGACAGACAAAAAAGTACAGCAGATTTTCAAAAATATGAAGTTATACTCACCACTTATGGCATGCTGCTTTCGGATATTACGTTCCTGAAGAAATTCAGGTTCAACTATATATTTCTGGACGAATCACAAACCATTAAAAATCCAAACTCGGAAAGGTATAAAGCAGCACGCCTGCTGCAATCCCGTAACAGAATTGCACTAACCGGAACCCCAGTGGAAAATAATACTTTCGATTTGTACGGACAGCTATCTTTTGCCTGTCCCGGACTATTGGGAAGCAAGCAATACTTCAAAGATATATATGCCATCCCTATCGACAAGTTTGAATACAGCAAACGGGCTACTGAGCTGCAAAAGAAAATAAAACCTTTTATCCTGAGAAGGACAAAAAAGCAGGTAGCTACAGAATTACCGGAAAAAACGGAGATGCTGATCTATTGTGAAATGAATACGGAGCAGCGCAGGATTTACGACCTTTATGAAAAGGAAGTCCGGGATTTTATATCAGCTACTGATGAAGATGAAATCCATAATAAAAGCATGCATGTATTAACCGGACTTACGAGACTTAGACAGATATGCAACTCCCCTGTTCTGCTAAAAGATGGTCATTCCGGAGATCATGCCGTAAAGATTGAAATTCTGACGGAGCAGATAGAAAACAAATTCAGGGAGCACAAAATACTGGTGTTCTCACAATTTGTCGAAATGCTGGATCTAATTAAAGCTAAGCTGGATGAAAAAAACATCCGCTATGAATACCTTACCGGACAAACCCGGAATCGTGGTGCTAAAGTACAGCACTTTCAGAATAATGAAGAAGTACGGGTCTTCCTGATTAGCCTGAAAGCTGGTGGTACGGGTTTGAATCTTACCGAAGCCGACTATGTATATCTTGTAGATCCGTGGTGGAATCCTGCAGTAGAAAATCAGGCTATAGACCGCAGCTACCGCATTGGCCAAACCAAAAATGTAGTAGCTGTACGAATGATATGTTCCGGTACCATTGAAGAAAAAATGATGAACCTGCAGAAGAAAAAGAAAAAACTGGCTCAGGATCTTATTACTACAGAAACTTCATTCTTCAGCAGTCTTTCTAAAGACGATCTGCTGAGTATTTTATAGATTGTTAATTTGTGGAATCGTGTAATTGTGAAACTGCAAAACCGTGTAATCGTCTAGCCTTATAAACGAATTTACGATTGCACGAATTCACTCATTCACATAGTATAGTTGTGAAACCGTTTAACCGCAGAATCGTGAAACTGTAAAACCGTATAAGCAAATTAACGATTTAACAATTACACGAATTCACTCATTGACATAGTATAGTTGTAAAATTGTTTAACCGCAGAATCGTGGAACTGTAAAACCGTAAAAGCAAATTAACGAATTCACGCTTACACGATTTTACAAATTCACAAATTATCCTTCGCCTATATCACTTTTCTGTGATTATATTTCTGATTTGAGTTTTTTATCGCTATTTTAGGCCCTGAAAAACTAAATTAACACAACACACTTTTATGGCTAAAAAAGCTATTTTGGGCATTATTGCATTATTGATGTCATTGTCTTTTTTCTCTCAGGTTCATGAGAATACAGTACTTAAGAAAACTTTAGAATCTATTATTTCTGGCAAGAAAGCTACTGTTGGAATATCTGTTATAGGTCCCGATACAAAAGAGGTAACCGGAATAAATGGAGATCAGATGCTGCCTATGCTGAGTACCGTAAAGTTTCCCTTAGCTCTTACTGTTCTTCATGAGGTGGAAAAAGGAAAACTTTCCATGGCTCAGAAACTTTTCATCAAAAAAGAAGAACTATTAGAAGATACATGGAGTCCGTTCAAAGAGAAATACCCGCAAGGAAATATTACAATAACTTTGGAAGAGGCTTTGAAATGGACAGTTTCTTACAGTGACAACAATCTTACAGATATTCTTTTAAGGTTAATCGGCGGTCCTGAAACTGTTCAGGAATTTATAGACAGCAGCAGCTTTATCATCAAGAATGATGAAGAAGGCATGCATAAAGATTGGGATTCCCAATTCATCAATAAGATCACACCCAATTATGCTACTCTGTTACTGCAGGAATTCAGTAATGGTAAAATACTAAACAAGGCACATACACAATGGTTATACAATGCCATGCTGAACAATGCAAGTGGCAAAAAACGACTGAAAGGCAACCTTCCGGCAGGAGTAAAGATTGCCCACAGAACCGGAACTTCATTCACCAATAAAGAAGGAATGACCGGAGCTATTAACGACTACGGAATTATAGAATTACCCGGTAAAAAGAAAATTTACATTGCTGTTTTTGTCCACGATACCTACGAAAGCTTTGAAGCTTCTGAGAAAATTATCTCTGATATAGGAAGAGCAACTTATGATTATTACACTAAAAAATAGGTAGTGGGTTGTTGGTTCTTAGTTGTGAAATCGTGGAATCGTTTAACTGTAAAATTGTTTAACCGCAGAATCGTGTAACTGTAAAACCGTAAAAGCAAATTAACGAATTTACGATTGCACGAATTCACTCATTCACTCATTCACTCATTCACATAGTATAATTGTAAAATTGTTTAACCGTGGAACCGTAAAATTGTATAGTTAGATTAACAAATTCACGATTGCACGATTACACGAATTCACATATTGTTACACTGTTACATTAATTTTCATACTTTAAACATATGTCTTATAAAGATTTTTTTCGGGTATTAATAAAAATTGTTGGTTTGTATTTCTTTATACAGACCTTGTTTTCTTTTCTTCCTTCTCAGATATCAATAGCTTTCCTTAATTCAGATTCTTTAGAAACAGCGGGAGCAATGCTCTATACAATACTTATTATAGTCATATGCTTTGGAATCTTATATTTTCTTATTAAGAATCCGGATAAAATAATCGATCTTTTTAAACTGGATAAAAACTTCGATAACAACAGCATAAATATTCAGAACCTAAATTCAAAAAACCTTATAACAATCGGGCTTTTTATAATTGGCGGCTATCTGGTTATTAGTAATATTACCAGGTTCATTGCATCTGCCTATTATAAAATGAAATTAGACCATTCTTCTATTCCTTTACCCGATATAAATAACAGTTTTACTATACTAAACAGCGCTCTGAATGTTATTCTGGGGTTTATACTCATTGTTTACAGGAAAAACATTGCAGCTTATTTTGAGAAATAGCTAAATGGGTTGTTAGTTGTCAGCTAATTGTGAAACCGCGGAATTGTTTAATCGTGGATCCGTAAAATTGTAAAACCGCAGAATCGTGTAACTGTAAAACCGTAAAAGCAAATTCACTCATTCACATAGTATAATTGTAAAATTGTTTAACCGTGTAACCATAAAATTGTATAGTTAGATTAACAAATTCACGATTGCACGGTTATACAAATTGACATATTCACATATCCATATTGTTCTGCTAAGCAACTATTGATTTCCATATTTTCTTTCACAATTCCTGATTTTAACTTCTTTATTTATAATTCTATAAAAAAAATATAAATAATTGATTTTAATGAAATAAAATATTACACATCTGTATTTATTGTATATTTAATAAATAAAAACACAATAAAAATCAGAATAGCCATGAAAATTTTTTTTAACCTAAAAGCAGCCTATTTTATCCTAATTATAATATTATTTACCTCATGTAAAACCGTGAGTAAATTTACTTCTGAATCAATAAGTATTGGAATGTCAAAAGAACAGGTAATATCAAGGTTTGGTCAGCCTTACAAATATGAAGTTATAAAAGACAAAGAAACAGGAGCACTTGAAGAATCATTATTCTATCGTGAATCATATGAACTCGGATATTATTCTATAATAAATATATTAAACTTTAAAGACGGAAAACTAGTATCTTTAAAACAGGGAGAGGAATCCAAAAGAGATGTTCATACGCCTATTAAAAGAAGTTCCCGTTAATAGCTTTATACTTTGTTTGCTACATTACTAGATTGTTACATTACTAGATTGCTCGCCAAATAGTCTACCTTAATGTTAATATTCATGTTAATCTATCATAATATTAGCCTGCCTTTTCTTTTTTAGCGGTAAATTAGGTGTTCACATAAAATCGCATCTTTATGAATACCCAAAAAGCTAAATCGGTACAGGAGTTATCTGTAAACGGTAAAAACTACCATTACAGTTCTTTGAAAAATCTTTCGGAAAAAGGAGTAGATCACCTTCCTTTCAGTATTCGTATTCTTCTGGAGAATGTCCTGAGAAATTACGATGGTTTCAGTATAACAGACGAACATGTTGATACCCTGCTGCAATGGACACCTGCCCCGGTAGACAAGGATATACCGTTTAAGCCTGCCAGAATTCTGATGCAAGATTTCACGGGTGTTCCCGCTGTAGTCGATATGGCCTCTCTAAGAGCCGAATTTGTACGCCAAGGTAAAGACGGACAAAAAATAAACCCTGCGATTCCTGTGGATCTGGTGATAGACCACTCGGTACAGGTAGATTATTTCGGTACAGACTACTCTTATGATAAAAATGTTACTTTAGAATTTGACAGAAATAAAGAACGCTATGAGTTGTTGAAATGGGCGCAGAAAGGTTTGAATAACTTTACAGTCGTTCCGCCGGGCATGGGTATCTGCCATCAGGTGAATCTGGAATATCTGGCCAAAGGTGTTATAGACAGAGATGGCTGGTTATTCCCGGATACTTTGGTCGGTACCGACTCGCATACGCCTATGGTAAACGGAATCGGTGTAATTGCATGGGGCGTGGGCGGTATAGAAGCTGAAGCGGCTATGCTGGGACAACCGATATTCTTTACCTGTCCGGAAGTTGTCGGACTGAAACTAACAGGAAAAATACCATCCCACTGTACAGCCACTGATATGGTGTTATCTATTACCCGCATATTAAGAGATAAAGGAGTAGTCGGAAAATTTGTAGAAGTCTTTGGAGACGGACTGGATAACCTTACCGTAACGGATCGTGCCACGATATCCAATATGTCGCCGGAGTTTGGATGTACAGTAACCTACTTCCCTATCGATGACCGTACACTGGAATACATGCATGCTACTAACCGCTCGCCAGAGCAGATTAAAATAGTAGAGGAATACTGTAAAGAAAACCTGCTGTGGAGAACCGGAAACGAAAACATTCTGTACTCTTCTGTGGTAGAACTGGACCTAAATACACTGGAACCCACAGTTTCCGGACCTAAACGCCCGCAGGATAAAATTCTGGTAAAAGACCTCAGCCATAAATTTACTGAAATTCTGAAAGACGAGCATCACCGTGACTATGAGCCTATTTCTAAAAGAACAGAATATGCATGGCTATCCGATGGTGGTTCAGGAACAGAATTTACTTTTGGCAAAGTCCCTATAGAAGGACCAAGTCATTCCGAAGTTATTCAGGATACCCTGCATACGGTAAGAATAAAACAAAACAACTCTGAATTTGTATTAAGTGATGGCAGTATTGTGATTGCGGCTATTACCAGCTGTACCAATACCTCTAACCCTGCTGTAATGGTAGGAGCAGGATTGCTTGCCAGAAATGCTATAGAAAAAGGACTGAGAACCAAACCATGGGTGAAAACCTCTCTGGCACCAGGTTCTAAGGTTGTAACCAAGTATCTGGAGCGTTCAGGACTGAACACAGATCTGGAGGCTCTTCGTTTTCATACCGTAGGTTACGGCTGTACTTCCTGTATCGGGAACTCCGGACCATTACCACCGGCTATTGCTACGGCCGTAGATAAGGGCGAATTAGTTGTAGCTTCTGTACTTTCCGGAAACCGTAACTTCGAAGCAAGAGTTCACCCTCAGGTAAAAATGAACTTTTTGATGTCGCCAATGCTGGTTGTAGCTTATGCGCTAACCGGACATGTAGATATAGACCTTACAACAGAACCATTGCAATACGATCCAAACGGGGAACCTGTATACCTGAAAGACATCTGGCCTTCCCGTGAAGAAATTCAGAAAACAATAAATGAATGTCTGAAACAGGGTGACTTTGAGGAAGTATATGATGTAATCTTCGATGGCTCTGAAGACTGGCAGAATCTGGAAGTAAATCTGGATCAGAATTTTGAATGGGATCGGAATTCTACTTACATTAAAGAAGCACCTTTCTTTGAAAACATTAGCGCAGATCCGGATCCGGTAACAGATATAAAAGATGCCCGGGTGTTATTATATTTAGGCGATTCGGTAACGACCGACCACATCTCGCCTGCCGGCTCATTTAAAGAAGATTCTGCAGCAGGTACATATCTGAAAAACAATAATGTAAATAAAGAAGATTTCAACTCTTACGGATCCAGAAGAGGAAATCATGAAGTAATGATGCGTGGAACCTTTGCCAATGTAAGAATCAAAAATAAAATTGCCGATAAAGAAGGAGGCTTCAGCCGCTACTTCCCTACCAATGAAGTGAAAACAGTATTCGATACTGCAATGGCCTATGAAAAGGATCATACTCCGCTGATTATTCTTGCAGGGAAAGAATACGGATCAGGATCTTCCCGTGACTGGGCAGCAAAAGGAACCTTCCTCTTAGGAGTACGTGCGGTAATCGCTGAGAGCTTCGAGCGTATCCACAGAAGTAACCTGGTAGGTATGGGCGTTGCACCTCTTGTATTTACAGACGGACAAAATGCTGAATCTTTGGGTCTGGACGGTACTGAAACATATAACATTTCGGGGCTTGCAGAGAACCTTACACCTCATAAAATACTGGAGGTAAAAGCTGTGCATCCTTCCGGTAAAGAAACAAACTTTAAAGTAAAAGCCCGACTGGATTCTGCTATTGAAATTGAATACTACAGACATCAGGGTATTCTGCAGTATGTACTAAGAGAATATTTGAAGAATAACTAAACCAAAAAATTAAAATAAATTTTATAAAATGAAAGATTTCATGCTAAACAATGGCTTGTCTATACCTGAAATAGGATTCGGAACCTGGCAGATACCTGAAGGCGACGTGGCTAAAAACGCAGTACTGTCTGCCCTTGAAAATGGTTACAGACATATAGACACAGCCAAAATTTATGAAAATGAAAAAAGCGTTGGTAACGCTATAAAAGCAAGTGGTGTATCCCGTGAAGAAATATTCCTGACCACAAAAGTATGGAACAGCGACAGAGGCTATCACGAAACTATGGCTGCATTCGAAAAATCACTGGAACTTTTGCAGACAGATTATGTAGACTTATATCTAATCCACTGGCCAGCTATTCCTTCACAATTCGACAACTGGAAAACACTGAATGCAGAAACATGGCGTGCTTTGGAAGATCTTTATACCTCCGGAAGAGCAAAGGCTATTGGTGTATGCAATTTCTTGGTACATCATCTGGAAGCTTTAAAAGAAACGGCTAAGATAAATCCGATGGTGAATCAGATTGAATACCATCCGGGCTATTTGCAAAGTGATGTGGTGAACTATTGTAAAAATAACGAAATATTGGTAGAAGCCTGGAGTCCTATAGGTTCAGGAAGACTTTTGGATAACGAACTTCTTAAAGATATTGCAGCAAAATATCAGGTCAGTGTAGCACAGCTATGTCTGAAATTCTGTCTGCAAAATGCTGTTTTACCACTTCCAAAGTCAGTAACACCAGCTAATATTAAAAGTAATCTGGATGTGGATCATTTCAATATATCCGAGGAAGATATGAAAACGATTGCTTCAATGGAAGAAAGCGGTTTCTCCGGCTTAAATCCGGACCATGTTCCTTTTTAATTAAAATAAATGAGCACTAAGTTATCTGCTTATAGCTTATAATTTAGTGCTTATCATCTATATTCACCATTCACCATTCACCATTCACTATTCACTATTCACTATTCACTATTCTTTTATTGACTATCTTTGCATAAAGTTTCCGGAGGGACATAAAAACACAAATACATTATGGGCTTCTTAAAAGAATATTACGAACAAATCGTTGAGCTTCAGGAATCGGAATGGGATTTTATTGCTTCACATTTCGAGCGTAAAGTCATAACTAAAAATGAAATTATCACCCAGCAGGGTGAAACAGAAAACTATCTGTCTTTTATAGAATCCGGCATTGTACGTTTTTATATTCCGGAAGAGGAGGAGGAAAATGAACTGACTTTTAATTTCAGTTTCGACAAAGAGCTTACCTGTGCTTATGATTCTTTTTTAACCCGCACACCTTCTCAGTATGAAGTACAGGCACTAACGAAAACGGTTATCTGGCAAATCTCCTATCATAACCTGCAGCGTGTATACCACGAAACAAAAGTGGGAAATTATATTGGCCGTCTGGCTTCAGAGAAATTATTCCTGACAAAGAGCAAACGCGAACTCTCTTTATTAAAATACAATATAAAAGAAAGATACCTGAACCTCTTTAAAGAAGAACCGGATGTGCTGAAGCATATACCTCTAAAATATATTGCTTCCTATATTGGTACTACCCCACAAGGCTTAAGCAGAATCCGCCGCCAGATCGTTTAATTACTTATCATTTGTTCATTGCCTGTGAAAGCAGGTCGTAAGAACTTTGTGAAAATTTTTACAATGATCTTACCTATTATAGCTTATGGGCATAGTATCCTAAAGCAAAAATGCAAACCTATAACCAAAAATCCCGACCTTAATCAGCTGATTAAAGATATGTGGGAAACCATGCAGAATGCTAACGGCTGCGGACTCGCAGCGCCACAAATCGGGCAGACAAAACAATTATTTATTGTAGACAGCACTTCCGTTTACCAACTCATGGATGCTGAAGACCGTGAGCATTACTTCGAATCTGACGATCACGGTATTAACGAAACATTCATCAATGCCCGGATTACTGATTATTCGGATGAGTTATGGGATGATTATGAAGGCTGTCTGAGTATTCCCGGGCTTTCTCAAAAAGTAAGAAGACCCTGGAGTATAAACATCGAATACTTAAACGCCGATTTACAATTACAACAGCGCAGCTTTAGCGGAGCTACAGCAAGGACTATACAGCATGAATACGATCATACCCAAGGCATTCTTTATCTGGATCATCTAAAACCTTTGACCAGAAAACTGATGGAAACAAAGCTCCGAAAAATAAAAAACGGACAAACAGAAAGTAATTACCCTGTAAAATATTTAAAATAATCCTCTATGTCTATTACCAACGAAAACGAACTTATCGGAATGCAACAGGTGAGTGAAGCTGTTGCCCACACCCTGAAAAAGATGCAAGCTTATGCCCGGGCAGGTATGTCGACCAAAGAACTGGATGACTATGGAGCAACGATTTTGGAAAGCTTTGGTGCCAAATCGGCACCGCTCCTTACCTATAATTTCCCGGGATGTACCTGCATTAGTGTAGGCCATGAATTTTGTCACGGTATTCCTTCAGAAAACAGAATTTTGCAGGAGGGAGATCTCATTAATATTGATGTATCTGCGGAACTAAACGGCTATTGGGCAGATAATGGAGCTTCTTTCGTTATAGGCATTGATCTCCATCAGCATCAGAAACTCGTTGACGCCTCAAAGGATATACTGAATAAAGCTATTTCCCACATAAAAGGCGGAGTAAAGATCGCCGATATTGGTTATCTGATAGAAACTGAGGCTAAGAAAAAAGGTTATCGGGTAATTAAAAACCTCGCTGGACACGGCGTTGGCAAAAGCCTGCATGAACAACCGGATGAAATACTGAATTACCGAAATAAGAATGACCAAAGGAGATTTAGAAAAAATACGGTAGTAGCTGTTGAAACTTTTATTTCCACTACTTCTACTTATGCAGAAGAAGAAAATGACGGTTGGACAATGACAGGAAATAAAGGTGGTTATATGGCCCAGCATGAACACACAATCCTGATAACCGATACAAAGCCTGTTGTACTGACCAGAATGAACGGAATACCCTATTAAAAATCATTGCTATTAATCGCCATAAAAAGACTAACTTCGTTAAGCTTTTCCCCCTATACAAGGGAAACGAATAAATTTCGAACAAACCTAATTAACGTTACATGACACTTACACGCTGCAAGGCTCTTTTTATGCTGGTAGCTCTGACTATCGCTTCTCCCCTGTTTTCACAAAACAGCACAAAACCGCTGGTATTCGGTAATAGTGAAGTTTTTCATTCCGATATATTGAAAGAAGACCGAAATATCAATATTTATCTTCCCGAAGAGTTTAACCCGACTGATGCTACAAAATATCCGGTAATCTATATTCTGGATGGAGGCGTGGAAGAGGATTTTTTCCATATTGCAGGGATTGTACGCTATAATACACAACCATGGGTTGAGCGTTTTCCAAGGTCTATCGTTGTCGGTATAGAGAATACCAACAGAAGAAGAGACTTTACTTACGCAGTGCCCGATCTTAACTTCCTGGAGAAGGAAGGTTTTAAAAAGGAAAGTTTTCCGCAGTATGGTGGTTCTGAAAAATACATCAGCTTTTTGAAAAACGAACTTCAGCCTTATATTGAGAAAAAATATAAAGCCAACAATAACAGAACAATTATTGGTGAGTCCCTGGCCGGATTGATGTCAACCGAAATATTACTGAAAGAACCGGAAATGTTTAATCAGTACATTATTATTAGTCCAAGTATGTGGTGGGGTGGTGAAAAATTATTAAAAGAGGCGGACAGCCTTTTGAAATCCAGATTGAAAACGACAAAGAATGTTTATATCGGTGCTCCAAACAAAGAGGAAGATGTAAGGATGTATAATGAAGCTGAGGCACTTTATAAAATACTAAAGTCTAATAAAAACATAAAAGTAAGCTTTGATTACATGCCGGATGAGTTACACTCCACGGCAATACACCAAGGCGTATACAATGGTTTTAAAAAGCTTTATCCAAAGTCTGCTTATTCCAAATAATAGTGATTACAGCTTATTTTAACAGCTTCGGTATATTTAGCGCAGAAGAAATTGCTGCCACAGTTCAGCTCTTTGAATCCAGATTGCTGAATAAAGGTGATTTTTTTGTACAGGAACATGAGAAGAACAGTGAGGTTGCTTTTATACAATCCGGGATTTTCAGATCTTTTTATACCTCTGCTGATGGTAACGATACAACATATTGCTTCCGGTTTCCGCAGGATATGCTGGCGGCCTATTCTTCTTTTATAACCGGTAATCCCAGTACTGAAAGTATACAGGCCATTACTCCGGCAAACTTACTGGTTATACAGAAAAGTACGATAGACAAACTGGAAGCCCAAAATCCTAAATGGACAATGTTTCTGAAACTCATAGCTGAACAACAATACCTGGAACTTGAAAACCGGGTATTTCAGCTTCAGAAAGAAACTGCACTGCAGCGCTATACTTCTTTATTGAGTAATCATCCGGAGTTTGTACAAGAGATTCCATTGCAATATCTTGCATCTTATCTGGGCATTACCCAGCGGCACCTTAGCCGCATCAGAAAGCAGATTTCTTTTTAGACATTTGTCCTGTTTCTAAGGACCAAACCCTTCATAGCTTTGCCCAAAGCAATTTTATGAAACACATCGCTATTATCAACGGACATCCCTATGGAGAATCATTAAATGCAGGTTTGGTACAAGCCTATAAAGAAGGAGCAGAACAGAAAGGCGCCATAGTACAGATAATTAATATTTCCGATTTAAAGTTTAATCCTAATCTGGAAAGCGGTTACAGTAAAAGAACAGAGCTGGAACCTGATCTTTTAAAGGCATGGGAAATTATTCAGTGGGCGGAGCATCTGGTATGGATACATCCTGTCTGGTGGGGAGGTCTTCCTGCAATCACCAAAGGTTTTATCGATCGTTTGTTCCTTCCCGGAATGGCTTATAAATACCGTGACAATTCTATTCTATGGGATAAACTCCTAAAAGGTAAAACAGCCCGTATTATCACAACACTAGATCAGCCAGGCTGGTATTACAGACTCATGTACGGAAGACCAAGTGTTAATCAGCTTCGGAAATCTACTTTACAATTTTGCGGCATATCTCCGGTAAAAATTACTTATATCGGAATTATCCGAAACTCTCCTGAGGCCAGTCGAAAGAAATGGCTGCTGAAAGTAAAAAAAATGGGATTAGATTTGAAATAAAGCATGTACAGTCTTGTTAAGGTTTAAAAACCGAACAGAGTTTTTCTAGTACATTCCTAATCATTATAATTCTTAGTAGTTTTATTATACCGTGTAAGATCAAGGCATTATGCTTTTGTTGTTAAAACCGGCATCTCTATACCCGTTGCTATGTTTCGCACCCCAAGCTATAAAGATTGTTATATAGCCCTGTAAAGGTTTAAAACCTTTACAGGGTTTTCTCATACAAAGCTTTTTAATAACCATTACGAACTTTAGACTATTGAAGATAAATAAACACCTTTTCACACTAGCTTTTTCAATATCACTAATAAAATAGTTGTACAGTTAAAATCTTTATCGTAATATTGTATCACTATAAAAATAGTGATACATCAAAAACTAAATAACCATTATATGACAAAGTATTAACAATTCAATTATTTCAACTAATAATACCTCTATAACAGAGGTATTTTTTTTGATTATTTTTCAGAAGATGTCCCCTTTTATTTATTTCAATCGTCATGTATATGAATTCAAAATTTTTAGACATGAAAAATATACTGCACATTATCTCCAGTGCAAGAGGTTCAAAATCTTACAGCTACGGATTAAGTAAAACTATTGTAGAAAAATTAATGGTTACAGATCCAAGCGCAGTTATTACAGAAAGAAACCTTACACTGGAATTCCCACCCTATATTGATGAAGCATTAGTTCCTGAACTTTATAAATCTCCGACGGACTACAATGAAACATCGAATAGGCTATTAGAATATTCCGACACAATCTTTAACGAGGTTAAAAATGCTGATATAATAGTAATAGGGACTCCTACGCATAATTTTAGTATTTCTGCACCACTCAAAGCATGGATTGATCTACTGGTACGGGTAGGTATTAGCTATGGATTTGATAATACAGGTGCACGGGTTGGATACCTGAAAGGAAAAAAAGTATATCTGGCAATCGCTTCCGGTGGCAAATCATCGACTACAGCAGAAGGAAATGATTATCTGGAGTCATATATAAAGGCTGTTTTCGATGCTTATACAGGAATTACAGATATTCGTACATTTAGGGTTGAAGGAACAATTCAAAATGATTACAGTAAAGACGACTATAAAAAGATTATACAAAACCTATAAATAAAACAGGCATGAAAGAATTTGCATTAATTTTCAGACTTACGGATATCAATGATTTTCGCCCTTCTCCGGAGCAAATGCAGGAACGCATGAACTGGCTTGCAGGTATTGTTGCTCAAAATAAACTGGCAGATAAGGGGAATACCCTTTTACCCGTACCGGGAAGTGCAAAAACAGTAAAGCCTGACAACGTTATAAGCGATGGTCCATACACGGAAATTAAAGAGTTTGTAAGCGGATATATTGTTGTAAGAGCTGAAAATATAGAAGAAGCTGTTGAAATGGCTAAAGGAAACCCTATCTTTAAAATAGGCGGAAGCATAGAAGTACGTGAGGTTTTAGCACGCAATTAATCGTGAAGCAACAATCGGTTAGAGATATACTTCCCCACTTATTCCGAGAGGAATACGCAAAAATGACGGCTGTACTATGCCGTCTTTTTGGCATCCAGCATATTGAAATTGCTGAGGACCTTGCCAGTGATACATTTCTGAAAGCTTCAGAATACTGGGCAATTCATGGAATACCTGAAAATCCTGTTGCATGGCTCTACACTGTGGCAAAAAATAAAGCCAAAGATTATTACAAACACACCAGTATTGTTGAAGAAAAGCTTCAGGAAATTTTCAGAACAGCGCGTAATGAAGTATTACAAGAAACAGAAACCATTGAACAATATATTGCGGACAGTCAGTTGGCCATGATATTTGCTGTATGTGATCCGGCAATCTCCACTGAAGCTCAGATATGTCTGGCATTGCAGATATTATGTGGCTTCAGTATTACAGAAATTTCCGACGCCCTGCTCAGTAAACCAGAAACCATAAAAAAGAAACTCTTAAGAGCACGAGACAACCTGAGGAACACAAATTTTCAAATCGTTCTCTTGAGTGAAACCGAAATAAAACTCAGGCTCAGCGCAGTTTTAAAAACCCTATACCTCTTATTCAGTGAAGGCTATTTTTCTAAAAGCAGCCAACACTATATCCGAAAAGAACTATGTCTGGAGGCTATAAGGCTTACCCTGATACTTACGGAATCCCCTCTTACCAATACTGCAACGGCCAATGCCCTGTTGGCTCTGATGTGCTTCCAAAGCTCCAGACTGGAAGCAAGAACTGACCAGCACGGAAAGATTATCCTCTTTGATGAGCAAGATACAAGTCTTTGGGATCAGGCTCTTATTGACAGAGGAAATTATTATCTTGTGAAGGCTTGTACAGGAGATGAGGTTTCCAAATACCACCTGGAAGCTGCTATTGCTTATTGGCATACTACTGTTGGAAATGAAAAAAAATGGCCCCAGATATTAGAATTGTACAATCAGCTTATTTGTATTGAAGATTCACCTGTTACAGCGCTCAACAGGGTTTATGCTTTCTCAAGAATTTATGGAAAAGAAAAGGCACTTGAAGAGCTTCTGAAAGGTAAAAAAACAGAAAGTAGTTACTATTATGAACTACTTGGATTTTTATACGCTGACACGGAAATATCCAAAGCGATACATTATTATTCCGAAGCAATAAAACTGGTAAAATCCGGAGCTGAGAAACAGCATATTGAACAGGAAATTGAACGACTAAAGACTCTTTTGGACTGAATATTAAAAAAAATAAAAATAAAACAGTAGAAGTAAACCTGTAGAAAACAAGGGGTTCCAAATATTAAACACTTATTTAGAAACAAGCTTTACTATTTATATTATAAATACTTGCGAGAGGTTTTTTTTTAAACGTACTTTGTGACAAATCGTTCTTGTTACAGAGAATAGTATTTTGATTTAGATTATATAGGGCTGCTATTTAGATTATTAAGTTGGGTGCCATTCGCTCTATTTTCTTTTTATCGTTGTGTAGATGGCGTACAGCACTAATTTAATAATGTATGAATCCATCGGCAACAGCCCTTACCGGAATTCCGTTTTCCGAATTTTTGACTCACTTTAAAGATTCAATTTCCCAACTTTTCAAAAAAGACTGTATAAATCAGCTAAGTTTATCCAGAGGTCTTCCGCCACATGTATGGAAAACCATTATGAACTTAAAACCTTTATCAGTTGCTGTCCCTGAAGAGTTTGGCGGAAGAGGAACAAAAGTAAAGGAGTGCCTTGGAATTCTCTCAGCAGCATCTTATGAATCACTTCCCCTGTCATTAACATTTGGGATCAATATTGCGCTTTTCCTGGAGCCTTTGGCTAAATACGGAAATGCACTGGCAAAAGCTGATATCTTTAAGCACTTTTTAGATTATGGTGCAATGGGCGGACTTATGATTACTGAACCGGATTATGGTAGTGACGCTCTGAACATGAAAACCCAGAATAAACTGGAAGGTGAAAAATACCATATAAAAGGAACTAAACACTGGCAAGGTCTTACAGGTATGGCCGATTACTGGTTGGTAACTTCCAGAAATATGAATGCAGAAGGAGCGCTTGCAAGAGATGTAGACTTCTTTATTGCCAATACACATGAGCATGACCAGAATATAGATGTTGTTGAATATTATGACAATCCGGGATTGTATATGATTCCTTACGGATTGAATAAAATCGATATAAAGGTACCACAGCAGAATAAACTAATTCCTGAATCTACAGGATTGAAAATGATGCTGGATATCCTACACAGAAGCAGACTTCAATTCCCGGGAATGGGAATGGGCTTTTTGAAACGCATGATGGAAGATGCTTCTAAACACTGCCAGGAAAGACAGGTAGGTGCAGGAAATCTTTTATGCTTCGATCAGGTACAATTTCAGCTTTCCAAAATGCAGTCTTTCTTTACACTTTGCTCGGCTATGTGTGCAAAAAGTGTTAAGATAAGTGGTATAGATCATGATGTATCCGGCAGCGGTATTCATGCAAATAGTATGAAAGCCCTGGTAACAGATATGATGCAGGAATCTGCACAACTATATGTACAGCTATCCGGAGCTAAAGGTTACCGCATGAGCCATATTGGCGGACGTGGTATTATGGACAGCCGTCCGTTCCAGATTTTTGAAGGCTCTAACGAAATGCTTTACACTCAGATTGCAGAAGGCATTCTGAAAGATATGAAGAAAAAGAAAACGGAAAACCTGGCTCAGTATTTAGACATTAACGAAACGACTAAAAACGCTGCTACAGTATACAGTAAAGATCTGGACATAAACGTTACAGCACCTATATCGCAACGTAAAATGATTGATCTGGGGAAAATCGTTGCTCGTGTTATTATCGTAAATGATTTGTTAGAACTAAATGATTCCGGATTCAGTCAGGAGCTTACAGATAACTGTATACAAATGGTAAGACAGGAAATCAGAAATCTTATTTCTTCAATACAACACCATGAAAACATATCGGCTCTGGAAAATACCAGTAGCAAAAGTGACTGGATGTTATTTTCATAATACACTCACTTATATATTATAACAGCTTCTTCCCTTTTCGGGGAAGAAGTTTTTTATTTAATTGCAGGCTTGTTGCATTAAAATATTAAAATTAACCCATAGACAGCCAAATATAACATTCATTTTAATTATCTTTAAAACAACAAAATATATTAATAATGAGAAAAAAAATTATAAGATCTGTACTTCTTATTCTCCTTTGTATATTTATTAGTTCATGCGCTACAACTAGTAAATTTTCTTCCGAATCTTTAAATATCGGGATGACTAAAGAAGAAGTTATAGCAAAATTTGGAAAGCCTTATAAATCAGCGTTTTCACAGGATAAAGAAAACGGAGGTATTGAAGAAACATTATTTTACAGAGAATTTCTTTATATTTCCGGAAATAGTAATATCACGAATATTCTAACTTTTAAAGCAGGCAAACTCATCTCTCTTAAACAAGGGCTAGAATCTGATACAACAACCCGGACGACAATTATAAATACTCCTCCTTCTACGGTTGTCCAGACTTCAAACTAATCTTTGTTTTATAATTAAATGATAAGATATTTGCTATAATCTTTTCAATCAACTTTTTAAGCTGGTAATCATAGCTGTATTTAATATATTTTTCGTATATTTGCAAAATCATATGACAATATGAACAGGGCTTTTGCCTATGCTATTTCTGCAATAGTTTAGAATATTTATATTTTTTTCTCAGTTTTCGCTTTTTTTCAGTTGCCGTATTTTTTTTAACCTATAATTCAATAATTATGAATATATTAGTTGGCAAACTGAATCCTCAGACAACCGAACAACAATTGGAAAAACATTTTAATTCTTTTGGCTTTATAACTGCTGTAGACATCATAAAGGAGTCTTACTCCGGTGATTCTCTGGGCTATGGATATGTGCTGATGCCCAATCCTGAAGAAGCAGAAACAGCAATTAAAAAGCTGAATGGAACATCACTGGATGGCCATTCAATATTCGTGAGCAAAGCCTCACAAAACAGTAGCAGATATAGATTATAACATAACCCAGATCATAACTAAATAAACTAAAACAATATATGGCAGATTCTTTCTCTAAAAAGGAAAACAACAAGAAAAAAGCACAAAAACAACAGGAAAAAGCAAAGAGACGCGAAGAGCGTAAATCGACTAATAACAAAGGTAAGAGTCTTGACGAGATGATGGCATACGTAGATGCCAATGGTCAGATCACCACGACTCCGCCGGAAGACAATGCTCCACTGGAGATTAATCTGGATGACATACAGCTGGGTGCTGCTCCGATAGAAGCAGAAGAAGCCGTAAAAACAGGGATTATTACATTCCTTAGTGAAAAAGGCTATGGTTTCATCACAGAAGACAAAAGCAAAGAGAATATCTTCTTCCATATCAATAACTGTAAAGAGCCTGTGAAAAAAGGCAACAAAGTATCTTTCGAAAAAGAAAGAACAATGAAAGGATTTGCGGCTATTGATATCCAGATTGTTAAGTAATAAAAAATGAATTTTTAATCTTTAACGGTTTAAAAATTTATTTTCAATAAAGCTGTTCCACACCGGAGCAGCTTTATTATTTTTGGTAAAAACAGACAATCCCATCATTTTTTTACAGTATCTTTGTTCAGAATTACGGCTGCAACATTCTTTTCAGCCATCCGGAAAGTATATTTGACCAAATATCTCCGGCTCATACAATATATTAATCTGTTAATTAATCTTATATTATAATGATGAGAGTCAAAAACTTTATCTATTTATTCCTATTGGCTACAGGTCTGTTATTAGCCTCCTGTATCCGCGATCAGGCTCAGAATATGGAAGCCGATATAGAAACCGCAACAATAGCCAATTCTACAGAAATCTTACAGGTGCAGCCCATTATCACTGATAATACTATTACATTCAGATTAAGAGAATACACCACCGATTTCCATTTCTCTCCGGAATTCACCCTGACACCCGGGGCCAGCATGAAACCTGCAAGCGGAACAAAACTGGACTTCAGCACTCCTCAGAAATATACTGTAACATCAGAAGATGGTGCATGGACAAAGGAGTATACAGTATCATTTGTTATTGATGATTCAGAAAGGCGTTATTATCCTTTTGAGAATGCAGAAATTATTGACACGGACGGACCCGAAGGTCATTTTCACAAATTTTTCGATTACCAGGCCAACGGGCAGAAAAAATATGACTGGGCTACAGCAAATGAAGGTTATAACATTCTGGCTGAAACATTGCTGGAAGATGGAGAAACACTTACTCCAGCCTTCTACCCCACTGCACAGATACCTGACGGTTATATCGGAAAAGGTGTAAAAATGCAGACAAAAAGTACCGGACCATTAGGCGGAATGTTTGGCTCACCATTAGCAGCCGGAAATTTATTCCTTGGAACTTTTAAACTAACTGTTCCGGCTATTAAGTCAACTCTTTTCGGAATTCCTTACAACTTCAAAACGGCACCAAAAGCTATTAAAGGTTATTTCAAATACAAAGCCGGAGACAACTTTGTAGTGAACAGTAAAACCGGAACCAAGCTTACAAAAGATACATGGGATGCTTATGCTATCTTATTTGAGAAATCGGATAAAAACAATTACCTGAGTGGAGATCACTCTTTCAAAGATGCAAGAATGGTAAGTGTTGCAAGAATAAAAGCAGATAAAAGAATTGAAACAGATAAGTGGACAGCATTCGAAATTCCTTTTGAAAATGTAAACGGAAAAGCTTTTGATAAAAATAAAGAATACATGTATACGATTGTATTTACATCAAGCTTAGAAGGCGACTTGTTTAACGGAGCTGTAGGAAGTGCTTTGTGGATCGACGAAGTAAATGTCGTTACTGAGTAAAAACTAAAGTTTTCCAATCTTAACAGAATCAGAATTATCACATGAAAAGAGTATTATTATCCATATTATTATCACTGGGAACCAGCAGTATTATTTCTGCACAGCAAACAGAAGCTAATATCTCTACAGCAAAACCCAATTTTTTCAATACTGATATCGACTATCAGATCCGTGCAAACTACAGTATTGGTGGTAGTACACCGTTGGGTATGCCCCATGAAATACGCAAAATAGAAAGTTATAATCCAACATTGGCTCTAGGACTTGAGGCCAATGCTACAAAATGGGTTTCTGAGGACAAGAAATGGGGTATCCGTGTAGGAGTCCGTGTAGAAGGGAAAGGAATGAAAACCAAAGCCGAGGTAAAGAACTATCTTACAGAAATAAAACAGGACAATTCCAAAGTACGGGGATATTATACTGGTAAGGTACAAACTACAGTAAAAAACTCTTACATCACTGTACCTGTTTCTGCAGTCTACCGTCTGTCCGATAAATGGAATCTCTATGGCGGACTTTATTTCTCAGGGCTTATTGATAAAAACTTTGATGGTTATGTTTCCGATGGCTACCTGCGTCAGAATACACCTACCGGACCAAAAATCACATTTTCCGAAGGAAGCACTGCAACTTATGACTTCTCTAATGAAGTACGTAAATTCCAATGGGGATTACAACTAGGTGCAGAATGGTCTATGAACAAACATTTTGTATTATTCCCTGAATTCTCTTATGGAATCAACGGGCTTCTGAATAAAGACTTCGATGCTATCTCATTTAGCATGCACAATGTCTATCTGAATATGGGCTTCGGTTACAAATTTTAAAAGATAAAATATACAATTCTAAAAGTCCTCTTTCGAGGGCTTTTTTTATGTAAAATTATAATATTTTTTATCAAAATCATAAATACAAAACCAAAACAATTGAAAATAACAACGTATATAAACAATAAATTATCAACTCATTATATAAAAAGCCTATTGTTTATGATAAAATAATTTTAGATATTTGACGCCAAACTAATAATTCATTTAACAAACTGAAATACTGATGAGTAACGCTACTTTTTCTGATTCTAAAAAACATTATGAAATACTGGATGGTCTGCGCGGAATAGCTGCTATAATGGTGGTTATGCTTCACATTCTGGAAATATTTGCCGGCGGGGATCATACGAAACTTATGATAAACCACGGCTACCTTGCTGTAGATTTTTTCTTTCTCTTATCTGGTTTTGTAATTGCCCATGCCTATGATGACCGCTGGAACAAAATGACTATTGGCCAGTTTTTCAAAAGAAGACTTATCCGGCTTCATCCATTAATCGTTGCCGGGATGACGCTTGGCGGAATATTTTTCTATTTCAGCGAATCAGCTGTACTCTTCCCTATTGTAGGAGAAACTCCGGTATGGAAGCTAATATTGGTTATGCTTATTGGCTATACACTTATACCTGTTCCATTATCTCTGGATATTCATGGCTGGGGCGAGATGCACCCGCTTAACGGACCTGCATGGTCTTTATTCTACGAATATGTAGGCAATATTCTGTATGCCCTCTTTTTAAGAAAAGCGTCTACAACTGTACTCAGTATATTGGTTTTGTTATCCGGAGCATTTCTGGCTTATTACACCATAAGCAGCCCGCAGGGTGATATTATTGGCGGATGGTCACTTACCAGTGAGCAGCTTACAATAGGTTTCACAAGACTACTCTACCCTTTTCTGGCTGGTTTATTACTACACCGTATATTTAAGCCAATGTCTCTGAAGAATGGTTTTTTACTATGCAGCATTCTATTGATTGCTGTTTTAGCAATGCCAAGAATTGGAGGAAAGGAACATTTATGGATGAACGGAACCTATGAATCCATTGTTATTATATTTATATTTCCGTTAATTTTATTTCTGGGTGCCAGTGGTAATATTCAGGGGAAAATAGCAACTAAAGTATGCAACTTTCTTGGGGATATTTCTTACCCGCTTTACATCACCCACTTCCCTGTTCTTTACGTTTATTATGCATGGGTTGTCAATAACAAAGTAACATTGGATCAGGCCTGGCCTGTAGGCGTTGGTATTTTAACCTCAAGTATTCTGGTTGCCTGGTTATTACTTAAGTATTACGACATCCCTGTAAGAAAATGGCTTACCCAAAAGTATATGAATCCTAAACATTAATATAATACAGCTAAAAGATTTTCTTTTGGCTGTTTCTATTTTTAACTAACCTTAGAAATATTGTTTATATTTAAAAAGTATTCAATTACTATGAAAAAGATTCTATTTATTCTCTTTACTCTTATGTTCTTATTATCCTGCAATAACAAAATCAAGGAGAATATACAAGAAGATCCTGTTCCAATATTAATCGCAGTTGGTTATTATCCGACATTTCATCAGTCTATAGAAACAATCATTGATTTAAAAGGCAAATATATTTTATTCTATTCACCAAATTCTTTTCTTCCGGAACCACCACCGCCTCCCTCTAAGAATAAGGAACATTACCAAGAGGAAAAAAATAAACACCAGCAATATTTGGCAATGCATCCAAAACCAATTCCGTTCAAAACATCAATTGAAGAAAAGGATATGCAAAAGATTAAAGAAATTCTTAATAGTTTTCAGAAAGAAGATTTTGAAGATAAAGATATGCTTACAATTGACGGGATGTTCATTAATATTGTTATCGCTTATTCTAATGATGAAATAAAGCAAATAAGACCATTGAATAACCCTACTTTAAAACAAGAAGAGCTTTACAAAGAAATACTCAATTTACTCATGTCGAAAAACACTAATGAAAATAATTCCATTATTATACAAAACCTTATTCGATAAAAATCACAATCAATGAAACTTGAAGAATTTGAAAACTTCATTATACTAGATGAAACACCCGAATTATTATTGGGTAACATATATGAAGCAATTTATCTGGTAAATAAGAATAATAATGAGTTTACTTTTATAGATGAAATGTATGGAGATCCATATTGCGGTATAATTTGTACTGATAACAATTACTGTATTATTGGTGGGCATTACCTTTTCCTTTGGGTAGATGGTGAATCAATAAGATTTGAAGATTTAAAAGACATCTATGATATACGAAAAGCATCAGATAATGAATATGAAATTTTAACTGATCCTTGGTCTGAAAACTCTTCCATCTGGATTTTTAATGTGATGAACAAAAGCTTCATTAAATTAAGAGACTTTGATAAATACAGAAATACAGAATATACTAATGATGTAATCTGGTAAAATATTTAGCCCCTTAAAAAAAGACCTTAGCATACAAAAGATTATCAGATAGTCAAAAAATTAAAAAAGATATTATAATAGTAAAAAAACTTCCAATGAGAAAACCCGACAGAATAAAAATCGTACTCGAACAAATAGAACAGCTATGGATGTCAAATCCAGATTTTCGGTTTGGTCAACTTATTATGGTTATTGCCCAAACAGGCGAACATAATCCTAAATTATTTCATATGGAAGAAGATGAACTTTTAGAGAAAATCAAAGTACTACAAAACCAGTTAGAAAATATAAAAACTAAGGAATGAAGGAAAAAAAATATATTATGGAACGAGCTATTGCAGGATTTATTGATTATTCGATAATTATAGCCATCACTATATTTTATATTTATACTTTTGGCAAACCTGATCATGTTGGTACATATACTGTAACTGGATTATTAGCATTAACTCCATTTTTATTATGGCTTATATATTTCATTCTGATAGAAGCTATATTGGGGGCAACTTTGGGACATATTATTATAGGTTTAAAGCCTGTACATTATAATACTGAAAAACCTGTAACATTAAAACAAGCAGCTATAAGACATTTATTAGACCCCGTAGATTATTTCTTTTTATTTGGTTTAGTAGGAATTTTTTCAATTTATTCCTCACCCAAAAGTCAGAGAGTTGGAGATCTATTAGCTAGAACAAAAGTTCTAAAATCATAATTTGATTGAGCATTAACAAATGAAAATTCTTTTGTGATGTAAGCCAAAGTCCAAAAGTCCAAAACTGCAAAAGTTACAGTTTATGAGTTTTGTTGCTTCCGACGGATTTTCCTCTATATAGGTAAATATTATGAAATATGATAATAAATTCAAAAACCGATATCCAAAGCATTAATATAATACAGCTAAAAGATTTTCTTTTGGCTGTTTTTATTAAAAAAAAGAAGCTAATCGTTTATAGGTTTATTTTCTATTCTGAACACTAAACTATTTGCTTCATTTTCCACATCGTTTAGTTCACTAAACAATTCTAATCCGGACTTTTCAAGCACTCTAATTGAAGATAGATTTGAAGGTCTAACTAGAGCATATATCTCATTTTCAACTAATCTATTAAACCCAAATTCAATTGCCATTACAGCTAACTCTGTAGCATAGCCTTTGCCCCAGAAATCTTTATCGAACCTATATCCCAAATTCAATCTTAAATGATTAGCATATTGTTTATAATTTAGACCTCCAAAACCTATTATATATTTTGGATTTTTTTTCTCAGCAACAGACCAAACACCAAATTTATGTTCTTGCCAATGTCTAATTATATTTCCAAAATTACTTATTGCAGCCTCATATTTCATAGCCCCACTTGGATTATATAGGTTATTTTGCGGGTCAGCATTAATAGCAAAATACCTATCAAAATCATCTTGATTCGGTTCGGTCAGGATTAATTGTTCTGTATATATCATTTTGATTAATTCGATTTTCTATAAAAAGATTTTGTAAAAACAATGTAACCAAAGTTTAAAATGCCTACCTGCTAATACATATCTTTTAAGTTTATACTTATAAATAAAAGTACAAATAACTTTATCAAAAGATCTCAATATCACTATTTTTTAATTGTAAAATTATTGTGTGAGCGTTAATTATAATGAACATAAAATTAATATTGCTTTATGATGTTGCAATACTAATCTCTTTTCTTATTTTATTTGTCAGCATAGGCATTTTAAGCCAGATTGGTAATATTTTTAGGAGCAGCCAGCTGATATGATTAACCATAATAACAGTATCTCTTTTTTTAAGTCTTCGGATACAATATCGGGCAACCCGCTGTGGATCCAGACAGGTTATTCTTGCCCAAAATCCCTGTTCTTCAATTCTGCGGCTTACTTCAGCATTTGTTTTCATAGGCCCGGGGTTTACAACACTTACAAAAACATTGGTATCTTTCAGTTCCTGATATAGCCCACGGGAAAAAGAGTGAATAAAAGCTTTAGAGGCAGGATATACAGTTTTATATCCTATTGGAGAAAAAGCAGCAAGACTGGAAACATTGAGCACATAGG
Organism: Elizabethkingia bruuniana; assembly: GCF_002024805.1. NCBI lineage: Bacteria > Pseudomonadati > Bacteroidota > Flavobacteriia > Flavobacteriales > Weeksellaceae > Elizabethkingia > Elizabethkingia bruuniana. The sequence continues at coordinate 1,988,261 of NZ_CP014337.1, forward strand.
CCTTGGAGCTTTTCTGCAAATTAGGCAACAGCTGATGTGTTAACAATGAAGTTGCCAATACATTAAGCTGAATAATCTTTTCAATATAACTTCCGGAAGCATCACTGAATTTTTTGGAGCCACCGATCCCAGCATTATTAATCAGCATATGAATGCTAAATCCGGAATTAATCCATTCTGTAAGATCCAGTACATTTTCTTTTATACTCAGATCAGTTTCATAGTAACTTACTTTTACAAAATATTGAGACTCTAGGTCTTCTGCAAACTCTTTTAGATTTTGTCCGGGTAAACTTACAAGAATAAGATTATTATTTTCTTTAGCCAACTCTTCTGCAAAAGCTCTTCCCAGCCCCTGGCTGGCTCCTGTAATTACTGCATACGAATCTTTCATACTCCAAATATTATAGCACAAAAGTAGATTAAGCAATAAGTGGGAATGCCCTGCTTTATCAATCGGAACAAAATCACACAAACTAATTAAATCATTGATTTACAACAATAAAAACAAACAACTTTATAAACCGGAACGTTTTTTTCGGTATTCTGTAGGTGTAAAAGAAGTTATTTTTTTAAATGCATTATTGAATGATGTTTTCGAATTAAACCCGGCTTCATATCCTATCGCCAATATCGTATATTGTTTGTAAGCAGGATCTGTTAATAATTCCTCTGCTTTTTTAACTCTGTATTTATTGACAAAATAAAAGAAATTCTCCTCAAAGCCCTGATTCAAAGCATAAGAAAGCTGATGTGCTGAAACATCCATTTTTGAAGCAAGCCTAATCAGATTCAGCTCACTTTCCAGATATGGTTTAGCAGTCTCCATAAGAATGGTAAGTTTTACCTTAAGGTCTTCAAGCTCCATATCATCCATCAGTTTATTTCTTACACCAGATGTAGCTTCAGAAAATTCTGTTTCGATATCGTCTGCTCCTAATCCTATTGGATAAATCTCTTTCTGCTGAATCGTGTAATAAGCAACAATATAAACCACCAGCATAAAGAAAAGGCTGATATAAATATTAAGTGCTCTTTCACCAGAAAAGATATTGTAAAAAGCTGTGGTAACCGATGCCGCAATAGTAGCATAAATAATCCAGGTAATCCAATTAAGGTCTATATTCTCTTTACTGGAAGCAAAAGATTCTATATTTTTTCTGTGTTTTAAGATTTTCAGATAAGATAACCCGGTATAAAATAATGCATTCCCCAGAACCAGAGAAAGGTATATAATATGGAATTGCCCCGTATTTATCACCGGTCTGCTGCACAATAATATCAGAAATAGAAAAGCTAATATAAGATGTCCTGTATCTCTAACTCTGTATTTATAATATGGATTGGAATAAAAATGAACACTCTGATAAAAAATTAGTGGGGCTAAAAACTGAATGAATCGGGTAATGATATAAACAATATGATTTTGTAATAAATCCCCCAATAACAAATCGTCCCAAAAGAAGCTTGACCAGATGAGTAAACATATTCCGAAATAAAAATTGGGTTTCCTGTTTACCCTGACAGCATTACTCAGCATAAGGAAAGACAATAGCAATAATCCACCAGCTGTAAGCAAAAGAATCAACAGGTTTATATCCATCGGGTTATAATAAATACTTTGCTGGCTAAATTACTAAATGCTACGATACTTTGTAAAGATAAATTATGTTAATAAATAAAGAGACCTATTCAGCTCAGTGAATTAAGTCTCTTCTTTACATCAGACATTTTATACAAATACTCGTTCAGAGTATTTACTATAATTTCCATTAAAATAGAACTAACCCTGTATACAGTAATACGGCGGGCCAGCACAAGGTTCGTTCTGAACAAATGTTCCCCATGGGCATATACAGGTATATGATGGTCCACCAGGGTTTCCACCGCCACCACCGCCACCGGGACCTGTATAAGGAATGCATTTACCGCCTGAACAAATTTCGCCTGCGGAACATCCACCTGTACCCGGTCCTTCTCCTTCAAAACAATAATAAGGACCATCACCAGCCATAAAGCTACGCTGGATTGCTCTTGAAAGTTTTTTAAGATTTTTCATATTAAACATTTTAAAGATTAGTAATCAAATATAATAAAAAACGAAAGTACAAAAACATAAATACCTGAAAATCATTCAAATAAAATCAAAAAAAAATTACATAGAGCCTGAAAAAAAATAACATAAGACAAAACAGAAAAAGCCCTACTTTTGAGGAAAACTAATTTAAACATGAAAATACTTTCCACAATTTTCACTTGTGTCATGGGTTCTTTGATCTTCTCGGCACAAGAATTACAGACTCCCGCTCTCATTCCATATCCTACAAAAATGGAAAAAACCAACGGGAATTTCTCTCTGGAAAACAATATGATAACCTATTTCGTAGAAGCTAAACAACCATGGAATCGAGCGGAGAGTTTTATCCGTCAATCACTTTTCAGTACATCAGTCATCCGGAAAAAAGGCAACTCTGTTCAGGCAGATCTTCAAATAAAAATTCAGACAGACCTAAAGCCAGAAGCCTATAAACTGCATATTACCAATAATAAAATTGAAATATCGGCGTCAGCAGAAGCGGGTGCTTTATACGCTCTGCAAACGCTGCAACAGCTTTATCAGCTTTCCGGAAATACAAAACTTCCGACACTTACTATACAGGACAGCCCTGCATATAGCTGGAGAGGTGCAGAACTGGACGTTGCAAGACATTTCTTCTCCAAAGAATATTTATACAAATTCATTGATTTACTGGCATCATACAAATTCAACAAACTACACCTGCATCTTACCGATGACCAGGGATGGCGTATTGAAATAAAAAAGTATCCAAAACTAACAGAACAGGGAGCATGGCGTGAGTTCAACAATCAGGACCTTGCATGTCTGGAAAAAGCAAAAGAAAATCCGGACTTTGAGTTACCTAAAGAGCACTTGCGCACTATAAACGGAAAGCAACAATATGGCGGCTACTATACTCAGAAGGACATTAAAGACATTGTAGCCTATGCATCTTCACAAAATATTGAAATAATTCCGGAAATCGACATGCCCGGGCACATGATGGTTGCCACTGCTGCATATCCTGAACTTTTACTGGACGGGGCTACTTCAGGATGGGGAAAACAATTTTCAGTTCCCATTAATCCGGCCAAAGAAAGTTCTTATCAGTTTATTGAGGATGTATTAAAAGAAGTTATGGATTTATTTCCTTCCCGCTACATTCATATCGGAGCAGATGAAGTGGAGCAAACCAGCTGGAGCAAATCGGTTCTTTGCCAGAAACTAATGCAGAAAGAAAAACTAAGCTCTCTACACGATCTTCAAAGCTATTTCGTAAAACGTGTGAACACATTTATCCAGTCAAAAGGAAAAACAGCTATTGGCTGGGACGAAATACTGGATGGCCCATCCGACCCAAGCATGACAGTCATGTATTGGCGTGGCTGGAAAAAGAATGCTCCCCTGGAGGCTGTAAATCGTAATCATCCTCTGATTATGTCCCCAACCAATCCGTTGTATTTTGATTACTTGCCCAACAGCAGCTCATTGGAAAGTGTATATAACATGAAGGTTATTCCTTCCGATATTCCACAAAATAAACGTAATCTAATTATGGGCGCACAAGCCAATATGTGGTCGGAAATGATTCCGTCTCGTGAACGACTGGAATTTATGATCCTACCCCGCTTAACAGCTCTTGCGGAAAGGATCTGGACAAACAGCGATATGTATTCGTCTTACCAACAGCGGGTCATCCAACATTATAATCTTTGGGATAAAAAAGATTACCGTTACCGGATGCCGGATCTAACTGGCTTTGCCGATGAACAGGTTATTGTTGACGGACAGTCCGTATTAAAAATAAATAATCCATTAGCCTCTAGTAAAATACACTACACAACGGATGGCTCATTACCTGCTATCTCTAGTCCTGTATTACAAAACTCATTAACCATCCGCGAGCCTGCTAAAATCCGGTTTGCAACAATATCTTCATCAGGAGCAAAAAGCGAACTTTATCAGGTACAGGTAAAACAGGGCAAATGGCATCCGGCTATAAAAGTAAAATCGGCTACTCCGGGGCTAAATGCTACTTTCTTCTCAGGGGTATTTCCAAATACAAAAGGCATTAAAGGAGAAACAGTAAAGAATGAAATTATCTCTAATGTAAAACTGAGTGATACCATAAAAATGCCAGCTTTTGGCACTAAAATAAAAGGTTTGATCCGCATTCCGGAAAAAGGAATTTATAACTTCTACTTTACATGTGATGATGGCGGTGTTTTAAAAGTTGCGGATCAATTAGTTGTCGATAATGATGGCCAGCATGCACCGGTTATGAAAAGCGGCCAAATTGCTCTGGAACAAGGTTATCATCCGATAGATATAGATTTTATTGAAGCAGGCGGTGGATTCACACTAAAGCTTTATTACAGCGTTAACAGTTCTGAACCTCAACCGATTCCGGATAATTGGTTCTATCATTAAAACTGATCTAAATAATTATTTAAAAAAGGAAAGCAAAGCTTTCCTTTTTTATGTCCATTAATTCCGGCATAGTATCTTTTTATACTTTATGTAAATCAATAAAGTACAATAACATTCTAAATTAAAAATAATTAGTATATTTACATACCATTAAATTTACTTTTGCGATGGATTATACACTGCTAAAAGATGCAATAAAGCTTGTTGAACAGTTTGAAGCCGAATTAAAAAAATCAAATCAGTATGATCATGATATTGAAAGCTTTAAACACTGGATTGCGGATCAAGTAACAGAAGAAGAGTCTTTTACTGAACCTTATTGGGAAGGAAAGGAAAACAAGAGAACGCCGGAAAGTGTTATCAGTACACTCATTGTGCATATGAACCGCTATGCTAAAACCTATTCTAAATCCGCCATATTTGGCTCAGCTTTCTCTACACAGGAAGAATTCATATATCTTATTAACCTCAGAGCTTTTGGCGGGATGACCAAAATGGAGCTTATAAAAAAAAATATTCAGGAAAAGCCTGCCGGAATTCAGATTATCAACAGGCTTCTTCAACAGGGATGGATAGAGCAATCAGATTCCGCAACGGATAAAAGAAGTAAAATTATTCAAATTACCCCACAAGGATTACATGCTTTGGATGCTCAAATGGAAAAAATACGCCAGGCAACACAAATTGTAGCTGGCAACCTTACTTACAAAGAGAAAATGAAATTGATTGAATTATTAAATAAACTCAATGAGTATCATCATCCAATATTTACTCAAAATATAGACTCCTCTGAACTTTTGGATAAAGTTTTTGAAAACAACTATAAAACGGTATAAAATGAAAAATAAAATCATACTTGGTGCAGCCTTTACGCTTACCACACTAGCACTACTATCCTCTTGTTCCAATATTCCAAAAAATGCTAAAGCTATTGAAAAATTCGATGCTGAACGTTATCTCGGAACCTGGTATGAAATTGCCCGTTTCGATTATAAGTTTGAAAAGGACTTAGATAATGTAACCGCACAGTATAGCTTTAAAGAAAATGGAGAAATTAAGGTTCTGAATAGTGGTTACAATACAAAAACCAAAGAATGGAAATCGGCAACCGGAAGCGCTAAATTCAGAAAAGATAAAACAACTGCCGCACTAAAAGTCAGCTTCTTTAAACCTTTTTATGCAGGTTATAATGTTATTGCTATAGATAAAGATTATAAATATGCTCTGGTTGCAGGGCAAAATCTGAAATACCTATGGTTACTTTCCCGTGAGAAAACAATACCCGAAAACATTAAAGAAGAATACCTTAAAACAGCTCAGTCAATAGGTTATGATACTTCTAAATTAATCTGGGTGAATCAGGATAGAAGCAATCCTTTTATACATGGAAAATAAAGTTGTTATTTACTGGTTCCGCCGTGACCTCCGACTGGAAGACAATAAAGGATTACAGCAAGCTTTGGCTAGCGGTCTGCCTGTATTACCTGTATTTATTTTTGATACTGATATTCTCAACCAGCTAAGCGATCCCTGTGATCGCCGTGTAGATTATATCTATCAGGCATTAATATCATTTAACGAGACCCTTCATAAATATCAGTCTACACTTCAGGTTTATCATGGTAAGCCTCTGGAGATTTTTGAACAAATTACAACACAATATCAGGTACAGGCGGTATACTGCAATCGCGACTACGAACCTCAGGCAATAAAAAGAGATCAGGTGGTAAAAGCATTTCTAGAAGGACATGCTATTCGTTTTTACGATTTTAAAGACCAGGTTATTTTCGATCAGTCTGAAGTTGTAAAGGCAGATGGCCTACCCTATACGGTCTATACACCTTTTGCTAAAAAATGGCGGAGCGAACTTCAACCGGATCATTATACAGCAACAAAAGTAGATTTATACAATTTTTATAAAGCTAGTCCGCAGGAAATTCTCTCTTTATCGGACATTGGTTTCAAAAAAACAGATATTGTATACCAAAAACCAGAGCCAAATCTTGAAGTTGTAAAAGATTATAACCAATACCGTGATTTCCCCGCCTTGGATAAAACTTCCCACCTAGGCATAGCTTTAAGGTTTGGGACTATTTCAATACGGGAATGCGTTTCTTTTGCCATTAAACATAACGATACTTGGTTATCTGAACTTATCTGGCGAGAGTTCTTTATGCAGATTCTTTATCATTTTCCGGAAGTTGTTCACCGCAGCTTTAAAGCTCAATATGATTATATTGAATGGCGGAATAATGAAGAAGAATTCCAGTGTTGGTGTAAAGGCGAAACAGGCTATCCTATAGTAGATGCCGGTATGCGACAGCTTAACACAACCGGATTTATGCATAACCGCGTAAGAATGATTGTTGCAAGCTTTTTGTGTAAACATCTTCTTATCGATTGGCGCTGGGGAGAGGCTTACTTCGCAGAAAAACTTCAGGATTATGATCTGGCTGCCAATAACGGCAACTGGCAATGGGCAGCAGGTTGTGGCTGCGATGCAGCTCCTTACTTCCGAATTTTTAATCCAACTGCTCAAACCCAGAAATTTGACAAAGACTTACAGTATATAAAAAAATGGAATCCGGACTTTCAACAAAACATAACCCCTCCTATTGTACAGCATGAAATGGCCAGACAACGTGCATTAGTAGTTTATAAAAAAGCGTTACAAAATTCCGGGCAATAAAGTATTTCGCATTATTATATTATGATATACCAATACTATATCATCAAATAAACAGAATATTGTATTTAATAACATAAGCAATAAGTTCCGAAGAAATCTTAGTATTTGTTTTCTTTCTTAGATTTCTCTTATGGTTCGGTACAGTATGATACGAAATAAACAACTTTTTGGTAATTATTGGAACATTATTTCCCTGAGTCATCAATTGAAGATTTTTCCCTTTTGGTAATTACGGGTATATCGATATACTCTGACTCAATTTCTTATTTGAAACATATTAAAGCAGCAGCAGGTTATAATTGATTACATAAGCCACAAGTGCAGACGATGTACTGCAATTGGTTTTTCTTCTGAGATTTTTTTTATGATTCTCAACCGTGTGATAAGAAATATTTAATTTTTCGGCAATTTTAGGAGTATTATACCCCTGAATCAAAAGATAAAGTATTTCTTTTTCACGTTTTGTAATTTCCGGAACATCTATTTCAAGTTCCTTAGGTTTCCGCTCTAAATACTTAAAATGGTGATTTTCGTTATCGTCGAAACCCAGAGCTGAAATAAAAGGCTGGCTTGAAATAGCCAGATGTGATAAATCGTAAGTCACAGATAGTGCACTATCTATAATACCCGGTACAACAGAATACGGAAAATACTGTATCGATGTCCACCGATATTCTTTATTTTTATTTTGTATTCTGGTATAAATACTCGTTACATATTTATCACCAAAAGAAGGCTCTGTATTAAGGTACACTTCATTAACTGCTGCAGAAGCCGCAATCCAGTATTCAGCATCTTCCGGGTGGAGCAAAGTCTTTAGCGTTCCAGCATCACTGGCTAGCCACTCTTCTTCAGACGGATATCATATTGTACTTTTTATGGCTTTCAGTTTTATCGCTATCGGTGTTTCTTCCGTATTATTGTCCCTGGAATTTAAAAAAGTAAATAAATACCATACAAGGATAAAAAAATTAATGGGAAATAGACACACTAAACTCATCCTGTGAATAATTTGCAGTTCCTGCTATCAGCAATATAACAGGCATTAGACTATTTTCAGTAGCTGACAAATAATTAAAGCTAAATAAGGTCTTGCAATTAAAATAAATTTTTAAATTTGTTTTTGTTAATATGTTGCAATACCGATTCATACTTATAATCCTTTTAGGATTTCTCTTTATCCCCGGGAAAGTTACTGCCTGTGGTATAAATATAGTTCCTGTATCGGAATCCGGCTATAAAGCCGGATTATCAGAAAAAGAATATTGCAATGGCTGTGAAGGCTGTAATTCCCGACAGGATCGCCAAAACTGTACAGAACAATGCAAATGCCTTACTTGCTGTATCACCACCCTTCTTCCTGATCCACAAAACTTTAGCTTTGAAAAAACGATGTACTATAATAGGTCATCTTTCATTAATCCTGAATACACTATTTCTAAAGGATTTCTTTTTATCTGGCTTACCCCTAAAATAGGCTAATCTCATTACGTATAGCCCAAATTGTATTTTGTCCGGAGCAATATTTACATCATAAAATGTGATGCAATTTTACTTTGCTTAATCAGGACAACTGCGAACCATCAATCAATATACCCGCTTATATTCTGGGTGCAATATTTCAGCCTCATATAACAGGGGCAAATAACTAATCTAAAAAACATACTCTGAAATGAGAAATATCATCATAACAATACTTATAGGGCTAAGTTTATTAGCCTGTGCCGATAAAAAAACAAAACCAGAAAATAATCTGTTACAAAACGCTAAAGATAAATCTGAAACAAAAGAAGAAACTGGAAATTCGTTTTCTGTAAAAGAGATTATTAGCAACTATCTGGATATAAAAAATGCTCTGACAAAAGATGACGGAAAGGCTACTGCTGAGGCCGCAAAAAAGCTATTCGAAACTTTAGAAACTATCAAGGCTGATGCTTTGGACAAGGAAAAGAAATCCGTATTTATCGACATCTATGAAAGCATGCGTGAAAATGCCGAGCACATTAGTGCCAATGCCGGAAATGTTGAACACCAAAGAGAACATTTTGCACTATTAAGCAAGGATATCAATGATTTTACTGATAGTTTTGGTACAGCAGGTTTAAAGCTTTATCTGGATTTTTGTCCCATGTACAATAAACAAAAAGGTGCTGTATGGATCAGTGAAAAGAAAGAAATTATAAATCCATATTACGGGCCAAAAATGTCTGACTGTGGATCTGTAAAAAGAGAATTGTAAAATGATGAAAGTAATCAAAAAAATATTCTTTGCGGGAATTATTCTTTTATTGTTTTTCCAGTTTTTCCAGCCTGTCCGGAATATAAATAAGGGACAGGCTCCTTCTTCTGATTTCATGCGAATTTACGATCCGCCTATAAGTATAGAGCGCACATTGCTAAACTCATGTTACGACTGCCACAGCAACAATACCAACTATCCTTTTTATTCTTATATTCAGCCTGTAAGTTACTTTCTGGAAATGCATATTAATAAAGGCAAACAGGAACTGAATTTTAACGAATGGGGAAATTACAGCAGCCGTAAGAAAAGAAATAAACTAAGCGCGATAAAAGATCAAATAGAAAATAATAAAATGCCTCTTCCTTCTTATTTAGGGATTCATAAACATGCTAAGCTATCCGAAGCACAAAAGCAAGAGCTTTTCAAATGGATGGAATCTATCAATATGAATGATTAATTCTCTATTTATGGTGGAGCTTTTTGCTATTTATAATCAGCATTTTTTGCTTAACTTTATGTTTAGAACAATAAGTAACAAATAAGATGGAAACAAAAGAATATTCAGAAAACAAGGATATCACAGTCCTTTGGACTCCTTCACGTTGTAAGCACGCCGGAGTATGTGTAAAGACATTGCCTAAAGTATATCATCCGAAGGATAAACCCTGGATTACACCTACAGAAGCTAGTGTTGAAGAACTAAAAAATCAGATTGAAAAATGTCCAACCGGTGCATTAGGATATCGGTTAAATCATTAGCTGTAAAAAGGAAAATGATAGGAACGAATTATAATTTCGTCTTTATTTTTTAATACAATATAACAGATTTTTAATTTAGATAACCTTACAGGCTTTAAATGCTTGTAAGGTTTTTTATTAAACACTCAGGAACTCCCACCCACAAGCGGTTTACATAACCTACCCTTCTCCTTACTGCATCTGAGTTTCATTTTTTTTTGTAACAATTCTGTTTTACCCAAGACTGATCAAGCAAAAGAAATCACATTATAAGTTATGGAGAACACAATTGAAATTAAAGATTTAAGTTTCTCTTTCAATAAGGGAAAGCCTATATTAAAGGACCTGAATATTAATGTTCCGAAAGGAAGTATTTTTGGTTTTTTGGGTGCAAATGGTGCTGGTAAATCAACAACCATGAGATTCATCATCGGTGCGTTTACCGATACCGACAAAACCATCAGGTTATTTGGTCAGGATTTAGAAACTTTCTATCCGGAAGGCTTTAATAAGATTGGCTCATTGATAGATTATCCTGCATTCTACGATCATTTATCCGGCTGGGACAATCTTATGGTCCTTTCACAACTAAGACAGCTTCCAAAACAAAATGCCGAAGAAGTTTTACATCTCGTTGGCTTATGGGATGCCCGGAACACCAAAATGAAAAAGTATTCTCTGGGAATGAAGCAGAGACTTGCTATTGCAATGTCTCTGTTGGGAAATCCAGAGCTTTTGATTCTGGATGAACCTGTAAATGGCTTGGATCCAAACGGAATGATAGAAATTCGGGAATTGCTTCTGAAACTAAATCGTGAAAAAGGAATTACCATTTTCATATCCAGCCACCTGCTTCAGGAAATCGAAAAAATGATTACACATCTGGCCATTATTTCTCATGGTGAAATAAAGTTTATGGGAAGCAAGGACGAGTTGAACACCCTTTACCAATATAGCCGTGTAAAAGTTGGTATAAATAACGCGCATCAGTTTATAGATAAGATACCCTCTGTATACAGTCCAAAAATCATTAATGAAAACACCATGGAATGTGCTGTAGGCAGCAAGGAGGAGGTGATTGCACTAAACAGCCTTCTCGTTTCTCAACAAGCTGAAATTTTCGAACTAAAGAGTAATACTGGTCTTGAAGACTGGTTTATAGAACTAACTAAAAACTAAACCAATGAAAAAACTATTGATTGCAATACAAGTAGAATGGTTAAAGACCAAAGGTTTAGGATTGGTATACCTTGCTATCGCCATAGGTGCTGTTATGCCTCTTTTAGGATTTATAACAGACTTTTTCCAGGATCACAATACCGATGCGGCTACATTAAAATATCCGGTTATTGAAACTGCCGTACAGGACTCACTGAAAGGCTTCGTTATGTTTTTCTTTTTGTTGTATATTATTATTTCAGCAAACAGAATTGCCCAGACTGACCACAAAAATGGTGGATGGCTGCTTATGGAAACCCAACCTGTAAGCAAGCTGAACATCTATATGGCCAAGTATATCAACCTGGTTATTATGGCTTTTATCTGTGCCGTAAGTTTTCTGTTGCTGACAGCTCTTGTTGCTGTTGCCCAATACTATATATATCCTGATCCAGCTAAAATATTAGATCTTAGTTTTATATGGTCATGCGAAACCCTGTTCAGGATTATGGTATCAGCATTAGGGATTATAGCCTTGCAGCTTATGATTTCTGTTATAATTTCTGGATTTATATGGCCTTTTTTATTGGGAATATTAGGCCTTATTCTTAATATTTTCTCTCTTGTTCAGAGGATTAATATAGAATATTCGCCATACAATGTTTTCTACATTATGAGTAAAGACAATAATGTCAGAAGTCTTAATCATCTTGTTTCTTATTCAGAATACCTCAGTTTATTCTGGATGCTTGTCTTCCTTATTGCCGGATATTACTGGTATGCAAAAAAAGGGTTTCGCAGCGCTTTTATCAGTAACAAAAAATCTCTTTTTATAAGTATTATTGCTGTAATCATTTTCGGAAGCATTTTCTACACAATGACAAAACCTGTTATTCCTAAAATCAATCCGGAGCTTACAAGCATTACCGGGAAATTTGAAACTGATGTAAAAATAGATTCTGTACGTATTTTCACTAAAGACTTTCATAAAAAAATAGCATCAATACCTGTTACAAATAATCAGTTTAAATGGGAAACAAAAGAGAATATTCCGATGGATGAATATGTTATGGAGTTCGGAAATAAGAAATATCCATTGGTATTTGGCAAGGGTGACTGGTTTGATCTATTCTTCCGTCTGAATGCTACAAAAATGCTAAGCTATGTAAAAAGCAACAGAAAAGCGGAACAAAACTATATTGATACAGAAGAGGACTTTGCCGGAAACTTCCAATACCAACTGGACAATAAAGAGTTTAAAAATCCACAGGAATTCTATAACAAAATAGAAAAGGAATGGAATGACAGTAAGAAATACCTTAGTAAATTCGCTACATCTGAAAATTTTGGTCTTTCTAATGAATTTAAGGAATACAGAAAACAGCTTTTGGCTATAAAGTTCCTTAGCAACATTGAGAATTACAGAAAAATATCCGATGCTGCGCCTGCTCCGGAGGAACTCATGAATGAATTGCAAAATACCGTAAAAAGCCCGGTTCGTCTGCTGAAGAAAAACGACAACTATCTGGATTACAGATTAAATCAGCTAATGGCCGGACAAGCTAATGCAGAAGGCAATGACAGCCTTATTTTTAATAAGCTCAATACACTTCCGGCAGGAATAGAAAAAGACAGACTTGTTGGCACACAACTTTACAAATCTTTGGAACTAAAATCTGATAGTGCTTCGCGCAATAGTCTGTACCGTTCAGAAATTAGCTATATAGAAGATAAAGAGGTAAAACAATATCTTAAAAGCAAATTAACGGCACTAAATCAGAGCCAGAAAGGCATGCTCTTCCCTGATCTTAGCTTTACAGATCACACCGGAAAAGCACAAAAGCTTTCCCAGTTCCGTGGAAAATATGTCATTATCGATTTATGGGCTACCTGGTGCCAGCCTTGTCTGGAAATACGTCCTGCATTTGAAGCCAGAGAAAGAAGTTACAAATATTATCAAAATATTAAATTCATTTCTATTAGCGTAGATCAGGATCAGCAAAGGTGGAAAAACTTCCTAAAAACCAAGCCATCAAAAACACTACAATGGCATCTGGCTGATTCTAATAAGTTTGCTATGGAATATGGTATACAGGGAATCCCGAGATTTATTATTCTGGATCCGGAAGGCAAAATCTATAATATGAATGCACCTTCACCGAATGAAGATAACTTTGTTGAGATCATGAATCAGATCAAAAAAAATTAGCTTCATTATAAATAAAACATCAACCTTGTCCATGTTATATAAACGGACAAGGTTTTTTATTGATTGTCCTAATCTTCGAAACAATATTTCTCCAAAAAATGAATAATCATTAGCTTTTATTATATTTGATGGCACCAAAAAAACATCACCCTTTGACTTCTCAATACTCTTATGAAGATTTCAGGCAGATAGAAATTAAAAAGCTAAAGCAGTTAAGAAACACTGTTTATATTGCTCTCATTGCCCTAGATTGTGGCATTTTATTCTTCTTCATCTACAATTTTTATTTAGCATATACCAGTCGGAATATAACAAAACCATCTTTTATTCCGTATATTCTTCCTACTGTATTATCTATTCAGGCAATATTATTACTGGCTATAGGCCCACTTATTTATATTACCTGCAATAGGTTCAAAACATTTATTGGCATTCTAAGAAGCCTGAATAAAGAATATATGATATTGTACCAGATCTATATTTCAAAAATTGCTCGTGTCTGGGCGGGTATTCCGCCTTATATATTCACAAAAGATGGATTTATCATCCTAAGAACATTTAGAAATAAGAGTATTCCTTATCAACAGATTATCCGTGTCAGCACTAAAACAATAGAAATTCCAGGTGCTTCATTTAAATACAGATTACTAATTGATACAGAAGAGCATGCAAGCTTTACATTCAATTTTACACAGGAAGTTCAGTCGGTATTTGCCACTGAAAATATAAAATTAAAAAATCCTGACGTATGGATAAATCGCCAGAGATGAAAAAGAAAATACAACCACAAATCATTAAGAAAAATAATAACAAGAGAGAAATACTCATTGGGATTATCCCCTCTGTTATAGCACTACTTCTCTTTGGACTGAGCTTTATAATTCCTTCTATTCCGGAAAAAATGAAGCTTACAGTAATGCTGTTAATTTATTTTTGCCTTACATTAATTGTATTTATTGTATCTCTTTTTCGTTCTCCTAATAAGTTCACTATGTCCTGGGCCATTCCACTCGTTATGTTCACTTTATTTATGGGAGCGGACAGCGTATGGCAGAGCGAATTATTATGGAATAAAAATTATCCTATTATTTACAGTATTAATACTCTTATAATATTGCTTTTCATTGTAGTCTTATGTCATAGCAACAAAATCAGAATAAAACCCCTGATTCAGGAATTTATACAAAAAACTGAACCGTTATATGAAAAAATAATAGTTGTTTTGACTGTCTTTATTTTTATAGCAGCTGCCTGGTGGATTATTAACCAGATTATATGCACTGCCGCCTATTATGTACCACAACAGCAAGCTCATTATACTGCAGAAGTTACCGGAACAGGTACCGCCAAGGGTAAATATTACAGACATCGTTACTGGAACATAGCGCTTAGTAATGGAAAAAAAGAAGTTTTCTGGGTTTATGCTGCAGCCAACACCGATACAGGATATACATGCAGTACCACTCCAGATCCGGAATCAGGAGCAGTACTATATATAAGTGGCAAACAAAACTTTCTGGGTTTTTCTTATAAGAAGGTAGACAGCATTATAGGAAAAGAAGGCAAAAAAATATGCCCCTAGAATATTTCAATTGAATGTATGCTTTTCTAATATAATATTTGCATTATATACTTTGTGATAATATCTGATGATATTAATATTATAAATACGATACATAGTTAAAACTAACTACCTCCTGTTTTTTGCTGATTTATTTTATAATAACTTTGATAGTCCAATCAATAAAAACATTAATTATGAGTAAAATTGCAGTCGTAACAGGTGGAAACCGTGGACTAGGAAAAGATATGGTTCTTAATCTGGCTAAAGGCGGAAAAGACATAATATTTACATTCAACAGCAAAGAAGATGAAGCTAATGAAGTGATAAAAGAAGTAGAAGCTTTAGGCAGAAAAGCCGCAGCAATTCAGCTCAATGTGGAAAGACAAAGCAGTTTCGATCTTTTCTTTGATCAGCTATCCAATGTACTTAATAATCAATTTGATGGCAATAAAATCGATTATTGGGTGAACAATGCAGGAATAGGACTTCCAACCCTTCTGGGACATACAGATGACAAATCTTTTGATACGCTTATGAATATTCATTTAAAAAGCCCTTACTTCCTTGTACAGAGCGCTATAAACTTTATGAATGATGGAGGAGGCATTGTGAATATAGGAACCGGACTTACCAGGTTCTCCATGATTGGCTACTCTGTGTATGCAGGGTTAAAATCCGCCATGGAAACCATAACAAAATACTGGGCAATGGAACTGGGTAACAGAAAAATAAGAGTAAATGCTGTAGCTCCGGGTGCTATCGAAACAGACTTTGGTGGCGGTGCTGTACGGGATAATGCAGAAATCAATAAAAATATTGCAGGCGGAACTGCTCTCGGCAGAGTCGGTCTTCCGGATGACATAGGCTCGGTAGTAGCTTTCCTTTGCTCCGATGAGTCAAAATGGATTAATGGCCAGAGAATAGAAGTTTCCGGGGGTATCCACTTATAAAAAGGCTTTGACTCTTACTGAAGCTATCAATATGATTAATCCCGCATTTCAGGATTCCGGAAAGATTGAAAAATGGACGGATCTGGGGTGTGGAAAAGGTTTGTATACAAATGCCTTGGCAGAAATTCTTCCTGGCGGCAGTGAGATTTATTCTATAGATAAAGATAATCAAACTCTCCCGATTGTAAATCCGGAGATTAAAACTGAATTTATTCAGCATGACTTTTCCAAAGATCTTCCAGTACATATAGAAAATCTGGATGGTATTCTAATGGCAAACTCTCTTCAATATATTCTGGATAAAGAGCAGCTTCTCAGGAATCTTAAGTTAAAAATGAAATCGAAAGGAAGGTTTGTGATTATTGAGTATGATACTCAAAGAGCAAATTCATGGGTTCCCTATCCTATAAACTTCATTGAATTAAAAGAGCTTTTCGCTAAGTTGGGATATCCTAAAATCGAAAAAATTGCCCGGCGCAAATCTGTTTATCAGAATAATGTGATGTTTACTGCTGTCGCTGAATATTAGAATCGGTTCCGAAACAATTATTTGCATTCTGAATAATTAATTTCAAAAAGCCCTGTCAAAGTATAAAACTTCGACAGGGCTTTTTCATTAAGCTATTAAAAGTATTCTAAAATTAGTATGCTGCAAATTCCGCCAAATGTGTATACTGGAATCCACCGTTTGTAGAGGTTACCTTCACTTTTACATACCTCATAGACTGTGCCTGTGCCAGATCTACATATTGCCAGCTTTGCTGAGCTTTTAATGAAAAAGTGCCTACACTTGTCCAGGTACTGTTATCATTGCTTTTAAAGATTTCAATATCCTTCATGGCTCCATTTAAATTGCTGCGATTGGCAAAAGCAAATCCATTCACTGTAGTTGCAGCTCCCATATCAACAACAAATTGATGTGGTAATGGAGCTTCTCCTCCTCTCCACTTGGTATGCCATACTGTTGAAGAATTACCATCTAGAATATTTGCAATTACTCCGTCGCTAGATTCCTGACTGTCTGCAGAAAGAGCTTGCCATCCTGTTCTGTCCAACAAGTCTTTTGTATTGATTACCGAAATATTTGGCACACCATTTACAAACTCATATTGGTACTTATAGGTTACCAGAGTTCCGTTTTCATGATAGAAATTAAGCTTTAGTTCATACTGTCCGGATAATGTATAAAAATCATCCAGTGGGCATTCTACAGAAAAAGAGTCTCCACCTGTCGTACGGGTATCCCATGCCACAGCGTCGTAGTCTTTATTACCACCTGCCGGGAAAGGATCATGGTAAACATTTACTATTTTTACAGGTAAGCTGGAAGTATATTTACCACTAATAATAATTTTATTATCCTTAAATTCTCCTTTTAGTTTCACTAAATTATTTTGTACAGAAGCATACCAGTCACTTCTGGTTGTTGTAGCAAATGTTTGTGACAAAGAAAACAATGCCGATGTTGCATTGGTAATATAAGTAGGTGTTTTACCATACGAGTAATTTCCTGCTCCCATTAATGCTGTTCCCAAAGTAGGCTTCTCTGTTTTATGTTCTTTATTGTGTGGAGCATTGAGTCCATGTCCCAGTTCATGTGCTAGTCCGCCTATCCATTTTGTAGCCAAATCTCCTGTTGCACCCGGCACTCCTAATTTATCCGTATCCATTCCGGCATAGTCCAGCGCAAAACAATCTCTTCCTAATCCATAAAATGGAGGTCCTCCCGGATTATTAGGATCCGAATTATAAGAAGGCATAATAATTAGATTATGATCACTTTTCTTTTGTGTAGGGTTTTGTGTAAAATATTGTCTTACTTCATCCAATACCACACCTCCGCCTCCATCATATGGATAAGAGGCATTCCCTTTTGTTCCTTTAATAGTAATAATATTCACCTGAGTATCTGATAAAAGATCTAACCCAAAAGAGGTGTAGCCATAGCCTGCTCTTTGCAGATTATCTCCATAAAACTTTTGCAACTGAAGCATAATGTTGCTCAATCTTTTGCGGTAGTTAGGAATAGTATCTATATCGTTGGGTACAAAATAGATCACATTGAGTTTGTAAGGATTATTACGCCATGCATTCGTAATCGTTGTAGTTGTAATCCCGGCATTGGCCTGAGGATTTGTTTCCGTTCCCGAGGTTATATCCCTTTTACAGGAATTCAACATAAAGGCAAACAGAAATGCGCCCAATAAGGGCCTGAATAGTTTGGTTTTCATGATTTGGTAGAATTTAATTAATTTTCGGTTAAATATAACACAATTTAATCACACATTCGCAAAATAAAAACGTTAAAATAAAATTTAATGCAAAATAAAAGCTGAAATAAAAGTTTTTCTGCAATACTCATTTATATGACAATATCCCTTTTACAGGGATATTGTGGTTTATCTATAGCTACAGAAAAATATTTACGGATTGTTTTTAATATAATTAATAGCCGTTTCAAAAATATTACAGAATAAGATTGATTCCGGATTTTGAATACATCTGTCGTCCTTAACATAAAATCCGTCTCCGACATAAGCATTTCCATACCAAGCTATGTCCGAAATAACAGCAAAATTATCTCTTATAATACCGTTTGCAGTACCATCAGGATTCGTCATAAATACCACTGCATCATTTGGATAATTTTCAATTTTCCCTACTGCATAGGTTTGTCTTATTTGTGTACCCTGCGCTATACTTCCAAAAATACCTGTAGTGGGGCCTTTACCTGCGATCACATTTGCCATAGATGTTCCGTACCCATAATAACCAAAAGTCATGTCTGCAAATGTACCTGTTCCTGGAAATGAATATCCACTATAATTGTCATTATCTGTAAAGAAAAATTTCTTTTTGTCATATACCGTTTGTTGCAATTTAGCAATCTTAGTACTGCTAAGGCTTGTAACAGGGACATAACCTATCCAGATAATATCAGCCTGATCTATCTTATCATTAAATACTTGATCAGAATCACTAGCATTCACCGTAAGAAATTCAAATCCTCCAACTCGCACCGTTCCATTAGGTCCAAAATTGGCCAGATTTAAAAGTTTAGCCCTAGCATTGGCAGTATATGCATCTGTTGACAAATTAGAATTCCATGTATCGGGAAGCAAACTTAATACCTTTATGGTTCTTAAGGCTCCATTCAATTTAAGTGTCAGATCATATTTATATCCCGGATTTACCTTTAGATTCTTTACTTTTATATTATTTCTGGTTGTACTTCCTATAGTCAGAGAATTAAGATTAAGCTCTCCATTAAGATTCGTATCGGAAATCAAAATCGTAGGGTCACTCTTGGCTGTAGTTTTTCCCAGTTCCGAATCCGGAAAAGTAACATTGGCACCATTAGGATCTATTCCGTTGTAAGTAAGGACCTGATCATTTGCAAATTTCAGATTTGCAGAGGTGTTTGTAGGTGTTATCACACCGGAAGCATTCACTATATTTCCAATCCCCGTTGCGTCCAGAATTGTTGTAATCTGGCTGTAGCGGTGTTTCAAAATCACATTAAGGTTATTGTCCTGGTTTCCTGAAACCGTCATATTGGTTTTAAAATACATTAAATCACCAGTGGCTCCTACAACTCCTGCATTGGCTAAAGAATTAGGACTATCAACATCCGGAACACCTGTTTTACTATTTACAGAATAGGCTACAAAGGTATAATTTTGACCTCCATTTAACTGAAAGCCTGAAGTATCGTTTACCCCATAAGTAAAATTCTTTTGATCTACGAATGCCCCATTGCTGTCATAAACTGCTACTTTATACATTACACCCGGATTTAATGGTGTAGGTGTGGCTGCCATAGGATTAGTGACTGCAAACTTATTCGTAGCTGAGGCTGGAGAAAAAGTAACCTCAAAACTATGTTTATCATCAAAAGCTATTGTTTGCTTTTGTATCTCAGAACCCATTGCCAAATGGTCTGAGGCGCCTATTTTCACCGGTTTATCTTCCTCGGTTTCCGTACGTAGTAAATTTACTTTTACAATGGCTTTTCCACCGGAACCTGTATCGGTTACATTATCCGTGCTCCTGCACGAAATTACTCCCAGGGATAGTCCCATCATTAAAACCAAAGAAGGTTTCAATGAGGTATTTTTAAAAAAAATCAATGATTTCATTTTTCTATATATTATGTGAAGGTATTTACAGATCTATTAATTTTACCTGTGATTAATAACCCAATAGCTTTTGTCTAAAATTGTGCACATTCATCAACACAATTCTTTAAGCTATTCTTCATTTTTTACCGATAATAATTTGAAATTATTAACGTTTCACAAGCCCACCCATACAACCAATTACAAATATTCATCAAAACCATCAATACATTGAAATAAAAACCGAAATATAGCTTTAATACTATATTAATATCAAAATTAATGAAAGATTTTTAAATAAAAAACAGTAAAACTTATCTTTAGCATAAAATCTGATAATCTAATTTTCATACTCGTATTATTCACAGATATTTACGTATTTTGTTATCAAAACGTAACATGAGATATTTCAGTAATTTATTTGGTCTTCATAGTGGTGAAGAAGACCGCAAAAAAGTTCAGGAAGGGGTCTTTAAAAACATTTCCTTCAGAGGTGCCAATCTCTGGATATTAGCCTGCGCTATATTGATTGCCTCTATCGGATTGAATGTAAATTCTACCGCCGTTATTATTGGGGCCATGCTTATATCTCCGCTTATGGGGCCTATCGTAGGTGCTGGATTCTCCCTTGCCACCTATGATTTTATTCTACTAAAAAAATCTTTTAAAAACCTTATAATTGCAACCGGGGTCAGTCTTTTTGTTTCTTCCCTATATTTCTATTTAAGCCCTTTTAAAGAAGTACAATCCGAACTCTTGGCAAGAACCTCTCCTACTATCTATGATGTACTTATTGCTTTTTTTGGTGGTATTGTTGGTGCTGTTTCTATTACAAGGGCAGAGAAAGGGAATCCTATTCCGGGTGTTGCTATTGCCACAGCTCTTATGCCTCCATTGTGTACTGCAGGTTTCGGATTGGCAACTCTGAATTTCAAGTTTCTGGCTGGTGCTTTGTATCTCTATAGTATCAACTGCTTCTTCATTGGTATTTCTACTTTCCTCATCATTAAATACATGAAATACAGCCCGGTTGCTACAGGAAATTCAATTTTTGATAAAAAGCTCAGAATCACCATTACTGTACTGATGTTATTAATGATTATTCCAAGCTCTTACCTAGCTTATAATCTACTAAATGAAAGAAAATTTTCTCAGAATACGGAACGCTTTCTAAAAGATAAATTTTACAATAACGGCTATATAACCCTCTACAAAAAAATCAGCTATAATTCTAATCCCAAAACAATTGAACTGGCATTTCTTTCCAAAAAATTTGACAGTACTGAAATCAATACACTTAATAAGGAACTGACTGATTATGGGCTGAATAACACAAAACTTACTATAAAACAGAACACATCGGATCTTAAAACTGAAATCCTATCAGAAATCAATAAGCAAAGTACCAATCTTTCCGAAAAAGATCTGCAGCTGAATGCACTAAGTTCTGAACTTAAAAAATATAAAATTGAAAACCCAAAGCTTATTAAAGAAATTGGAATATTATTCCCAGAAATTTCCGAAGTATCATTGGGTAAAATGGATAATTATTACCCTAATGACTCTACGGGCACCTCTTCTGTTCTTTTATATAAAGCAGATAAAAAGGTGGATGAAGATAAACTAAAAAGATGGCTAGCAGAACAATTAGGTGAAACCAATATCAAACTGATCAAAGAAGAAGAAAGATAAACACATTGTTTTATAAAACCTCAAAAATAAAAAACAGCATTTCTAAATAAAATCAGAAATGCTGTTTTTTATTTAGAAATAATTTTCTCTTACCCCTAATAACCTTTACAAAATCCTTTGGAAGAACATATTATTTTCTGAGATTGAAAAATAGTCAAAAAATAAGTATACAAATACCAAACTCTATATGTAGTACTAAAATACAGAAATCGTATGCCCTAATAAGGAATCGTACGCTCTAGTAAGAAATCGTAAGAAATCGTCATAAAGCAAAAAGTAAAATTTAGTATGAAGTTTATAGTTTAGCTATCCAAAAAAGAAAGAGTACAATAAGTAAATTCTTCTTCAAATAAGAATACTATATTATAATAAATATCTATAAATAAGTATTTATTCCAACCAATCACGTAAAATTTAATTCAGAAAACACCAAAAAGCAATGATAGTATGATCAACAAGTATTCCTAATTATGCAAAGAAACCTATTATTATTATTTTTAGTTGCTTTATTCACCATTATGTATGGTCAAAGTAAAAAAGAAAAGGAGATAGACAGTATTTTCAATACCATTAAGTCCGGAACCAAAAATCCCTACGTAAAAAATGAAACAAATAAAGCCTTAGAAATTTGTGAAGAAGTTTATCACATGTCTAAAGAAATAAACTATGTTAACGGGCAAATTGATGCATTAAGTTATATGGCTGAAATTTATGCCAACACAGGGAATACAAAAATGTCACTGGTAAAGGCTGATGAAGCAATTATTCTGGCAAGCAGAGATAAGAAATATATCATGGATTATTCTACTTTGCTTATTGTAAAAGGGACTTCCCTCTCAAAACTTGGATACTTCGAAAGAGCTTTGCAGGTTTACCAGGAGGCTATAAACGTTGCAGATAAAGCTCCGGCTAAATACAATAATCAGAAACATTATAACAAAGCTCTAACCTACTTTCTTATTATACTTTCACATGAGCGCGATCAGGAAGATCCGTTAAGCAAAAAAGAATTAGAGTTCTATGTCCAAAGTGCTTACAAAGAAGCTCTTCAGATTACATCAGATTATCCACAAAAGGCCTATATTATGACTAAAAGTCTACAAGGTCTGATCTCTGCTTATACGGATTGGGGAGAATTCGATAAAGCAGAAAAACACATTGCAGAAGGCGACAAGATTAATAAAAACACAATATCCACATGGGATTTAACACGTAATGTACTCCAGGGAAGTATAGAAACAAAAAGAAAAAATTTTACTAAAGCTGTAGAACACTATGAGATTGCGTTGAAACTTACCAAAGCTTATAAGCTTGTATATGACCAGAAGCTCTTATACGCTCTTCTCGCTGAAAATTACCATGAATTACATGATTATAAAAATGAATCTCATTATCTCGCCCATAATAAAAGACTAAGCGACAGCCTTTCTAAAGTAGAAAAACAAGCCAGTAATTATATATTGAAAGATGAAGTCAAAAAGAAAACAAAACAAAAAGAACTGGAAACCAACACCATTATCTATTATTCCTCAGCTCTGGTTTTTATTTTATTTATTACAGGCTATTTTGTTTATAAACAGTCAAAAAAAAGTAAAACACAGTTTTCTGTTCTGAATGAAAAAGCAGAAATTGATATTGAGGATAATGATGATCATAAAAGACTAAATCAACTAATAGAAATAGCTGAAAGTAATAATAGTACATTTTATTTGAAATTTCAGGAAGTTTTCCCGGATTTCAACCAGGCTCTCCTGAATATAAATCAAAAGCTTACACAATCCGACCTGGAATATTGTGCAATGATGAAACTAAACTTCGATACAAAAAAAATAGCCACCATTAAAAAAAATTCTGTGGGTGCTGTTGAGAGTAAAAAACACAGGATCAGAAAAAAATTAAATATAACATCTGAAGAAAACATTTACATCTGGCTAATAGATAAATAAAACAGTCTTTTAGAATATTTTAACAAAAAACCACATAAAATATAGCTTTTTATGTGGTTTTAACTTTTCCGTAAGGAAACGAATGCCTCTTCGAAATAAATCAAAATAAGCATTTCTGGAATCGTATGCTCATACGATGATACTTTTGTCCTGTCAAGAAAATTACTTGTTGTATATATTATAACATCCATTTTAATAAAAATTAAATAATTGCACAACTGCCCCAAAATCAAAATACACCTGATAAAATGCCCTCATAATAGTTTTAGCATAAAGAATAGTTAATGGGGCAGTTTAATTAAAAATGAAACAGATTAATAAATGATCCTTTACAAATAAGTTAAGTAACAGATAAAATAAAAAATTATGGCGGAGAAAAAGATCATACCCATTAGTACAGAGCAATTCCACGAATATTTTTCAATCTACAATAAAGCAGATGAAAAAGACAGTTCTGTAATATATTCTGGTATTACAGAAAATATTAAAAATTTTGCTGTAGGTCATTATTTTTGGTTTATAGTTGATTGTATCAATATGAAAACTAAAGATGTAAGCCCCGATATAGAACTTCATACTCCGTATAATCAAAAAGGATTAAACAACCAGAACATACAGTACTTTATAGATTTACTCCATCCGGAAGACTGCCAATATCTGCTTTCTGCTTTAGTCTCTTCTGTAAGGATATATAAGAATATGCGGAAATCTGATAAAAATAACCTCCGTTTTAATTTTTATGCCCGAATGCTTAATCATGAAAACAATTATCGCTGGGTTCTCATCCAGGCTCCTAGACAATGTTTTAATAAATATAACCAGATAGAAAGTTCATTAATTGTTATTTATGATTTATCCCATTTTCCAATAAATGAGATGCCCTTGCTTTCAATATTAGACCATCAGGGTAAAGAAATTCAATATTCGAAACATATTACATTAAAGAATAAGAAAAAGGATGAATCAAATCCTTATGTTACGCAACGTGAAAAAGAAATTCTAATGCTAATGGCTCAGGGACTAAACAGCCCAAAAATAGCAGAGCAATTGTTTATATCTTATCATACCGTTGAAAATCATAAGCGTAACCTGAGAAAAAAAACCAAGACAAAGACTTCTACAGAACTTATAGCCTTTAGTATAAATAATTGCATACTCACGGTTTAAATAATATCAACAACTTAATATTAAAAATAACAGATTCATGCTATTTCTTTCAATTATAATGATAAATAATTTTACAAACATAAAATAAATATTACAATAAATTATTAAGCTCAATCAGAAGGTTATAATAGCAGTATAACTCTAATACTGAATGAGAAGAACAATACTATTAGCCATTATTATACAATAATGGGAATTAAAGAAAATAACATGATCATCATTTATTTGTTATTTGTTTGTGAAAACTGGAAACAGTTGGAGAGCGGGGTATCCCCGCTCTTTTTATAAGATCATTTTTAAGAATTTGCTAAGCTGACCAACATCCCGTTATTTCTTTTAAAGAATGGCAGGAATATCCTTTAAAAGCTAGAGAATTACACTCCTCTGGGCTTCTATCAAACTTATATAAACAGACATTTTTTATTTATAAAGACAATTATTATGAATTTACATTCTTTTAATATATCGATAAGATCTTCTGTAAAAGCTTCTTCTCTTCTGATATTAAACAGCGTCCTGTTTATAATAGGCACAATTTTCAGTTTTATAGCATCACAGCCACCTGCATATATACCATTGGGTATTGCTTTTGGTTTATCCTCTGTTACCGGAGCCCTGTTTTTCCTCCAAAACAGTAAAAGCATTAAAACATGGAACTGGTACACTTATTACAGCTTATTTATAGTAATAATAACAATCCTTTCATACCTATACAGTCAGGAGGCTTTTACAATTCCTTTGTTAGGATATCTTTCTTTAGGCCAAAGCTTATTATTATTAAGCCTGGCAACTGACCTTAGAAATCAGTCTTCTGTTGATTGGATAATACCAGCAAGGCCAAGTGGTTTAGCCATTCTCTTTTCCGTCATGCTTATAATTCATCCTGTATTCAACTTCATTCCTATCGTTCTTATTATAGCAGGAATATTTATTATGATTGCTCTAAGCTATATATTACTTGTATCAGAGTTTAAAAAACTCAACAGACATTATAAATCAATAAAGATCTTAAGTAGGGATCTGAAATAGCCAGCATATTTAAAACAAAATTCTACATAACCAATAAACTCAAGATTAAATTATGGAGATTCCAATTAATAATATTCCCGATCAGGAACCAAAGTCTGGACAATCATTATCCGAACAAAAATTGAGAAAGGATTATATTCCTCCTAGATTAAATGTTACTATTTTAACACATGAGAAAGGAATAATACCTACCTCTTTAGATAGCCCTATAAATCCTGATACAGAAAATAATATCCCTTCAGGATCCAACAAGTAATTATCGGATGAGTGCACCACCAAAATGAAAATTCATTTTGGTGGTGCACTCATATTATATCACTATAAAAGCATTCTTTAAATATATATCCAAGAATTATTTCTGTATTAGCACGAACTATAATCATACTATTAAAATACTATTTACAAATAAAGACTGTTGGGAATCAATAATTTAATTCATTTCAGACATTACCGTTAGAAATCGCATGCTCCTCTGATAAAAATCAAAATATACTTTTTTCGGCTTACTACTCCCTGAATACTAAATTTGCCCTGTGAATAAGATTTACTCTAAGCTCACTACTCTATAAATTACACGCTCCGGTAAACACAAATGATGATAAAAATTCTTTCTTTTAGTGAAATTACCAACACCTGCCGGAGCGTTGTTTTGCACCCTACTTACACTGAGATAAAATGCTTTACTTCTACCCTATGTCTTTTTTTACTACAGAATAAAGAACTTTAGGCAACATGCCAAGGGTACTTTTTATTTAATATTATTTAAATAAAAAATAGAATAGTATTAAAAACATCATAATTAATCATTAATTAACGCACCTCCAACTACTTTTGTCCGTTATTTGCATTACAATAAACACACTTGATTAAAATAACATGAATGATTCTTTTAACACCACTATCAGAGGTTCTCTGAAAGATTGGTATTTTCCTGTGATAGCAGGTATTCTCTCTCTAATAATGGGAGTATTTTTATTTATGATACCACAGACAAACTATGCTCAGTACATCCTGTTCTATGGAGTTGCCTTCATTATTGCAGGGCTGCTTCGTCTTATATTTTCTTTTCAAAACCGAAGAATAATTAATGGCTGGGGCTGGTATCTGATTTACGGAATGCTTATTCTGGATCTGGGAATTTATTTAACTATTTATTCCGGAAAATCATCTGTCCTTATTATTGGTTTAACGGCTTTATTACGCTCAATTACCATGCTCGGCACTGCAATCGATTTGAAAAGACACGAACATTATCATTGGGGACGTATTGCCACATGGAGTATTGCAGGAATTATTTTTTCTGCATTACTAATTTTAAATCCAGCTTCAGCTGGTATCCCAATTAACTATGTTACAGCCTTATATTTTATTAGTATTGGTATTGCTGCAATTTTGCTTTCCGGAGAATATAGAAAAGTGAATCAGCATCATTACATTATGCGTAAACTTATGCGTAAGCTGGATGAGGACATTTAGTACCAATATATCAAAAACAATTATATTATGTTGTAATTGGTTTTTAATGGTATATCTGGTGAAACTATTCGTCTTTCAGAATCTGTCCATAAATAAAAGATGAAATGATAAAGCTTTATCATTTCATCTCTATAATTTATCTTATTTTACTTATTTATTTCAAAAGCCACATCATCTTAGTAATGTCATCATTACCTCCATACTGAGATTGTACAGCATTCTGATAATTGGTACTGTTATAAGTGATCTCACCCTGAGGATAGGTCCAGCGGTATGGTAACATGTTATTAGGTGTTCCGATACCTACTCCACCCTGTTGAAATTCCGGAAACCCGGTTCTTCTCCAGTTGTAGAAAGCTTCAAAACCAGAATTACAGAATAAAGAGACATATTTCTGCGTTAAAATCTGCTTTAGCCCCTCAGCTGTATTTCCTAAATAAGCCACATTTGAAAGGAAAGTATTCGTATCTACCGTTACATTTCCAAGGGTGCCTCCGAGTCTATCTCCAATACTTATGCTACTGCCATTGGAAAGTTTATAGAAACTTAAAGAAGCATTGATTCCCTTTGTATACCAATCACCGGCATCACCACTTGCCCATCCGCGATTAAGAGCTTCAGCAATATTAAAGCACATCTCAGAGTAACCAATAAGCACATAAGGCTCAGCTGTGGATCCATCCTGAGAAGAGAAATATCTTTTATAATTGATATAGGAATAGTCCCCTTTATCCGTCGTGGTACTTCCTGCAGTGTCGGTTCCTGCAAATAAAACAGACTGCGCTGTATTAGTACTAGCCCCAACATAAGCCGAGAAGCTTGAAAAAGGAACACCTCCTACCCTATATTTAGCCGGCGCCGGAGTAGCAAAAACAAAAGTTCGTGGATCTTTCGTAGAAGTGGTAATATCCAAAATTGTTTTAGCAATGTTAGCTCCGTAGGTATATGACCGGCTGGTATACACAGGATAAGGATTATAGCTGGCATTAAATTTATAAAGCATATTATCCGAAATAGATTCCATTAGTGGATTTAATACAGGATTATTTAGTATCGCAGCGAATTGTCCTTTTATATTAAGATCCGGTGTATCACTTTGCCTTTTGCTTAAGCTTATTAAAACCCTTAGGCGGTAAGTATTAATGACCTTTTGCCATTGAAAATAAGTAAGTCCAAAGATATCTCCCGAAGCATCAGCTACCGTATTCTTTAAGGCCGGATAAGTCGTAATAGTAGTACCTAAAGAGGTATTGGCCTCACTAAGAAGGTTTAGTGCATTTTTAAAGACATCTTTCTGTGAATCATATTTTGGAGTCAGGTTTAAAGCATTTCCGGCTTCAGACATCGGAATATCTCCAACCCTTTGGGAAAGCCATATAGAGGAGTAAGCTTTAAAGAATTTAGAAAGCGAGGTATAGAAACTAATCTGTGCCTGATCCCCAAGTTTTTTTGCCTGATCCTCCATTTTAACAGAATACAGATAAATATCATATTCATTACCCGAATCTGTCCAGCTGTAAGAATTACTTCCCCAGTAATAGCTATAATTGCTTACAAAATACTGATTGGTTTTATGAGCCTGAGAGAAAGGCATCTCATCAGATTTGATAAGGTTAGAGGTAATATGATTTAGAATTAAAGAAGGCGGAATTAGTGCATCTTCTGATCTTGAATTGGGATTGCTAAGCAAGGCATCATCTCTGTTACAGCTTATTGTGATAAAGCCTAGAGAAAGTACCACTGCAATTTTATATATCCATTTATTTTTCATTGTTTTCCTTTTAAATTGAGAATTGATTAAAAGCCGATACTTACATTGAAACCTATCGTTCTGGTAGAAGTACTCTGTAAACCTACATTTCCTTTTGCCCCACCTGCTGATCTATCCGATGAATTGAATCCGGCAGCAAAAGAATCCATATCCATGTCTTTTCTCTTTGCGAAATACAATAGATTTCTTCCTACAATAGAAAGGCTAAGAGATCTTAAGAAGGTTCTTTCAAGGAATTCCTTAGGGAAAGAATAGCTAAGGCTCGCTTCCCTTAATTTCACAAAACTTCTGTCAACCATAAAGTATTCGGTATTGTTGTATAAATTGGTAATATAACTCTGCACAGTAACCGGAGTTGAATTACGGGCAAACGTAAGTTCACTCATATTAGAAATCTGCCCATTGACAAATTTGGGTGTTCCTGAAGTAATTACCACTCCCTGACCTAGATAAGAAGGATTAATTGTACCATTATCCCTTAAGGAAACCCATTCTTTATATCTGGCAGCACCAAAATCACCGGCAGCACTTTCATAAGCTGTACCTCCATTCATAGCCTGGGCATACATAAAGTCATATATCTTTCCACCCACTCTAGCATCCCACTGGAAGCTTAAAGACCAGTTTTTATACGACAAATTATTGGTAACACTTATCGAGAAATCAGGATTTAAGTTGCCAAGGAATGCATTTTGGCTATCCCCACTTGGTGGCTGGTAGATAAGCCCTGCTGATGTATGGACAATATTTCCCTGATTGTCTCTTACAAAGGCTCTTCCATAATAAGCATCCATACGATCCCCCACTTTATAATTGTGCCCGTTTAGCCATAACTCATTATAACCATCTGCAATTTCTTTTAAGGTTTCACGGTAGGTACTCCAATTGGCACTCAGGTTCCAGTTAAAGCCCTCACGTCTTTTAAAGATTGCAGCGTTCAGGCTCACCTCAAATCCTTGGTTAAGCGTTGTAATACCATTAATATTGTGAAAATTCTGTCCCACGGAAGGAGCATTCCCAAGTGCATAGATCTGCGGCCCATTGATAGTTCTGAAGTACGTTGCGTCAAGTCCCACTCTGTTTTTAAAGAACTTCATATCAATACCCGTTTCATAGGAAACTCTTCGGTAAGGATTAAGATTCTGATTGGCAATAACTGCCGAGTAGTCCACAGAAGCCGTACCGTTATAATAGCTGTTATTCGAGTAACCATTCTGATTGGAATAGGTAGGTCCGTCGTAAGAAGTATAAAGTTCTGATCCATAATGAAGAAGCCCTGAATTTAGAGTATTACCCGTAATGCCATATAAGCAGAGCCAATAGTGGAAGACGTAAGCGCTCCTTTTACATCCGCAAACGAACCTCTTATTTTAAGGTACGACAATGTATTTCCAAAGTTCAGGTAATCGGAAAGTACTGAACTGATAGATGCTGAAGGATAGAAGAAGGTGTTATAACCTTTTCTTAAAGTAGACAGGTTGTCTAATCTACCTGTTGTATTGATGTTAAAGTAGTTTTTATAACCAAAATCCACGGAGTAATAGGCACTGTATACCTGCATCTGTGATTCCCATGAATAAGCAAGTCCCGGAGCTTTGGTATTAGAAAGAGAATAAAGTTTAGGAATAGCCAGACCTTTGGTTGTCGCCCAGTCTGATTCATATTGGAAGAGTCTCATACTAGCTCCTCCTAATGCGGAAACATTCCAATTGCCTAGTTTTTTATTGAAATTAACCATTAGGTCAGTGTTATTTTCCAGAAGGTTACGCTTGTCTACCCTGTAATCACCATACCATCCGAAGCTATACCATGGAACATAGTCATTCAGGTTGGTAGAAGGCGGAACTTTTTCCGTACGTGTTTGGTTCCATGTCGTAATCTGCGAGCGAAGACTAATATCTAAATCTTTATTGACACTGTAAGTGGCTTTTAAATATCCGTAGACATCTGTTTTACGGTGCGACCTCAACCATTCGTTCGCCATAAACCAGGCACTGTTCAAACGTCCATATTCCGAAGAATACTGCATAAGATCCTGTACTCCCTGAGGGCCTTTGTAGATATCTCTTAAATCATTGATATCATAATCCGAAGAGCCATATACCTTGAACATATAGATATAACTGTTCGGCCCGTAGTTCACATCCGGAATATTCGGCGTATACTGAAGACTTAAGTTAAGGTTTCCATCAAATCTCAGCTTATCATTGATTTTGTATCCCAGATTAATATTAAAATTATCAGCATTTAACTTGGTATTGGGAAACATACCCTGTTGGTATAGGTGGCTGTATGATAATCTTGCATCATAGTTTTCTCCGGAAGAGGATAGTGAAATATTATTTGTACTGGTTATTCCTCCTTGTACAAAATTTTCAAAGTTCTTCACCCCTCTTGCCAGCCAAGGTGTTCTTCCTCTGGTTTGGGTTACCGGATCCCACGGGCTGTCATACTGCTGAATAGGCTGACCTTCAAAACGGGGTCCCCACTCAGGAAGCCTTTGTCCGTTATCATAAAGTACATTTCCATAGGTATATTTAAAACCTGTACCCCTGCCATATTCATACTGGCTTTCAGGTAAGGCAATAAAACCAGTATCAAACATCGTCGTACTGTTGAAATCTACGCTCCAGCCTTTTTTGTTTTTAGTTCCCTTTTTTGTAGTAATGATAATAGCGCCATTTATCCCACGAAAACCATACAATGCCGCAGCATTAGGTCCCTTTAAGATAGAATAACTCTCAACATCATCCGGACTAAGATTCCAGGTATCAGAATTAATAGGAACCCCATCCACAACAAATAACAGGTCTTTACTTCCCCTTAGTACAATTTCAGGGCGTCCCAACATTTCAGTATTGGCTCCTATATTAAGACCAGCAACCTTACCGGCAAGTGCATTTAAAGGGTTAGCAGCACGCACCTTGTTTACCACATCTCCTTTTACTTCAGTAACATCGTATCCAAGTTTCTTTACTTCTTTTTTAACCCCCATCGCTGTAATGACCACTTCCTGAATATCCAGTCCTTTAACCGATGTAGAATCTTTCTTTTGTGATTTTGCTTGACCCGCCAGACATAAAAGTCCCAAAACACAAAAGGCATCTCGTAATCTTTTTTCCATTAGTTTTTAAGCAAATGTAGAAGTAAGAGCCAGAGCTAAACGTTAAGAACGGGTGAATAAAACATTATGAAAATTTTAACATTTCCCTCTTTCTAAAAAATTTCTAAAAACACTTAAAATCTAAATCCAGTGCCTCTATTATTAAATCATTATTCAATTCTGGCTCTTGAAAAGATGTAAACTCTTATTCATAATGAAATGCCTATTTTAAAATTTACTTAAAAAAAGGTAACACTCCTTTAAGGTCTCTTATCAGATACTTAAAAAATAACTTACAAAGATTAGATATGGCAGCAACAAAATATCTTCTTTTTTGAAAAAAGAAGATATTTTCATTTTATAATTTTACTTATTATTTTAATAAATACAATAATAATCCTCCTACCCCTGCTATAAAGGAAATAAGAAAAAACCTTGTGCACCCTTTTCTATGCCCTTGGGTATTATTAGCATGATGTTGTGATGAAGTATTAAAACTATCGTGTTTATTAGAACCGCCGTGATGTCCCATAATTGTGTTTTTGTATTTTAAAATTACTGATTTATAAATTACCACCAAAATGGATAGTAGAAATTACAATGTATATACTATGGATAATAATTTAAAGAAGTCCTTATTAAGAAAGATAGTATGAAGCACTTAAATTCACAACAAAAAACAAAGCCTTAGAATTCTAAGGCTTTGCATATTATCAGAATGAGTTCTGATTAAGTTAAAATAATCTACTTTGCTATTAATCTGTAGACAGCCAAGCATAAAACTGCTCCTCCGATTGCTACTAAAAAGCTTGAAATATTAAAGCCTGTAACATCTACACCAAAAATCATTGATCCCAGCCAGCCTCCTACAACTGAACCTATAATCCCAATGATAATTGTTGCAATCCAACCTCCGGGGTCAGATCCTGGATGAATAGCTTTTGCAATTGCTCCTGCAATTAGTCCGAATATAATCCACGTTAATATACCCATAACTTGTATTTTTAAATGTTAATTAAAATTGTGTTTAGCACACTTGAAATTACAAATACGATGCCACACATCCCACTTTATTACTATTTCTTCAATAAAAGCAATGGTTTTATGATTTTATTAACTTAAAATTTAGATTATTTTTACACGGAAAAGCTGAATTCTTTATCGGGATATGCACTCTAATTTCTTATATTCTACAAGAACTATTCAACTTATAAAATATCGAAGAAACTTTCAGGAAAATTCGCTAATTTTAGGTGATATCTCTAAAAAAGAAAACAACGCCAATTACCTTTATAAAAGGCGTTATACCGCACTTTATATTATAAACAGAAAATAAAACAGTCAATATGAAAATATTAGCATTTGCAGGAAGTACCTCTTCCACTTCTATCAACCGGGAGCTTGTGAAATTTGTTTTAAAAGACTTTCAAAGTCACGAAATTAACCTGATCGATCTTAATGATTATTCTATGCCGGTATTTTCTGTGGATCTTGAGAAAAAAGGCTTTCCAGATCAGGCACATGGTTTTCTAAAACAAATTGAAGAATGCGATGTAATTATTTGTTCTCTTGCTGAACACAACAGATCTTATAGTGCTGCTTTTAAAAATGTATTCGACTGGTCATCAAGAATAAACGTGAAGGTTTTTCAAAACAAACCCATGTTACTAATGAGTACTTCTCCAGGAGGCTATGGCGGAGGAAATGTGATGAATACTGCAAAGACCTTCTTTCCACAGTTTGGTGCTCTTGTTATGGAAAATTTCTCCCTTCCAAAATTCTATGAAAATTTTGATTTGGAAAATGGAGTGATTAATACTGAAATGTTAGAAGAATTAAATAATAAAATCAAAAGTTTTAAATCTCAGATTTCAGCTTAGCCATTTTTAAGTCTTTTATTTCTGGTTGTTTGCCATTAGATTTCTTATCCTATATCAAGGTAAACCAGATGTAAACATGCGATATTTGTATAAGAAATTCCCAAAAACAATACACATTATGGAAATAGGAATAGACAGCTTTATTGCAACCGGTGCTTATGAAGGAGTTTTAAATCCTCAGCAAAATATAGAAGCCATAGAAGCTTTACTTAGTAAAATCGAACACGCTGATAAAATGGGACTTCATATCTTTGGGCTTGGGGAGCATCACCGAAAAGAATTTTTAGATGAAGCTCCGGCTGTTATTCTTGCAGCTGCCGCTGCTCGTACTAAAAACATTAAGCTTACCAGTGCAGTAACAGTATTGAGTGCAGCAGATCCTGTAAGAGTATTTCAGGAATATGCTACCCTAGATCTTATATCAAAAGGCCGGGCAGAGATTGTTGCCGGAAGAGGCTCTTTTATTGATGCTTATCCTCTATTCGGACTCAATTTGCAGGATTACGATCAGCTTTTTGAAGAAAAAATAGAATTACTACTCGCTATTCGTGACAAGGAAACAGTATCATGGAAAGGCAAGTTTCGCGCGCCTTTACACGAACAGTCTATATATCCGCGTCCATATCAGGAATCTCTTCCTGTATGGATTGGTGTTGGCGGAACGCCAGAATCTTTTATACGGGCGGGAAAACTTGGACTTCCTTTAATAGTCGCTGTTATCGGGGGCGAAACTCATAATTTCAGACCTTTGATTGATCTATATTACGAAGCAGGAGAAAAAGCAGGTCACCCAAGGGAAAAATTAAAAGTAGGATTACACTCTCTGGGTTATGTCGCTGAAGATACAGCTCAGGCAAAAGATGAATATTTTCCAGGATATCAGGAAATGATGGGCAAAATAGGTAAGGAACGAGGATGGCCTATACCTACCCGATCCCAGTTCGAGGCACAGGCCGGATTAACCGGAGCCTATGTTGTAGGAAGCCCTGAGGAAGTAGCTGCAAAAATACTTCGCCACAGTAAAGCATTGGGAGGTATTTCAAGATTTACCTTCCAGATGGATAATCCGGGGCTTACACAAGAGCAGGTTTATAAATCAATAGAACTGATTGGTAAAAAGGTAATTCCGTTGATTAACCAAGCATAAAAATTTAAGCTCCTCTGTTATGAGGAGCTTTTTTTAGCTTTATAATAAAATATTTACTTATTCACTTCCAGTAGTAATTCATCAAGGTTTTCCATACACATTGTGAAACCTTCTTTAAAGCCCATCTCCAATATGGTCTCTATATCTTTATAACTATCATGCTTAAGAATTATATGCACAGTTGTAAGATGATCGTCTGTAGAAAAATTAATACTCCAGTTAGAATGTGGTTTTTCAGTATTTTCATTTCCGCTTTCGTCACAAAAAGCGTCAAACCATACAATAAGTTTTTTGAATTCAATCTTCTGATAGTTGGCCTTACACCAGAGTTTTTCATTTTCGGGACTTACCATAGCATATAGCCACATTCCGCCTTCAGTAAAATTTAAAGTCTTTGTCTCGGCCCTGTAAGGTTTCGGAGCCCACCATCTGTCAAGAAATTCCGCTTTTGTCCAGGCTTGCCACACCTGCTCAGAATTTGCATTAAATTCCCGTTTGATAACAATAGTATTGTTTTCCTTGTTTATAGAAAAATCAAAAAAAAGATCGCTTTTCATTTTTAATATTTTTGATGGTTGTCTATTCAAAGTTACCAAATAATTCAATGCAGATTCTGAATTCAAAATTCAATTATAAAACTTTAAATCAATAGATTATGATTTAAAATACATATCTGGAATAAAGTCTCCGGAAATTTAAACTGTACAGAAAAGTTGTCCGTTTTGGACAAGTCTGAAAATATTTCCCGATCTAATTTTGCCCTGTCAAAAAAAGATCAATTATGCAAAGAAGAAAATTAGTACTGTTATTACTACCCTTTATTCTGTTATCATGCAGCCGGGATGAGAAAGCCGATAAACCATCAGGGACTACCGATCCGTCCGCTGTTCTTTATAAAATGCCTGAAGAGTCCACTCCGCATGAAGGAACCTGGCTCCAATGGCCTCACGAATATCAATATGGGACTACTTATCGTGATCGTCTGGATCCAACCTGGGTAGCCATGACTAGAGAGCTGGTGCAGAGTGAAAAAGTGCACATTGTCGCTTATGACAATAGGGAAAAAGATCGTATAACAACACTATTAAATGATGCCGGAGTATCATTAAGCAATATCGATTTTAAAATTTATCAAACAGATGATTTCTGGGTGAGAGATAACGGACCTATTTATGTAAAAGATAACAATGGCAAGCTATTTATTCAGGACTGGGGATTTAACGGTTGGGGTAAAAAAGCTCAGTATAGCAATTGTGACGCTATTCCTTCTAAAATAGCTGCAAGCACTAATGTTCCGAAAATTGACCTCAACTCGGTAATGGTAAATGAGGGCGGAAGTGTTGAAATTGACGGAAACGGAGTATTAATGGCTTGCAAAAGTTCTATTCTTAACGGCAACAGAAATCCCGGAATGACGCAACAGCAGGCAGAAGATATATTTACCAAAAATCTAGGTGTTACAAAATTCATATGGCTGGAAGGAAAAGCTGGTCTTGATATTACCGACATGCATATTGATGGATTTGCCAGATTTGCCAATTCATCTACGATTATTACAATGAATTCTAGCGATCTTGCTTACTGGCAGGTTCCTGATAATGACATTAATAATCTTTACAATGCCACAGGAAAAAATGATACTGCTTATCGGTTTGTAAAAGTTCCTTTAACTAAAAATGAAGTAACAACTACCTATGGAAAAAAAGTTGGCCGTGCATCCTACATCAATTACTATATTGCCAACAACCGGGTATTGGTTCCTAATTATAATGACCCTAATGATGCAGTTGCAAATAACATCATTCAACAGCTGTATCCGGACAAAAAAGTTGTCGGAATCGACTGCCGGAACCTGTTTGCCAACGGTGGTATGGTACATTGTGTTACACAGCAGCAGCCACGATAAGATTATGTTATAAAAATAAAAACTATCTATATAGATAGTTTTTGTCATATATAAAACTTATAAAAGCTGTTCTAAGTATCGGAGAACATCATCTTTCTTTCTTGTTGATACGGGAATTTTAACTCCTGTTTTCAATTGTAAATAGCCTTCTTTAAAGTAGCGGGTAACGTAATTCATATTAACAAGATAAGACTGGTGGCATCTAATGAAATTAGCGGTAGAAAGCAAAGCTTCATACTCTTTAAGAACTTTAGAAACTAAAACTCCCGGTTCGTTATTCAGAAAAAATGTAGTATAGCCCTTGTCTCCTTCACAGTATACAATATCATCACAAAGTACAATCTGAAGATAATCGCGGTTTTTTAAAACAATTCTGTTTACTTCTTTTGGCTTTTCAATATAGCCGTTAGCTAACTGAAACTGGGACTGTTGAATTAAATATGCTTCATTTTTTTCAATAACTTTTTGTATTGCAGCTTTTAGCTCATCATCTGCTATAGGTTTCAACAGATAACCAATAGCACCTAAATTAAGTGCCTGAATTGAATAGTGGCTAAAAGCAGTGATAAAGATTACTTTATATTTTTCGATATCAAGTGTATCGAATAGCCGGAAGCTTATGGTATCTTTTAACTGAATATCTGCCAAAATTAAATGTGGCTCCAGCTTTGGAATTTCTTCCAATGCTGTCTTAACCTGATCTGCATATCCAACAACTACAATTTCAGGAATCTCTTTAAGGATACTTAAAATATAATTACGAATATTCTCCTCATCTTCAAGAACGTATACTCTCATTAGTCTTCTGTTAAAATTGGAATATTAATCTCTACTCTAAAACCATTATCCGAAGCTTCAGCCTTAACAGAAGAATTGGTTCCCGGGAAGAGAACATTCAGTCTTTGTTTGGTAATTGATGTAGATAAAGACTGCTTATTTACAACTGTATGTTGCGCTGCTGCTCCCCTGCCATTATCCTGAATAATAATTTCCATAAAGTCCGTCTTATTTTCAAATATAATATTAATTTTTCCGGTATAATCTATATTACCAAATCCATGTATAATAGAATTCTCAACAAAAGGCTGTAGCAGCATTGGTGGAACTAACTGGAAATAAGGGCGGACATTATCATTTATTGTTATATTGTATTCAAAACTGGTTTTAAACCTCATTTGCTGTAGCTGCATATAATCTTCCAGAAGTCTGATCTCGTCTTCAATAGAAATAAAATCTTCTTTTTCATATTCCAGGATATTACGCATAAGTCTTGCAAATTTGGTGAGATAGCTAATTGACTTAGTCGTTTCTTTCTCACTAATCAATCCCTGAAGATTACTCACAGTATTGAATATAAAATGCGGACTTATTTTTAGCTGGAAGGTCTTCTGCTCTAGTTTTAGTTTATCATTCTCAACCAGAAGCCTCTCCGCCTTGGATTGCAGATTTTTTCTTTTCAGGAAATTGTAAAGGAAAAAACCACCCAGTAAGAATGCTCCGGCAATAATAAACATGATCCATTTTTGCTGCAGGATAATCCTGTTATTGAGCTCGTTTCTGGTCTTTAAATTACTAATTGTTAAATCCTTTTTTTCAGACTTAAATTTTTGTTCGATTTCATAAACTTTGTCCTTTTGTATATCATTGATGTTCTTTAGCTTTAGCTTATAATAGATGTCCAGATTTTTTAAGGCATTCTTATAATCATTTTTTCCTTTGTAGGCATCGGATAGCGCAATATAGAGCTCCGCCATTCTGCTTGAATCTGCTTGTTTTACCGACCATTTAATTCCTTCTTCTCCATATCTAATAGCATTATCAAATTCTTTATTCATCTGATAATTGATAACAAGATTAATATAAGCTACCGGATTTAGTCTGTTGGTAGATTCAAGATATTGAAAGGATTTTTTAGAATAATAGACTCCACTGTCTGGCATCTTTTTAAGTCCATAAATAATTGCCTTATAATCCATGGTTCTGGAAAGCTCATATTCATTTTTTTCCTTTCGGGCTATACGCTCTGCTTTCTTCTGATTAACCTCCATCTCTTTTATATTGGAACTTTCCATGGCATATAAAAATAAAACTTCGTAGTATTTTAGCTTCTCATAAGGCATATCTTTTTCCGGATTGTTCTCGAAGCTGAGTTTGAAATACTCAGTTGATTTAGCCATATTCTTATTGATATAAAATGCCTGAGCCATTAGATCATAATATTTAAAAAGAAGAGGGCTTTTCCTTTTCTCTTCACTGTTAATCTTTCTAAAGACAGCCTCCGTAATTTTGGGTCCGATAGCATCCGATTTAAAGCCTTCTTTAAAATTATACAGGTCTACTAAATCCCTTATGTCCTGTGATTTTCCAATCGTATCAATCTTATTTAAATAATATATTGAGCTATCTCTTGTTGTAAGGATATATTTCATAAAGCTATAGTATAAAGCTTTATCCTTGTTATTAAAACCATTAGTTATACTATCGAGCTTACTAAATAATTTTTCTTTCTTTTGACGAGAAATGGCATCTGTCTTTATAGCAAAGCTGATAAAGTCATTATCCGTATTTTGTTTACCTGCAATATTTTGTTCTTTAGCTTTTTTATTACAACTGGTGGCCAATAACAGAGAGAAAATGGAGATTATATATAGGAGTCTGAGTTTTAAGCAATTTGGCATTTTTTGATTTTGGTTATACCAAGATAAGTAAGTCTTATGATAATTTAAATACTAATCATACTGAAAAAGTGATTTTATATACATATTCTTTTTCATAGCTCTTATGTAAAAAAGAAAGGGAGGCTATTAGGCCTCCCTTTACTTTTCTAGTTAAAATTAAGGATTTGGTGAATAGGAATATAACTAGATGAGGAATATATTTCACATTTCTTTTACATTTCAAATTTGGATAATTATTCTCTTTCACAACTATGGGAATTAATATTTGAAATGATTCTGTCAATATTCGTTACCTCTTTAGAAATATTTGTACTGGCCAGTCATAAAACTTAGGCCGGAGAAAGTCTTCTGGATTTAAGGTGTAATATCGTTTTGTTCAGATAGGGAAAAAGAAGGATTAACAGGAGCGTAGCAAAAAGGAGCCAGCTCATCATTTCATAATAATCCATACTAAACCTTAAAAGGCTCTGTTCCTCTACTTTCTTCAACAATAATTTATCCGATGCTCTTATTATCTGATCTTTACTCACACCTTTAGCACTTAGCTTCCCAGCTTGTTTACTCAAAATACTTTTTACCGCAGGATTCAGTATAGTCAAATGGTCCTGAAAAGCATTATAATGCCTGCTTTTCCCAAGAAGCTGAAAGAAATTAATAATCCCGATGCTGGCACAAAACCCCAGATAGCGTATGGTAAGCGCTGTAGCAGCAGCTGAATGGCCTATAAAAAAGGGAACAGCAGAGATTATATATATAATAGTAGGTACCATTAGTATTCCTACTCCAAGCCCCTGAAGCGCTAAAGGAATAAAATAATTAAAAGGATTGGCCTCAATATCAAATGAAAAATACATCACTACATGAAAAGCAAGGAGCAGTGAAAAGCCTAAAAACCAGATATAACGTATTCCGATCTTCCTTATAACCATACAGCAGGCCAAAATAACACCTATAATAATACCCAAAAGGTTAAAGATATTGATATAAGACAGATAAAAAGGATCAAAATGCAAAGCCGAAGTAAAATAAGTATTGGTAATTCCTGAAGCAAATCTGCAGATATAGAGAATAAAGAGAAATACAAGACCTATAATGAAGTTTCTGTACCTGAAAACTCTAAGATCAATATAGGGACGCTTCATTGCCCTAAAGCGGATAAGCATTAATACCGAAAGTATAAAAATACCTATAACGCTCAGGAGTATTCTCTGATCTTCCAGCCAGTAGTACTCCTGCCCAAAAATCATAATATAGCCAAAAAGTACAAGACATCCGCTGAGCAACATAAAACTCTGAATGTCTAGTTTATAAAGAGGAAATCTTTTACCACTACGGTAATGATTCATGGCAAATACCAGAAAAATAAGACAGGGTATATAAGAGAATATAGCGCCTTTATAGATAATATTAAAGTTATAAGCGTCGATAATCCCTGCTGTTAAAAGATTATTAACCGGTACAGCACAAATTAAAAGTCCAAAAAAAATCGAGAAGCTTATTTCCCTTCCCCGCTCACTGCCAAGTCTTGAAAAGAATAAGGTAAGGGAGAGATTTACATTGCAGGCAAACAGAACCCCCTGAATAAACCGGACAGGAAAAAGGATATAAATATCATGGGTAAGATAACAAATAAGGGAATTGAATATTTGCAGACATACAAACAGTAAGAGGTATTCTCTGGCCGCTAAAAAACTAAAAAACCTTCTTTCAAGACTATAAAATCCCACATAACCTGCATAAAACAAAATTACGGAAAACTGGATATCCCCTGTCTCGCATCCATAATATCCACGAGCTGCTTCAATATTGGTTAGAGGCAGAAAGAAAATTGCAATCCCCGGAAGCGTCATCAGAAATAGAAAGAACTTCACAAACCAGTCTGGTGCCCAATTCTTAAAAAAAGGAATTTTCCTTCTAACCATTACTGTGTTTTTTGGGAGCATAAACATTCACATTCATTCCGACTTTTAAAATCTCTGTTTCGGATCTCTGTCCATCGATTCTTATTCTTACAGGGATACGCTGAACAATCTTTACATAGTTACCCGTAGAATTATCTGGCGGTAACAAAGAAAAGCTGGAACCGGTAGCCGGAGAAAGTGATATAATTGTACCCTTAAATTCTTTATCCGGATAGGAATCTGCAATGATTCTCACCTTATCACCAATATGCATTCCGCTAATCTGAGTTTCCTTGTAGTTCGCCACCACCCATTTATCAGTCTGATCATTAACAATAAAAGCCAGAGGCTCCCCCACATCTATCATCTGCCCTACCTCTACACTACGTTTGCCCATTCTTCCGTTATAAGGAGCCGTAACAACGGTATAACTGGTTTCCAGTTTATGTCTTCCAAGCAATGCTTCCAGCCTTACGATTTCAGCCTTTACAACTTCCCTTTCCGCTCTTACATCTTCTATTTTCGAAACAGAGGCAGCATAGGCATCCTGTGAAGACTTATAGTCACTTCTGTTCACTTCCAGTGTTGCTTCAACATCTTCAAGCTTCTGTCTTGTGGCAGATTCCTCATCATAAAGCTTTTTATACCGGTTATAATCCAGTTCCTGTTTCTTTACTTTGGCACTGTTTGCCATAATCTGTTCTCTGGATGCCGAAGATTCTTTACTCATCGTATGGACAGTACTTTCAAGAACTTTTAACTGTGCACGTGCTTTAATAAGCTGAGCTCTGGTCTGCTCCTGTTGCAGAATATATTCCCTGTTGTCTATAACTAAAAGTGTGTCGCCTTTTTTTACATTCTGATTTTCTTCAAATTTTACAGCTACAATAAAACCTCCTGCTCTTGCAATTACAGGATTTACATATTCCTGAACCTGCGCATCGTTGGTCTGCTCGTATTTGTAATAACTAAAGAGGCTTATTCCTCCCCAGATGGCTAATATCAGGACTACAAGTATGGTAATCCAACCAGTGATTTTTGTAATAAGCTTATCGGTAGCAGTGTATTTCTTTTTCATCGTATTATAAAGTTCCTGTAACGTTTTGTAATAAGTAATATTTGTTTTGAGCTATAATTTTTGAACTTTCAAGCTCAAACCGGGTTTGAAGAAGCTGAATGTTTGCATCTAAAAGGTCTGTAATAAGAGATGTCTGACTGAAGTATGTGTTTTTAATAATCCGTGCATTTTCCTTTGCCTGAGAAACATTAATTTCTGCCAGTTTCACCTGCTCCAGAGCCTCAGTATATCGTAAATAAGCTTCTTTTACATCCTGCCGGATTTTGTCTTCAGTATTTTTATGTGCAATTTCTTCCTTTTCTAATTCCAGTTTTGCCGCCTGAGCTTTCTGCGTATTGTGATAAAGAGAAGAGATAGAAAATGAAGCCTTTAAACCAATAATACCCAACGAATACCAGTTGGGATTATAGGGATACAGGAAAATCTGTGGATTTGCAAAATAAAACTCTCCATATAAGCCGACTTGTGGTCTAACATTAGCTTTAACTTCCTTCAAACGAAGTTTACTAAGTTCCGTCTGCTGTCCGGATATATGATAATCAAACGAATACCGGAATGCCTGCTCCAGATATTCATCATATGTAATATTCTTTTCTCCTCTGATATCAATATCTTCAGGAACTACAACCGTTTCATCAGGAACTCCCATGATAATATTAAGCTTCTGTGTAGCAATTAATATATCATTTTCAATAGTTATTAAAGTCATTTCCCTTTTAGATAAATCGAGTTCTGTCCGGAGAACATCACTTTTCAAAATCACCCCATTTTTATAAAGAGATTGTATTTCTTTCAGCTGTAACTTCTGATCCTCGATATCCTCTTTTATAAGTTTCCGGAACATCAAACTTTTCTGAAGATCGAGATACAGTGAAGCTGCTTTGTAATGAATATCGGAAACACTCTCGTCTTTTTGGATCTCTTTGATCTTCTGCAGAACTTCTTCCTGCTTTACCTTAAGATTAAGCTTATTACCATTATAAATATTAAAATAAAAGTCGGCTCCGGCTCTGTAAAGTGTATGGATGACTTCATGCTGTGTTGGTTTTGAAAACAGTCCATTTTCATAGACAGGAATATTAGATGCCTTCTCTACAGAACCTTTTATACGCAGTTCAGGAAGACGCTCCAATTTAGCATCTTTTACTCTTGCAGCTGAAATATCTGCGTCCACATTACTCATTTGAATAGGACGGCTATTTTCTTCTGCCTTTTGCCATGTTTGCTTTAGGGAGAGATAAAGTGTGTCATTTTTAAGAACCTGGGTCTTGGCTAATGCCGGAAATAGTGTCCCCAGCATAAAGGCCAGGGTAGAAAAAATTTTCATTGAGAAATTATGAATTATCAGAGTGCAAAGCTATTTTCTCTCGGAATATTATTTTTATCCAAAATAGTCAATTTTTACCTGATTTCGGCCAATATAATTGTACCTTTGGATTCTTAAACTTATAAGTGAAATTATGGGGCTAATTGCAGCATTACCAGATATTGACAAGCACTCCAGAAGTGTTTTTGTAATGCATGAAAAGTCTGAAAAGCTGATCCCTTTTCACAGACA
Organism: Elizabethkingia bruuniana; assembly: GCF_002024805.1. Taxonomy (NCBI): domain Bacteria; kingdom Pseudomonadati; phylum Bacteroidota; class Flavobacteriia; order Flavobacteriales; family Weeksellaceae; genus Elizabethkingia; species Elizabethkingia bruuniana. The sequence goes on from NZ_CP014337.1 coordinate 2,032,750, forward strand.
TACAAAAGGACAGCTGAGTTATGTAGAAGGCGGAATTGCCTATATTACAACGGATAACAAAACTTATGTTGTTCCGGCCCGGCATTTCTTCTGGATTCCTCAGGGCATGGAACATCTTTTACGCATAGGGCACTCTGCCACGGTGCTTCGTTCACTTTATTTTTATGCGCATGATGATGATACAGATCCATTTTATACTAAATTAGGAATTTACCCGGCTTCCGAACTTCTCATTCAGATGATTAAGTATACCGAAGTATGGGATGAAAAACATGTGAAAGCAAAAGACCACAATTTTGAGTTCCTGATTTCTCTAAAGAATATACTTCCCAAAGTCAGCCAATATGCTTTACCTATCGTCCTGCCTATGACAGATGATTATCAGATGAATAAAATTCTTCTGTATCTGGATCTTAACATTGGTGACAAGCATACTTTGGTTAGTATCAGCGATCGTTTTGGAATGAGTGAAAGATCCATGTCGAGATTATTCAGATCCACTCTGGATATCTCTTTTTTACAATATCTGAAAACGCTGAGAATGGTTAAAGCCATAGAGCTTATTCTTAAATCTCATAAGTCTATTAATGAAATTGCTGATGAAGTCGGCTATAGCAGTATCAGTACCTTTAGTGATACTTTTCATGAATTCACCCAATCAAGACCATCAGATTTAAGAAAAACAAAAGGTTCTTCTTAATTCCGAAGATTTAAAAATCAATAAAAATCACCACAGTTATCTGTGATGATTTTTCAGTTATAATTAGATTGTTTTTAGATGATGATGCAGATGATCTATATAACCTTTGATAAGAACTTCCAGGGTCAAAATCTCAGGCGTTGTTTTTGAGGTATCACTGGTTCTTTGTAGTACTTCATCAGGCATATTTTCTACGATATGAACAATCTGATAGTTCAGAGATTTCCAAAGATTAATAACTTCTGCTGTAGGAATATTCTGGTAGTTCTGAGCTTTAACCCAATGGTCCTGGTCATATACAATATTCTCGTTTTCTTTATACTGGGTAACTACAAATCTCCGAATGTTTGTAAAAGCACTGTCGCAAAGATGTCCGATAATTTCTTTTCGGGACCATTTCTCCGGAGAGGCTTTATAAGACCATTCATCTTCAGAAATAGTTTCGAATCGTTTTAATTCTGTATCAATAATAGTTTTAAGAATCTGATAATTCATTTTTTTAAACTTTACTTTTATATTTTAACATGACACAGCAATTTAATGATAAATTCTCTAATTTTTCAGACTTATTCATTGATAAAATCACATTACAATTTATGATCAGAATTTAAATAAAAGGTCAGGTATAGCTGTCATTTTCTACAAAAAGAATTAGCAACCATATACCTTTTTCAGATAAAATAATATCCTCTCAGAAAATTATACCGGAATTTGGGCATTCCTCATTTTGCTGTAAGCATTAGAACCTTCTTTACTTCCCTGCAGCACGAGTGCTGCATATAATATAAGAAGGCTTATAAAGATTTCTATTTTTAGAGAAGAAAATGTAATAAATAATAAAACTACAATGAGATTAATAATACGGTTGACGTTACTTGTTAAAAGCAGAAGTAACAACGGAAATGTAAATATCAGATGGTGCTGTTCGCTCATTGGAGAGATAAGTAGTATACATAAAAGATATCCCGCAAAAACTAAAGGACTTAAGGTTTTCTCTCTCAGCTGTTTTATAAGCAGATATACCAAACTTACCGCCGCGGATACTATAAGAGCATATTTCCCGAAGTATTTAGACAAAAACATTGTTAAAGAGTAGCCTGAATGGAGATTAGATTCAGAGAAATTGGTTGTTCTATGCAAAATGAAAATATCTAAATAATGCTTATAATTTGAAAATACAAAATCTAAATTTGTGAGAAGTACCGGAATTCCGATAATTAAAATAGCAGAAAACACTACAGCTAAAACAGTAATCTTCAATTCTTTATAAAAAAACAGAAATCCTAAAAAGATTAAGGGTGTTACTTTTATTGAAATAGCCAGCGCTAAAAATAATGCAGAAAGAATGTACTGAGATTTTCTAAGGTATTTAAAAAATAACACACAGAAACACAGTACAATAAAATTGACTTGCCCGTTTAAAAAATTATCCTGAGCAATAGCAAATAACATTATAAAAGAAAGGAAAAAAAGTGAATATTTATTTATTTTCCCATTACTGTCTGCCATTTTAAAGCATTCATTAAAAGATATGTATAAAGCAATAAGACCGGAAAAATACCAAATAAGAATGGCTACTTTATAATTAATCAAGGTTAAAGGATAAAGTAGAATACAAAGGGTCTGAGGATAGAGAAAATCGAATTCACTCTCAATAATATATGGGTTTTTTAGTTCAAAGAAGTTTCGGGAAGCATTAAGATAAAGTGTAAAATCATTACCATCAGGAATTCTTAATGCCCTGTTATAGGTCTGAATAAGAAGTAAGGCACTTATGATTAAAAACCCGAGTAATAGTAACCAAAAACTAGTTTTGTAATTCAAAAAAGAGAGGCTGAATCCTTTAGGATCTTCAGTCTTAATATCCATATATTTTAATTGTTTATTTTACAAATTATAGCTTTGATCAGGAAGAAATTGGGTTTATAAAAAGGATTCCGGAATTAAATAGTATTATTTAAAACTTTAAAAATTCACAGAATATCATTTGTATAAGAATAGTTTATCAGGACTATTATAGACCACCCGATAAAGTCATTTTTTTTCATTCATAAAGCTTTTGCAAATATACGCATATATCACGTAAAAGAGAAATAGAAACCTTGCAATTTCCCTCATTAAATCTATAGTTAATACTAATGTCCTTGCATTTAATTTCACTTAAGAATAAAAAAAAGAAGACTATAAATCTTCTTTCTTTATTTATTTGTAAAGGCTCTACCTTAACTAAATTCAACAAATAATTCTTCTTTGGATCTTCTCACCTTTTCCAGCTTATTCCACCAGTCAGTATCTTCATCTTTGTATCCTAAAGCCATCATTACAGTACTTTTTAATCCTTTCGCTGGAAGATCCAAAAGCTCATCAACAGCTTTATTATCAAAACCTTCCATCGGAGTAGCATCAATTCTGAGGTCCGCTGCAGCAAGAAGGCCAAATCCTAAAGCTATATAGGCTTGCTTTGAAGCATTTTCAAAATGCTCTTCTTTTGTTTTTTTGCTTAGTAAGTTCAACAAATTCAGGCGGTATTCGTTTGTAGCAGTATCTGGTAAATTCCGTACCTTATTACTATATTCAAAAAATGAATCTACCCTTTCTGCTGTATATTCATCCCATGCGGCAAAAACCAATATATGAGATGCTTTTATAATCTGATCCTGATCACAGGAAATTGGTTGAAGCTTCTCTCTTATCTCTTGATTTGTAATAATTAAAACTTTAAAGGGTTGCAAACCGGAGCTGGACGGAGCCAGGCGTATTGCTTCCAGAACTTGTTCCAGCTTTTCTTTCTCTATAGTTTTTCCGTTATAAGTTTTGGTAGCAGATCTCCAGTTCAGTGTTTTTTGTAATGACATAATTCTATTATTTTTATTTCTTAGATTATATAATGAGATTCTATATCCAAAATTTTTAATTCTCATTATTACCCTGCAAAGTTACATGACAAAATGTTGCTTATATATACCTGTTACCTGAAGGTAAGCAGTTACCCATAAGTAACTATATGCTATTATCGATCTGGTATTCCTCATGTTGTTTTGACTGCTCTCAAAAATATAATCTCAGCAGAAATCATGGCGTTTTTTTTGCATTCAGAGAACAGATTTTCATAAATAATATGAAATCCCGTTATTTGCACAATTTTTTATTTCGGAAATAATAATTAAATCATTTTAAGCACAATCTTGTGCGTCCACAATATTATGATGAAAAAAACTCTTATTTACATATTACTTTTAGGGCTTCCTCTTACGGGGAATCAGCATATTACCGCTCAGGAACTTTCATATCAGCAGAAAATAAGTTTATTGGACAAAGAGAATCAGGCATTAAACTTTGATTCCGATCTAAAATTGTCCGACGCAGAAAATGCTTTAGATAGAAAGCTGTTTCAACTACGCAAAGAGTTCCTTACTGAAACCGAAAATCAAAAAATCCCATTGTACAGCAGTTCTTTCAACCAGATAAAACCTTTGATTGAAAACAGCAAATTATTTGATATTATCCAGTCCATGCCTAAAGGCGGGCTTTTGCATACACACAGTGGCGGTATTACAGATGCAAAATGGATCATTGCAACAGTGAGAAAATATAAAGAAAGCTACGTTTACGTTCAGAAGGATAATGACCAGTATATTTTCGGACAGATGGCGTTTTTTGCAAAAGACAATGTTCCGGCGGGATTTGTGAATCTTGATGAGAAATTAAGCTCCGATCCTGGTTTTGAAAAGCAGCTACAAGAACTTTTATTGCTGAAGCGGGATCAGCTTTGCAACTACACGGATTATTGGATAGAATTCGAAAAACGTTTTAAGCGCACAGGTTCATTACTATCATATCGTCCTTTCTTTAAAGCATATTATCTGAAAGGATTTCAGGATTTAATAAAGGATAATGTGCAGCATGTAGAAATCAGATTTATTTTTGATCAGCTTTATGATTTTGAACATGAAAAATATTCTTTAAATACATCCATTACAGATCTGCAGGATATTCTTAAGGAAATACATAAAACAGCTCCACAGTTTACATTGAAACTGATTTATTCAAGTTTTAAGTTTTTGGACCCTAAAGGTGTTGATAAACAACTGGAAGCAGCTTTCCAACTTAAGAAAGAGTTTCCGGACATGATTACTGGATTTGATCTTGTTGCGGATGAAGCTGCCGGAAATAGCATTTATTACTTCCGTGAAAGCTGGATGAAACTAAATGACCTTTCAAAAAAATATGGTGTAGACATGCCACTTTTCCTTCATGCTGGTGAAAGCAATTCTGTTTTTAATAAAAATGTTCTGGATCTTGCATTACTCAACAACAAAAGAATAGGCCATGGTCTTAATCTCATCTATTTTCCAAAAACACTGGAACTGATTAAAAAACAAAACAAATTGGTTGAGGTAAGCCCGATCAGCAATCAGATTCTGGGATATGTCAGCGATATGAGAAATCACCCTGCAAGAGTGTTGTTAAGCAACGGAGTACAATGCTCTATTAATAGTGATGATCCGGGAGTATATGGTTACGAAGGACTTAGTTATGATTTCTGGGTTGCTTTTGTATACTGGGAATTAGATGTAAAGGCATTGAAAAAGTTAGTCTATAATTCGGTTAATTATTCTTCCTTAAACGAGAAAGAAAAGAAAGAGGCTATTCTCTATCTGGACAAGCAATGGATGGATTTTGTCACAAAGATGAATCAAAAACTGAATTAAGGCTATAGTAAATATATACCCGGCAATTAGTTACCTCTTAGTAACAGGGTAAATTTTTGTACAATGAAACAGCTAATTTTGTCATTTCATTTTTAAGTTATGAAAAAGCAAAGAACTGAATTGGGTCCGGACTGCAAAATGCACCTGCGTGGTGTGGAAGATACGGTATATTTATTGAGCGGAAAATGGAAAACCATTATCATCAGCCACTTATACTTTACCGGTAAAATGAGGTTTATGGACCTTAAAAGACAACTGGAAAAAGTAGCGGCAAAGACACTTTCAAAAGAGCTGAAAGAGCTTGAAATGAACAACCTTGTATCAAGAACCCAGAATAATACCATGCCGGTGACGGTCGATTATGAACTTACAGACTTTGGAAAAAGCCTTCATGATGTTATCGACACTATGTCCAAGTGGGGTATTAATTACAGAAAGGAACTACTCCAGAACGGAAATAAATAACTAAGAGATAAATATTACACCTCTGCTACTTCAGGAATTTCTTTAGTTTCATATTGTTTTTCCCAATCCTCAAGCATAAACAGAATAGGCAGCAGCGCCAGCCCTTTTTCAGTTAAGGTATACTCCACTCTTGGAGGCAGTTCTTTAAATTCAGCTCTGGTAATCAGTCCGTCCTGTTCCATTTCTCTCAACTGATCGGTAAGCACCTTTCGGGATATCACATGGATACGCGCTGCAATTTCTCCAAAACGCAGTGTACGATCTTTTATAACCCTTACGATTACTGGTTTCCATTTATTTCCTAGTGCCGACATTGCCTTTACCAGCGGACAATCACACTCTGCCATTCGTTTCTGTTTCATAAGTTACCTCTTTGTTACTATTGTTGGTTACAGCAAAGTTACCACTATTTTTAGTTAATAGGTACAAAAATGAATTATTATTAGTTACTTTGTGTAACAAAAGTAAAATCAACCTTATAAAAACTTTGTCAAAAAATGAATACAGACTCATTATTTAGTCCTTTTATTTATAAAAACCTTCATCTGAAAAACAGAATTGTAATGGCACCAATGACCCGTGCGCAGTCAGCTGCAGGAATCCCTACTCCTGAAATGGCCGGTTACTATTCCAGAAGAGCAGCCTCAGAAGTCGGGCTCATTCTTTCCGAAGGAACCGTGATCAACAGGCCTGCATCTAAAAATTTACTGAATATTCCCAATTTTTATGGTGATGAAGCATTACAGGGCTGGAAGAATGTAATTGATCAGGTGCATGCAGAAGGCGGGAAAATGGGACCACAAATATGGCATGTAGGTGATACCAGAATGAACAAAGAATATCCTGAAGTCGCTATGGAAGCTGCTGCTACAATGAGCATTGCTGATATAGAAGATACGATCAGACAATTTGCTGCTTCTGCAAAAGCCGCCAAAGACCTTGGCTTCGACTGTCTGGAAATTCATGGTGCACACGGATATCTTATCGATCAGTTTTTCTGGGAAGGTACCAATACCAGAACCGATGAATATGGCGGAAAAACATTAAAAGAAAGAAACCGTTTTGCTGTAGAAGTTGTAAAAGCTATAAGAGCAGCTGTTGGTGAAGATTTCACAATTATTATCCGTCTTTCCCAATGGAAACAACAGGACTACAAAGCCAGATTAGCAACTACACCTGCGGAAATGGAAGAATGGCTATTACCGCTAAAAGATGCCGGTGTAGATATTTTCCATTGCTCCCAGCGCCGTTTCTGGGAACCTGAATTTGAAGGTTCGGATCTTAACTTTGCCGGATGGGCTAAAAAAATCACTGGCCAGCCAACTATCACAGTAGGATCAGTAGGCTTAAAGGGTGATTTCCTTTCTGCTTTTGCAGGTGAAGGAACTGAAAAAACCGACCTTTCTGAATTACTAAGAAGGCTGGACAGACAGGATTTCGACCTTGTGGCAGTAGGAAGGGCTATATTGAGTGACTACCAATGGGTTCAAAAAATTAAAGCCGGAAATACAGAGGAACTTTCCGATTTTTCTGCAGAAAGCTTAAAAGTACTCTATTAACATAGTAATGATTAATCCAAAAAGATAATCTTTTAGCCCGGCTCATTTATCAGCCGGGTTCTTTTATATCCGTAGTTTTCCTCTTACTAAACTTTAAAAAGAAGTATTGGTATTCCTAATGGGCCTTACAACAATAGCTCAACATAAAAATTAATATTCGTTTACAATTAATTAACGCAACAACATTGCATTAATTAAATTTAACTCTTATATTGCAGTCCGTTAATCAATTACAAAATGGACAGACGAAGGTTTCTAAAAGGAACAGCAGTACTTTCAGGATTTCTGACGATAAACCCTATCGGTTTATTCGCAGGTAATACAAATTCTAATTCAGTAAGTAAAAAGACAGCCAAGAACATCATTTTTATGATTAGTGACGGAATGAGCTCCGGAACTCTGGCTATGGCAAATCAGTATTCCCTGAACACACTTGGAAAAAACAGCCACTGGATTGGGCTTTATTTGGAAAATAAAGTAAGCCGTGCTCTGATGGATACAGCCTCTGCCAGTTCTATTGTTACAGATTCTGCTGCAGCCAGTTCAGCTTTTGGTGGCGGGAAACGGGTAAAAAACGGCGTTCTGAATATTGGTGCTAATGGTGAAATACATACCCCGATATGGCAAAAATTTAAAAAAGCCGGTAAGAAAACGGCTTGTGTAACTACAGTTACTATCACCCATGCAACGCCTGCAGGATTTTGTATCAACTCTGAGAAAAGAAATGCAGAACCGGAGATTGCAGAAAAATATGCACAGGAGGGATTTGATGTAATGATGGGGGGCGGAGACGAATTCTTTAATGCTGCAAAAAGAGAAGACAAAAAAGATATTTACAGTTTATACCAGAAAAAAGGTTACCAAATTCTAAAGAATCGCTCTGATTTACAAAAAGCAGAAAAAGGAAAAAAATTACTTGGTGTTTTTAGTACTGGTGCTCTTCCGTATACCATTGACAGAAATAATATCCCCGGACTGCAAAACACCCCTACTCTTTCTGAGATGACTAAAACTGCAATTGATCAGATTAAAGATCACAAAGACGGTTTTGTATTACAGGTTGAAGGCGGAAAAGTAGACTGGGCAGCCCATGCTAATGATGTTGCAGCACTTATCCATGATCAGTTAGCTTTTGAAGAAGCTCTAAAAACAGTAATAGATTTTGCTGAAAAAGATGGAAATACCCTGGTCATCATAACCACCGATCACGGGAACGCCAATCCCGGAACTATATATGGTAACGAAGCAACTAAAAATTTCAATACAATAGCGAACTATAAATATACCAATGAGTATATACTCAACAATATCAACGAGAACTTCAACCTTCAACAGATGAAAGACTGGATTTTTGAAACCAACAAGTTCAGCCTTACCGACGAAGAAGCAAAACATCTACTCAGCTTCTATACAGGTGCGGAGAAGCAGGAAGAGGGTCTGTATAACTATAAAAAAATGCCTTTCAAAGCTTATTCGGAAATTCAGAAAAAACACAATTCTGTAGGCTGGATCAGTATGGATCACTCCGGAGATTACGTAGAATTAGCCATGTATGGCCCGGGAAGCGAACTTCTGAAACCTTTTGTCAAGAATACTGATTTACATTACCTCATGCTGGAAGCCACAGCCCTATCGGATAGAAGTTAGAAAAACACAGTTACAATACTATAAAGCATATTCTGCTACAAAACTGTTAATTTATTTCAGCGGAGTAATTCTATCATAATAACAATAAATTTGGTTTGTTAACAGTTTTAATAGGCAGTCGGAATATTCCGACTGTCTAATTTTTTATCATATGTAAAATACAATCTGCTGTAAAGTCCTGATTTTTGTACAAAACATAAACATATGAACTGGATCATCTTAGTTATTGCTGCATTATTCGAAGTAGGCTTTGCATCATGTCTCGGAAAAGCAAAAGAAACAACCGGAACTGAATCTTACTGGTGGTATGGAGGATTTATCGCCTGCCTTACTATAAGTATGGCATTGTTAATCAAAGCAACGCAGACATTGCCAATAGGTACAGCCTACGCCGTATGGACTGGCCTGGGAGCAGTAGGAACTGTTCTCATGGGAATTTTTGTTTTCAAAGACCCTGCTGGTTTCTGGCGTTTGTTTTTCCTGTTTACACTGGTAAGCTCTATTGTAGGATTAAAGGCTGTATCCCATTAAACACATTTTGGATCTTTACTTTATTTTTCTATATCAGATTATTTATGAGCCTTCTCTTTTGGGAAGGCTTTTTAGTAATCAAATTATAAAATAATACACTTTAAAATTCTGCACAATCCAATTTTCATCTACTTATTTTTTCTCATATTATATGTAAATAATTACATTATGCAATTGGAAATATATTAAACGTAATCATAATATTTTAATGTCAACTTTTCTGTAAATACTACACTATATCAAAACAAATAGTATCTTTGATGCCGGTAAATTCATTTTTTAAACGTTATTAAAATACAGTATCTAAGGACTATGCAGAAAATAGTACTCTTACTTCTTGTTTTTTTTTCATGTCTGGGTATAGGGCAAAAGAAAAAAGAAATTGATAGTTTGCTCAGCAATATTGCCCGATTGGAAAAACCAGAAACCCATATTGAGGCAAATGCAAACAAGACAGATAAGATACTAAAAATGGGTACTGAAGCTTATTATCAGGCTAAAGAAATTGACTATAAAGACGGCCAAACAAGGGCATTGCATTCCATTGTAAAAAATTATATCTATACCGGAGAACTAAAAAAAGCTCTGGAAAAAATAAATGAAGGGCTTGCTCTTACAAATGGAGAAAATCAGTTACAAAAATACAGGATTTCTTTTTTTATGTTCAAAGCATCTGTCTTATTTCAGTTAGGATACTCCGATGAAGCTAAAGCAAATTATAATAATGCTGCGGAAACTATAGAAAAAGTTCCGGAATATTCTGTTGATAAAGAGCATTATAAAAGAGTATTAGAACATGCTTCATACATTATTTTTTACGAACAGAAGAAAGCCCAAATTCCTGGGAACATAAAACAAAAAGAGCAATATCTACTGGATACCTATAAGGAAGTAAAACAGATTAAGAATAATACTGATATAAAAACCATATTATACGTTAGCAGCTTGCGCTCTCTTATCTCGTATTATACTGAGTTGAACGATACAAATAAAGCTGAGCAATACTTGGCAGAAGGTGATTCTCTTTATTCTGATTTCCCTGTCTGGCTTATTAAAAGAAATCTCCTGCTGGGTAATATAGAAAAAAAGAAAAAGAATTATACAAAAGCTATAGAAGCTTATAATGATGCTCTGAAAACTGCAGGAGAATATCAACGAAAATATGAACAATCACAAATTTATAACCAGATAGCGGAATGCTACCACGAATTGAAAGATTATAAGAATGAATCTTTGTATCTGGATAAAAGCAAACGTTTAAATAAGAGTATTGATATTAATGAAAAAGCAACTGCCGGAGATGTGTTGAAGCAGGAATCAAAAAATAAAAATGAAACAAATTCTTCTCTGGACGTTACAAAACTTTATTATATCATTGCAATACCCTTCCTGATTGTACTTTTAATTATTATCCTGAAGCGAAAAACTATAAAAAGTAACACCGCTGATGTTATAACCGAAAAGCCTGTTGAAAACGAAGATGAAACTGAAAAACTGGATCACGAAACATTAAACCAACTAATAAATCTGGCCGAAGAGGATGATCCTTCTTTCTATTTTAAATTCAATGACACATTTCCTGATTTTAGCGAAAACCTTTTGAAAATCTGCCCAAAACTTACACAATCCGATTTAGAATATTGTGCAATGATGAAGCTAAATTTTGATACCAAGAAGATCGCATCTATAAAACGTTTATCTATTGGTGCTGTGGAAAGTAAGAAATACAGAATCAGAAAAAAACTGGATATCTCTACAGAAGAAAACATCTACATCTGGCTGATGGACAAGTAGATTCAGCAACATAAACAAATTTACTATTAATCAGTATTTTAATACATTGAATTGTCCGTATTCACTATTTCGATAAATCATTATAGCAAAAAAGACTTAGCCAGAACTGTTACTTCTTGTTTAATTTATATTTTTGTTTGTAAAAACTCACAAATGATGCCTATTAATTTTATCTTCTTCACTTGTCCGGCTGCGGAATACCAGTCATAGAAAAAAACACATTCCCGCCGGCTCCTTATCAGTATACGATTCCTTACGAAAAGAAACTTTATGCATAACTATAAAGCATGTTGAATAAACACGCCTGTATATCGTCTTATATGATAACTGGTATGATTAAGTTTTTCAGAATCATTTCTATTTTACTAATATATCGCAATTATTTATAGTAAAACAATATAAAATAAAACATATGCAAACAAACATCACAACAAATACCCTTATACCATTAAGATATAAGATTTATTTTTTAAATTTATATAAGTATTTCATAAAAGAATATCAGTTTAAAACAGTAAGGAAATATGCTTGTTCTATGGCCTGTTTCACACTTTTGGATATATAGTAAATAATAATTTAATCATGCGAAAAATATTATTTCTATTAATACTTTACTCATTTAGTATCTCTGCTCAGTACAGCAAAGAGAAGGAAATAAATTATGCACTCGACACAATAAGGATTAATAAAGTCCCTTTCTATGTTAAAAACGAAACAGATAAAAAATTAGCATTAGTCGAAAACCTCTATCTCCAGTCCAAAGAGATAGGTTATACAACAGGACAAGTAAACGCCTTGCTTTATATGGCAGCAACCTATTGCATACGTGGAGATATAGACAATACCATTGTTAAGTGTGATGAAGGGCTATCTTTGACTAAAGGAAAAGAAAAATATGCCCTGCAGCGGGTCAATTTTTTACTGGCAAAAGGTATTGTTTCTCTTCAGATGGGCTATTTCGAAAAATCAAGAGAAGATTTTCAGACAGCATCGGCAATTATAGACAAAGTACCCCCACACAAAAGCGACTCTATACATTACGCCAAAGCTTATGTCTATTACTGTACATTAATGTCTTATGAGAGAGATACAAATCACATTTTAGGCAATAAGGAGATTGAATATTATGCGCTGAATGCCTATAAACAGACACAACAAATCAATAATGATTTCCCTAAGAAGAAGTTTGTATCAACCTTATGTATTCAGAGACTTATTTTGGCATATATCGATCAGGATAAACTTGACTTAGCCGAAAAATATCTGGCTCAGGCAGAGGTTATCAACAAAGGCGGAGGCTCTTTTTGGCCATTATCCCGCAACATTATATTAGGCGCCATAGCAGAAAAGAAGAAAAACTATACAAGCGCTACAAAACACTATGAGCAGGCATTAATACAATCGAAACAATATGATTTACTAAAAGCTATATACGATCGTGATATAATATATTCAGGGCTAACTGAAAGCTATCATGCGCTGCATAACTATGAAAAAGAATCTTATTACCTCAGTGAAAGCAAAAGATATAACGACAGCATAGCTCTGGTAAATAAAAATACAGTGAGCAATATTTTAAAAGACGAAGTAAAAAATAATACCGCCAATAAAAAAATTAACCTTTATTATATCATCGCCGTTCTTCTGATTCTCTGCCTAATTAGTTTTTATATCATAAAGCAGATTATTCCACGAATTATTAATAAAACTCATAGAAACACTCAGCCTGAACAGGAGGAAATTACTGATTTTGAAAAACTGAGTCTGGTGACCGAACTGGCACAAAACAATGACCCGGCTTTCTCTATTAAATTTGCAGAGGTCTTTCCGGCTTTTAATCAGAATCTTTTAAATATCAATCCAAGGCTCACACAATCTGATCTGGAATTTTGTGCATTGATGAAGATAAATTTTGATACAAAAGGAATAGCTGTTATCAAAAAAATGTCAGCAGAAGCTGTAAAAAGTAAAAAGCACCGAATAAGAAAAAAACTGAATATAAGTCCTGAGGAAAACATATACATATGGCTGATGGATAGATAATTAGCAAATAGCAAAGTTAATTCGTAATTCGTAATTCGTAATTCGTACTTAAAAACAATATAAAAAAAGAAACATCTTAATTGAATCATGTATAAGATTTTATTTTCACTGATTACCCTGTTTACTCCTTTTTCTATTATCGCTCAAAATAATAAAGAAAAAGCAATAGATAGTCTATATAAAACCATAAGCAGTACAATTCCTTATAATGTAAGAGGCGATGCCGAGAAAAATTTAAAGGTATGTACTGAAATCTATTACAAATCCAAAGAAATAAATTATACAGACGGTCAGGTAAAAGCTTTAGAATATATGGCACAGGTATATTCTATTAACCATAATATGAAACAAGCACTGGCTAAAGCCAATGAAGGACTGGACTTAACCAAAGGAAATCCAAGATATACTATAGCCTCCTCTTCATTTTTATTATTAAAAGGCAGGGCACTATACAGTATTGGCTATTTTGAAGAAGGAAGAAAAAAAATACAGGAAGCAGTAGCGCTTGCTGAAACAGCACCTGAACGTGATCGTAATGAAGTTCATAGTATTAAGGCAGCTTCCTTTTATTTAACCCTGGAATCTTTCGCAAGTGATAAGAAGCACACGCTCAGCAAAAAAGAAAAAGAATTTTACCTGCTTAGTTCCTACAAAGAATTACAGCAGATCAGCATTAATGATTCTAAAAAGAAATCGCTAACAACAATGGTTGCATATGGACTAGCCAAACTGTATACAGGGGACAATCAGCTGGATAAAGCCGAAAAATATCTGTCTATTGGCGACAAAGTTGACAAGAATGAAAGATCTCTGTGGCAAATTTTTCATTATGAATCTTCGGGGGCTATACAGCAGAAAAAGAAAAATTATGCAAAAGCAATTGAAGAATACAATGCTGCTATACGCATATCTAAAGAATACCAATGGTTTGCCCATATGGGATTACTTTATTCGGCACTTGCAGAATGCTACCACAATCAGGAAAATTATAAACAGGAATCTTATTTTCTGAGCAAAAGCAAAAAATTTAACGACAGTATAAATATAGCCGAAAGTAATATCGTAAACACTGTATTAAAAACAGAAACTATTACAGAAAAAACATACCTTACAGAAGCCCGTATTTTTTATTACGCTATCGCTATTCTTTTGGGTATATCTGCTTTAGGGTATTATATTACCCGATACAGGACTGTGAAAAAGATACAACCCCATATTACAGATCAGAATGAAGACCCTGATCATGAAAAAATAAATCATGCCGCTCAGCTGGCAGAAAATAATGATCCGACTTTTTATCTCAAATTCACAGAAATTTTTCCATATTTCAGTCAGAATCTTTTAGAGATAAGCTCCAAACTTAGCCAGTCCGATCTGGAATACTGTGCTTTGATGAAAATGAATTTCGATACCAAGAAAATAGCCATTATCAAAAAAATATCTGCCGGAGCTGTGGAAAGTAAAAAACACCGGATAAGAAAAAAGCTCAACATCAGTTCCGAAGAGGATATTTACATCTGGCTGATGGATAAATAACTAGCAAAGTTAATTCGTAATAAAAAAGTCCGGGCTTTTGAATAAAAGCTTCGGACTTTTTCACAAAAGATTGATTTTACATAGCCTTCCGAATTTCGGTCAGCAATTCCAGTTCTGAATGCGGAATCAAATCACAGGCAATCTGTAAAATGTTGCAAAAATCGGAAGCATCTGCAGTAGAAGAACCTTCTGCCAGACTTTCCAATGCCTGCATACATACAGCCAAAACAGACTTGATTTTGAAGCCTATATCAGAGTAGTTCTGCACCCCGATATTGGTAATGTTGCTGCTAAAATCAGATGGACTGATGGAAACCAGCCAGTCTTTCAGTTCGATTTCTTTGCCGTTTAGGAATACGGCTGTTTTCTTTGGGTTCATAACGTATAATTTAGGAATAGTAAAGCCCGAACAGCTTAGGTGTCCTACGCTTATACGAGCGTCGCGGTGCTTTCACATACCGCCACCTTACCATGCGGGCAATTTTTTGAATCATTGAAGTCGTATAATTTAGGAACCATAAAGATAGAAAATAAATTAATAGTTAAAAAAACTTAGAGCTTCCGTTCACGAAGCTTTTCAAATCCAATTTATTTTTTGATTTTCTGCCTTCCGGTTATCCGCATTTTTCAAAATTTTCGTACCCAGCACAAATCACATTAAACAAGAATGAGATTATTTGTTTTTTTAATCTGTTTCCCCGGCTCTTTTCCCACAAAACAAACTCTTGTTTTGATCATTTTTTGCTAAGCACAAGCTCCGGATTTTTTAAATTTCATGTTTTCGGATAATTTTTTCCAATCCTGTTAACACCCAATAAACCCAATACCAATAAGCGTTTACACGAATCGCAAGGAATCGTACCATACATTAGACCATATCAGAAGCTGCTTTATTTCACAAAAACATAAAGCCAGAATACTTTTGCCGGGCCGTGTGAAATATAATGTCTTTCCTGTCATATCTATATTAAAAAAAACACAAATGCTTCGATATAATTGAACACAAATGATAGGTGAAAAAGCACACGGCTTTTTAACAATAACAAATTAAAAAGAAAAACAGAATGACAAAAGAAGAACAAAAAAATGAGCTGCCTGACAAACCAAAACGTGAATATACCCCTCCGGTAATGGAAGTTGTATTTCTGCAAATGGAACAAGGCATTGCAGCTGGCTCTGCCTCTGCAAGTGTAACCCCGGGCACTACCAACGGAAATGTTGATCCTGTAAAAACGGATTGGGAAGGAACGAGTGATACAACGGTAGATGCACCCTTTTTTGATTAAAAAACAAAAGAAATTATGATGAAAATATTTACAAAACAAACAACAATAAGAAATTTTACAGGTTCTTTAGGTGTCGTATTTCTATTATCTCAGATCTCTTGCCGTACATCAGATGCCGAGAATAATCTGACAAGCGGTCCGGCTGCCGTAAAAATCAATCTTTTAGGAACCGAATTCGCTAATTCTAAAGGGACAAAACCAACAGCTTCTGTTGGTAGACAAGGATTAGATTTAGGAAGTAGCGGAATACAATCCAAAAGTATTATGATTAACCCCAGTACCTTTATCATAGCACGATTAGCTCCAGTTAATGAATCCCTCAGTCCTCAGGCTTCTGTCGGAAAAAATCTTTCGGCAGCTGTTCCCGGTGACCCTTTAGGATCGGGGATAAAGTTCCGTGTCATTGCTTATGATCAGGGAAGCGGGCAATACAAAACACATCAGGATTACACTGTAGGACAGCCTGCTGCTCCGCTTATGCTGGATGGTGGAACTGCCTACAATATGGTGGCTTATTCCTATGGAAACTCTACCCTTCCGGCTATAAGCTCCGGAGAAACTACTGATCTTAATAGCGCTGTAGTGAATTATGATGACAACAACAGGGATTTTATGTACCAGAATATCAGCTATACTCCAGCAAATGCACAAAATACCCTGGATATTACCTTAAGGCATAAAGTAGCAAAGATTACCACCTTTATTATATCCAACATGCCTGGTAATGGCATTACTGCAATCACCAATGCTGCAATTACCCCACATGCTACCAATGGTACAATACCTCTGGCCTCAGGGAATATTACAGGACGTACCAATGCAGCCAGTGCGGCTATTGATTTTAGCTTTTTGTCGACTGAAGCTACTTCAATAACTGCAGCACCTATATTTGTAAATGCCGATACAGGAGGAGCTGTTACAGCTTCATTCTCGGCCAATGCAATTGTTGGCGGAAATCCCCGTACCATCAATGTACCAAATGCTTTGAGTATTACACCAGGGAATACACAGAGTTTTACTCTTAATTTAACCCATTGCGGAGCCTATATCGCACCGGGAGTATGGAAAGAGTTTATGTGTCATAATCTGGGCGCTGATTACTCTGCCGATCCATTTGCACCTTCGCAAGCTATCCGGGGTGCTAAATACCAATGGGGTGTATTGACTAATGCTACAAGAGATCTTGCAGGCTCTCCAAAAAAACAATATCTCTCACAAGCGGAGGATTTAACTAGTCATCAGCTCCTTACCGCCAACCCTGAATGGTATCCTGCAAACCGAGAAACACTAAATACAATTCCCTCTCTCCCATGGGATACTGCATGGAATGATAATATTAAAACAGATCAGGACCCTTGCCCCAGCGGATACAAAGTACCAAGCAAAGAGCAATGGCAGGGTGTAATAGATAACAATCCGATAAGCAGCATAGGAACGTGGTCTCCTGATTATACAGCGAGTAATTCAGGTTTCCTTTTTGGAAAAGGGCTATTTTTAATTGCCGCTGGCCAACGTTATCAAACGGGTGGAATTCAATTAACCAAAGCATTTGATGGTTCACCTAATAATATAAACGGGGTCTATTGGAGTTCTTCAAATATTGTTGAACAAACACCTCCTTTAGTCCTTGGCCTTTATACACACCATGCATATGCTATAACAATTGGTAATAACACGCAAGAGGTAAACACGCAAGAGGTAAGAAAACTGATCTATACTTACGGTAATTCTGTTCGCTGCATTAAAGTGGATTAAAAACAACAAAATGATGAACAAAAATTTATTCATGTTATTATTGTGGATTGCAGGTGGATTTGTTTTACAAGCCCAGTCTATTGATATGAACTTCCCTCACTTTGCCGGAAAAAACTATGACTTTATTATTTTTCAGGGCGATAAACAAATAACTCTGCATCAAGGCACTATTCCTTCGGATGGTAAGTTTACTTTGAGTATCCCTAAAGGATATTCTCCCTATACCGGAATGAGCCGATGGCTTATTACCGGTACCCGGGAAGGTGGCGGACTGGATATGTATATCCCCGGGAAAGATTTCTCTGTAAGTTGTACTGAGGCCAATCCAACGGAAAAGAATGTGATCTACCAGAATAATAACGGCAATAAAGAATTAAGCGAACTCTATAGAAAACAGGAAAAAATACTTTTGCAGTATGAAACCATGTTACAGGCTACAAAAGTATTCTCTAAAGCAGATAAGAACTATTCTGTTTTTACAAAAGAACTTCAGGATCAGACTAAAAGTTATGCGACTTTTCAGGATGGGCTTAAGAGAAAACCGGATTACATCAGCCAGTTTCTGCAGATTGTAAATATTACCCGGGGAATAGCCCCTCTGCTTTCAGAAAGAGAAGAAGATAAAGCCGAAAGCATAGCCCGGTATATCGTTAATGAAATGGACTGGAACTACTTGTATACTTCTGGACACTGGAGCAGTATAATCGACGCATGGGTTAGTATACACACCCAGGTATTAAAAAATAAACAAGGTTTTGCCAGTGATGTGGAAAAACTAAGTTCAAAGATTAAGTCTCCGGAGCTTTATACTGATTTTGCAGGGAGAACAGCTTACTACCTTACCCAACAGAAAGAAGAGGATTATATCCGTGCTATAGCACCTGTAGTAATAGCTTCCGGGAGGATCAAAGAGTATAACGGGGCTTTAGCCGCTTACCTGACTACAGAAAAAATGATTAAATAAAAGAAATACGAGATCATCGTCGTTTGTTTGTGTAAAAAACGTTAACGTTTTTCGGGTGACCAGTATACTGGTCACCCGTTTTTTTCAAAACATTACAACAAATAAATTTTATACCAACCCCAAAAATAGATTATTAATAATGTTTTCTATACTACTCACTATTATACCTTGTTATACTATCATTGCCTTTTTCTTTTTTTACATCCGTAAACAAAAAAGAACCATAAAAAAGCTGAGATCAATACCCAATACTATCCAATATAGGAATTCCAACATCTTATTTGATTCTGATTCTTTAACAGAGCCTTTTTCTGAAAAAAAAATAGTGATGACGTCTGAAATAGAGGCCAGATTATTATCTAAATTACAGGAATTTGAATCTACCGTACAGTTTACAAGGAAAACTATTTCTCTTTCTTATCTGGCTACTTTTTGTGAAACCAATTCAAGATATTTATCGCATATTATCAATACTCACAAAGGCAAAAGTTTTCGTAATTATATTAACGAACTGAGAATTGATTATATCATCAAAAAACTGGAAACTAATCCGCAGTACCGGAAATTCAAAATTGCTACTCTTGCAGAGGAGTGCGGCTTCTCCTCACAGAACAAATTTGCTCAGGTCTTTAAAAAAGAAAAGAATATTTCGCCCTCTGCCTTTATTAAAAATCTTACAGACAAAACCTATAAACATTGATATTATAGTAAAGTTCTGATGCTAAAAAAGACCTTACTTTAAAAGTAAGGTCTAAGAATAAAAAAGGAATTGATTAATGGTTTTCTATAGCATATTTATCTGGTATTTTGGTTAATTCCAACAGTACAGAAAGTCTTATACATTGTATTACCCCCGTACTGAATATATCTGATTTCACATTTATATCTAAAAAAAGGCAACAAGAGTTCAGCATAAGCTTGTATAATTAACATTTTGAGAATGAGGGATTCGAGATGTACAATGAACAGATAAAAGCTGTAAAAAATATTTGTTGATACAAAGGCTATACATCATATCCTACGAAAATATACTGATCCTTGTTACCTTAAATAAAATTACAATTCCCTGGAAAGAAAAAAACAAAACAAGAGTAATACTTCTATGCGCCAAGAGATACGATTACTTACGACAAGCCTAGAACCATACATGTAAGCATATTATTAAAATATCAGAATATATAATTTCTGATATCATCTTTATTTCATTAGTAAGAACTTATAGCATAATTGTTCTAATTGCATATAATTTTTAGCCTGAACCTGTACTCAATTATCTATTCTGATAAACCACAAGTTATCGAACCCTGCATTACCCCCTATCGGAAGTTGTTTTATTATATTAATACACCGAAGTCTGAATACTTTTGTCCAACAAAATAATAGTAGTATAGTGTGAGAAACCTGTATAGGTTACGGACAGTCAATGCTATATTGACTGTCCTTTTTTAAAATCTATAATTATTTATTACTTAATATATCAAAAAACTGTTTAGTGTTCGGATTATCTATCTATTCGGATTTTTAATCTCATCCTATTTTTGTTTGTTAGCAGTTTTTTACAAGCGGCGGAAATATTTTTGTCGCTTGTTTTTTTTACTAATATTTAAAGATTCATCACCTTGTATATCAGCTGAAATTTTCTGAACTTTAGAAAAATATCCTAACTGAATTACAATATGTCCGGCAAAACTATTGGTATTTATAATTTTAGTTTTTATACACTTGTATTTATAGTGTCTATCCTATTATGTTTGTCTTGCTCTTCTGTAATTAAAAGCTCGAAGACAGCAACATTAACTACAGATTATTGTAAACCAAATTTCACTTATCAGTATCCTGAAATTATGACTAATACTGGTAATCAGGAAGACAGTGCCTTGATTAAAAAGCTTCCGGCATCGGATTATGCATTAAGTAAAAATATCGGTATACTTCCCCTTCTTTCTCAATATAATAAAGCAAAAGATCCTCTGAAGATACTGATAGCAAAACAAAAAATTTCTGATCAATTGATGATTACCAATTCCGGATTAAATGCTATGGCTGCTGAATCAGATTGTAATGGTGAAAGGATCCAGCAACTTTCGAATTACCTTGGAGACATCAACAATAAAAATATCCGGAAACTTACGGTAGGTTCTATTATTCTGGGAGCAAGTATTGCCGTTTCTTCTTCGCTAATTAATAACAACAATACCAATAAAGCTATTAATATTGGTGGTGGAGCTGCAGGAGCAGCATTGGGATTGCTTACATTAAACCCCAAAGGAAGAAAAGTACAAATGGGTATTCAGAGAAACCTGCTTCGCAATATATGGAATAATGATAATAGTGACCAGGCATTCCCTCCTGATATATGGAATATACTCAATGAAAAATCTTTCAGCAATTCCGGGAACAAATCGATGCGTGAAACACTAAAAGACAGATGGCTTCTTTATGCTTTCGATGGAAAGCCTGATGCTGAAACCTTACAACTATTTTTTGGAAATGGAGGAACTTTTCGAGCGGATGATTTGCAAACTATGTCAAATATGTATAATGAATTGCAAGCTAGTATCCGGTCGTTACAACAGAATATGCAGAGCTTAATGCTAAAGATTAACACTTTGAATACTGAAACCAAATAATATACTTTACTAAATTATTATGAATAGTTTTCAGGAATTAATCCCAAGCGAGCCTCTTTCACTTTTTATAAAAAGTATATTAATCTTTGAGAATAGTGGGAAACCTGTTATAACCAAGCTACCCTTTTTTGCAGATGGATATCCTGGATTTTTATTTCATAGGACAGAAGGAGGCTTAGCTGTAATTCCGCATCAAAAAGAAATGCCGGATCTGTTTATTTACGGACAAACCATTAACCCTGTTGAGTTAGAAATAAAAGGTTCCTACTCCGTTATTGTTTTCCAGCTTTATCCATTTGTTCTGAGGTCTTTTTATGGTATAGATCCACAAAGCATTAATGATAACTGCTATATTCCCGATAATACACAGGAAGTACTCAATAGCTTACGATCTTCAGCTACTATTGATGAGTGTATGGAATTGATAAAAACTTATCTTCTGGACCATTTTGAAAAGAAAAAAGATAGTTTAGATTTTGAAATCCGCCGTGCTTTAGAAATAATTATCGCCGGAAATGGAACAGAAAACATCGGACAAATTGCTAAGGAATTGGATTTTAATATCCGGACTTTTGAAAGAAGATTTCTTACCGAAACCGGCTTGTCTCCAAAACAATTTGCCAAAATAATCCAGTTTCAGACTTCTCTTCAGCAACTCAATTCTAAAGATTACAATAAACTTTCGGATATTGTCTATGAAAACGGATTTTCAGACCAGTCTCATTTTATAAGGGTTTTCAAAGCATTCACAGGCAAAACACCCAAATCTTATTCATCCTGATTTTTTAGTGTCGTTTTTATTCTATTTTTTAAGTTTCTGATTGTACAACTTTGTCCTGTAAACTTAAAAACAATATACAATGAAATTTCAGGACATCACACTTATACTAACCGGTATAACCACAGCACTAATGGCCGGTCTATTTTTTTCTTATTCTGTATCTGTTAGTTGGGGATTAGGAAAATTAGCAGACCATGAATATTTACAGGCGATGCAAAGCATTAACCGGGAAATACTAAACCCAATATTTTTCGCATGTTTCTTTGGGGCATTAATTACGTTGCCAATAGCAACTTTTCAGCAATACCATCATAGCCAAACTGCATTCTTTATGTTATTGTCTGCATCATTTTTTTATATCATAGGAGTATTTGGAATCACCTCGATATTTAATGTTCCTTTAAATAATAAGCTGGATCTATTGGACCTTTCCAACGCCTCGCAAAATTCAATCAGAGAAATGCGGGACAGTTTCGAAATTTCCTGGAATTTCTGGAATACGGTAAGAACCTTTTCAGCAGTAATTAGTATTACCATGGTTATTATAGCCTGTCTATACAGAAAATAATTACATCTATTTCACTATGCAAGGAATTTATTTTGTAATTTCCACCCGCCAAAAAAGATATTATGAAAAAAATACTAAGCCTTGCTACGCTATTTTTCAGTCTGTTACTGTTTTCCCAAAACATATCGATTAGTCAGTTTAAAAAAGTAGATTCTTCCAATATAAAATCTCTTTTAAACTATCTGGGTCCTATCGTAAAAAAACAGACTACTAATAATAAGGATACTTCTGATAATGACAACTTGTTCCGGATGAATTTCGTTATGGGGGATTATAAAACATCATTAGAGCAGCTTAATACTGTAAGAAATAGCTTCATGAAAGGTAATCCCAAAATGGCCGCTGCTATGGGAGCTCAGTATGAGGTGTACATGAACACCTTACAGCATTTAAACAACAAACAGGATTTTAATAAAACATATCAGGCGGAATTGCTCAAAAAATATAATTCCTTGGCGAGCAGCACTCAGGTCTTTATGCCATTTTTCTTTGGTCTTACACCAAAAGAAACAAAAGAAGATCTTAGCAGCTTCATCAAAAGTGATATTGCAGGTAAAAGCAGTATCGATCTGAAAACTGCATTATTACTATTCAGAAAGTACGGATCCAATCTTATTGCTGAAGCAACATATACCAAAGGTCTTCCCCTTCTGGAAAAATTAGATCAGGAAAGCTATACAGTAAATGACAGTGTTATTGTCTACACAAAAGATAAAAAAGAAATAAGTATATCCACGGTTATCAATAAAAAAATACAGCATCCTAGACCTGTAATCATTGTCAACACTATTTACTCTTCTCCCGGGAATATAGGTACCGCAAAGCAGCTGGCTAGTAATGGATACTCTTGTGTATACATTAATACAAGAGGCAAATACCACAGTAAGGAAACAATAGAACCATTTGAACATGAATATCAGGATATTAGCGATGTAATCGACTGGATTGTTCAGCAACCATGGAG
The DNA here is from genome assembly GCF_002024805.1 of Elizabethkingia bruuniana. Classification (NCBI taxonomy): domain Bacteria; kingdom Pseudomonadati; phylum Bacteroidota; class Flavobacteriia; order Flavobacteriales; family Weeksellaceae; genus Elizabethkingia; species Elizabethkingia bruuniana. Next base: position 2,056,685 of record NZ_CP014337.1, read on the forward strand.
CAACGGAAAAGTAGGAATGATTGGCGGCAGTTACCTGGGATTCAGCCAATGGGCAGCTACAAAGAAATTGCATCCGGCACTTAAAACAATTATCCCGCAAGCTCCTGTAGGCATAGGAATAGACTATCCCATGAGTGGTAATGTTTTTATGAGCTATATGCTAAGATGGATTGACTATGTTACAGTAAACAAACTCACAGATAGCGCAGGGTTCACTAATGAGAAAAAATGGAATGATCTTTATAAAAAATGGTACACTAGTGGTTTAGCTTTTAATAAGCTAGATTCCATTAATGGCAAAAAAAATGAAATCTTCCAGCGCTGGTTAAAACATCCTTCATATGATGCTTATTGGCAGAGCATGACTCCTGATCCAAAGGAATATTCAAAAATAAACATTCCTATTCTTACCACAACAGGTTATTTCGACGACGACCAGCTAGGTGCTATGTATTATTATAAAAATCATATAAAGTACAATCCAAATGCTGATCACTATGTCGTTATAGGACCTTATGATCATTATGGTCCTCAGGGTTATATTACATCCGAAGTTATGGGTGTAAAAATAGATCCGATTGCAGAATTTGAATTAAATGAAATTTGCTATCAGTGGTTTGATTATACCCTAAAAGGTAAAAACAAACCAGATTTTCTGAAAGGAAAAATCAATTATGAAGTAATGGGTGACAATATCTGGAAAAGTGCCAATTCAATGCAGGAATTTGACCAGACAAAGATAAAATACTATTTAGGTGAAGATTTAAAACTTGGTGAACACAAAGCAAATAAATCTGCATTCACTACTTTAAATGTAAATCTTAAAGACAGAAGTGATGTCGATAAATTTATACTAACGGACGAACCTCAGCTTATTAGTACTGCAATACAGGAAAAAGACAACAGTACTATATTTATATCAGAAGCTTTTGATAAAGACACTGAGTTAACCGGTTCTTTTTCAGCCAGCTTAAATTTCTCAATCAATAAAAAAGACTGTGACATTGTTGCAGAGCTATATCAGGTTCTTCCTGACGGAAAATATTTCCTTCTTTCCAGCTATCTTACCAGAGCCAGTTATGCTAAAGACAGAAGTAAGCGCCAATTATTGACTCCTGGTAAAAAAGAAACAATTCCTGTAACAGATACACCTTTTGTAAGTAAAAAAATAGAAAAGGGCAGTAAATTATTGCTGAAAATTGGAATCAAGAAAAGCCCGGCATGGCAGATTAATTATGGTACCGGAAAAGACATAAGTACCGAAACCATAAAAGACGCAGAAGTACCTATGGAAATCAGATGGTACAATGAGAGTTTTGTAGAAATTCCACTAAAAAAATAAGCAGATTTTTATCTGCTCATAAACTAACTGAGGATGGTCTTTGGCTTTTTAGTCATCGTCATCCTCATTTTTATTATTTACTTTTAGAAAAGCTGCTCTTTTAGGCGATGGTGCCGAGGTTCCTTTTAGACCTTGCCAGAGGATTTCATTGAATACCAAATCAGGAACGGCATCTTCTTTGGACCAATCATATTTATCACTTAGTATTGCTAACTTTCCTTTTGTCGGATTTCTTTCATTCAAATCCACATTTGCCGCAAGATGGTCAAATGTTGTATAATCAGGCCGACTTGTAAATGATCTCCACATAGGAGTAGCTGCCGCATCATACTGCGTCATCGGTTTCATACCTAAGATGAGTTCTATAGTCCGGATCATACCTGATGTAGAATACATGGTATGGTCTACAGACTTTCTTTTCACATACGGACTTATAAGATAAGCAGGGCTACGGTGTGCATCCACATGATCGGGACCATTTTGGGCATCATCCTCAAGAATAAAAATAGCTGATTCTTTCCAAATAGGACTTTTACTTATATAGTCAACAAATAGCCCTACAGCGAGGTCATTATCTGCAACATGGGCATAAGGTGTTTTCTTGCCGCCACGCATTCCCTCCGTATGATCATTGCTAAAACGGATTGTCGTTAACTGCGGCATTTTACCTTCTTTAAGCAGCTGGTCGAAATCTGTTTTCCATTGGCTAAAACGCGTGGTATCAGCTACACTCAGATCATAACTTGTATAACCTGGTGCTACATGACCTTCCAAAGACTTTACATTTGGTTTTCCTTTGTCTGCAAATTCTCCATAAGTACGGTAAGATACCTGATGTCTTTTGGCATTGTCCCATATAAAGCCTCCTTTATTATTCGCTATTCCACGCTCGCCTTCTCCGCCGTATGTACCACCTCTGCCACCATAACTTGAAGGCCAGGTCTTTTCTAAATAATCGGTAGCATATGCCCCCATACTCCAGTTGTGTCCGTCTGCACTAACTTCTGCATCTACATAGAAATTATCCAGTAACACAAATTCATTTACAATTTTATGCTGATTGGGTGTTATTTTCTCTCCAAACAAACAAAGTGAAGGATCACCATTCCCTTGCTTTACATCACCCAGCACCTGATCATAGGTACGATTTTCTTTAACAACATAAAAAACATACTTAATAGGTGATGCCTCTCCTACCCTCATCGGAATAGGATTTCCCACTTCCCCTTCAGTAAGCAGTTCTTTATCTTTTGAGTAGGGTGTATTTTTGTACACTGCACGGGAGTATACTGCCAGATGTTCCGGATCCGGATCTGGAATAAAACTTAAAGTTCCTTTAAAAAGTCCCGCAATATACTGTATCTCTTTAGGCTTACTCTGATCTCCCGAGTGACGATCTACTTTTTCTTTCTGGTCCGTTGGATTGGGTCCATGTGGATTAGCCTTTGATGATAGTCCTTTACCATTGGTAACTAAAATTGTTTTTCCCACAACCTTCACATTTGTAGGATACCAGCCTACCGGAATAAAACCTTTTGAAACAGATTTCCCGGGATTACTTACATCAAATACAGCCAGAGAGTTGTTGTCTGCATTTGCGATATATAAGGTTTTACCATCTTCAGACAAAGCAACACCATTACTTGTTGACCCACTTGGTGCATTGGGATATAATGCTGCATTCAATGTTTCTACAACTGCTCCCTCTTTGGTATTAATAACAGAAACTGAATTGTCATTTGCGTTCGCTACAAACATCCATTTGCCATTTTTGCTAAAAGTCATTTCATTGGGGTGATTGCCTACCGCAATTTCTTTGGTTACTTTATTTAAAGACACATCCCAAACCAGAATCTTTTCTGCGCCCCACACACTGATATAAAGCTGTTTCGCATCCGGAGTCAGCAAACAGGCATAGCCTTCGGCACCAAGATCGAAACTAGATTTTACAGCTTTACTTTTCAGATCTATAACGTACAGTTTTTTGTCCTCGCGTGTAACAGTATACAGCTGTTGTTGTTTTCTATCATCAACTGCTAAACCTGCAATACCGATCCGGTTTGGCCAGGGTTTTCCAAGTACAATAGAATCTTTTGGGGCAAGCTTTCCATTTTTAATGTTGTAAGTCCTGATCATATTATCATGACCACCAGAAGCATACAATGTATTATCATCACTAGAAAATGCCAACCCATACCACGATTTAGGGATCTCTATACTATCAATTTTTTGTTGTGAAGACAGATCAATAAGGTCTATAGTCTGTGTACTTTGTCCGTTATTGCTAACTGCAGCAAATTTTTTATTATGACTAATTACCAAATTCAATGGGAGATCACCCAGTTCAATTTGCTTTCCTACAGGACTTAATGTCCATCCGTTGGGGAGCCCTACCTTATGGCTTTCCAGCTCAGCAGTAATTCTATCCTGAGCTGATACCAATTGGGAGACAATTAGTAAACAGGTACCGAGAGTTAAGACGCTTATTCTTTTCATAAGACATATTTACGAAACTTATGAATGGGACTAAACCTTATATTTTAAAATTAAAATAAATTTAATATTAAGCTGCCGTTACTATGGTTTTTCTCCTTTCATATACTTCACAAAACAGGTATACTTCAATCATTTCAACATGAAGTTCTACCCTTTATTTCCGTGAAGAAATCTTCCATGATCTATATCATATCTAATTTTGTTAAAATGTCCGAATTGTACAATTTCAGATGAATATAATGTTAGTGCTCTGACCCTATAATTAAGAGCTTTGCATAAGGAACAATAATATCAGAAAAACAGGGAGTAATCCGGTAAATTTATTACCAACACTTCCCTATTCTCTGAATTCAGAAAATAAGAAAAAGTAATGAATACTCAATTCCAGGCACCTGTAGATCTTCAGGAAGAAAGTTTCCGTAACGAAGTCGGAACAATGGATAAAACCGGTAAAAGAAAATGGGTTTTTCCCAGAAAGCCAAAAGGAAAATTTACCAATTACCGGAATTATACCAGCTATGCACTGTTAGCTATATTTTTCATACTTCCTTTTCTGAAAATCAATAATAATCCGTTCTTTCTATTCAACATCCTGGACAGACACTTCTTTATTTTCGGACAGCCTTTCTATCTTCAGGATTTCTTTATCCTGGCTATTGGAGCAGTAACCTCCGTAATATTCGTGATGTTGTTCAGTATCGTATTCGGGAGAATTTTTTGTGGCTGGCTTTGTCCACAGACTATCTTTATGGAAATGATCTTCCGTAAAATAGAATACTGGATTGAGGGAGACCGTAACAAACAGATGAAACTGGATAAACAGGGATGGAATGCCGAAAAAATAAGAAAACGTCTTCTGAAATGGTCTGTGTTTTTACTTATCGCAGTTATCATTACACATTTTATGTTTATGTACATCGTTGGTTATGAAGAAGTTTTTAAAATTATGCAGGAAGGTCCGGCAGCCCATCCTGTAAACTTTATCGTAATGATTGTATTTACAGGGCTGTTTTATTTTGTTTTTTCATGGCTTAGAGAGCAGGTCTGTACCCTGATATGTCCATACGGAAGATTACAGGGGGTACTTATTGACAAACAGACTATTAATGTTTATTATGACTACAAAAGGGGTGAAAATCGTTCGAAATGGAGGAATAATGAAGACCGGAAAGCTCTGGGAAAAGGAGATTGTATAGACTGTAACCAATGTGTAGTTGTATGCCCTACAGGGATTGATATCAGAAACGGACAACAACTGGAATGCATTAACTGTACAGCATGTATCGATGCCTGCGACGAAATCATGGAAAAGGTAGGCTTACCGAAGGGATTGGTACGCTATGCTACTGAACAGGAAATAGAAGCCGGTACAAAGTTTAAATTTACACCAAGGATGAAGGCTACTACTGTTGCATTGTCTTTATTAGTAGGTCTAGTAGGTTACCTGATGTACGACAGAGGAAGCATGGAAGCCAAGTTCCTGAAAGTTCCGGGAACTACGTTCCAGATAACTGATGGAAAAATTAATAACCTTTATACTTATACCTTCCTGAATAAGGAAAACTCTAAAAAGCTTATCACAATTAAGGTATTGAACCCGGCCAATGCAACTATTACCTATTATGGCCCTGTAAAAATAGTATTGAAAGAAAATGAAATTATAAAGGGGAATATCAGTATAGCCTTCCCGGAAAAAGAAATGCGACTAAGTAAGCAAAATATTACAATAGGCATCTTTGATGAAAAAGGAAAAATGATTACCTCTTACAATACAACTTTCGAAGGTCCTTTCAAATTTGCTTTATAATTATATTCCTATGTTTTTCTATGATTTATGTCTCAGAACGAAATGCGAAGGAGTCTCCCCTGTATTTTTACTAAATACTCTTGAGAAATAGGAGTACTCTTCAAAACCCAGTTTAAAAGCAATATCTGTAAGGCTTTCGTTCAGATAAATCAACATTCTCTTGGCTTCCAGTATTACCCTTTCGGTAATAATATCGGAAGCCTTTTTTTGTACCACAGTCTGAGTGATACGGTTAAGATGCTTCGCCGTAATTCCCAACAAATCTGCATAATAAGAGCTGGACTTCTGCACCAGGAAATGTTCTTCTAAAAGCGATTCAAATTCCTGATAATGGCGAATATATGAAAAAACACTACCTGAGTTCAGTAGTTGCTGATCTTTTGAAAACAATCTAATTGACTGAATATAGATTCTCGTAATAAGAGCCAGAATACTCTCTTTCTGCATCAGATTTTTCTGTAAACTTTCCTCTTGAATTTCTGTAAACAAGAAATTAATCTTTTGTAGATTCTGATCATCCAGCTGAAGTTTTCTGGGGAAAGATACCGAGGCAAAAAATGGAAAGTTTTTCAGCTTCTGATTTACATAATGCATATTATAATATTCCTTAGAAAAAAAGAAGATATAACCATCCGTATCATCAGAAAGCTCCCAACTGTGTATCTGGCCAGGTGACAAAAAGAATAGGCTACCTGCCTGTACATCATAGCTCTGAAAATCTATTTCGTGAACTCCGCTTCCCTGTGTAAATAGTACAGTTACATAAAAGTCATGACGATGGGGTTTTTCAATATGTTTATGACTACTCTTCAAATGTCCCTTCATGGTATTAAAATAAAAACCAGAAGACGCATTATTCTCCTGAAAGAGGCCCATGTGAAGTACAGAGATAGAATCCATAATGAAAATTCAGAGCCTAAAAGTAAGGAAAATCCCGTAAGTATTGCAGTCGTGATTAAAAGAAACAGAAAAGTCGGTTTGCTAAAACAATTGTAGGGGATTCTTACAATTCCTGCCAGTTATATTGAATATTTTTATAAATTCAGTTTTCCTTCAGATTTTAATTTTATTTTTGAATAAAATGACAGCATGAAAATACTCATCATTGAGGACGAAATTGCATTGAGTAAAAGTATTGTCACTTACTTAAAGCAGGAAAATTACCTTTGTGAAATAGCTACAAATTTCAATACTGCAATTGAGAAAGTAGACTCATATGATTATGACTGTATTCTTCTTGATATTTCATTACCCGACGGTAATGGGTTGAGTATTTTAAAAATCTTAAAAGAAAACAACAAAACCGATGGTGTAATTATTATCTCTGCAAAAGATTCCATTGATGATAAAATAGCCGGATTAACGCTGGGTGCTGATGACTATATTCCAAAACCTTTTCATCTATCAGAACTCAGTGCACGTATAGCTGCTGTGATACGCCGCAGACGGTTTAATGGCGGTAATATTCTGGTATTCCATGAAATTACCATCGACACACTGGCTAAAACGGTTACAGCTAACCATCAGACTATTGACCTTACCCGAAAAGAATACGATTTACTGCTTTATTTTACGATTAATAAGAACAGAGTTCTCTCTAAAACAGCAATTGCTGAGCACCTCTCCGGGGAGAATGCAGATGTCTATGACAACTATGATTTTATATATGCCCATATTAAAAACATGAAAAAAAAGCTCGCAGCAGCCGGCTGTAATGACTATCTAAAATCTGTTTACGGAATGGGTTATAAATTTGAGTACTAAATGAAATTAATCAGCTACATATCGCGCCGTTATATCATATATGCTATTCTTATTCTGTTAATAGCTATTCCTGCATTTTATTTCTCCTTACGGTACCTGATGCTGAAGAGTCTGGATGAAAATATAAGTCATCAGAAAGCATGGATTGAAAAGCAGTTAAAAACGACAATACCTGACAATTTTATTTCCTTTGAAAACAGCATTATTGTCCGTCCGTCTAATAATCCCAAAGTTTTTGATTCCTTATACAATCAACCAGTTTTTATACCCGATGATAACGAAACAGTGATGCATCGGATTTCTGTATCGAATACAATTGTAAATGGAAAACCGTACGAAATACGGATTCAGAAATCTATGATAGAGGATGAAGACCTCCTCAACAGCATACTGGTACTTCAATTAGTATTGGTTATTGTATTATTGGCCGGCCTGATCGCTATTAATTTCCAGCTCTCTAAAAAATTATGGAAACCTTTCAATGATATTGTTCATAAATTAAGTCTTTACAGAGTCGACAGCAACGACGATTATCAGTTTATACCCACCAATATAGAAGAGTTTAAAAATTTAGGAAACTCCATTAAAGATCTCATCAAACGTAATCAGAAGCTTTACAGAACACAAAAAGAATTCACGGAAAATGCCTCTCACGAATTGCAAACTCCGATAGCTGTAATGCAAAGCAATCTGGAACTGCTGATGCAGACTTCTCCAATTTCTCAGGAGCAAGCTGACCTGATAGAAGAAATTTCTGTTGCCGGAAACAAAATGCAGCGCCTCAACCGTACGCTATTATTACTGACTAAAATTGAAAACAATCAGTTTCCGGATACCGAGAAATTAAAAATCAATACCAGTATTCAAAAACTTCTGAGCCAATATGAAGAGCCGGCTGCACAAAAAGATATACAATGGGAAATCCATATAGAAAATGAAATTGAAATCATTGCCAATCCTATTCTCATCGATATTTTAATTGGCAATATTTTGTCCAATGCCATAAGACACTCCGAAAATGCAGGAAAAGTTTTGGTAAGAACATCCCACCAAAAGCTTGTTATTGCCAATTATGGGAATAGTGAACTCAATCAAACGGATTTGTTCCAACGTTTTAAAAAACAATCTGAAAACACCAATAGTATTGGATTAGGGCTTGAAATGAGTAAAAAAATATGTGACTTGTATCATTACGACATTCAATACCAGTTTATTAATGATATGCACTTATTTAGTATTAATTTTAATTAATTTCTACTTATTAGAAAAAATTCAGGATCTCTACAGAATGTCTACTGAGTTTTACAAAATCAATTTAAAAAAATGTAAAATGAAAATGACAATTTTAGCGTTGGTATTTGCAACGGGATTCAGCACAGTGGCGTTAGCACAAGAAAAAAAAGAGAAAAACGAAAATGTTAAAGTTCCTGCGGTTGTAGAGCAGGCATTTCAGAAAAAACATCCGAACATTAAAGCAAAATGGGAAAAAGAGGATGGAAAATACGAAGCTGGCTTTAAGCAAAACGGAAAAAAAATGAGCGTGTTATATACTGCAGCCGGTACCATGGAAGAAAGTGAAATTGAAATAGCAGCTGATCAACTTCCCGCTTCAGTTCCTCAATACATTACCCAGCACAAGCTAGGCCCTATAAAAGAAGCAGCTAAAATTACCAAAGCAAATGGTACAGTGTTATACGAAGCCGAGGTAAAATCCGGAGATGCATTATTTGATGTTAAAGGTAATTTTGTTACGTTGAAAAAAGATTAATCTTATAGAAAAATGAAATATTGATAAGGAACCGGTTGGAAGCAGCCGGTTTTTTGTTGTTATATTCTCATAAAAAAACAATCTAAAGTCCAAAAATTCAGAATCTCAACAGAATTGGATCTCATCTTTGAATCAACAATTTGAAATGGTCTGTATGGACACTATTAATAAATATCCCGCTTGGTGGTTTTTGGCCCTTATTGCTTTATCACTCTGTTTTTCTGTAAAAGCACAAACGGGGCATGCACTACCCTATTTCATTAAAACGGCACAGGCAAATAGCCCCTTGCTCAATGATTACAACAATCAGGTAACTTCCAATAAAATCGACAGTCTGAAATTAAAAGCTACTTATGGTTTTATTGTTACCGGAGAAGCCACCGCAGGTTATTCGCCTAATATTAAAGGATGGGGATATGACAATGCTCTAACCAATGGGCAATCCCTTTTTGCAGGTGTAAGAGTTGTAAAAGAATTTATAAGCCGGAATAACCTTAACACAAGATTAAAAGCCTATGATGCAAACATTGGGCAAATTTTAGCACAAAAAAATCTGAGCATCCAGACACTCAATAAACAGATTACAGATCAATATATAGCTACTTATACCAGTCAGCAACACTATGAATTAAGTCAGGAAATAATAAGCCTGCTCAATCAGGAAGATATAATTCTGAAAAAACTAACCCAAAGTTCTGTTTTTAAACAAACAGATTACCTCACTTTTAAGGTTACTTTACAGCAAAATGAGCTTACCTTACAACAGCAACAAGCCGAATGGCAAAGCAATTATGCACTACTCAATTATCTATGTGGTATTGTAGATACTCAATTTCCAACTTTAGAAGCTCCTGATATTACTAAAGCACTCTCTCCTGTTGATTTTAGAAAAAGTGTATATACTCAATCTTTTAAAGCCGACAGCCTGAAAATTGCCAATGACAGTGAAATTATAAAATACAACTATAAACCAAAAATCACTGCATTTTCCGATGGAGGATATCAGACCTCATTTGCCCAAACCTCTTATAAAAATTTTGGTTTAGGAATTGGCATGGGAGTCTCCATTCCCCTATATGATGGCCATCAGAAGAAAATGCTCCTGCAACAAAACCAACTGGCTTTACAGACACGTCAAAAATATCTGGAACAAACAGAAAGACAGTACCAACAGCAAATCTTTCAGATTCAGAATCAAATGGATCAATACTATAACATGATAAAAACTGCCAATCAACAGATTAATTATGCAAGAACTCTGGTGGAAGCTAATGCCAAGCAATTACCTACAGGGGATGTACGCATGGTAGATTTTATTTTATCCATCAATAATTTACTCAGCCTTAAAGGCAATGTCATACAGTATAAGTCAACTTTATTCAATCTGCAGAACCAAATGCAGTATTTAATCATCCAATAGCCATGAAAAAGTTTTTATACCTCATATTAGTTATTTCTTCCGTACTGAGTTGCAAAAAAAATGATGCAACCACTACTGAAGAAGCAAAAACGGAAGCAAAATCTAAAACAGAAGTGGTTATTGCTTATCCATCCGATACCATCCATCTCGATAACAATGTAACCTTGAATGCAACAGCAACTTATCTGTTAAAATCGGATGCAAAGGCCAATAGTACCGGCTATATCACAAGTATGACGGTAAGACTTGGTGATCGAATAACCCGGGGCTCTGTACTTTTTGGATTGCAAACCAAAGAAGCCAGGGCTTTAGGCAATACCATTAACAAACTGGATAAATCTTTTAGATTTAATGGAACAACAACTGTCGTTAGCCCCGCAACAGGATATGTCGTCATGTTAAACCATCAGATCGGTGATTATGTACAGGATGGAGAAATTCTGGCAACAATTACCGATGCTTCCAGCTTCGGCTTTATAGTAGATGTGCCCTATGAATATCTGCAGCTGATAAAAGATAAAAGCGCCCTATTAATAAAATTACCTGATGGCAGCAGCCTGCCTGCTACAATTGCTAAAGTAATGCCTTCAGTAGATGCTATATCCCAAACAGTAAAGGTTCTTTTAAAGGTTCCTCACAGTGATAATATTCCGGAAAATTTAATTGGTACAGTCAGCTTTTCCAAATCAACAGCCTACGGATTAGCCGTACCTAAAATGGCTGTGTTGAGTGATGAAACACAATCTTCTTTTTGGGTAATGAAAATGCTTGGTGATACAACTGCTGTAAAAGTACCAATTGTAAAAGGAGCAGAAACCGATAAATATATCCAAATAGTATCGGGGAATCTCTCAACAAAAGACAGGGTTATTACATCCGGAAACTTTGGATTGAGTGATACTGCAACTGTAAAAATAAAAAAACAGTAATCAGATGAAAAAGTCATTTTTTGTAACTTACAGAAGCCCCTTATTGATTCTGATTTTTCTCATCCTTACAGGTGGCATCTATTCTTACACCAAAATTCAATCTGCCTTGTTTCCGCAGGTTACTTTTCCGAAAATAAAGATCATTGCAGACGTAGGACAACAACCTGTTAGTCAGATGAGCGTAGGCGTAACAAAGGTATTGGAAAATGCTATAAAGAAAGTTCCTGATCTGCAGGTTCTAAAAAGCACAACCAGCCGGGGAAGTTGTGAAATATCAGCATTTCTTTCCTGGAACACTAATGTTGATCTTGCAAAACAACAGGTAGAAAGCAGCATTAATGAAGTTCGGAATCAATTACCTCCGGAGACCAATATCACGGTAGAAAAAATGAATCCTTCCATTCTACCGGTAATAGGATATTCTTTGAACTCTGATACCAAAGATCCTATAGCACTCAAACAACTTGCGCTTTATACAATCAAGCCTTTCCTCTCTCAGGTTCCCGGGGTTAGTGAGATAAGGGTAATAGGTGGGCAAGACAAAGAATTTCGGGTGCTGATGAACCAGCAAATGATGGCCCGATTAGGAATTACCTCGGCTTCGGTTGAACAGGCTATAAACAATACAAACTTTATTAAATCTAATGGGTATTCCTCTGATTTCAGATATTTATACCTAACCCTTACCGATGCACAAATACGCAATGAAAACCAGCTCAAGAATCTGGTTATCAGCAATAACGGAAACAGAATTGTATTATTAGGAGATATTGCCGAGATTAATATTCATCAGGCAAAGCAGTATATTAAAGTCAATGCTAACGGAAAAGAAAGTATTTTAATTGCTGTTATTCAGCAGCCCAATGCAAATGTTGTAGAACTGACAAAGGCAATGGATGCGAAAATTAATGATCTGCAAAAAACGCTGACTAAAGACGTAGTACTAAAGCCTTATTACGTTCAGGCAGATTTTGTAAATGATTCTATAAAGAGTGTAACAGATGCACTCTGGATAGGCCTTCTCCTCGCTATTATTGTAGCCGTTATATTCCTTCGTTCCTGGAAAGCGAGTGCTGTCATATTAATTACAATACCTATTACCCTAAGTCTTACCCTGTTGGTACTATATGCCATCGGACAAACCTTCAACATTATGACTTTAGGTGCTATTGCCGCAGCAATAGGTCTTATTATAGACGATGCTATTGTCGTAGTGGAACAGATACATCGTACACATGAGGAACACCCTGAAGAGTCATCCAAAACACTGGTGCAAAAGGCTATTAATTATTTATTAAAAGCAATGATAGGTTCTTCGTTGAGTACTATTGTTATATTTTTACCTTTCATCCTGATGAGTGGTGTTGCAGGAGCTTATTTTAAAGTAATGACAAACACAATGATCATCACTTTGGTCTGCTCTTTCTTTGCTACATGGCTGTTATTACCAATTCTTTATTTGCTTCTTTCTACGGGAAAAACAAAAGAAAAAAATCTTCAGCATCACGATGTAAAAGAAAGAAAATGGGTAGGTTTCTTTATCCATAAACCTGTCTTTAGTTATGCTTTTATATCACTGCTTATCATAAGTACTGTTCTTATTTTGCCCAACATCTCTACAGGTTTTTTACCGGAAATGGATGAAGGGAGTATTGTATTAGACTATAAATCGCCACCAGGAACTTCATTGGAGGAAACAGACCGGGAGCTAAAAGTAGTTGAAAAAATAATCGTCGCGAACCCTGCTGTTGCGGCTTATAGCAGAAGAACAGGAACCCAGATGGGATTCTTTATTACAGAGCCGAATACCGGAGATTATCTGATCCAGCTAAAAAAGAACCGAAATAAGACTACTGCAGAAGTTACAGATGAAATCCGTTCAAAAATAGAAGCTTCCGGACTTCCTTTAACGGTAGATTTCGGGCAGGTAATTTCTGATATGCTGGGTGATTTGATGAGTAGTGTTCAGCCTATTGAAATTAAAATATTTGGTACTGATCAAAAGGTCATTGAAAATTACTCAAAAAAAGTATCTGATATTGTCGCAAAAGTAAATGGTACTGCCGATGTATTTGATGGAATTGTTATCGCTGGTCCTTCAATGATTGTTACTCCCAAACTACAAGTGCTGGCTCAGTATCAGATTTCTCTGCCAGATTTCCAAAGCCAGCTCCAGGCCAATTTGGATGGGAATATTGCCGGCAATATTTTTGATCAAGTTCAGTTCACGCCTATCAGACTGTTATACAACAACAGAACTAACCAGTCCCTGAGCGACATTAATAACAGCATGATTTCATTACCCAACGGAACTTTGAAACCATTAAGTGAGTTTGCTACAGTCAATATTACCAGTGGTTCTGCAGAAGTCAACAGAGAAGATTTACAAACTTTAGGAATCGTAACAGCCAGGTTGGATAATGGAGATTTGGGTGGAACGATTAAAGAAATCCAAAAGCAAATTGATCAAAAAATAAAACTACCGACGGGATACAATATCGTTTATGGCGGGGCATACGCAGAGCAGCAGAGATCATTCAAAGAACTCTTCGTTATACTGGGGGTTTCCTGTCTGCTAGTATTCTCAGTTATGCTTTTCCTCTTCAGGAATATTACTGTAGCCTTTCTTATTTTATTTATTTCTGTTTTGGGTATTTCCGGAGGGATATTGCTCTTATACCTTACCAATACACCGCTTAATGTAGGAAGCTATACAGGATTGATTATGATGGTGGGAATTATTGGAGAGAATGCTATTTTCACATACTTACAATTTCATGAAAGCCTTGCATCCAAAACAAAAGAGCAGGCCATTATATATGCTATCAGTACAAGGCTCCGACCAAAACTAATGACTGCTTTAGGTGCTATTATAGCTTTAATGCCTTTGGCGTTGGGCATTGGTACAGGCGCACAAATGCACCAGCCGCTCGCCATTGCTGTAATTGGTGGATTTCTGGTAGCCTTGCCACTTTTACTTATTGTATTTCCGACTTTATTAAACAAAATTCAATCAAAACATACCGAAGAATGAAATTCTTAATCTTTCTCTTATTGCCATTAGCAATATTTGCCCAGAATGACAGCCTTAATACACAGGCTAAGGATAGTCTTGTTAGCATAACACATAGCAGCATAGCCAAAGATAGTTTGTCTGTACATCCTTCTTTTCAGTTAAAACCTAAACAGTTTATCATACCCGGGGTCTTAATTACCTATGGCGTATTGGCTACAGAAACCAAATGGTTTAAAAAAATAAACTTTGATACCCGAAACGAAATAACTGAGGACCATCCTACCTTTAGAACTACAATCGATAATTATACTCAATTTGTACCCGGCGCTGCAGTCTTTGCTCTTCAGGCCTTTGGAGTAAAAGGGGAAAGCTCGGTAAAAAAAGAATTAATTGTATATGCAATGTCTTTAGGAATTTCTACAGCCATTGTAGTACCCACTAAGAAATTAACACATCAGGAAAGACCTGATGGCAGCAATAATCAGTCTTTTCCATCAGGACATACAGCTTTAGCCTTTGCTTCCGCCGAATTTCTTCGCAGAGAATATTGGAATGTTTCTCCATGGATAGGTATTGCAGGTTATGCCGTTGCTACAGGAACAGGGATTCTAAGGATGTATAATAATAAGCATTGGCTGGGTGATGTTGCAGCAGGAGCTGGAATAGGAATTCTTTCCACTACTCTTTCTTACTGGCTTTATGATAAAATCCATATTGGCGGAAATGCCAAACATCAGGCCTTTTTGTTTCCCGGATATAGTAATAAACAATTTACGATAGGCTTTGTAAAGCAATTTTAATTGCTTCTGAAATAATTCAAAAGTAAGTACTGCTTCATGTTCATTTATCTGTGAAAAATAAAACTTATCTTTATATTTGCAATACTATTGCAGATTAAATATTCAAAAAAATGAGAAACACGATTGCCAAAGCAAAAATACTGGAACTGATTAATCATTCTGAGGTTGCGCTGTCTCATTCTGAAATAGAAAAATTGACGGAAGGATTGTGCAACAGAGTTACCATATACCGTGTACTAGACAGATTAACGGAAGAAGGACACATCCATAGGTTTATCAACATAGACGGTCATCAGAAATTTGCTGCCTGTCATCATTGTGATGCCCAGCACCATCATAACCATGCACACTTTAGCTGTACACAGTGTGGGACAGTTTCTTGTCTGGAAGATGTAGAACCTGTTTATAAACTTCCAAAGGAATATAAAGTACAGGATATGAACTTTGTCCTATCTGGCGTTTGCCCGAGATGTGTTAAATAATAAAAATATTTAACACTCTTATCTTTATCGGGATCTATGTCATCAGATCGATTCTTTCTTTTACCTGTTTTCTTGTGATAAAAAACATAATGAAGTAAAAGAAAAAACTTGGCAATAAAACAATATAATAATCCGGAAGATCGTCTTTTGTTATTTGTGCTATTCTCTTCGAGTTATTAAATGCCAGACCAATAAACAGCATTGCAGCCAAATAAATAATAATTGATATTCCTGATCTTCCAAATGCTGTTAATACGGCAAGTATATATAAAATAAAACCAAGAGTAGAGTTTATATTAAATTTTCTATACTCAGTCATCACTTATTCATATTGCAGGTTATAAAGATTCCCTGATAATTTCAGTTCTTCAGAAGTTATGCCTCTGCCTTTAAGGATCTCAATTGCAGCTTCACGAAGCTCTAAGGGATATCCGTGCTTCTTATGGTTCTTCACAACATCAATTAGCAAACCAGTCTGCATATTTTTAAGCTTTTCAATTCGTTCGTCCATGTTATTAGTTAATTAGTATATAGAAAATTAATAAAATTATCTGATAATTAAACTAATAAGTCTTATAATATTCATTTTTTATTGTTTATTGAATAAAAATTAAAAACTAATCTCATAGATAAGGCTAAAATTGAACATTTTTAGATAATGGTATTATCTGATAAAGCCTAAAGTCCTAAACACTAAATATAATGGCCTTTACCAGATTAAGTAAAGGCCACTATAGCATTAAATAAAGTGTTGTATATTACACTTTTATCTTTACACCTACAGAAATATTAATACCTGGTAATGGAGCCAAAAACTTCAGAGGTGAATTTTGTGGTCTGGCTTCTTTATTCAGCAGATTATTTCCGGTAACATAATATTCAATATTCAAATTACTTAAGGTACTTTCATAAGAAATACGGGTATTTAAAAGCGAATATGCCGGCATAGGAAGTTCCGGATTGATGTTTTTACCAAGATATTTTTGTTTCATATAATGATCCAAAGACACATTGAGACTAAACCTGTTAATAGTACCCGCCAGATTAAATCCGAATCTGCTGGTAGGCATATTCGGCATATAATCTCCATCACTCCATTTTCTGATGGAAGAATCCGCTACACTTATATTCCGTACCAAATCGAAATAAGAACCGAATTCCCATTTTCCAAATTTAGTCAGGTCAAATTTGTATGCTGCTTCTGCTTCAATACCATTGATTTCAGTGTTATCACTACGCCATTCTTTTACCGAAAATCCTCCGGCTCTGGAGATACCTGTATGGGCCAGATAAATATAATTATCATATTTTGTATGATACCAGCTCGCTGCCAGTCGCACATTCTTTAGATTTAGTCCGCCGCCAATTTCCCAAGTTTTAGCAACTTCTTTATCTAGTCTGTCATCTCCATTTTCCTCTACCATTAGTGCATAATGATTGTTTCCTGCATAAAGCTCATTTATTTCGGGAGCCCTTTCAGAGTGGTTGTACTGTGCTTTTAAATAGCCTTTTTTAAATATATTCCAAGTCATTCCTGCATGATACTGATTTAGGGTAAAATCTCTGTCAGAAAGTTTTCCACCAGACATGCCACGACTTCTCACATAGTTTTTATCTGCATCCGCTCTTCGCTGTACATGATCATTGCGGTAACCTAAATCGAATTCAAGAAAATTGAAGTTAAGGTGCTGCATCGTATAGAATCCTATTTCACGGCTGATATTATTGGGTAAATAACGTAGATTTCCACTCCCATCCATTTCACGGTATTGTACTTCTACACCTGTTGTTCCTGTTAAGAATTTTATCTTTTGCTGTACTAATTCTACACGCCCGTTGTGCTGATTTACATCAAGCTGATTAGCTCTTCGTCTGCCCAACATTTCTGTATTCTCAGAAAAAACACCCATATAGCTCAGTTTTATACCGGCCAAAGGAAAGTTTCGGAATTTGTAAGCAGATTCCAGCATGGCCTTATGCGTTAAGCTCATTACATTAATCGGAAGATAGTCTATTTTTTCCTGAGGCTTATTACCATGTGAATGTTCCGGCATCTTTGGCATTGCATAACCCGGAGCACCAAAGTAGGAGTAAGAATTCTGATAAGCCGCTCCTACATAAAAGGATTCCCCAACATAACCGGTACCAATATGAAAAGAGTTTCTCTCCGAATGGCTGTTTGTAATCTCTCCGTCTTTTACAGGACCTAAATCTTTTATACTGTTTACTTCTCTTCTGTAACGGTCTTTCGTAGCGTCTTGTCCGGGGATGTATAGATCATTTTTAGGATTTGGATAATCCTTTCCGTCTTTCGAATTCCTGTAGGTTGGTCTGAAAGTATAAAGATCATCTTCTGAAAGTTCATATTCCACAAAATGGTCTTTTGCAAACTGGTCTATATAAGGAAAAAGACTTTTATTCAGTACATTTCTGGAACGCACATCCAATTGGCACATTGCCTGTAGTCCACTGTCAAATCCTACCAGCTAGGGATCGTAACAACGGGGATCTTTGGACGATCCGGGAATCCGTACAACATCCTGTTTATAATTGTTTGCACCTACCGTCCATGCCCAGTTTTTTCCAACTTTACCTTTGGCTGAAAATCCCTGCCTCTGACCGCTATTAGTTCCGCCTTCCAAAAACCCTTTGAATTCGAAAGCTTTTGCAGGGAGCTGTCGTGGTATATAATCTGTTTCCAAATCAACCGCTCCGCCAATAGCTTTACCTCCGTACAATACTGCCGCCGAACTTTTATATACTGTAATACTCTGCACATTATTAATCTCAGTATCAATATTCAAATCCGGGCTAATTCCCGAGAGATCATTCACTGCAACACCATTTTCCAATACTCTTACCCTATTCCCGCTAAGACTACGAATTACGGGAGCTCCGGAATTAGGTCCATAATAAGAATTCTGAATTCCCGGAATTTTACTTAAAGTTTCACCAAGTGTTCCGGATTGTATAAAATCAAGAGTTTTCCGAGGAACAGTTAAGGCATCCAGATTTTGTTTTCCGGAGACATTGACTGACTCAATATTTTTCACCGGATCTTTTACGGTAGTTTTTTCCTGAGCTTTCAGGTTAGAAGAGTATGAAATAAAACAACTCCCCATTAAAAAAATAACAGCATTCTTCATATATAATCATATTTTAATACAGAGCAAAGCTATAAATTCCATTTCAATAACGCAACATTGTTGCGTTATTGAAATGGAATATTATCACTTTAATATTTTTTTTAACCTTATAAATCAGTAAAATAAATAGATATAAAACCAGAAAATAAATATTAGCAGTAAGATATTTTATACTCAACATTCTATAAACGCATTACATCATCTATATTTACCCGTTCATCATTTAAGTTTAAATTTCTCAAAGCATTATAGTTTATTTGCAGCATCATAATTAAGATGATTAAAACTATAGCACTAACTTTAACTGGCTCCGAAACAAAGAAGCATTAAGCTAATATGAACATTATCAATGTTAAATCGCTTGTAATATGAACATTAAATAATATACAACTAAATCTACTGCATCCTATTTTTGCAAAAAAATATAACGTCATAGGTTAATGTAGTACAAGAGACATAGCTAAATTAAACACTATTATAAAATATAGTATATAAGTAGCAATAAAAATATTATATAATTGATTAATATTGTGTATATTGCAGCCCAGAAAAAGATTAGAACAAAAAATTAAACACTATGCACAAAACTACTACTGACAACTACGTTAAACTTCATCTCTATTTATTCTATGTGCCGGTGATTCTGGTTGCTTTGGTTGTTTTTTTTCTTTATATCAGTGGATCTCTAAATGTTGGGGCCTATATACAGCTTCAGACACCTTTATTTTTTCTGATCAATTCCAAACTATCACAATATCCAAGTGTACAGTACAATCTTACCCAATTGGGAGATGCACTTGTATTTTTATCGTTTTTAACTATTCTTATTGTCTATGCACCGAAAGTATGGGGCGCATTAATAACCGCTTCAATAATTTCAGCAATATTCTGTACCCCTATAAAGTCTTTATTTGCCGTACCAAGACCTGCTGCAGTCTTTGATAATAGCAGCTTCACAATTATTGGAAAAACATTATCAGGGCATAATAGTTTACCTTCCGGGCACTCTATTACTATTTTTACAATCCTTACAGTTTTATTATTTTCGTTTATGCCTAAAAAACTAAATTATAAAATTATCTGGATTGCTACATTTACGTTTGCAGGACTGATGATTGCCTTTACAAGAGTAGGTGTTGGGGCACATTATCCTTTAGATGTTATTGCAGGTGCTGTACTTGGCTATCTATCGGGAATTTTAGGTATATTTATCAATCAGAAATATAAAACATGGACATGGATAAGTGATAAAAGGTACTATCCTGTTTTCATGCTAGTTATTGCAATTTGTAGTATTGTTTTAATCAATAAGCTTATTAATGAAAAGTTGATCATATTTTATTTATCACTAATTAATCTTATGGTTGTACTTCATATAATTACCAATATATATGCTAAAAAGAAATTTAAAATTACGAGATTTTTCATTATTAATAAGCTTTCTTAATTTTCTATTATTTCATCTTCCGTTTTTCAAGTTTGTCGTAGGTAATGTTGATTACAAAACCTTTAGCGGCGTAAGTATTATTATAAGCCTGGTCATATTAATGCTGGCTGCAAACTTCTTTACTTTTTATCTTATCCTTTTTCTGTCACGCATAGCAGGAAAGGTTTTACTGGTATTATTTTTTATCATCAACTCTATTGCAGTCTATTTTATCAATACCTATAGTGTAATAATAGATGAGAGTATGATTGGAAATATACTCAATACCAATTATGAAGAGTCCAGCAGTTTTTTCTCTTTTAAACTTATACTATATCTTGTTATACTTGGTATACTCCCCTCTGTCTTTATTATTAAAGCAAAGATTATAAAAGAGACGCCAAAGAAATTTCTGATTACCTCTTCACTCACTTTACTATTTATGGTTATCCTGGCATTTGCTAATGCTAGCAACTGGCTATGGATTGATAAAAATTCAAAAACATTGGGTGGACTTGCTATGCCCTGGTCATATACGGTCAACATTTCTCTTTTTTATATCCATCAGGCTAAAAAGAATGAAAAGGAAATATTATTGCCAGATGCCAAAATAAAGGATACCCAAAAGTCTGTTATGGTTCTGGTTATAGGGGAATCTGCAAGAAGAGAGAATTTTTCGTTATATGGATATAAGAAAAATACAAATCCTTTACTTTCTAAAACTCCCGGGGTTCATAGTTTCAATGCTACATCTTGTGCAACCTATACCACTGCTGGTGTAAAATGTATTCTGGAGCATAAAAACACCGATGATCTATATGAAATCTTACCAAATTATTTATCACGAAATGATGTAGATGTAATCTGGAGGACAACCAACTGGGGAGAACCTCCTGTACACATTAAAAACTACCAGAACAAAGAGAGTCTGGAAGCAAAATGTAAAGGTGAAGATTGTGGATATGATGGTGTTCTTTTAAACGGATTAAAAGAAGAAATAATGGCCAGTAAAAAGAATAAAGTACTAATCATTTTACATACCAGCACAAGCCACGGCCCTACCTATAGCAAAAAGTATCCTTCACGTTTTGAAACTTTTAAACCTGTATGCAATAGTGTGGAATTAGGAAATTGTTCTAAAGAACAGCTCATCAATGCTTATGATAATACCATTGTTTATACTGACTATATTTTACACAGCATAATTGAAGATCTGAAACAACTGAATGGATACAACAGTGCCATGATGTATGTATCAGATCACGGAGAATCTTTAGGTGAAAAGAACCTGTATATGCACGGTGTTCCTATCAGTATTGCTCCAAAGGAACAATATGAAATTCCTTTTATTGTATGGGTATCTGATGGCTCGAAACAGCTGAAACCTAACAATACTGTTTCTCAGAATCAGGTATTTCACAGTGTTCTAAATTTCTTAGGAGTGCAAAGTCCTATTTATGATGAAAAAATGAACATTTTTAAATAATTAAGATTTATCCCTGAGTAAAAAAGATAATTGATAACTTTAGGGATCAGTCATTCATAAAAAAAATATCTGCTTCTGACATGCCGATTCAGATTAATCATATCACTACTGAAACAAATCAGGACCCGCAACATAAAGCTTTTTACCAGGTTTTTCTAATTCAGGGTCCAACAAAAGTTGTAGTAGATTTCACCACTTACGAGATTACAACTCCGGCATTATTGTTCCTAAGCCCTTATCAGCATATTACATGGACAAAACCATCAAATTCGCCAGTGATACAACTTTTGTTTCATGGAGATTTTTATTGTATTGAATACCATAAACAGGAGGTTGCCTGCAATGGATTATTATTCAATAATATTTACCTGTTACCATACGTTGCCTTAAGTCCAGGATCATTCCGGGAAATTGAAGAAATTATCCTGAAAATAGAAAAGGAACTCAATGATCATTCTGATTTTTCAGAGGCTGTTATTAAAGCATATCTACAGGTTATCCTTGCACTATCCAGCAAAGTAAAGAAATCTTATATCGAAGATAATGCAGCTATAGTCTTACCATATGAGAATTATGAAGGCAGTGAGTTTCAGAAATTATTGGAAGAAAATTTTGCTCAGGAAAAATCAGTTAATTTTTATGCAGAAAAACTTTGTCTGAATACAGATACATTCAGCAAAAAAATAAAAAGCCAACTGGGTAAAACACCTTCTGCATTTATTCAGGAACGCATAGTTCTGGAATCTAAAAAGCTATTACATCTCACCCGTCTTTCTATAAAGGAAATTGCTTCACAATTAAATTTCCAGGATGAACATTATTTCAGCCGATATTTTAAAAAGAATGTTGGTGTTTCTCCATCAGAATTCAGAACCAAAACAGGAATTTCCATTGTAGCGGAATAGTACACGATAAAGACGAATTTGTCCATGTCATCAGAATATTACAGGCAATAGCTTTGTAATAAAAAAAGAACATGAAAAATTTACTTCACTTACTGGTCAACGGACAGCATTATTTCATCAATATTCTTCGTATTTCTATTTTCATTGTAATGGCATGGATTGGTGGTCTGAAAGCCTTTCAGTACGAAGCTGATGGTATTGTGCCTTTTGTTACCAATAGTCCTTTTATGAATTTTTTATACCAGAAGAAAGCTCCGGAATATCAAGAATACAAAAATCCTGAAGGAAAAATGGTAGAAAAAAATATTGAATGGAATAAAGCCAATGGTACTTATGTTTTTGCATATGGGCTTGGAACTGTTATAGTATTAATTGGTTTACTTAACTTAGGCGGTGTTTGGTCTCCTAAATTTGGCTTATATGGAGGCATACTGACTTTTCTGATGTCTCTTGTCACCTTATCATTCCTCATCACGACTCCCGAAGCTTATGTTCCGAATTTGGGTGGAGACTTTCCTACTCCACAGCATGGCTTCCCTTACCTTTCAGGTGCCGGACGATTAGTTCTGAAAGATATTATTATGATGGCTGCAGGATTGGTTACGGCTTCGGAATCTGCAAAACAGCTTTTGAAAAAATAATTTAATATTTAAATTTACAAGCCTTATAGGTTCAAAGGATCTATAAGGTTATATCAAATGCTGTAATTATAAAAATTATCTAATTGCTGTATAGATAATCTACAAATAAAGTGCTTTTCATATTTAGAAAATATGCAGAAATTAGCGCTACCGTAGCTATGACGTCTCTATTACGTTGGTTTTCCTTACGGACATCTATAATGAATACGATTATAAAGGCTAAAAAAGACAGCAAACGCTTCAGAAATATAAAATTGTGTATTTTTCTTTCGGGGCTCTCTGTATTTGCACAGCTTTATTTGTTCCAACCTCTGCTTCCAATGGTTGCAGCTCATTTTAACCGCTCCGTTGGTGATAGTTCATTATTAGTTTCTTCTGCCACAGCAGGAATGGCTCTGGGACTTTTTTTCTTTGCTTTTAAAGCAGATCAGTTTTCGAGGAAAAAATTAATGGTGTTTTCATTGATAACTTCTGCAGTACTTACTATTATTTCTGCCCGTATAGAAAGCCTTACCCTATTAATTGCAATCGGCGTTATTAAAGGTTTTGTGATATCCGGAGTTTCGGCAGTGGCTCTTGCCTACCTCACCGAAGAAGTAGATCTGGCTATTGTAGGCCTTGCTATTAGCATGTATGTAAGTGGTAATACAATAGGAGGAATGAGTGGCAGAATACTCGCAACGATTGTTTCCGGAGAATTGGGTTGGCAGACTGCTGTTCTGGCAATAGGAATCGAAAGCTTATTACTTGGATTGGTATTTTGGAAATTTTTCCCTGAATCACATTTTTTCACACCACAGAAAACTGATTTTATCCAGAAGTTCAAACAGATGAGAAAGTTTCTGTCAGATCCTTATATGCTTAGATTATATGGTATTGCAGCATTATTGATGGGGGTATTTGTAAGCGTATACAATTATCTTACATTCCGCCTCGAAGCTCCTCCATTCTCATTACACCATATTTTTGTTGCCTTTATTTTTCTCATGTATACTTTTGGTGTATTTGGTACGATGGCCACCAGTAGACTGGTCAAAAGATATGCTCCGGAGAATATTCTGAAGGTTTTTATCATCAGTATGTTTATTGGGGTAGCAATGTTGTTTTCTAAACACATTTATATACTTATCATAGGTCTTGCACTGCTTACTTTTTCGTTTTTTGCAGTACACACTATGGCCAGCAGAATGGTTGCCATGCATGCTAAAGAAGGAAAAAGCTCGGCTACATCCATTTACTGGCTGGTCTATTATCTTGGCTCCAGTGTACTTGGAAGTGGTACAGGCTATCTTTTGCATGCAACTTCATGGATGGGCTTTATCCTGTTTCTGATGTTTGTTATTTTTATGACATTCTTTCTTACAGCTAAAAGCAACAAGGTAAATCAAAATTAAATTAATTAAGAAAACATAAAAAAGTACATGAAGATTATCCCTTTAAAAGAAGGTAACTTTTCTGTTAACTCTCAAAAAGAGTTTGTATTATTAGAAAAAGCAGGCATATCCCCCGGGTTAAAAATGGCCATTCAGCCTTTTCTTATTATTACCGGACAAGACTATATATTACTGGATGCCGGAATTGGATGGAAAGAAGACAATACACAGACAATATTTCAAAGGCTTGCTGAGGCTGGAATAAAACCAGAGCGAATTAATAAGATCTTGCTCTCCCATCTTCATAAAGACCATATAAGCGGGCTGGTTAACAGGACTCCGGAAGGTATGAAACTAAATTTTCCGGGAGCCAAAATATACCTCCAGGAAAGAGAGTATAATTTTGCACTCACAAAAGAAGGCAGCCCTTCTTACGATTTGGATATATTGCGTTTTGCAGTACAGCATTCGGAACTGGTGTGGATGAATGAAAATAGCGGAAATATTACAGATGAAATATCTTTTGAAGTCACTGGTGGGCACTCTCCTTTTCATCAGGTTTTCTGGATTAAGGAAAATAATGACACTGCTTTTTATGGTGCAGATAATCTGCCTCAAAGTACTTATTTTAAATATCATTTGGCTTATAAGTCGGATTTTGACGGCAAAAAAGCTTTACAGGATCGCATAAAATGGGAAAAACTGGCAAAAGAAGAAAATTGGAAAGTCTTATTTTATCACGATATGGAATATCCGTTTATTTCTTTTTAAGTCCGGCAAAACAAAAAACACCACTAAAGATTAGTGGTGTTTTTGTTATAGATTAACGTCTGATCTCAGATTATTCAGTCTTCCCGTTTAAAGCGGCTTCATATCTCTTATTAATCTCTTTCCAGTTAATTACATTCCAGATAGCACTTAGGTAATCAGCTCTTTTATTCTGATACTTCAGATAGTAAGCGTGTTCCCATACATCGATTCCTAAAACAGGTATACCTTTCACCTCAGCAATATCCATCAATGGATTATCCTGATTTGCAGTAGAAGTAATAGCTAGTTTCTTCTCCGGCGTTACAATAAGCCATGCCCAACCAGAACCAAAACGATCTGCTCCGGCTTTGCTCATTTTTTCTTTAAAAGCATCGAAGCTTCCAAAAGACTGATTAATAGCTTTTGCCAGTTTTTCTGATGGTTGTGTATTCTTTTCAGGTGTAAGGATTGTCCAGAACAACTCGTGGTTATAATGACCACCAGCATTATTTCTTACCGCAGGAGTCTGTTTCGAGATTCCGGAAAGTATTTTCACAAGGCTTTCCTTTTCCAGAGGTGTTCCGGTGATAGCCTTATTTAAATTTGCTACATACGCTGCTCCATGCTTGCTATAATGTATTTCCATTGTTTGTGCATCAATTGATCCTTCCAATGCATTATAAGCATAAGGTAATGGTGCTTGCTTAAATTGTGCTGATACCAGCTGTGCCACAAGTACAAAGCCTAATGTGGCTGCTCCAAATAATTTCATAGTATTGTATTTTATGATTCGTTATTTCAAAAGTTTTTTAATGTCTTCTATCAAAAGCTCCCTGTCCGGATGGTATTTGCCACTTAGCTCAGCTTCCTTACCCTCAGGATCTTTGTAATTCAGCCCGGAATAATACAGAATAGGCATTCCGTCTTTGCCATATCTGCTACGTATATTACCATTTTTGTCTACAAGAGCTATCATTCCGCTGTGATTAAGACTTTCAGCCTGATCTTCTTTATCACCAACATAAATATTGAACTGATCAGCTATTTTCCCTATATAATCTCTGTCACCGGTGAGGAAATGCCAGTTAGGAGATTTAGCCCCCATCATTGCAGCATGATTTTTCAATACTTCTGGCGTATCATTTGTTGGATCTATACTAATAGAGATAATTCCGAAATCAGGATTATTAATCTGATCCTCTATATGCCGCATATTGTGATTCATTACAGGACAGATTGTAGGACAGCGGCTATAAAAAAATTCCACCAGATAAACTTTCCCCTGCATATCGTGGTTAGTAACCTTTTTATTATTCTGGTCAGTAAGATTAAATTCAGGGACCTTCATTACAGTATAAAGATCTTTCTTAAAATAGCCTATTCCGAGTCCAATCGTTACAAATACCACAGCCAATACGATCAATGGAATTACAATTTTAGTCCTTGAAGACTGCTGAGGCTTCCCCTTGCTTCTGCTTTTCATTTTTGCACATATTTATCAGGATTCTTCTTGAAGGTCTTTTTACAATTGTCACTACAGAATCCATAGATATTTCCTTTATAAACGGCTGTATCTTTTAAAAATTCTGCAGTCTTCATATGACAGACCGGATCATCTTCATTTACCACTTTCACATTTTTCAAGTTAGGTCCCTCTCCCGCTTTCATTACATGTTTTACAGTCGGCTCTTGTTTCGCACAGGAGAAAATTGATACTGAGCATAGTATCATCAATATATATTGTTTCATTATTTTCCGATAAATTATAAACTAAAATCCAATGCTTTACGTCTTAAAAGCATCTCGTTGTAAAAATTAAAATAATGAAACCAAAGGAGGTCTGAATATCCTGGAATGAGAGGTAAAGTCGTAGAAATCGGTGTAATAAATGGATGGTTTTACTTTATGGGTAATACTAGTGAGCAATGACTTAAAAGTAAACGTATCATTTACAATAAAAGCATCAATAAAACCGGAAATATTAATCTTGGAATTTTCCTGTTTTGGAGAATTGCCAGATACCTTTACCAGTTCTTTGGACAGGTAACATATACCATTACAGTCTAATTGCGGACGATTTCTGTTTTCACAAAGTCTGTTCACAATATAATCGTAATTCAGGGCATAGTCCAGCAATGGCAGTACAGGCCGTAATGCGATTGTAAATATGATGAATATCGAAATAAGTGACTTCAATTACCAACTTTTGTCAGTCAAAGGTACAAATACAAAACTTGTTTTCTTTCGCCAAATGATGAAAGTCATGCATAAATTAACATGTCTTCAAAACATGGGCTTTCCAACAATATATAATTGAACTTCTTGGCAATAAATTTTATAACTATTTAGACCAATTTTGCTCTGTAACATTTAAAACACAATTTATATGAGCAAGACCATTTTAATTACAGGAGCGGCAAGTGGCTTTGGTAAAATTGCAGCATTTGAACTGGCAAAAAGAGGACATAAAGTCATTGCAACAACTCAGGTTTATCCTCAGATGAGCGATCTTATAAGAGAAGCCGGAGAAAAAGGAATTGAGCTAATAGTAGACAAACTCGATGTAACAAATCCACGTGATATTATCTATGCACACAAAAAATATGACATTGATATCCTGATAAGCAATGCCGGAATTATGGAAGGAGGCCCAATAGCAGAACAGCCTTTGGAACTGATCCGTTCCATGTTTGACATTAATGTATTTGGAGCGCTGGAGCTGGCACAGGGATTTATTAAGAAATTTGTTGCTAAAAAATCTGGTAAAATTGTATTTACCTCATCGATGGGAGGCTTATGGACTGTTCCTTATGTTGCGGCATATTGTGCCTCCAAGCATGCACTGGAAGCCATTGCAGAAGGACTAAAAACAGAACTGGAACCATTTGGTATTAAAGTAGCAACATGCAATCCCGGAGTATTTGGTACAGGGTTTAACGACCGTGGCGTAGACTCCATATCCCGTTGGTATGATCCGAGCGTAAATTTTACTTCTCCATCTGCATTTGACGGAGCTGCAGAATCTTTGGCTCACCAACTTGATCCTCAATCTATGGCAGAAGTTATTGTCGATGTTGCACTGAACGATAACTCAAACTTCAGAAATGTACATCCTAAAGAAACTGAAGATTTTGTAAAACAATTGCAGGCAGAAGCATGGAATGCTAAAAGCTAATTAAATTTCCTATAAAAATATACAGACAGTCATAAAAATCTGTCTGTATATTTCAGATATTACTTAAACACAAAGACTATGGATATATTATATGATCAAGCTGTAAAAACAATGAATGCAGCCATTACAAAAGCTAGAGAAATTGGAATTCCGGTAAGTATTGCTGTGGTAGATTCCGGCGGGCACCTTGTATCTTTTGCAAGGCTAGACAGTGTATATGGTGTGATAGATTTTGCTGTAAAAAAAGCCAGAACTGCTGTAATGTTCGGTACAGACAGCGATATTATGGGTAGTATAATTGCAGGCTCGGAGTTACACGGATACGGAATGATTAATTCAAATAATGGATTGCTCACTATAGCGGGCGGAACAGTTATAAAAAATAAAGAAGGGAATATTATCGGAGCAATAGGTGTTTCCGGAGGGACCCCCGGACAGGATAAAGAAATTGCGTACTTGGGAGCTAAAGTTCCCTTATAATTTAAGATATTCGTAAAATGGAAACCGGACAGGATATAATATTTGACAGACTGGTCTATTCCTGTACATTTGAAAAATATACAGGGCAGGAAGAATTTATTCCGGATCATTTTTTAGGCTTCCAGTTATCTGGTGAGACTCATGCAATGCATGCACAGGGTAATACAATTGTTCCTGAAGGCTCTGTAGTACTGGTAAGAAAAAATCAATTGATCCGTTCAACAAAATATCCTTCGAAGGAAGGTAAGTACCAATTTCTTTCTATAACATTGGACAAAGATATATTGCAGCAATATGCTTTAGATCATAAAATTGTTATAGATAGTCATGCTGAAAACAAACAGGAATTGTTCTTCGAACCTAATGATTTTCTTAAATATTATTTCCTTTCATTAACGCCATATATCAATCAGCAAAACAAGATTGAACCTAATCTTGCTAATATAAAAATCAGAGAAGCTCTGGAGCTATTATTACAAAGCAACCCTGATTTTAAAAACATTTTATTTGATTTCTCTCAGCCTCATAAAATAGATCTGGAAGAATTTATGAACCTGAATTACATGTTCAATGTATCTGTTGAATCTTTTGCAAAACTTACCGGCAGGAGTCTTTCAGGTTTCAAAAGAGATTTCGAAAAAGTATTTGACTCCCCTCCTAAACAATGGCTCAGGAACAAACGCCTGGAAGAAGCTTACTATCTGATCAAACATAAAAAACAAAAACCAACGGATATTTATCTGGATCTGGGATTTGAAAATCTTTCACACTTTTATTTTTCATTCAGACAGAAATTTGGGAAGACAACTTCCGAAATATAATTACATTTGAATAAACAAATCTTATTAATTATGATTAAAACAAAAGGCTATGCAGCTCAAGACCCCAATTCTAATTTAGCATCTTGGAATTTTGAAAGAAGAGAGGTTGGAGCTCACGATGTACAAATTGAAATTATGTATTGTGGTGTATGTCATTCAGATCTGCACCAAATAAAAAATGATTGGTTTCCCGGATTATTTCCAATGGTACCAGGACACGAAATTGTAGGTAAAATTGTTAAAGTAGGTGATCACGTAAAAGACTTCAAGGTCGGTGAACTTGCAGGAGTAGGATGTATGGTCGACTCTTGTCAGGAGTGTGAAAACTGCAAAAATGATTTAGAACAATACTGCTTAGAAGGAAATACACAAACCTACAACAATCTTGACCGCAGTGGACATCCTACTTATGGAGGCTATTCTGACACCATTGTTGTCCGAGAAGAGTTTGTTCTGCACATCTCTGAAAAGTTAGATTTAGCAGCTACTGCTCCATTACTTTGTGCAGGTATTACAACCTACTCTCCTCTCCGACACTGGAAGGTTGGCAAAGGTCATAAATTAGCCGTTCTAGGTTTAGGAGGATTGGGACATATGGCTGTAAAATTTGGAGTTGCCTTTGGTGCCGAAGTAACGGTTCTAAGTACCTCTCCTTCAAAAGAAGAAAATGCCAAACAATTAGGAGCTCATCATTTTGTTGTAACGAGTGACCCTGAACAATTGAAAGCTGTAAAAGGTTCCTTTGATTTTATTTTGGATACGGTTTCTGCAGAACATGATATGAATCTTTACATCTCATTATTAAAAACAGATGGAGTTCATATCTGTGTTGGAGCACCTTCTAAACCAATGGAATTGGGAATATTCCCACTTCTGGGAGGAAGAAAAAGTGTTGCAGGCTCTGGTATAGGTGGTATTAAAGAAACTCAGGAAATGTTGGATTTTTGCGCAGAGAACAATATTGTTTCAGATATTGAACTTATCGACATCAAAGATATAACAAATGCTTACGAAAGAATGCTTAAAGGCGATGTAAGGTATAGGTTTGTTATCGATAGCAAAACATTAACTAATTAATATACAATTTAAAATGAGGTTGTTTCAAAAACCAAAAGTATTACACTTTGTCATCCTGAGCAGAGCTAGTAGTGAGCCTGGCGAACTATCGAAGGATTTTTGACCATTAGTTCTTTGCTAATGAAAATGTTTCGACTACGCTCAACATGACATTTTTTGAGACAAACTCATTTTTATTATAAGCCTTTAGCTCTTTAGTGCTGTTAAATAAAACAAAACCCGTTGCCCAAAAGCTTAACAAAAAATTCATTTTACATCACCTCTATTTACAGTTCCTTAATAGACAGTTCACTCCCTGTTCATCGGATTTCAGCCTCTAACTGATACTTTTGCTTTTATAAAAAGTGAGGATGAAAACAGCTCTACAAAAGACTATGTTCATTGCGCTCTGCACTACAGGAGCAGCGGTAATGGCTCAGGAATTTAAAGGTAAAATATTCAACTCCGAAACCGGAGAAGTAGTAACCGGCGCAGAAGTACAGATCTTCCCCGGAAAACAGAAAGCCTATTCAGGACTGGATGGCGAATTTAAGTTCAAAAATCTTTCTCCGGGACAATATACTTATACTATTACTTACAATCCTTTTAAAACAGTTCACAGTACAATTGTTATTGCTGAGGAAAAGAATGAGGTTGAAGTGTTTATGGGAACATCTAGTGTGAAGGAGATTGAGCGGATTAGTGTTAAAGGGAGCAAAAAAGCCGATTCCGACGCATTTGCCAGAAAGAGAGAACAAAAATTACCACAAGTAGTTAATATTGTTTCGGGAGCTGCCATTGCCAAATCACCGGACATTAGTGTTGCCAATGTAATCCAGAGAGTTTCCGGGATTTCGGTAGAGCGAAGCAGCAATGGTGAAGGGCAATATGCCATCCTTCGGGGAATGGATAAAAGGTATAATTATACATTGGTAAACGGTGTGAAAATACCCAGCCCTGATGGTAAAAACAGATATATTCCTCTGGATATATTCCCTGCTGAGCTACTGGACAGGCTGGAGGTTTATAAATCTTTATTACCGGATATGGAGGGTGATGCAGTAGGCGGAGCCATAAATATGGTGATGAAAGATGCTCCTTCCCGTGAGGAAATCAATGTAAACCTGGCATTAGGATACAGTCAGATGCTAATGGACAGAAAATTTAAAACCTTCCCTACAGATCAGATTAATTTCCGTTCACCATACGAATTAGGAGGTAAGAATTACCAGGCTAAAAATGCAGATTTCCCAAGAAACAACTACAGAATAGAGAGTGTTACCGCTATGCCTAACTTTAGTGGCGGGGTTTCTTACGGAAAGAGATTTTTCAATCAGAAATTAGGTTTCATAGGAGCTGTAAGCTTCCAGAACAATAGCCGTCTTACAGAAAGTCAATTCTTTAATTCCAGCAATGTAGATGTTATGAAGTATGCTGTGCTTACTTCTCAAGGTGACAGAAACTATTACGAAAACCAGCAAAGATTGGGGATTCATACCAAATTAGATTATAAGTTTAATAAAAATAATAGTCTCTCTTTGTACAACTTATTTGTACAGCTTAGAGATACCCAACTTAGAGAAAACCTTAATACCAACTTCTCTAATTCCGTTTATGATCCTGCATTAGGAAACGCCTCACTTAGCTACCAAAACAGAACACGTTTGCAACAACAAAGAGTATGGAACTCTACTTTGAAAGGTGAGCACAGACTGATACCGGGATTATTGAATATGGACTGGTCAGCCGTTGTATCTTCTGCCAGTAATGAGCTTCCGGACACTGCCCTTTTCGGTACATTGGGGGTACGCAAAAACTTTGCTGAAAACCATACTTCTCCTACCGATGCCAGTAGAAGCTGGCAAAGAAATACAGATAATGATTATGCAGGTTATCTGAATTTGGGATTGGACTTGGGTAACAGATCTGAAATTAAATTCGGGGGATTATACCGGGACAAAAAAAGAAGCAGCTTCTACAACAATTATGTATTAAAGCCTGTAAACCCTATAGCACAATGGGGAACCGACTACCAGGGCTATACGGACATGGACTATGAGGTACAAAATCCAAAAGGTGCAGTCGCTAACCCTTTAACATACGATGCTACTGAGAAAACAACAGCAGCTTACCTGATGGTTAATACAAGGATAGAGGATCTGCATATTTCGGGAGGTTTAAGAATGGAAAACACCAACCAGGGATACAAACTCTATTTTCCTCAGGGAGAATCTAAACCTGAAATGAATCAAAAGTATACAGATTATCTACCAAGTCTTAGTTTAAAATATACACTCAACCATAACCAAAATTTCAGAGCCACCTATTTCCGCTCTGTCAACAGACCTGGATTCTATGAAATAGTACCTTCCAGAATTGTATATGAAGAATTTCAGGAAAGAGGTAATCCGGATCTGAAAAGAGCTTTGGCAGACAATCTGGATTTCAGGTATGAATACTTTCCTAATGCAACAGACCAGTATATGATTGGTGTATTTCACAAAACAATTAAAGACCCTATTGAATATACACTACAACCAGATCCTACAAGACCACAGGATATTTTCTATTCCCCGGGTAACTTCGGAACTGCCCGTAATTTTGGTGTAGAAGTAGATGTTATAAAATTCTTCAACAAAATAGGATTCAAAGCCAACTATACCTTTACCAACAGCAATATTGAAACTCCTAAAAGTCAGAAAATCAGAAACCAGACTGGTGATCTGGAAACCATTCAGGTAATGCAGAAAAGACCATTGTATGGGCAAAGTAAACATATAGCCAACCTTTCTATACTCTACAAGGATGTACAAAATGGCTGGGATGCACAGTTGGCAGGTTCTTATACAGGTGAAAGAATTAATACAATATCCCAATATCTGGATAATGATATCTGGCAAAAAGGATTTGTACAGCTGGACTTTTCTATAGAAAAGAAGCTGAAGAATGGCGTAACTATATTCCTAAAGGCTAATAATCTATTGAATACACCGATGGAGTTATTTATAAAAGGAAGTAACCCGGAAAACCAAAACATTCCGTATCAAAGGGTATCTGATAACGAAACCCTTATCCGAAAAGATTATTACAAACAAACCTATTTACTGGGGGTAAAATTCAAAATCTAAAGAGACAATGAAAACACAATACTATAAAATATTTGCCTTAGCTTTTCTATTGAGTATTACTCAGTCTTGTGAGAATGCCAACTCTATGGTAGACACATCTGTGGAAGCTCCAAACACCAGCGGCGTACACGGAGAAGTATTCGGTATATGGAACAAAAACACAACAATATATGTAAGTGGGGATATTATTGTCCCTGAGGGAAAGTCGCTGGTTCTGGAAGAGGGTGTTACCGTAATTATGGATCCCAATACAAAACCGGAGTTTGTGGTAAAAGGGAATCTTTATAGTATGGGGACTGTTGTAAATCCTGTGAAAATAACAGGCCCTGCCGAAACCAGAAAACCAGATTCATGGGGACAGGTATGGGGCGGAATTCTGGCAACTCCTACCTGTACTGAAATGTTGCTGGACCATACCATTATAGAACTTGGCGGAGCCACTACTACCGAGGCATCAACATCTGTAAAAATGGGATTATATAAAGCAAAAGCAGGTGAAAACCTTCCTGCTTTATGGTTCTCTAATACTAAAGGCAAGTTGGTTATTACCAACTCCGTTATCCGAAACTTTCACGATGATGCTACTTACCTGGAAGGTGGTGAGCTTATCATTTCCAAAAATAAATTTTACAGTACCGGAAATAAAGGCGGAGAAGGTGTAAACATTAAATCCGGAGTACTTGCCGATGTTAGTTACAACTTATTCTTCTCCAACAACACCAATGCGCTAAAACTTTCCAATTCTGGGGGACGTTCTCCTCAGGCCCATGTCGTCGCTTATAACAATACCATTATCAATACAGGCTGGAGAAGGCCGGATATTAAAGGTGGTTCAATATGGCTGGAAAGCTCTGTTTATGCCGAAGTTTACAATACATTGTTTGCCAATACAAGATTTGGTATCAAACAGGATACTAAAAACAAACCTGATACCCGTTCTAAATCTTCTAATAATCTTTATTATGGTTATACAGCCGATGCTGTTACCGGATTTACACCCAATAATGGTGATATTCTTAGTGGGAGCAATGATGTGATCAGTACAACACCTCAGGCAAACGACCCTAAGTTTAAAAATTATCCATTGAATAACAGCTATACCAGCGCTTTATTTAATGATGCATGGGATTTTCATCTTTCATCGGGCTCATCTGCACTAGGCAAAGGAAGCACAAATATTATCCGTAATTTCCCGAAAGGACTTACCATTAACAATACACTTTATGAATCTCCGGAACCATCATCCTACATCGGTGCATACGGACAATAACATATTGATATCATGAAATACTATTTATATACACTTATCAGTCTCTCCGCGCTGTCCTGTTCGAGTCAAAAACAAGTAGTTGCTTCTCCGGAAATTATTAAGCCGGTTATTGTTACCGAGCCTGTAAATTTTGACTCCGATGATCCTGCAATATGGGTAAACTCTGCAGATCCATCTAAAAGCCTTGTAATAGGAACTGATAAAGATATTAATGGTGGTCTTTTTGTTTTTAATCTGGAGGGTAAAATACAAAAGGATCTTTCTGTAACGGGGTTAAAAAGACCTAATAATGTTGACATTGCATATGGATTGATGCTAAATGGCAAAAAGACGGATATTGCAGTGACAACAGAAAGATACACCCACAAGCTAAGAGTTTTCTCTTTACCAGATATGAAACCTATAGATAATGGTGGCCTCCCAATGTTTGAAGGACAAACCGGAGAAGGTGAAAGAGACCTTATGGGGATTGCTTTGTATACAGATCCAAAAGGAAATATTTATGCAATTACCGGCAGAAAAACGGGTCCTAAAGATGGCACTTATCTTTGGCAGTATCTGTTATCAGATTCCGGAAAAGGATTTGTAGAAGCTAAACTTGTACGGAAATTTGGTAATTATAGCGGTAAAAAGGAAATAGAATCTATTGCTGTAGATAATGAGAATGGTTATGTTTATTACTCGGATGAACAATTTGGTGTAAGAAAATACTATGCTGATCCTGATAAAGGCAACCAGGAACTTGGTGTATTCGCTCAGACTGGTTTTACAGAAGATCATGAAGGAATTTCCATTTACAAAACAAAGACCAAAAAAGGTTATATCCTGGTTTCTGATCAGGGCGCTAATAAGTTCCATATCTTTAGCAGAGAGGGAAAAAACAAGCTGCTAAAAATTGTAAAAGTAATGGCCAACAAAAGTGATGGTTCTGATATGGTAAGTATTCCTTTGAATAAAACATTCAGACATGGCCTTTTTGTTGTGATGAGTGATGATAAAACTTTTCATTATTACCGTTGGGAAGATATCGCTGGTGAGGAGTTGGATGTCAACTAATAAACCATAATAAAAAGATTTTCAAAATATTACATTTTTTAATGTATCTTCGTAAAGCAGGCTTTATTAAGTCTGCTTTATTTTTCATTAAATCATACTGTAATATGAAAGGTAATTTTACAAACTCGGATCGTTTCATTAAAACCACTGTACTTTTTAGTTTTATCATCCTGAAATTCCTTATACAGTATTCACTCATCCTTCCCGAATATGATCTGCAAAGAGATGAATATCTCCATCTGGATCAGGCAAATCATTTAGCCTGGGGATATCTATCGGTTCCGCCGGTTACTTCATGGATTTCTTATATCATAAAGCTTCTGGGAAATTCTGTTTTCTGGATCAAATTTTTTCCTGCACTATTTGGTGTTTTAACCACCATTGTCGTATGGAAAACAATCGAAGAACTTGGCGGAAACTTATTTGCACTCATTCTGGGAGCTAGTTGCATCACCTTTTCAGTTTTATTTCGTCTTAACACCCTTTATCAGCCAAATTCGCTAGATGTTCTTTGCTGGACCCTACTCTACTTTTTTATTATAAAATATATCAACCAGCACCAGTTTAAGTGGCTATATTATGCCGCAATTACCTTTGCTTTTGGATTCTTAAATAAGTACAATATAGTGTTTGCTGTCATTGGACTTTTACCTGCCTTTATTATAACACCTGAGAGAAAAATATTTTTAAACAAAAAGTTATATTTTATTCTGGCGTTGGTATTTGTATTAATCCTCCCAAATCTTTTGTGGCAGTACCAAAATAACTTCCCGGTTATCCACCACATGAAAGAATTAGCGGACACACAGCTTGTAAATGTCAACAGACTGGACTTTATACGCTCACAGTTTTTATTTTTTCCGGGAACTAATATTATAATACTTCTAGGACTCTATTCACTTTTCAGATATCAGTCTTTTAAAAAGTTCCGTTTATTATTCTGGTCTTTCTTCATTACTCTTGGCATTTTTCTTTTCCTAAAAGCAAAGGATTATTATGCCATTGGTGTCTATCCTGTTTATTTTGCCTTCGGCTCTGTTTATATAGCACATCTATTGGAGAAAAAATCTCTGAAAATTTTAAAACCTGTCTGTATTATCCTGGCTATAGCCTCTTTTATCCCAATGTATTTAGTGGCTTTTCCTAATAGAAGCCCAGACTACTATATAACACACAAAGAAACTTTTCATAAACTGGGAATGCTTCGTTGGGAAGATGGTAAAGAGTATCCTTTGCCTCAGGATTTTGCAGATATGCTGGGATGGAAAGAGCTCGCCAACAAAGTCGACAAAGCTTATTTAGAATTCAATGATCCGGCACATACGCTTGTCTTATGTGATAATTACGGACAGGCTGGTGCTATTAATTTTTATTCAAAATATGGAATACGAGCTGTTTCTTTTAATGCAGATTATATTAACTGGTTCGACCTTCATAAAAAGTACATTTACCTCATCCGTGTGAAAAACCAAAGTGAAAGGAACAATGAATTAAAGGAGACTTCACCATTCTTTAAACATAGTGTAATAGCAGATTCTGTGACCAATAAATATGCACGGGAATATGGTGCCACCATCTTTAGTTTCTCCAACGCTAAAATAGATATCAGACCAAGACTTCAGGAAGAGATTAATAAGGTAAAAGCCAGATAGAATCATAAATGGATTACTTTCCTATAGCCCATTCTTTTGATGGCAATATCCAGTCATCCAAAGCTTTAAATAAAAAGCCATGAATTAGCCCTGTATTGAGTTCTATTTCTTTGAAAGAATTTAATTTAGAGCTTATAAATCTCTTTTGACCGGATAATGGCACACTTCCTTTATCAGAGCTTTCATTAATAGAGAGAATCTTTCCATAAAGTCTGAGATTAGTATCCCTGTTTAAAGAGTCATCGTTAAAGCTGGAACCAACAAATACAAATTTTAATTCTGGATTCTTCATATAATAAGAAACATATTGAGCTATATAACCTCCCTGAGAAGTCCCTATTATGGTAATGTTTTTAATGGAAATTCCTTTCTGGGAGAGACTATCAATTTGCTTTTTTACTTTCATTGCATAAGCTTTGATATCAGTATCGGGCTTTCTCTTCTCAGAGATCACAATGGTATTTTTATCTTCAAGTTTGTGAATGATGGCTTTATATTCTGCAATACCATATTGTGGATGCTTCTCATATAAAGCATGATTCTCTAAAAATTTATTGTGTAAAAAGATGATATAATGTTTTTGAGACTGGGCGAAAAATAATGCCGGGCAACAAAAAAACAATGTCAGGATAATAAATTTAAACTTCATAATGATTTATAAAACATAGGAAAATTTCATATTCCTCGGATTTGAAAATACAATGACAAAATTGATTAAATAATTTTAAATTTCATCAAAAACCAAGATAGAAAAAGAGACAAGCAAAAAAATATTTCACTTTTTACTATACATATAAAACATAGTACACCCCCCATGAATACTAAGAAAATCAATATTAAAAAAAACTAAATAGATTGTTAAAATTATCATAATTGACATAAATGATTGGCATACAGTACTCTTAATAAAATTAAAAACTCTATATTTGTCATTGTAATAATACAACATCCTCTTTTATAGGATGTTTATAAATACAAAAACACAAACAAACAACACACAATGATGAGAAACTTATTAATCACAATTAGGGGTAACCTTTCTGTTTACCTAAGTACTATTTAGATTTTTGAATAAAAAGTTGATGTAAAAATATTTTTTTACACAGCGCTAGCTTTTTGCTCAAAATAAGACTGAAAAATCCAAATCACTGAGAGGAATAATAAATTAAACCTCATATCACACATATGTAGTGTGCAGAATGCTGGTTATTATAATTTATATATAATTAATTGGATCACAGTTCCAACATGTTGGAGACTTAGTATAAAACACAAACAAATAAAGAAGATTACAAATGATGATTAAAGAAAACCTTAAACAGGAGTATTCTGCTCCTGCGCTGGATGTATTATGGTTGGAAATGGAACAAGGCATAGCTGCCGGTTCTGCAAAAGTTGTCCCCCCAAATAGTGGTGGCCAGGTTCAGGAAGAATGGACACAAGACCCTGATGATAACCGAACTATCGAATGGTAGACCAGTAGATTAAGCAAACAAAACACAAACAAATCAATGATGAAATTAAAATTACAGGCTGCGGGCATTCCGCTGCTAGCATTATCCTTTGCTGTTATCTCATGCAAAAGTACTGACGGTAGCATAGAAGACAATAATACGAACCCTTCAGCTTTCAATGTACGGGTAAACCTTTCAGGGATAGAGAATATTGAAGAAACTCCTGTTTTACAAGCTTCTGCCGGTAAATCAAATTCAGTATCTTCCAGCCCGCAACAGACAAAGATATCACTTGGTGATGACAGCTTTATAATGGCAACCCTTACACCTCAGTCCAATACACCTTCATTGGCTAGCCAGGCTCAGGCATCTATTAACCCGATGGCTGCGGCAACTCCACCTACAGAACTGGGTACAGGTGTAAGATATAAAGTTGCTGTATATGACAACAGCGGAAACTATGTTACTGAAAAAGAATTTGTTTACAAAAATGGCGAAACTGATGGTTTTCAACTAAACGGTGGTCAGAATTATACTTTTGTAGCCTATTCTGTAAATAGTGCTTCTTCTACCCCATCAATAAACAACGGCGGAACTCTTGCTGCTGCAAAATTATCCGGTATTAGTGGGGATCTTATGTATTTTAAGAAAAATATGACAGTAAGCGGAAACGGAGTTAACAATCTGGATGTTGTATTAAAACACCAATACAGCCAGATTACTACAAAACTGGATGCAAGACAGGTTGGAAATATTTCAGCTGTCAGCAATCCTGTAATAACTCCTGCTAACGGTTCTGCTGATATAAGCTTTGCAACAGATGCTTTAACTTATAACGGGCCTCTTTCTTCAGGTCAGAGTGTTAGTTTTAGTAACCTTAATCAACCCGTCTTAACCAGTAGCGCAACCCAGGTTATTGCCAGTACTACAACTACCGGGCAGCTTAATTTAGGGAATGTAACTATTGACGGGGTCACTAAACCTGCAAAAATAGACAACCTAAAAATTACTCCTGGAGTAAAATATAACCTGAATCTTAGATTTGGTCCATGCAGACAGGATATTAATCCGGTTCCTTTTTCTGTAAAAGATGGTGTTACACAAACTTTCACTATGCCGGCAACAGACTTTGGTTTTGTATTCGATATTTACACACTGGATAATTCTTTCAACCTTACCATTAACGGTACTAAAATGGCTACCGGAGAAATTCAGTTTGAAAGAGGTTCTTCACCTTCACAAAACATCAGGTTTGCAGATGGTACAGCATGGCAGGATGGTACTATTGCTGCAATATACAATATGAAAGGAACTGAAGGAAAACCTTTAGTAAGAGTTGTAATCAGTAAAGATGGTACAATTTCAATGTTTGGAAGTAAAACTGCTGGTGGAGCGCTTGAGCCATTACAACTATTCAATGGTAATTCATTCAATAAAATTACCTGGAACACTACAGGAAATAATACTGTAGTTGCTTCTCAGCTGGTACTGGGAACGACTTATATGTCAGGTTTCGGAACAGGAAAACAAATTGTTACCTGTACTCCGTAATATAAAATTCATTTATCTATCATTTATTAATAAAAAGCTGTTGACAGTTTTTTAAGCGGGCAGTCCCCGTATTGCCCGCCTTTTTTTGATAGTTAAATCACAAACACAACACATAAATGATGAAACCTTTACAATTTAAAATGGTGAGTTTTTCACTATTAGCTTTATTTCTTACTACAATCTCATGCCGAAGTACTGAAGAGAGTATAAATGATACAACAACAGTTGCTTCTGCGCTCAATGTTAAAATAAAGCTTTCCGGAATTGAAACTATTGAGGAAACACCTGCATTACAGGCTTCTGCAAGCAAAAAAGGAATCTCATCCGGAAATATTCAGCAGACAGTTATTCCTTTTGAAGACGATACCTTTGTTACAGCTACACTTATACCTAACACAAATATTTCTTCACTAAACAGTCAGGCTCAAGCTTCTGTTAGTCCCTTAGCAGCTGGTATTGTTTCGAACGAACTAAAAGATGGTATAAGATATAAAGTCGTTGTATATGATAAAGCCGGAAATTATGTAGACCAGAAAGAATTCAGTTATAAACAGAATGAAACAGATGGCTTTTTGTTAAATGGAGATCAGAATTATACTTTTATTGCTTATTCATTAAACAACAATTCCCCTACACCTAATATTTTTGATGACAAAGCCCCACTTACTACGGCTAAACTGGCAGCAGTAAGCGGAGATTTGATGTATTTTAAAAAAAATATGACCGTAACTGGTAATAAAGTTAATGAACTAGCTATAGTGCTAAAACATCAGTTTAGTAAAATTACAACTAAGCTGGATGCAAGGCAGGTTGGAAATATTTCAGCTGTTAATAATGCTGCTTTCACTCCTGCATTTGCCTCTGCAGATATTAGTTTTGGGACTGATGCTCTTTCTTATAACAATGCTCTCTCTGGCGGCCAGGCAGTAAGCTTTCAACCTAAATTAAATGACCCTGTAGTTACAAGTACTGCAACGCAGGTCATTGCCCGAACTAATGATACCAATCCTGAAGGAATACTAAATATAGGAGCCGTTACTATTGACGGGGTAACCAAAAATCTGAAACTAGATAAAGTAAAAATCACTCCAGGGGTACAATATAACCTAAACTTAAGATTCGGTCCTTGCAGACAGGATATATTACCTGAAAAGTTTGATGTCGCCAATGGCGTTTCCAAAACCTTTACCATGCCTGCAACAGATTTTGGGTTTACATTCGATATCTACAAACTGGACAATTCATTTAATCTTACGATTAATGGTACAAAAATGTCCACAGCAGAGATCAATTTTGAAGATGGTTACGGTGTAAACGGAAGATCAACTTCTTCAATCAGATTTCAGGATAAAACAAAATATGGCAGCAATGGAATACCTACAATTTACAGTATGGAAGGTATTACTGGTAAACCTTTGGTAAGAGTAGTTATCAGTAAAGATGGTCAGGTATCATTATTCGGAAGTAAATCTTCCGGCGGACCATTAGAACCTATGGAGCTATACAACGGCTCTTCTTTTAACAAAATTAAATGGAATACCACAGGAAGTAACACCGTAACTGCTACCCAGATGGTGTTCGGAACAACATACATGTCCGGCTTCGGTACAGGAAAACAAATTGTTACCTGTAGCCCATAGTCTAAAAGACAAAAACACAAAAAACACACAATTTAAAATACAAAATGATGAAATTACAATTAAAAGCAGTAGGCTTTCCTCTACTGGTATTGTCCTTAACAGCTGCTTCCTGCCGAAGTGCGGAAGGTGGTATAAGCGACAACACAACAGCCAACAATTCAGTATACAATGTACAGGTAAACCTTGCAAGTATTGAATCTGAAGAAGAAACACCAGTATTTCAAGCTTCAGCAGGAAAAACAGGAGTAGCAACCGTTAGTCCTCAACAGACAAAAATTTCGCTGGGTGATGACAGCTTTGTAATGGCTACTCTTACGCCTCAGTCTAATACATCTTCTTTAGCCAGTCAGGCTCAGGCATCTAT
This sequence comes from Elizabethkingia bruuniana, assembly GCF_002024805.1. Classification (NCBI taxonomy): domain Bacteria; kingdom Pseudomonadati; phylum Bacteroidota; class Flavobacteriia; order Flavobacteriales; family Weeksellaceae; genus Elizabethkingia; species Elizabethkingia bruuniana. Next base: position 2,099,883 of record NZ_CP014337.1, read on the forward strand.
TAACCCTGTGGCTGCAGCAACACCGCCAACAGAGTTAGGCGCTGGTGTGAGATATAAAGTAGCTGTATATGACAATAACGGAAACTATGTTACTGAAAAAGAGTTTGCTTATAAAAATGGAGAAACTGATGGTTTTCTGCTAAACGGCGGTCAAAATTATACTTTTGTTGCTTACTCTGTAAATAGTGCTTCTTCTACCCCATCTATAAACAACGGCGGAACTCTGGCTAATGCAAAGTTATCAGGTATTAGCGGAGATCTTATGTATTTCAAAAAAAATATGACGGTAACCGGAAACGGGGTTAATAATCTTGATATAGTACTAAAACATCAGTACAGTCAGATTACTACGAAACTGGATGCGAGACAGGTTGGAAATATTTCTGCAGTAACCAATGCTACTATTTCACCTGCCAATAGCTCTGCTGATATTAGCTTTGCCACAGATGCTCTAACTTATAATGGTTCTATAAATCAGCCCGTGTCTTTTTCTGCTCAAAACCTACCAATAGTGACAAGCAGTGCCACACAGGTCATTTCTAATACCACTACGACGGGACAGCTTAATCTGGGTACTGTAACCGTAGATGGTGTATCGAAAAGTATGACAATAGATAAACTGAAAATTACTCCGGGAGTAAAATATAACCTGAATCTGAGACTGGGTCCATGCAGACAGGATATTAATCCGGTTCCTTTTTCTGTAAAAGATGGTGTTACACAAACGTTCACCATGCCGGCTACTGACTTTGGGTTTGTATTCGATATTTACAAACTGGATAATTCTTTCAACCTTACTATTAACGGAACACAAATGGCAACTAAAGAAATAAATTTCCAGGGGAACGACGGTGCTACCCGTACAGTGCGTTTCGCTGATGGAACAGTATATGGTAGTGATAGGATCCCTGCTCTTTTGCGTCCGGCTGCACTACCTGCTAATAGGACTTATGAAATCTGGGACCTTGAAGGAACCCCTTCCGCTCCATTAGTAAGAGTCGTAATTAGCAAGGACGGAAAAATTTCACTCTTTGGAAGCAAATCATCCGGAGGAGCATTGGAACCTTTGGAATTATTCAACGGAAATACACTTAATACCATAAAATGGAATACGACCGGAACTAATACTGTTACGGCGACACAATCTGTCATTAACATTACCTATATGTCCGGTAACGGAACAGGTAAACAGATTGTGACCTGTGCCCCATAGTGATATTAAGCATAGATATAGTATAACAACTTTAACCTGAATATTATTTCATCGTAATATTATCATTCATTTATGTGTAAAAACTGTTTCATACAACAGTTTTATCGGACAGTCTTTCAGGCTGTCCGTTTTTTATTATTTGCAGAACTGGAAATTACTACTGACAAAGGGTTGTCATAATAGTATTATAAATTTGTGGTTATAAAAGTAAACACTAAGAAATTATGCCCAAACTCGACACATTTTACGTAATTGGTATCGCTGTAAGAACAACAAATGAAAATCAGCAGGCAGCCCAGGATATTCCTGTATTATGGAATAAGTTTATGACTGAAGGGATTATCGACCAAATTCCTAATAAAGCTGATCACGCTATTTATTGTATTTACACAGATTATGAGAAAGACTATACAAAGCCCTATACTACTATTTTAGGATGTAAAGTAAACAGCCTGGATAAGATTCCTGAAGGAATGGTCGGGAAGGCAATTGAATCTTCCGATTATAATAAACAAACCACCAAAGGAAGCTTAGCAGAAGGTATTGTTTACAATGAATGGCTGAAAATATGGAATATGGATCTCAACAGAACCTATACAGCAGATTTTGAAATTTATGGTGAAAAAGCACAAGATCCTGAAAACGCTGAAGTTGATATTTACATAGCGGTTAAATAATAACATTACACATTTTCATAATAAATAAAAAGAGCCAGTAAAAGAATATTTACCGGCTCTTCATTCTAAAACCAACTGTAAATCAATATTATAGATTCAGACATTATAAATTATTTCTGAAACTATTTTACAAATAAGGTGATAGCATAAAATAAATATTATCAAAAGCATTTAATTCATTTTTTTCTTAATTTTATTAAAAACTAAAAATCAACAAAAAAACTTAACCATTTTACAATGAAAATCAAATCACTACAAATATCTATTAAACGAAATTCAAATAAACAAGTATTAGTTCAATACATTATCTATTCTTTTCAAGTCTTAATTAATATGACCTATAGAAATACTAAAATGAACAAATCCATTTTACTTTTAGTACTTCTTATTAGCAATATATTTTTCAGTCAGAATCAACAATTTATTTATGAGTACAAATACATTTCTGATTCCACTCAAAAACAAAATATTGAGAATGAAATAATGATTTTAAGCATTGGTAAGGAAAAATCTGAATATTTCAGCCAGAGTGCCTATGCAGTAGATTCTGTACTATCTGAAAATTTTAAAAGAGGAATAAATTCTATGCCTCCAAATAAAATTATAACTTATACCAGAGTTATTAAAAAAAATAGTTCCTATGATAATCTGGATTTCTTTGAAAATATAGACAATAAACGTTACAACATTAATCAAGAAATTCATCTTCAGTGGGAACTTTCAAACGAAACTCTTTTGATCTTAAACTTTAAAGCCCAGAAAGCAACTACTCAATACGGGGGAAGAAAATGGACTGCATGGTTTTGTAAGGAAATCCCTATTCCCAATGGCCCATACAAATTTGGAGGGTTACCCGGATTAATTGTAAAACTCGAAGATGATACTAAAAGCTATATCTGGGAATTAAAGGGCATTAAGCACGAAAAAGAAAATTTTGTATATCCCATAAGAGAGAGAGATACTAATGCATTAAAAATAAGCTATCCACAGTATATAAAAGTGTTTAGAAATTACCGAAGTGATCCGTCTAGTAATATCGGAGAAATTCCGGATCATTACTCAGGAGGAAAATTTATAAATGGTGCTGAAAGAAAGCGTGAACTGGTAAAAGAGTATAAAGAAGATTTTTTAAAAGATAATAATATCATTGAAATAGAGATGTTAAAGAGGCATTAGAATCTTTTAAGTATAATCTAAATGAAAATAGTATTGGAATAATAAATCAGGTATTTGCTCAGGCAATTTTATAAACACATTATCTTGCATAACATAGTATTATGTATATTTACAATGTTAAAATAAAAACTATGTACAGCAAAAGAATTTTTTCAGCATTTCTATTTCTGTTTACCATTACTACACTATTCTCTCAGAATCTGGAGCAAAAAACAGATAGTATTATCAAAACAGAATTTGGAGATATCAATGGCCCTGGTGGGGTATTTATGATTACAAAGAATGGAAAACTTGTGTATAAGAAAGCATTCGGAAAATCTAATCTGGAATTAAATACAGATCTGAATCCTGAAAATGTTTTCCAATTAGGTTCTATAACTAAACAGTTTACAGCCATTGCAATCCTTATTCTTGAAGAACAAGGAAAGCTAAAAGTAACAGATCCTGTATCCAAATATGTACCGGACTACCCTTCCGGAGATAAAATCACAATTCATCATCTGCTTACTCATACTTCCGGAATCAGAGACTTTACAAAAATGAAATCTTTACAGGATATTGCACAGAAGGAAATGCCTCCCAAAATGATGGTTGATTTCTTCAAAAATGAACCAATAGATTTTGCTCCGGGAGAGAAATTTGAATACAACAATGCTGGTTATGTCTTACTGGGTTATATCATAGAATTAACTTCTGGAGATACTTACGAAAATTTTATACAGAAAAATATCTTTGATAAAGCTGGCATGGCAAATTCATATTATGCAAGCGATCGAAAAGTGATTAAAAACAGAGCATATGGTTACCATCAAAAAGGAAATGTTTATGTCAATAAATCTATTATCAGTTTTAGTGTTCCTTTTTCATCGGGATCGTTAATGTCTACTACAACTGATATGCTAAAGTGGCAAAAAGCCCTTAATCAGAATTTGCTGCTAAAACCTGAAAATACCCAGAAAGCTTTTAGAAAATATAAACTCAATAACGGACAGGAATTTACTTACGGTTACGGTTGGCATATTAAAGAAATCACAGGACAACCGACAAGGGAACACGGCGGAAGTATTTTTGGATTTAAAACAATGGGAATCTATTTTCCAAAACAGGATATCTATGTTCTTGGACTCAGTAACTGCGATTGTAATTCTCCTACAAAAATGATATCAGACATTGCTGCTCTGGCTCTCAAGACCTTAGGAGGGCAAAAATAGTTTAAGCATTTATTCCGTATCTTTGGCCTGTAAAAAAGGGAAAACACTTATGAAGGAGCACCATTACCAAACTAAGGTTGAGTGGACCGGTAATAAAGGTTCTGGTACAGATCACTATAAAAATTACGAAAGAAACCACAATATTATTGTTGAACAAAAAGCTGTAATTCAGGCATCTTCTGATCCTGCTTTTCTGGGTGACCCAACCAAGCATAACCCTGAAGATTTACTGGTATCATCTCTTTCTTCATGTCATATGCTTTGGTATCTGCACTTCTGTTCTGCGAATCATATTATCGTTGAGGAATACACAGACACAGCTGAGGGTATAATGCTTGAAGAACAAAACGGAAATGGCTACTTTAAAGAAGTAACACTTAATCCCATTGTTATTGTTAAAAGCAGCGATATGATTGAAAAAGCTATCGAACTTCATAAAAAAGCTCATGAATACTGCTTTATTGCCAATTCTGTGAATTTCCCTGTAAAACATAATCCAATAGTTAAAACAAAATAAAAAATCAATGAGTTTACTCTACATCAACTGGGATGTAAATCCTGAAATCGTTAATATAGGTGGCGGATTTCCGCTAAAATATTATGGTTTATTATTTTGTATAGGACTAATTCTTTGTTATAATCTTCTCGGAAAAGTATATAAAAAAGAACAATTAAGTGAAAAAGCACACGAAGCTTTATTTGCTTATGCATTTATTGGAATTCTTGTAGGCGCAAGATTAGGACATTGTCTATTCTATGATTTCGATTATTATTCCCAACACCCAATTGAAATATTTTTACCTATCCAGAAAGGTGAAGACGGTGCTTATCATTTTATCGGATATGCCGGGCTGGCCAGTCATGGTGGTGTAATCGGTCTTATCATTATGATGATATTCTATGCCCGAAAATACAAAATACAATTCCTGAGAATTTTTGATATTATTGCTATTGTTGCTCCTTTAGGTGGTGCATTTATCAGATTAGGCAATCTAATGAATTCTGAGATAATAGGTACCCCATCTAACTTACCATGGGCATTTATATTCAGACATGTAGATGATGTTCCGAGACATCCGGCGCAGCTATATGAGGCTATTTCTTATTTTATTATCTTCTTTTTGGTCTATTTTATCTACCAGAAAGGAATCTTTAAAGCAGGAAAAGGCTTTTACTTTGGAATAAGCATCTGCCTTATTTTCATCTTAAGAATTGCTGTAGAATTTATCAAAGTAGATCAGGTGAATTTCGAACACGGAATGATTTTAAATATGGGACAAATCTTAAGTATTCCGTTTATAATACTGGGACTCTTTTTTATCATTAAGAATCTTCTGGGCATGAAGAAACTTCAAACTTCATAAATCAGGCAAAAGAGCCCCAGTCTAAAAAAAAACTGAAATTTTATTTAGCATATTTCTTGGCACCCAGTACACAAAGGATAACTCCTAAAGTGACGGCAATCATACCAATACTTACTTTTTCATGAAGTAAGGTAGAGGCTAGCGCCAATGCAAAAAATGGTTGCAATTGCTGTAGCTGGCCTACAGCTGCAATGCCTCCCTGTGCAAGTCCTTTGTACCAGAATATAAATCCTATAAACATACTGAACAAAGCTACATAAGCAACTCCCATCCATGCAGAGAAACTTACTGTATCCAAAGATTCCGGAAGCAGAAAGAAGGTTAACGGAGCTGTAATCGGCAATGCGATAACCAGTGCCCATGAAATAACCTGCCATCCACCCAGATCTTTTGAAAGTTTTGCACCTTCAGCATAACTCAAAGCACATAATATAATTGCCAGAATCATTAACAGATCTCCAACCGGGGCTACAGAGATTCCTTGAGCAACTGCATAACCTACAACCAATAGACTTCCTAAAATTGAGAATACCCAAAAAAGAGGTTTTGGTGCTTTTTCTCCGCCACGAAAAATCCCGAATATAGCAGTTGCTAGCGGTAATAAACCTATAAATACAATAGAATGGGCAGAAGTAAAATGTTGCAAGGCCATTGCAGACAATAACGGAAATCCGACAACACCTCCGATGGAAACGAGCATAATAGGAACTATCTGCTGTTTCGAGGGTCTTTTTTCTTTAAAAATAAGCAAAACCAGTAGTGCTAGTACTCCCGCTATGGAAGCTCTTGCTGCTGTTACAAAATATGGCGATAAATCCATAACAGCAACTTTCGTCGCTGGTAATGAACCGCTGAAAAGTAAGACTCCTATAAAGCCATTAACCCAGCCTTTTGTTGTATTGTCATTTTGTGTAGTAGATATTACAGTATCTCTCATCATGTTGTTATTTTTATTGAAAACAAAATTATGAGGTTCAAAAAAATAAATACAGTCTCAATTTTTGAAATTTCAATGGATACAGATATATTTGTAATATGAAAAACGATTTCCTATACAGCTCCATTACACATAAACTTTCAGCTCAAATTAAAAATGGAGTTTTGAAAGAAGGTGAAAGACTCCCCTCTGTGAGGACTTTATGCCAGAATCATAACGTAAGCATGAACACAGCTAAAAGAGTTTTTCTGGAGCTGGAATCTCAGTCTCTGATTTACTCTGTACCTCAATCGGGATATTTTGTGAGCCAGCTTCCATACCTGCGTTTACCACTTCCAGAGACGAGTAAGCCATCCCCTATCGCCAGCAGCAATGAGCCTAATGAGCTTATTAATAAGGTATTTACAAATATTGGGCGTGAGGATTTAACACTTTTCTCTATTGGTGCACCAGACGGTGAGCTAATCCCGCTTCCCCAACTAAAGAAGGAAGTGATACAGGCTACAAGAACTCTAAAAGGAGGCGGAACTTCCTATGAATCTCTACAAGGTAATGTAACGCTTCGCCGTATGATTGCGGCCAGATCTCTTAACTGGGGTGGAAATCTAAATGAAGATGATATTATTACCACCAACGGCGGAATGAATTCTTTATCTTTCTGTTTGATGGCTCTTACCAAACCGGGAGATACAATTGCGATAGAAAGTCCTTGCTATCCTGGGATACTACAGCTGGCTATAAGCCTGAGGCTAAAAGTGCTGGAACTTCCCACCCATCCGGAAACAGGACTTTTGGTTGATGAACTGGAAAAACTGGTTTCAAAAATAGACATATGCCTCTTGATTCCCAATTTTAATACACCACTAGGCAGTTGTATGCCAGATGAAAATAAAAAAGCTGTTGTGGAGCTTCTCTCAAAACACAACATTCCAATTGTGGAAGATGATGTGTACGGAGATCTTCATTTTGGCAATAAAAGACCAAGTTGTTGTAAAGCTTTTGATACAGAAGGAAATGTACTTTGGTGCAGTTCTATATCCAAAACCCTTGCAGCGGGATACCGTGTGGGATGGATTGCTCCGGGAAAATATAAAGACCAGATTATGAAATTAAAGCTGGTACACTCTATTTGCTCCAACTCTATTATTAATGAAAGCGTAGGCAGCTTCTTAAAAAGTGGTAAATACGAAAAGCACTTGTGGCAGCTACGTAAAACACTTCAGGAAAACTATTTAAACTACGCACAAACCATTGCCCAGCATTTTCCGGAAGGGACTAAAATAAGTCAGCCCAAAGGCGGCCTCGCATTATGGGTGGAATTCTCTGGAGATATTAATACCGTTGAACTTTTTGAACTAGCCATGAAAAAAAATATCTGTATTGCTCCGGGGCGTGTATTTACACTTCAGGATCAATACCATAATTGTATGCGCCTTACTCTGGGACTACCATGGAATGAGTCTTTGAAAGAAAAATTAATTGAAGTAGGCAATTTGGCTAAAACACTGATTAAATAATTATACTTCTAAAAGTATATAAATAAAACCGGTAGTTCTTGAAACTACCGGTAAAACATATCAGTTTTACAAACAAATGATGAAATTGTTCTTATGGAAAGCTGTATCCTTGTTTTCAAAGGTATAATCCTTATAACTAATTATATTCTTTTATACATCTAACAGCCATCCCGTGTGTAGGATGCGTTGTGCCAGAAGAGATAGTTCCAGATGGTGTTATGGAAGAAAAATAAACCAGATCTGCCCCACTCTCATCTCTTGAACTTGTCCAGTAAAATGCATTCTCTGTACGGCGAGCCGCCAATTCCCCTTGAGCAGAGCTCGGAACTTTCGTAGATGTAATTCGGCGATAGCCACCAAAAGGAATAAATAATGCATTCCCCAGCCAACGTCCTCTGCCATATTCATCTCCAAAATCAACGCTCGCATTTCCTGTTCTTGTGAATTTATTAAATCCATCTCCGGCATTAGCTGCATCTGCCCATTCATCTTTAGTGGGAACTCGATAACCGCTCGGGCAAGGGTTGCTCGCTCCTCCATTACCACTGGTTGTCCAGGAATCAGCAGGAAGCGTAGAGGCTCCGGAAGAAGTATCTGTCCAAGGGAACAATCCACCTGCAATCCATCCTATTCCTCTCCATCCTGTACCATTCGGGTTACCTGCCGGGGCCCCCGGAGAATTGAAAGCTAATCCCGGATTATACCTTGCATCCTGATCTACGTCCTTAGTAATCCATCTTATATTTTGCTGATTACTCAATCCATTACTTCCCCATTCGTATCTAGCTCCATGGAACCTTTTAATATTAGTGGAACTGCTTACGTCAAATGGATTAAAGTTACCACTGGTATCCACTCCAAGATCATTACACATAAATTCGCGCCACACTTTATTTTCAAGCGTCATCTGACTGGCACCTTTTGGTCTTGTATATGCGCCACACTTTTTAATCTCAACATTTAGATTTTGTTTATACTCCGGAAGCAATTTAAATGATGAATTAATCGACTGTGTTTTAGTAACCGCAGGCGTTTTTGTATTATCTGTTATAGTAACATTAGCCGAAAAAACAGCCGTTTTACTATTATCAATACTGGTATTGGTATTAATTAAAACATTATTTAGCGTTTGACTTTGAGATTTTGCAGTACCATTAATTGATGTTAGATTGATGACTTTATTTTCATAGTCTGTACGTCCGGAGATTATTCCGGCATTTGCCCCGCTGAAAGCTATAGATCCATCTTTAGCATGTGGTATCGTCAGTACAGTGTTCGTTATACCGCTTCCCGAAAAAGATAGTTGAGAGTCTAATATATTTACGTTTACCTTCTCTATTAATGCTGTTTTATGACGAAGAATAATACCAAGTGTATTACTGCCTTTCGCAAATGTCTGATTAGGCATCTTTACATACATCATATCAGTATTATTGATATAATCGGCCTTAGCACCGCTGATATTACCTTTTTCAGTAGTAATATTAGGTAAAGAAGCTGTTGCAAAAGAGTATGCTACTATATCATAAGAAATACTATTATCCAGCCAAAGATCACCTTCTGCGGGATTAACAAGCTCTACATTAGCACCGTTCACTCTATAATCTCTGTGAGCAGCATAGGCTCCGGGGCTTGTAGAGGATGCACTTCTATAGGCAATAACACGAAACTGTATCCCATTTCCTAAATTATTGCCACTCACTGCTGCTTTTGCACCACTCATAGCTGCCTGAGTATTTAATCCATTAAAAACCGGAGTAACTTCTGTTGAAATAAAGGTACTTGGGTCTATCATTGTAATCTGGGTTTGTACTACACCAGAAGGCGCAGTAGTTCCTTTTCCAGTAGATGCTGTAAACTCAGGCTCTGTAGCCCCTGCAAAATCTGAACCCAATAGATTAATTTTTATAGCAGTATTGCCTTTAGAATCAGGATTCAAAGTATTATCTGTATCATTACTTCGACAGGAAGACAATAGTACCAATAATAAAGTTATACTTAAACTTTTAAAATTTTTTGTTTTCATATTTGTGTGCTTTTTAGATAAAATGTTTTTAAAGCATGGGAATTATTATTAATGCTCTGTAAGCAGGTTCTAATGATAAAAGAAGACTATTCCCAAATAATTTCCCCGGTTTGGGTATCTGTCCCTTCCCAATCTGTTTGTACAGTAGTATCAGGTTTTACGAGTGCAGATGTAGCAGATATTCCGGCTTCCATTTCAACCAAAACAATCTCAAATACGGGCGGGATATACACGTGCTTTTTACCATGAAATAACATTTCATCTTTCTTTATTCTTTCCATCTTTGTTTGTGTCTTAAAATTTTTATTTGTCTATTAATAAATTCCCGTACATGTGGATTAGGAATTGTGATCGTAAAAATTTATTACAAATATGAAAATTCATGTATTACCCTAAAAGAAAAGGCACATACAATAAAGGAAATAACAATAAAAAAACAGGTTCATTTTCAGAAAAACGAATATATTAAAAGCAGCAACGCGCTAATAATAAGCATATTGCATAAATCCACTTTATTACATTATGTTTTACTAAAATGGGTAGCACTTTTCTGAAATCCTACATTAAGAATCAAAATAATCTTATGATTTCAGATTAAGAATAGCATTCTGATTTGACAAAATATCTCTTAAAGTCTTCCTTTAGAACCTGTTTAGATTTTAATTCAAAAATAATCTAGACTCCGACAGGCTCAGTCTGACACCTATAAAGAAAGATATTTTAGATAAACAATGTCACTCTAAGCTCTAAGCCTGTAATGAGCCAGTTTATAGTGAGCTTGACGAACTAAATTATCGAAGAGTATTAACTATAAAATTTAAACAGACTCTTACTCTTTAGAATAATATTTCTTTATATATTCCAGAGGTTTCATTTGGGTATTATTGGTAAATGCAGAAGTAAAGGCTCTTTGTGAAGAAAATCCGGAGAGTTCTGCAAGATAGTAGATTTTAAATTTACTAAAGTTAGGGTCTGTTTTCAGTTTATTAATAACATACTGTATTCTAAGGTCATTAATATATTGAACAAATGATTTATTTTTATGCCTCTTTATGACTAGTGATAAGTATTTTGTATTACACTGGAATTTATTGGCAACGCTATATAAGGAAGTTTCTTTATCTACAAAGGCTTCCTGTTTTTCGAATTCGTTGAGATTATAAAGAATTTTTTCTTCTGTTTCCGTACTTATATTAACATCAATCTGCAGGGTTTCTTTTTTCTCTTTCTGTGAACTATTTATTTTTTCAGACTTCTTTTTATAGTTTAAAAAGAAATAAATGACTACCAATCCAAAAGCAATACAGGCCGTCGTTATTAAAACCGGAGCTACTTTGATAGGAGTCGGCTTACTGGTCGCATTGTATATTTCATTTACAGCATGCTGATTTTTCTGAGTTCCATTTAGATATAGTTTTTGGTATTGTTGTAAATAATAAAGTGCATTTTTACTATCACCTGCATTTCCATAAGCCTCGGAAAGGCCTTGTAAGATCTCTAGTTTTTTATCGTAAAAGCTCTCTCCCTTGCAATAGCTTAAAGCTTTTTTATACTGCTCGATAGCTTCGGAGTATTTACCCTGTGCCGCTAAAAGATAGCCAATATCATGATAAGTAAAAGCCAGTTTGTAAGTATCATTAGCATTAATAAACTCCAAAGCCTTTTGTGAATATACATAAGCCGAATCATATTTCTTGGTTTTGGAGTAGAGATAGCTTAGATTCGTATATGCTGAAGGCAGTAATTCTTTTCTGGAAACTTCGCTACTTACTTTCAAATAACTATTAATGCCTTTTTGGGCAACGATAATCTTTTTATCCAGTTCCTTATTGTTATCCATTAGCACAAGTAAAGAGGCATAAATTCCACCTTTAATTTCATAAGCTTCATCATTTTGTTGCTTCGAAACCAAAACAAGTGCCTGATCAAGCAGTTCTTTGGATTTGTCCAACAGTCCCATCTTAGCATACTGCGTACCAAGAATCCTCAATCCCAGCGCCTCTCCTTCATTGTAATTGTTCTTTTTAGCAGATTCAATAGCGGCATTAGCATAATAAATACAGGAATCAGGACTTCCTTTTAAATAAAATGCAAAACTTGTAATATAGTCAGCCTTTGATACAATATCGAATGTATTAGTCTTTAAAGCTTTCTCTTTTAATATTTTGCTTTCTTTTATGACATTATCAGGAGAGTTGTTTACTTCTTTTCTTAATTCAGTATATCTCTCATTTAAGTTCTGACAAAATACGAACTGAGGAAAAAGCATTAGTACTACTAGTAAGTAAGAATTTTTCATCATAAATCATTGTGTGTAGAGCGCGAATACTCATAATTATTAATCTAGAATATCCGAAAGCAACTATAAAGATAAAACAAATAATAAACACATAAAAAATAGTATTACCCAATTGTATCTGTATTATGTTTCTATTCTTAATAAAGATATTTTATTTATGATAATGTAAAATTCAGCTTAAGTAAATGTTTTTAAGGAACAATAACAACAGAGGTATACAGGCTTACTACTTTCCAACCTAAAGATTCATATAATAAACGCCCCTGTTCTGTAGCAACAAGAATATTATTTTCAATTCCCTTTCTTTCTGCTATTTTCTGAAGTTCAGCAAATAAATAACTTCCCAATCCTTTTCTTTGATGAAACTGACTGGTTTCTATTCGGTCATATATAGCCCAACCGTCAATACATACAACTCTGCCAGAAGAGGCTAACTCATTATTTTTATCTTTAATCTTAATGAGGTAAACTCCATCATCAGAAACTTCAGTTTCCATACTATAGCCGTCTGCTAGTAATCGGTTTTCAAACTTCTCAGGATTATTTTCACCCATCATCAGATAGCCTTGTGGCTGAATGGTCCATCGATCAGGTAAGATTTCTGTAAGCTCGTTGCAGGGAGCGCAGACTTTAAGAAAAACCCACGGTTCTTCAATCGATTCTGCTAAATCAATTAAATCTTTATTTAGAAAAGGGAAAACATAACGGCTTTTCTGCTCTTCCCAACCAACTTCTATTTTAAATCCTGACTTATATTTAACCGGTAGTGATACTCCTCTTGATACCGACCAGCCATTCAACCATTTTTCTATTAGCTCAGCAGAAACTATTTCTTTCATAAATCAGAATTTATAAACCTGAATAAAGGTACATGATGATATAAATAAAACCATTTACTGGACAAATACTTCTGGTTTTATCTTCTCCATGATTACTTTTTGTAATTTATCTGGTTCTGTATTAAAAATGGTATGTCCGGATTTTTTCATCCAGAACATTCCCTTTTTCGGTGCTTTAACAAATTTATAGTAATCTTCAACAAGGTAATGTGATTTCTGTTTATCTCCATTTCCTTCAATAAAATATACCGGAGTATCAATTTCAGGAAGTGTATTAAAAAGACTTCCTTCTACAGATTTTTTCCACATCGGAAACCAGATTGCCAGCCATTTGTAATAAGTAGGTTTAAAATCTTCTTTTTTAGCAAAATCTACTCCGTTATGAATAAATAACCATTTCTGGGAATAGAATAAATCATCAGGCATTGTAAAAGGAATATTTATTAAATTGAGCTCTTCCGTTGCTGTCATATTATTCGTTTTAACAGCCCATTTTTTCAGCATATCTACCGTTAATTCTGACGATTTATTTATATCGATAATTGCACTTATCGGAATATAGGCATATAATAATTCGGGATGATTTTTAGCAATATCAAAACCAAGAACAGATCCCCATGAGTGAGAAGCTAAAAACAGTTTTTCACGCTTAAATCTTTTTAAAAGGTAATTGACAACTTCATAAGCATCATTTTTTAGAAGTTCTGGAGTCAGATTTTGTTGCGTTGAATTTAGTTTTAATGTTTCTCCGGTTTCTCTCTGGTCCCAGTTTATAACCACAAATTCATCCTTCAGCTTATCTGTAAATTTTTCAGAAACAGCAACTAATGATGTACCAGGCCCACCATGCAAAAATAGAAGAATCGGTTTTTCTTTGTTATTGCCTTTTATACTAATGAACTGCTTAATTCCTCCTATTGGAATGACTTCAGTAGTGTCTATTTTAGCAATATTAATTTTATCATTTTTTTGACTTAAACAAATAAAATATATTGAAAGCAAAATCAATAAAAAACTTTTTTTAACCATTTCTGAATCTCTATTATATTATGATATCGTAAATACAATGATAACAAATTGTATTTATATATGAATATAGTTTATCGAGAATATTTTTGATCTTCTTTAGTCCTATAAAATCACTATAAATTAATGGATACTTTTATTCACACCACTCTGCCTGGTATTTTCTATCTTTATATTCCATAAAACAAAACTAATAACAACCTACCATGAAAAATCAACTTTCAACCAGAAATATGCTCCGTATATTTCTGCTTTGCCCAGTGTTCCTCTTTCTATACTCATGCTCAGTCAGCAATCAGTACCACAAAGGGAAACTTGTATGGCAGGATAATTTTAACGATAAAAAAGCATTCAATGCCAAATACTGGAGCAAGATTCCCAGAGGAACTTCTGACTGGGACAGACATATGAGTAACGATGAGAAATGCTATGATATGAAAAATGGAAAACTAATACTCCGCGGAATTAATAATACCAATCTATCTCAGGATACCGCAAAATTTCTTACGGGTGGCATTTATACTAAAGATAAAGTTGCTTTTGGATTAGGACGCTGGGAAGTGAGGGCTAAACTAAATGCTGCAAAAGGAGCCTGGCCGGCCTTCTGGTTGCTAGCCCAGAATGGTAAATGGCCTGAGGGCGGTGAAGTAGATATTATGGAAAGACTAAATCATGACAGCATTGCCTACCAGACTGTTCACAGTTATTATACACACATACTTAACATAAAAAATAATCCGAAACACGGAAGTACCGGAAAAATAAAACCAGACTCTTTCAACACTTATGCAGTGGAGTTACACAGTGACAGCCTTGCCTTCTTCATCAACGGCCATAGAACATTTTCTTATCCCCGCATAAAAACAGATAAACAGGGGCAATTTCCTTTTACAGATCACAAATATTACCTGTTGCTGGATATGCAGCTTGGAGGCTCCTGGGTTGGTAAAGTAGATCCTAAACAACTACCTGTTGAAATGGAAATCGACCGGGTAAAATTTTACAGCTTTGAACAAGAATCAAAATCTAAAAAATAATAACAAAATTTATATATTTGGTATTAACACATCCCTGCTATGAATTTTCGTTTTCTTTTTATTACCCTTTTTATACCTATAATCTTTTGTGCAGCTCAGGATAAAAATGAGTGCTATAGAATATTCTCAGATTCAGCCTCAGGAACAGCACTATATGGTTATAAAAACCATAATAATGTAATAAAAATCCCTGCGAAGTTTATCTCAGCTTACTCTGACGACCTCTGTAAAATGGCAATTGTACTGGATTCAAAAGAAGGATGGACAGGAATAAGTAAAAATGGAAGTATTATTTTAAGACCTTATATCTACGATAACGGACCTGACTATGTAGAGGAAGGTCTATTCAGATATACTGAAGGGAAAAAAATTGGTTTTGCCAATCTTAGCGGAGAAAAGATTATTAGTGCTCAGTTTGATTTTGTAACACCTTTTAAAGACGGATTAGCAGAATATTCTATAGGTGGAGAAAGAATTTATGACAATGGAAAAACTGCTTCACAGATTGCCCGAGAGGGAGGTTCTCTAACAGATGTACATTGGTATTGGGGTGGAAATGTAACCGAATCAGGTTATATCAATAAAGCCGGTCAAAGATTTAAAAAGATAATTCCCTTTAAAAAGGATATAAGGCAAGCAATAACCTTCCAAAATAAAAAGGTTTTGCTTGATAAAAAAGGACGAATTATAAAAAAATTATAATCAGTATAAAAAAAGCAGGAGAAAACTCCTGCTTTTTTAGTTTAGTTTTTATACTGTGCAATCGCTTCAGCTATCCCACCGCCAGCAACTGTAAAAAAAGAAGGTCCTGCCAGTAAGAATACTTTATTCAGAGGTTTGAAAGTAGTTAATTTCTGTGATTTCAGAATATTCTGAGTCCGGTATTCATTGACCACTCCTCTTACCACATTTCCGGCAACCAGAGCTGTTGGAGAATCTATTCCGGCATCTTTAAGATCACTAGCAAATGCAAAGTTGCTCACACCTAATTTCAATGCTTCGCGGGTTGCAATTTCACCAACTGATATCATTAATTCCGGTGTAAATTTATTGCGGTCACCCAATCCTATTAATAATAACTTTCTGGCTCCAAGAGTCTTTGTAGGAGGCGTCAGTAAAAGTGTTTCCAATGCATGTCCTTTAAACTCTCCGGTTTTGCGGATTTCTGTAAGCTTTCCTTTAAGGGCTTCATCCAAATGCACCAATCCGTTAAGTGCCGCCGGTAGCGCAGGCGGAGAAACAAAAATATCACCTTCGGTATATTCGAATACACAGGCTACCTGTAATTCTGCATTTGCAGCGGAAGGTCCCTGTACCATTCCTATCATTTGTACTCCGTCTATACTTCCCCATGTTTTGGTTGTTCCAATAGCTGTAGGAGTTGCCGATGAATTTGAAGTGGCTGTTTGCTGAGCAAAACTTACTGTTGTCATTAATGAGAAACCAAAAATCATTAAAGATTTTTTCAGGCTTCTGAATTCTATAGTTTTCATAAAATAATTGTTTAAAATTTGAATACAAGTTTTGTGTTAATAAATAATCCGTCTTTATGATCCGGAACCACATCATTGATGAAACCGCCGGTTTTAAAATATTGTACTCCCGTAGTTGAACTCAGGAATTGGTTAATGTTATAAGTTATACTTCCTAAGAAGGCCGTTCCTATATATCTCTTTTGAGAATTAGAAGAAGGCAGATTCAGACTGCCACTCGGCCTGTAAATCCCATCCTGAAGGGAATATCTCCAATTGAGTACTACATCTGCCTGGGCAGCCATATTATCCGTAATATTATAAGTTGCGTAAGGATGTATATCAATAAGGTTTACAGGGCCTATCTGTGGGCTAAAACCAAAATAACCGCCTTTGGGATATATTGGATTAAAAGTTTGCAATTTGCCATCACCTTTCTGCGAATCACCTGATATATAATCATTCCTTAAATTGATTGTAGGCTTTCCTTTAATATTCTCGAACAGATAACCTATATCTACTGATCCGGTCCAGGCACTAATATTACCCTTCCCAAACTTACCAAACTGATATGCTGCCTCTATATTATAAATAAATCCCCCGCCATATCTCCAGAATCGCGCGCCTGCTGTATGTCTGTTTTCATCGGAAAGTCCATCTTCAAAAGCCACATTATCTCTATGAATTCCAATGTAATATAATTCTAAATTTCCACTTTTAGGAAAAATAAAGGTATTATAACTTCCCCACAGATTTATTTTCTTTGTAGAATGATTATCAAAAGTTCCGGTCCCCACTCTGCTGTCTGCCATTACAAATGCATCGGAACTAAAGTTGCCTCTTTTATACATCAGCTTTGCACCATCAAAATACAACCTCAAATTAGGACCTTCTCTCACAGAGATAAGTCTGCCGCTGCCATAATTCATTTCCTGTCTTCCGGCTCTTAAAGTAAGGCTGGATTTCTGATTCTTAATAATATCTACATCTATAAATAGGTTTTGTATATTCAGGTGATCTTCATCTATTATGCGGGGACCATTTTTACGCCCGGATTCCCACGCACTGCGTAATTGTCCGAAGATTCTGATACGCTTTCCAAGATGCAGGTCTGCATGAATACTATATCTTTGGAGCAAAAAGGGGTTACTTCCTATGCCCAGACGCCCCCAATCCTCGTTGTTAAAATCTACAAACTCGGCTCTGGCCTCACCACCTAAGGAGAGAAAGACTTTTTTATCCTTAGTGACTGGCATATACTTTACAGAATTATAAAAACTGCGGGTTGAATCTTTAAGAAAAGAATAGTCTTCATCATACCGCATCAGCTTAAATGCCGGAAAATTCTGTGAGAAAGCATATGCTGAAAATAATAGCAAAAGAATTAATAGTAGTCTCATATAGGTATTAGTTTGTTTTTAGTGCGGTTGTTAATAATGACAACAAATTTATTCGGGTTATTATCTTTATTGATTTAACTAGTTTAATTTCGTCTTCTCTAAACCAAATTTCTATTGTACCCTCATTTTTCTTTCAATCAGATAGTCCAAAGAATACTTTCCGGCACCAAAAAATAAAATAAGTAAATAAGACAGACTGTACATATAAGGGGTATCCTTTATAAGTGGTGCATCATGAAAATGCAACACAAAATAACCGGTAAGCGTTACAGCCAGAATAGGTAATACAGCCAGCCTGGTCATTAAACCCATTATAACAAACAATGGAAATATAAGATTGGCAGCGTCAGCAAAAAGACTATTAAAAACATCGGGAAGCCCTAATGGATTAGGCACTATTTCCGCTTCTCCAACCCCTATTCCGATTTTCTTTAATCCATGTGCATATATTAGTTCTACAGATAGCAAAACTCTGAATATAAGCATTCCTAAATCAAAACTATTACTCAAGGGCTGAGTATAGATTAGCTTTCATAAAATATTTTTCATTGTGTTTTTTTCTAATGTCTGAGCATGCCTTCAGCATACTGCATTCCGATTCCATACGTTCCTGCATATTTTTTCATAAGTCTGGATACGGCTCCGCCTGTTGGCCTTGCCCAATCCCGTTGAAGCTCCAAAACATACTGTACCGAAGTGACAGGCTGTACTCCTGCCTGAACCATCCTTTCCATAGCTCTGTTGTGTGCCTCCATGGTTACGTCTCCACAGGCATCCGCAATTACATATACTTCATAGCCTTCCTCAATAGCAGATAGTGCAGGGTATACAATACATACACTTGTCCATAATCCAGCCATTACAATTTTCTTTTTTCCGGGCTGGATAATTGCTTTATAAGCAGCTTCATCTTCCCATGTATTCATGGATGTGCGGTCAATATATTCATATTCTTCTTTTGGATAGTATTCCAAAATTTCCGGAAATACAGGCCCCGCAAAATGATGTTCTCCTACTGTAGTTACAATTGTAGGCACTCCAAAAACTTTTGATCCCCCGCTGATAAGTCCGGTATTCTGACGCAATTCCTGCATAGAATGACTATTGGTGGCAAAAGCCATTTGTCCTTCGAAATCTATAAGTACCAGGGTATGATTGTCCGGCGTTAATAAACTTTGTGCTGGTTTCATAATAAAATAATAGATTAGGTTATTGTCTCGTTATAATTTAGTTTTTTTGATAGCCTCCAAAATACTTGACAGGAGACCATTCCGGAATAACTTCCAGTGCTTTAGGTGCAATAGCTTTATAGTCAGTATCACCATATACTATTTTACCATCCACAATTGTCAGCTTAGCTGTTATATTCTTAATCTCAGATTCTTCAACACTGAAATAATCCTGATCCAGAATCACCAAATCTGCGAAGAAACCTTTTTGGATTTTACCTTTATCAGTATTTTTAATAAGACTGTAACCACCATAGGTAAAGAGTTCTAATGCTGTTTTTCTGTCAAGTGTATTTTCTTTGGCCATTACCTGAGCTCCGCCAACGGTTTTACCGGAAGTAATCCAGTATAATGCTACCCATGGATTGTAACTGGCTACACGTGTACCATCAGTACCAAGTCCTACAGGAATTCCAAGCTCCAGCATACGTTTTACCGGAGGTGCAGCCAAAGCTGTTTTCTTGCCATAACGGTGAATAAAGCTCTCACCCTGATATGCCATTCTGTGCTGAATTGCTATACCTCCTCCCAATGCTTTTATACGCTGCATATTCGCCTCACTTATCGTTTCAGCATGGTCAAACAACCATGGTAATCCGTTTAGAGGTGTTTCTTTATTCACAGCTTCTATTACATCTAGATCTCTGGAAATACTTTCATTATAAGTAGCATGTATACGGAATGGCCAACGTTTCTTCACCAGCAAACTCAGGACTTCTTTCATATTTTTCTCCATAGTAGCCGGTAACTCGGGGCGTGGAAATAAAAAATTCTCAAAATCCGCAGCGTCGGCAACCAAATTTTCACCACCCCCATTTACATAGTAATCAACTTCATTATGTCCATTCGAAGCATGGTGGTCTATATCTACCATTCCGGTCCATTTTGTATAGTCAGCCAGTTCGGTTCCTTTTTTCTGAGCAAACAAATAATAAGGCAGCCTCACTGTGATTTTTCCTTGTTTATTTAATTCATCGGTAATCCCATAATCATCCGGAAAATTTTGAAATCCTCCACCTGCATCCATTACCGCAGTAATACCCAAATGATTAAGCTCGGTCATATACTGTAAAGTTGAATTTATTTTTTCATCGTGTGAAAGCTCAGGCAATTTTGCCAGAGTTGAATATAAAATGAATGCATTGGGTTCTGCAACCAATAACCCGGTCGGATCTCCATTAGTATCCTTTTCTATCAATCCCTGTATAGGGTTAGCTGTATCGTCAGTAATCTTCAGTTCTTTTAATCCGGCTTTATTCAACCATGCTTTTGCATACAGATATAATATAAATGTTGGAACATCTCCAGTTGCTTCATTTATTTCCTGAAGGGTTGGAAGACGCTTTTCTTCAAACTGGTATTCATTCCAACCACCTACAACACGCACCCACTGGCCTTTGGGTGTACGGGCAGCCTGTTCCTTGAGCATTTGCAATGCTTTCTTTAATGAAGTGACACCATCCCAACGCAATTCCGTATTATAAAAACGTCCACCGCGAATCACATGCAAATGACTATCGAATAATCCCGGAATAACCCGTTTGCCTTTCGCATCTATTAATTTTGTATTTGTGGATTTTAGTTTTAATATCTGAGCATTTGTTCCGGTTTGCAAAATCTTATTTCCGGAAATTGCCACAGCCTGTACTTCGGGACTTCTTCCGTCTAAAGTTGTAATTTTTCCATTCGTAACAATGATATCTGCTTTTTGTGCTTTTATAACACTTCCACTAATCAGTAATAATGAAAGAACGATTCTGTTTAATGATTTCATAATGAAACAGTTTTAAGAAGGCAGGCAATTAGCCTGCCTTTAGATTAGATTAGTGTTTTAACATGTCGTGCGCATACTGCATTCCCAAACCATAAGCACCTCCGTATCTTTTTACTAAATCGGTAACTGCTTTATAAGTTCCCTGTCTCGCCCAGTCTCTTTGCAATTCCAGAATATACTGTGTTGCTGTTACCGGATGTGCTCCAGCCTGAACCATACGTGTTACCGCCTGATCATGTGCTTCTTTAGAAACGTCTCCCGAAGCATCCGTTACTACATAGACATCATATCCATCATTAATTGCAGAAAGTACAGGCCCTACAATACATACACTTGTCCATAGTCCTGCAAAAACAAGCTTCTTTTTACCTTTTCCGGTAATAGCTTTATAAGCGTTAACATCTTCCCAGGTATTCATCGTTGTACGATCGATATAAGGTTCCGGGTAGAATTCAGAAATTTCAGGGAAAACCGGACCACTGAAAGATTTTTCGGCAACAGTTGTTACAACAGTCGGAACATTGAATATTTTAGAAGCTCCTGCTGTAAGTGCAACATTATTTCTCAGTTCTTCGGTTGTAATACTCTTTGTTGCAAAAGCCATCTGACTTTCATGATCGATTAAAACCAAAGCATGGTTAGTAGGTGTTAATAATGCCGGACTTGGCTTTTGGGCTGAAACACTTAGTGATATTAGCCCTAATACAAAAGATAAGATTGTTTTTTTCATTTTTTTAAGTATTTAATTAATGTATTACTATAATTTATTGTTTGATAAGCTGTATTTCAGCTGTTAATTTTATTTCCTCTCCAACCAGCACACCACCTGTTTCCAATGAAGCGTTCCAGGTTAGCCCAAAATCTTTTCTGTTAATTTTATCGGAAACATTGCTGAATCTCATCTCTGAATGTGTAGGATCGAAGTCTTTATCAAGCCTACCCAATTTGAACCGGACATTCTGATGAATCCAGAAAAACCTTCATTATTTGGATTAGAAGAGAGTATTTATTGAAATTTATTATGTCTTTTACTCATATCAAGAGTGACCTGATCGTACCTTGGTGCTACATTTTTTTCTTAGGATACAACCATATATATAGAAATTTCACTAACTGATCATTATTTTTATTGAACCCACTACTCATAATACCTGTTCTGGCACTCATCACCTGAATATCTCCAGTTTTAATAACCTCTACATTTGAATGAATATCACTAACTTTATTGAGCTTTACTTCCTATTTATCTATAATTGTAAGTTGATTCATTTTATTTAAAATTTTCTTATAAACTATTACTGTAAGGCTAAAAACTAAATGCCATGTTATTACATTTGAATAGGAATATATTTAACAAGTTTGTGTTACACAATCCTTCCTAAGAATACCAAACTACCGATAATAATAGTAATAGATAAATATTTTTTGTTATCATCAGAAAAGTATTAATTAAGGATAAAGTTATAATATAATATACCCAAGAGAATAGTAACCTTTTCTGTTTTTCTTTAATAAGAGCCAGAGATAATCAATAAGATAAATTTTATTTGGACTATTGGTTTACTAATAAAGCTCCAAATGGCTTATTAGTAATGGTATTGATCCGCCATCATCGCTACATTTTGTTTGCCAACTGCTCCCTTTCCACGGATTCCTTTTTCCTGTTCTATTTCGTTGGATTCTACTGTAAAATAAGCCTCGTCAAACTCAATTATCCCTTTTAAAGTATACCGGAAATCTCGGTTGCCCATAACTTTTCTCAATTTATGAACCATTGTCCAGACTGGCTCATATCTCTTCAAGCCTAATTGTTTTTGGATTTCTTTAGCAGAAAATCCTTTCTTCGTTACACTCATCAAAAACATGGTCTTATACCAAATCAAAAAGGATAGTTTGGAGCATTCCATTATTGTTCCCTTTCGTATAGAGGTTCTGTAATTACATTTTTTACATTCATAGTTCCATTTATCTTGCTTCCAATAGTGTTCGGTAGAATTGCATTTGGAGCAAATTACTCCTTGTAGATCTCTTTGGCCTTTAAAATGGGTTCTACAATCTTCTTCTGTTCCAAAATTTGCAGTAAAACTGAATATGTTCATCTTTAATAAAGGCTTTTACTCAAATATTTGAAATTTAGGCTAATAAACGGATATTCAAATAGATTATTTAGGACAGCGTCATCGGAACTTCCATCAATAGGATTTCTGTTCCTGGCTTTGATGCTTTTATTTGAAGTTTGGAAACATTCCATATTCCAAAACCGTCTTTTTCATGAAGTTCTGTTTCTTCTATTACAGCACTTCCTTTTATAATGAAGGCATATATACCGTTACCTTCTTTCTTAAGCTGATATTCTGATATAAATTCCTTGTCAAATGATCCCATATGAAACCATGCATCCTGATGAATCCATACACCTTCATCATTCGGATCAGGAGACAGAATTTGCTGAAACTTATTATAACGGTCATTTATATTGAGAGAAATCTGATTATATCTTGGTACTACATTTCTTTTTTTAGGGTATACCCATATCTGTAGAAATTTTACCAGCTGGTCATTGTTCTTGTTGAATTCACTATGCATAATTCCGGTCCCGGCACTCATCACCTGTACATCACCGCTTTTAATAACAGCAAGGTTTCCCATACTGTCTTTATGCTCCAGGTCTCCCTCCAGCGGAATGCTAATAATTTCCATGTTATCATGTGGATGAGTTCCAAATCCTCTCCCGCCTTCTACTTTATCATCATTCAGCACTCTTAATACGCCGAAATGCATACGCTCCGGATTATGATAGTTTGCAAAGCTAAAGGTGTGATGACTTAATAACCAGCCATGATCCGCAACACCTCTGGAATCTGCCTTGTGCAGTACTGAATTGTCTTTTACTTTGGAATCGCCACTTGGCAGATGATTAAAACCAATAGGCTTTAGTGGTTCAATCTCATCAATATCATTTTTAAGGAGATTTCCCAGAGCAGCAGATGCTGCAAAAATACCTGTACCAAGCAAGCCTTTTTTTATGAAATCTTTTCTGTCCATTAGTATTGTTTTTTGATAGGTCAAAATTACACTCATCAAAAACCAATTCCATTTAACTAGTTTAATAAATGATTTGGTGTACAAAAAAAATTGCCAGATAGCATAGCTACCTGGCAATAAATAAAAAAACAGCAATGTTATTTATTGGAAAGTCTTTTCCTGATGGTACTTACAAATTCTTTTGAAACGCCCAAGTAAGAAGCTATATAATACTGTGGAACCCGCTGAGGAATAGACGGATATACTTTTATAAAGTCCAGATATCGTTCGGTTGCTGGTTTAGATATAGTATTAACCAGACGGTTCTGAAGTGTTGTAAGATTCCTTTGCACCAGCATTCTGAAAACTCTTTCAAACTTAGGAATAGATTCTAGGAGTATATCTTTCGTTTGCGGTGTCAGCATATATATTTCAGAGTCTTCCAATGCTTCTATATAAAGGCGGGAAGGTTTTTGTTCATGAAAAGATGCGATATCACTTACCCACCAGTCTTCAACAGCAAAATATAATGTTACTTCAAAACCATTTTCATCTATATAATAGGTTCGAATACAGCCTTTATGAATATAACCTTCAAACTGGCAGATCTCGCCCTCGCGAAGCAAAATAGTTTTAGCGGGTATAGCTTTACAATCCAGAAGATCTGTAAAGCTTTGCTTCTCTTCTTCAGTAAGCTCAATACATCTGGTTACATTTTCAATAATTTTCTCAAACATAATTTAAAATTTTAAGAATTCAGATCCGGAAAAAGGCTATATACTTCATTTTTAAGTAGTCCGCTTCCGCCTCCGTAGTGGTCTATCACTTTAATATCTTTGTCTAAAGATAATGTGTATTTTTTTATTTCTTGTTCATATTCTAAATCCAATCCTGAACTCAGAAGGAGAATATCAACATTATTAGTTTTCAGATACTCATATGATGCATCTTCATCAAAAAGTAATTCCGCATTCCACCCCTCATTATTTTCGATAAGTCTTTTTAAAACTTCCAGAATTTCCTTGTTCTTTCCGAGAACTAAAAAATTTAATGTTTTCATTTTTATATGTTGGTTATCCAAGGTGTTTTACAAATGTTTATTTCCTGTTATTTTTAATTCATTCAGATCAAGCTGCGATTCTGCCTTTCTGATTTCATCATCACTGAATAGTTTTTCTCTTTTCATTTTAAATAGCTCTTTACGCTGCATAGCATAAATATCCAAAACTACTTCATGATACTCTTTTAAATCCTTTTGCCTGTTACTACAAACCTCTAATGAGCTCAAATGTTTTTCATGCATCTTAAAATCTTTTTCAAGATGTTCTTTAAAATCTCTTACAAGATTATTATGCTGCATTTCTTCTTCATACTTATTATCCAGCATATTGATTGCAGCAGTATCTAATCTTATTTGGATACCTGCCTGCTGCTCATGTGAAGGGAGGATTGCATCCAGCTCTCCAATTTTCGTTAGTTTTATAATGAGCGGTAATGTCAGCCCCTGAAATACAAGCGTTATAAAGATGACAACGAAGGTTATAAATATAATAAGACTTCGGAACGGAAAAGCAGTACCATCATTCATCAACACCGGAATAGACAGTGCTGTGGCCAGAGATACAACGCCCCGCATTCCTGCCCAGCCAATAATAAGTGGATTTTTCCACCCTGGTGAGGGATCTTTTTTAATGTTCTTACTTAGCCAACGAGGAATGTGTGCCACAGGATAAATCCATAGTATACGGACTACAATAATAATCAGACTGATAAACACCCCATATTGTATTCCCTGAACAATAGAAGTCTGTCCCAATCCTTTAATGATTTCCGGAAGCTCTAATCCTATTAAAATAAATACAAGAGCATTCATCGTAAAGATGAGTGTGTTCCAAACTCCGGTCATATTTACTCTTGTACTTCCGGTTTTAAACATTTCATGAGCTCTGAATGACATGAAAAGTCCACCGCTAACCACTGCCATTACTCCTGAAAAATGAAAATGTTCTGCCACTAAATAAAGTACATAAGGTGTAATAACCGTAAGTGCTGCATCTATAGCCGGAGTTGTTGGCAAAAATCTGTGAATTGCATAAAATATATGTGCTACCAATATCCCTACAATAATTCCCATACCGGCTACAATAAAGAATTGTCCGGTGGCTTCCTGCATCGAAAAGCTACCTGTAAGAATTGCTGCCAATGCAAAACGAAAAACAATGAGTGAAGAGGCATCATTCACCAGGCTTTCTCCTTCCAGTATGGCTAATGTTCTTTTAGGAACTTTCAATCCTTTTAGTACTGTTGTTGCTGCAATAGCATCCGGAGGCGAAATAATTCCCCCCAATAGAAAGCCCAATGCCAGTGTAAATCCAGGAATAATCATTTGGGAAGTATAGGCAACGATTACTGAGGTTAAAAATACCAATCCAAATGCCAATAAAGATATAGGGCGTTTCCATTTCCAGAAGTCGTTCCAGGAAGTATACCATGCAGCCTCATAAAGTATTGGTGGTAAAAAGATTAAAAATATAATCTCAGGATCGAGTTTAAGCCCCGGTATTCCGGGAATGAAACTAATACCCAAACCT
This sequence comes from Elizabethkingia bruuniana, assembly GCF_002024805.1. NCBI lineage: Bacteria > Pseudomonadati > Bacteroidota > Flavobacteriia > Flavobacteriales > Weeksellaceae > Elizabethkingia > Elizabethkingia bruuniana. The sequence goes on from NZ_CP014337.1 coordinate 2,126,695, forward strand.
GCTAAGACCAAAAATATAGGATATGCTATCTTAATTTTCTGAGCCAGCATAACCAATAACATAACCACAACCAATAGTCCCAGGACTAAAAGTAAATTCTCGTGCATTTTATTTTTTATTTATTATTCTAAACTCAATCAATATGTATAAACAAAGATGTTCTCTCTTTGTGTTCCAGATTTTTGGTTTTGTGCCCTTTTCCTATTGTATCTTCTACTAATAAAACTTCTCCCGACTGAAAGACTCTTTTCTGTCCTAAAGATGTTTCAATCTCTACCCCGCCATCCAATAATACAATATACTGTTTCTGGGGAGCACAATGAAAATCATAGTCATACTCCGGTACTACTTTTCTAAATTGTAACTGACTGACTTTAATATTCTGGGATAAAAATCCAATGGCTCCATAATCCGATAAAGCAACAGCTACATCTTCAAAATGGGAATTCCCATTACTATCGTTGTATATACGGGTTATTTTCATATACTCTCTTCTCTGAAATCTATTAAAGAAATAATTTACTTTTTCAGGTATAACTTGACCACCTATTTAAAAATTAGTGTATTGGCTAATTCTAATTCTTCCTGATTAATGGAGTGTCCAAAATTATGATAGACTTTTTCGGTAACGTCAGCTCCCATCTCCTTCAGAATATTTGTTGTCGCATATACTCTTTCTACAGGAACATGAAAATCAGGATTGCTTGTCGCTATCAATATGGGAGTATGTTCAAAATTTCCTTTATAATGATCTCGATTAATTTTATCACCGATAACTCCACCAATAATTGCTGTTGCTCCTCCAAATCTCTGAGCATTGCGTGCTAAAAACTCTAACGTAAGACAAGCCCCCTGAGAGAAACCAAAGAAATATATATTCTCTGGTTTTATGCCTTCTTTTCGAACTTTTTCAACGGTTTGCGATACAACCTCAAGTGCCGAGGACAACCAAGGTTCATTCTGTTCTACAGACGCCATAAATGAGTAAGGATACCACGTCTGGTGAGTAGCCTGTGGTGCCACCAATGCATAATCATCTACATGAAGATGGGATGCCAGACTTAATATATCCTGAGCGCTTCCGCCTCTTCCATGAATCATGATAAGAACTTTCTCAGCCCGATCTAAAGGAGCTCCGGCTGTTTTTATATCAAGAATATGTTTCATTATTTATTTAAATTTTTCTGTCGGGTAAACAAATTGGGGTAATACTTCTTCTAAATGTGTTCTTTCCTTCTCAAACTGCTTTGGTAACATTAGGTTCTCTCCCAATGATGCCAATTCCTCATCTACAGAAAATCCAGGTCCGGAGGTTGCAATTTCAAATAAAACACCACCCGGTTCTTTAAAATACACGGAAGTAAAATATTTCCGGTCTTTTACCTCTGTATGTTCCAGACCAAATCGGTCCAGTTTATTCATCATTTCCAGTTGAGATTCGGCATCTGGTGTAGCAAAAGCAACATGGTGTACAGTTCCCCTTCCTGCAAGACCTTTTAATGCAGCTGGTGTACACAATAAGTCTACATATTTTCCGGGAGCATTTTCGGTTGCAAATCTGAAACGGTCGGAACTTTCAGAAACAAGTACATGGTCCATCTGTGTTGTGAGTAATGCAGCCGTACGTTCATAGGATGCTAACCAAATTTCTACATGATGAATTCCCTTTATTGCATAGTCTTCAGGAATAGTTCCCTTACTGTAGCCTTTGCGCAGATCTTTTGTATTGAATACAAGCTCCAGCCCCAGTCCGTCATAATCTTCCAGATAAATAAACACTTCCCCCGAAAAGCGCTCCTGAGGCTGTTTATAGGGAATCCCAAATCGATCCAGTCTTTCCAGCCAATAATCCAACCCGTCCATTGCTACAGAGAAAGCAGTTGTATTCAGCATTCCTTTTCCATGTCTGCCGTTTACCAAACCTTTTCCATACGGAAAAGTCGTCATAATAGTTCCCGGTGTCCCGAACTCATCTCCGAAGTAAAAATGATAAACCTCTGAATAATCAAAATTTACGGTCTTTTTAACAAGTCGAAGTCCAAGTACTCCTGTATAAAAATCAATATTTTCCTGTGCATCTCCTGTTATTGCAGTTACATGATGCAAGCCTGTAATTAATGACATCTCTATTAATACTTTTACAATTAGGCCTGTGGTCTAAACCATACATCTGCATACTCTTCAGTATGGCGCTTAAACTGTGCATGAACATATGGACAAAGCGGTACAATCTTCAGGTTATTTTCTCTGGCATAAGAAACCAGCTTCTCTAATAACAATTTAGCAAACCCTCTGCCTTCATACTCAGGATTTACTTCGGTGTGATATACTGTTAACTTTCCTTCAGCTACGGAAACATCCATTTTCCCGGCTTTTCTGTCATCAGAAAATAGCTGTATCTCTCCTTGCTGATTTGTATTTAATACAATTTCTGTTCTTTCCATTTTTATTTTTTTGCTGTTGTTTCCAAATTAAGTCTCTCTTACTTATAATTTAAATTCAGGGTAGTCTCCCATAAGAAAACCAGGAACCTACCCTAAATTTACTAAAATCATAACAGATTAGGTAAAGCCTCTTCTATTTTACCACGTATCCCTTCATATTGTTTTGGAAGTTTAAGATGTGTACCTAATTCTGCCAATTCTTCATCCCGCATAAATCCTGGGTTATCCGTAGCAATCTCAAACAAAACACCTCCTGGTTCACGGAAATATAACGAATAGAAATAATCCCGGTCTATCTTAGGCGTTATCTGAAGTCCTGCTGACAATACTTTTTCACGGTATTCCATCAAAGTATTTTCATCTTTTACCCGAAAGGCAATGTGATGATTTGTTCCGGCAGCATTTCGTCCATATGCTACAGAAGGATTCTCTATAATATCAATGAAGTTAGCTGTGTCTATAGTATCAGTTGTGAAGCGATAGTGACTGTCTTCCTGCTTTTGCAGACTGTAACCTAATACATCTGTTAACACTTTTATAGTTGGATCTGCCTTTTGCAAGGTAAGTGTTACATTATGAAAACCTTTTAGTGCATTGTCATTGCTTATTCCATCTATAGTCCAGGCATTTCGGCTGTCCTCATTTTCAGGTTCTATAAATTGTAATTGCAGACCATCCGGATCTTTAAAAGAAATCATTTTTTCACCAAAAATACTTCCTTCTTCTACATTAACTCCGTTTTGTATCAAACGGTTTTTCCAGAATTCAATACTTCCTGTTGGAACTGAGTAACCGATATGAGTTGCCATACCAGCTCCATTAGTCCCCTGACCAATTCCTTCCCACGGGAAAAAGGTCAATATAGTCCCGGGAGTTCCCGTCTCGTTCCCAAAATAGAAATGATAGGTTCCGGGATCATCGAAGTTTACCGTTTTTTTTACAAGGCGTACACCTAATACTTTCGTATAAAAGTCAAGATTTATTTTTGCATTATCAGCTATTGCTGTAATATGATGCAGTCCTAATATTTTGTTTTCCATGTCTTTTTATTTTTAGGTAAAATTACAACATGCCAAATCGCAATGCATTTAACTAGTTTAATTAATGTGCATAAATTAAAATTTCATACAAGTCATTATTGAATTCAACCCTTAAAAGCAGGTTGTTACTGATAATATGGAAATTAACTCTAAAATTTAATTTATATTTTGATTAAAAAATTTGCCTACTTACTAGTAGGTAAGTATATTTGCATTATGAATACACGTGAAAAAATAATTTTGTTAGGAGATAACCTGATCCGGAAAAAAGGTTATAATGCCTTTAGTTTTGGTGACATATCAAAGGAATTGGGTATTAAAAATGCCTCAATACATTATCATTTCACAACGAAAACAACACTGGTTATAGCCATTATTCAGAAGCACCATATCCTTTTAGAAAAGTTTAAGCGTAAAATAGCGAATGAAAATCCGCTTCAAAAGCTTATAAAATTTCTATCCGTTTATGCGGTTGCAAAATCTGAAGGGCGCATCAGTATTCTGGGGTCATTATCCAATGATTATTATTCGTTTGAGCCAGAGGTTCAGGCTGAGCTGAAAATCTTAACGGACAATACACTTAACTGGCTTACAGATACTTTAAAAGATGGCAAAAAGGAAGGTTTCTTTAATTATAGTATGGATCATCATACAAAAGCATTGATGATTATCACCAATATTCTGGGAGCTGAACATCTTTCAAGAATAACTTACCATCAGAATTTTCAGGAAATAAAAAATACGATTATAAACGATTTAATATCATAACTATGAGACGAGTAGTTGTAACAGGTATCGGCGCGGTGACTCCGATAGGAAATAATATAAATGACTTTTGGACATCATTAACAGAAGGTAAAAGCGGCGCTGCCCCAATTACCAGATTCGATACTTCAAAATTTAAAACTAAATTCGGCTGCGAGCTTAAGGACTTTAATCCTCTGGATTTTATTGAAAAGGCCGAGGCTCGTAAATACGATCTGTTTACTCAATATGCATTGGTTGCTGTAGAAGAAGCTGTAAAAACCGGAAACATCGATTTTGAGAAGATGAACAGAAACCGTATTGGCGTAATATGGGGATCAGGAAACGGAGGTATCGAAACGTTTCAGCAACAAATGACAGAATATATATCAGGAGACGGAACTCCAAGATTCAGTCCGTTCTTTATACCGAAGATGATTGTAGATATCGCCTCTGGAGTTATCTCTATAAAATATGGATTACGTGGTGTAAACTTCACTACGGTATCTGCATGTGCTACTTCTAATACGGCCATTATTGATGCTTATAATTACATCAAATGGAACAAGGCTGATATGATCATTACCGGAGGATCTGAAGCTGCCATTACAGAGAGTTCTGTTGGAGGATTTAATTCTGCTAAAGCTTTATCTACAAACAACGAAAATCCTCAGGCAGCATCAAGACCGTTTGATGTAAACCGGGATGGTTTTGTAATAGGAGAAGGTGCTGGCGCTGTAATTCTGGAAGAGCTGGAAAGTGCTAAGAAAAGAGGTGCTCATATTATTGCTGAAATTGTAGGTGGCGGAATGGCTGCAGACGCATATCACCTTACCGGAACTCACCCGGATGGAGTAGGTGCATATCTTGGGATGCTTGCTGCCCTGGAAGATGCCGGTATTCAACCACACGACATTGATTATTTAAATGTTCATGCAACCTCTACTCCACAAGGAGATCTTAGTGAACTTAATGCTGCAGAAAGGGTCTTTGGAAGAGAGAATAATCTGAATATTAGCGCAACAAAATCGATGACTGGCCATTTACTGGGGGCAGCTGGTGCCGTTGAAGCAATCACCTGTATTAAGACTGTAAGTGAAAATATTATCCCTCCAACAATTAATACACAGGAACCGGAGCCTGCATATAAGGATGTATTTGACTTTACACTCGGTAAAAAGAAAAACAAAGAAGTCATCTACGCTATGAACAATACATTTGGATTTGGCGGGCATATTGCAACAAGTATTTTCAAAAAATATACTGAATAAGCAATAACCTTTTTATCTGAATATTTATTCAGCAAAGATTATCATAATAAAAACGGGCAATCATTTTTGATTGCCCGTTTTTATTCAAAAAGAAGCTGATCATTATCATAACCAGCCTCTTTTCTCGATTAACAATTTATATTCCGATAAATGTAAAAGGCTTAGCCGCGACAAACTGCTGTGATGTCTCTCCGGCGTAAGATTCATTTTTACTGGCACTTAGCTTCTTCACCTGAGCATTTTTACTAAAATCTAATTTTTTAAGATCTACCCAGAATGTATTAGGTGTTTTTACAGTTTCAAAATAATATACCAGATTCTTATGATCTGCAACAGATCTCCATCTTGTAGAAGAAATATTTGGCTCGGTCTCTGAAGAAATACCAAAAGGCACTGAGCAATTTCTAATTACACTAAATACGCTGGCAACAGAAGTACGCACATCCGCGGTTTGCGGGATAGCATTGATATAATAAGAAGCTCTCACAAAACGATCTGCAGCACGGTTGGTTCCCGGCAGCATAACAGTTCCGGGGATTCCCTGCCAATATTGATTAATTGCTAATTGTTTGTTAAATTCCGGTGAATTGGTCATTACCGTGTAAGTAGGGCTATGATGAATCACTAATTTACCATTGATATATTCAAAAATAGCATTATCCCCCATAGCATCAGAAATAGACAAATGTAAAGTTGTAAATTTCTGTGTTCCCGGAATAAAATCAGAAACAATAACGAATTTCTCTTTTTTCAGCTCATCTACAGCTTCTTTTACCGTTGCAAAGTTATCCAGTACATATTGTGCCCATGCAGCAATAGTTACACCTTTGGATTTTCCTTTCGGATTAAACTTTGGATATTGGCTTTCTACCAACCATAATACATTTGCAACAAGTCCTTTTTCATTAATACCATCAGTAGTGGCTATGTCCCAAGCACTTGTAATCACACTACCATATTTTGAAGTCCACTTTATAGAGTTAGCACCAACATTTCCGTCCCGCTGCATACCGCGAGGAAAAGCCCATAAATTAGCATCTATTTCATCTTTCCAGTCCATTGATCTGGCAGTGATTACATTATTTTCAGGTCCTTTGTATACTACTCTGGTACATGCGTCCAAAAAGCTTCCAAGTGGAGCTACTGCAAAGGCCAAAATAAATAATATTTTTTGCTTAAGTGAATATTTTTTTCTCATATGATTATGGATTTAATAATTACCTTAAAAATAGAAAAAAATTCTCAAAATACCACATTAACTCAGCAAAATCTATACAAAAAATTAATAATAAATAGAATCAAAATCATTAAAACATAGTTCAAAATTATTCAATACAACTCATAATTCAATCATATTCATTTTATATTTATAAATAATAATGCTTTTATAAACAATTAATCATAATTATAAATTAAAAACACATCAAGCACAGCATATTTATTACAAAAGCCCACAATATTGTGAGCTTTTGTAATAATTGAATGTAAATTCATTTATCTAATAACTTCCAGCTATACAAGTAGTTTTTACTTTTTAAAATACTTATCATTGTAGATAATGAAGTTTTCATTACGGGGAATAATGCTTTTAATTTTTGCATTTAATTTATCTTTTTGATATACACTTAATGTTACATAATAATAACTATCCGCTATTGTTTTACCATTGATTACAGCCTCTTTTTGTTGTTTATTTTTTGCCCTTGTTAATTGATAAATATAAGAGTTCGTATCCCACTGATAAACAATAGTTTCATCCATAAGCAAAATATTATATTGTGGTTTTGTGTTCAACTTTTTTGTTAAAAAGTCTACAAACAATGTAAAGCCTTTCTCTCCTCCATTGAAATCCTCGGAAGAAGAATAGGCAACCAATCCTTTTTTTGAATCAGCTAATAGATGAAGATTATTAAATTTAAACTTATCTGAGAATGACAAATGTATCTTATTCTTTGGAGTTTCATAAAGATTATATTTAAAAGCGCATACATTATCAGCTTTTAAAATGTCCTCCATTCTTTTCTCTTCACATCCCTCATTTACAAAAACGGTTTTGAACACTTCTGTTTTTGATGTAAGTTGATCAACATCTTCATTAAAAGAGATTTTAGACAAATCAAAACTACTACAATCATTACATATATAATTAGAGTTTTGGGACTTTACACAAGATATCAATAAGAATGTAAAACCAATATTTATAACTTTTTTTACGATTTTCATATTTTACGTGTCTATATAAAGCTTAACTATCGCCAGTATGTTAATTGTCTGACAAAATGCTTCATTTTTTTCACAACAAAAAAGCGAAAAAAATCTAATTTTTCATCTTCATAAAATCCCTCTATTGGTATATCTACTATTTCGAAATATACCAGCATAATACTTGTTTTTTCATTAATTCTCTTATAATCCTCTTTAGAAATATATATCCCTTTTTCTTCTTTATCCTCCCCTATTAAATATAATCTAAAATAATCACTATTAGAAACAGTTTCAGATGTGTAGGTGTAAGTATCTTTTTTTTTGATGAAAAACCTTTCTTGCACCTTATATATCTTTCCTTTTTTAATTTTATGGCCCAGAATAATCTTTCCATATAAAAAATTAATTATGACTATAGCAATAATTCCAATCACATAATAAGTAAGAATACTTTGATTCTCAAAATATCCTTCCAAAACAATCATATTGATAAAAAATAGAATAAAATAAAGTGGTAAAAAAGTGATAGTTAATACAAAAGGAAAAACTAATAATGAAAGCCATAAACTCCGGTTAAACTTATTCATGACAAACGGAATTTCACCCTTCGAAATAAGATATCGGTGCATAGTATTAAATTAAAAAACTTCTAATTGTTTTTTTCCTTTTGGTAAATAGAAAAGATAATTAAATGCTCCTTCTCCGTCTTGTTTCCCAGCCATTAATGGTGGAACTGTATATTTAAATAAATATTGATTTCCATTCTCGTCCTTCTTCTTACTAACAAATCTGACCAGTTTTCCTTTAGCATAAAATTTAATATCATAGTCCTCCAAAGGATAGAGTTTTTTTATATTTGATAAATTAGTTTCTTTATATAAATCATCTACTTCTTGTTTGGACATATATTCCATCTGAGCTTGCATTTTTATACTTTGTTTCATTATTTCAAAATAACTCTCAGAATCTTTACTTTGAAGAACTTTATAGAATTTTCTAGCTCCTTCATCAAGAAATGTTGTAGTATTAGATAAATCTTGTGCGTCTTCCAAAATACTTTTATAATTCCAAGATACAGAAGCATCAAAGGGCAGTTCTATTTCATAATATGGCAATTTTTTTTCTAAAATTTCCTTAGGAAGCTGAAATTTTCCCAAAGAAACATAATCACTCATTTTCTTTCCATCTATAACTTCACTATATCCAAAATCAACAGATAAATCAGTATTTGCATTTAATTGCATATTATTAAACATTGGTGATAGACGTATTTTTAATAACTGTTTGCCGCTAGTCAAAATACAAGTATTCAAAGGTATTTCATTCGTCATTCCTCCTTTTACACCATAACTAAATACAGGTATATCATTTAAAAATACTTCGTAATAACAGGCTTGAACTTGAAGTTTTGCGGTATAATATGGTTTTTGGATATCCATTTTTTTATTTTTTGTTTCTACTTTCTTAATCATCGTATTTGCTTTATCCTGGAATTTGGCTTTTCCATAAAAAAGGATAAAAACTATTATTATTAAATTTCTCATGCTTCTATAATATAACCCTTACCTTTCACAAAATTATCTTCTCTATCAAGTATGTTATAAGTATCCTTATATTGTATTTGATTATTCTTTCCTTTCGCCGTAATAATACAAACAATATTAATGCCCATGAAATCACATTTTGCTTCTACAAAAGTACCTTTATTATCGTGCCCAATACTTGCCTTTGGCTTTACAGATGTTACAGCATAAGCTTCTGCTTGTATTTCTCCATCGATTGAGAATACAACAGCATTTAGACTGATTTTAGCTTTAGCAGACAAGGATAATCTAAGCCCAATTTCTCCATTTAAATTTAAATTTGAACCTCCTTTTTCCGCCAAGGCATATTCAAATTCTACATTTACCTGACCAAATAAAGTAAGCATAAAATTCAACTCTGCTCCAACTGTATTTAATGCAATTTCAATAGCTTTTACAGCCTGCCCAAATGCGGGAACATAGGATACAGCTGCTATAATATCTAAAGAAACATCCCCTTTAAGTAGTGGATTAAATCTTACCATTAGTTTACCATCTGTATAAACTTCATTGGTATCTTCTTTAATCGCTGCCTGCCATTTACCTCCGATACTAATTGCAGGGTAATCTATAGTCCCGACAATAGGTGATTTTAGAATTTTCCCCAGTCCTTTTACAGCTGATTTATGCCCAGAATTAATTTTATCAATATTGGTTAACCTATCTAATCCTTCTTTTAAAGTTAATAGCAATTCTAAAAACTTTTTTATTTTTTGTGCATATTTATCAGCAAGTTCAATTTCTTCTCCTTTGTTATACTCCGCCTTTAAAACCAATTGGAATTCCAATTCCATTCCATTGGCTCTTTTTTCCATTCCATATTTATTTATTCTTCCAGCCTTATTGGACTTTGAAAAAGCATCACTATATCTAGACTTAGGATCTTTTGCATCCTCCTTATCAGTTCTTGGGTAATTAGGAAGGTTGGTATATGTATATTGTTCCGGACCTTTCATCCCAAATCTAAAATCAAGTGTCCATTTAACATCAGGATATACCAAAATTTTTAATTGCTTTGAGTACCTACATGTAGAAGCCATGATGTCCAAACTAGCACTATTGTCTCTAGGTAAACTAACAGGCCAAATATATTCAAGCATTTTAAAGCTTGTTTTTTCCAATAGATTATCATTACTTGGATGATAATTGAATGCAGCTTTAAAGCTTAAAACATTACTACTAACATTAATATTTTTAAAGTTTTCCGGAGATTTTAATACCGTTAATGCCTTAGTTTTATGATCATTTTTTTTACCTGTAAAGATACATTCAGTTGTTTCAAGTTGCTTTAATTCAATACTGTAATCTTTCAAATGATCAACATCTGGACATATTATAGGAATATTTAATAAGTTCGGAAATGAGACTCCTTCCTGCTCTTTAAAAAGAACTCTACTCTTTTCCGTATCACTTTCCGGAATAGGATTAAAAATAACCTCTTTATAAAGACAAGGATGATAAGCAGCTATATTGGTTTCGATTTGCCCAACTAATACAGGTTTATTAGAAGAATCTTTTTCCCAATTATATGGCTTACCTTCGTAAGCAACTTCTAAATAATTTCGTTCAAAATTTTCAAAGAATTTACCTGTTTGAATTGATTTTACCAACGAATATATTTTAATATTACTCCCGCCTTCTTTTATCCAACTATAGTCTACCCAAACATTAATTACCGATTTTTGGATATATGTTCGCTTTACTTTCTCCTCATTTTCAGTGATTAACCCCGCTACACCCTGTTTTCCTTCCTCATTTTTATTGGCTTTTACAGCATCAACCTCACACATAAAGGTTTTGGATCCTCCATAACTCAAATCGTCATCCGAATCCAGTATAAAAGTATCTTTATCCTTTAAAGCTATTTCTAGCTCCTGTCCATATAAGCCCGAGGTATAAATATGTAATCTCAAGTGCGACCCCCAACAGACTTTTGTCCCTTTTGGTATTGGATTATCCTGCATATCCGTCCATTCCGTTCTTATAACAGAAGGCTTCCCCATTGCTCTTACAAAAATCCCATAAGGTTTCTTACCCTCAGCTCCTGTTTCCGGGAAAAAAGCTTCAAGATATGCCAGCCCTCCTCCTTCCAATACCTCTGGAAAATTTACAGTCTGCATTCCTGTAACCCCTTTGCTAAAAGATTCATTATGTGATAAATTTTGAGGGTCTAATTTTTTAGGAGCTAATATCCAAGTCCAGTTAACATCTTTATATTTTTCTTGAATACTATTCTGCTTCTCTTTATAGGCTTTCAGCCTTTCCTCCTCATTGGCATTCCAGTTTTCCAACAACTTTTTAGGAGACCAACCTGCTTTCGCTCTCTCATCCCACCTCTTTTTGGATAATTCCACACTTTTATTAAAATCTTCACTTAGAGCTTTAGTTTCTTTCTCATACTCTTCAACAACTACAGAGAAAGAAGAGGCTTTTGGTAATTTTAAAACACCATAACCCGTATCCATATCTAATTTACTACTCGGACTATCTACAATTTTTATATGCAGGGACTTTTTCATAATATTAATTTTGAATATTGAGTATTTTATCCTCTTCTGAAGATAATGGAACAAACGGAAACAATTCTGCTAATACTTCTTGGTCTGCATTTTCAACACTTTGAGAAGAAACTTCAGCCGTCTGACCATGATTGACGATCTTGATACAATCTTTACTTCCAATAGGACAAGTAGCTTTACTACTTTCCAATAAGGCTTTACCTTTATTATCTTCTAAGGTTATTTTATCATAAAAGCCACTCCATTCTGTAACGGTAACCTGACAAGGGTTATTGTTCATCTTACTACAGCTTCCAAAAGTGTTTTTTTCAAAAGTCTTACCAATATCCATATGGGTAGCCATAAGCTTATCAGCACCATCTTTATCATTAATATAGCGTTTGCTCTGAGTTTTCACTTTAAGCTTATCTGGCGCTGTACCAAAATTGCACATACATAGCGCTCCTTGACAGACTAAATGTTTTTCACTCATATTTTGGTGTTTTTAGTGTTTATTTTAATTTACTGAGAATTCAATTCATAAAGCTGAAATTCTATTCTGTGCTCTATTACTTTCTCAAAGGTTGAAATTATTCCATTAATAGAAAATATCTCCCTTGTTTCTTTGTGTAATTTGTAAAGTAAATCTATTTGTCCTTTATTAGATTTTACATTCAATGGATCTTCCTGTTCTTTTCCTTTTATTTCTAATACAATTTTATTACCCGAAGTATATTGCTTATTTATTATCCTTTCTGCTTTATAAGAAACTTCACGTCCAAGCCCAGAAAAATAAATATCAAAGATTCCCTCTTTAGAAAACTGCTCATAACTCAGATACACGTCCAGAAAAAAAAGCTTATAAAATATATTTCTAAAAAGCAGATCTAATTTTTTATTTACATCTCCTAATGCAATATCTAAACGTCTTATCATTTCATTAGCAACTTCCGATACATAGTATTCTCTTATTTTCGGTAAATGTTCAGACCTCCATCTTAGTGCTATTTCTTCAACATTGTCAATTCTTAGAATATTCCCGTTATCTTTTATTATAACTTTTAATGGATAAAGTGCTTGCTCTGCCTTTTCAAAAATTTGTTCTACAATCTTATCGACCTCCTGATTATTGACAAATGTTTTCTCTTTGGATAGTTCTACCCTATTTTGTTTCCTTTTTATCTTTATCTTATAATGAAACTGCAATTCTTTAGGAAAAAACTTCATTATAACGCCATATACTTTTGTACTTTCTGTATTGGGTAAATCCAGCTTTGTACTTTTCAGCTGATTGCTTTCCTGTTTTTTAAAAGCTTTTTCAGGAATATATAAATGTTCAACATATTTAGGTAATGTCAATGTCAGAAGTTCGTGAAGCGCACAGTGCTTATTATGAAATTCTATAAGCTCCTCACTTGTCATTTCATAGCCTCTGGAGATTTCCTCCAGATCAAGAATTCCGTCAATTCTTATTTTCACATATTCTTTATCTGCACTAACCATTTAAAAACAATCGACTTATTTACAATTACTTATAAGATTCTTTAAATGTAAAATTACTGTTGTATACTCTCAGACTATCTGCCTTAAAAGGCTCTCCATTTAAGAGAATTTCATAATTATTATTATCGGGAGTAATTTTAAACTCCAGTTTTAAATTATTACCAGCTCTTTTAAAAGCTTCATTCGTCTTTTGCCAATCAAAAAATGCACGTCCTTCAAATGATTCTCCCTTTGCTGTTTCCCAAAAGAAAGTGACCTCCTTAGGAATAGCCCTGTCTTTTACCGGTATATTTTCTACCCATGGGCGAAGCATTGTTTCTCTTTCCGCATTATAATAATCAACATTTACATTAAACAATCGAAAACCTTTATTCTCAGAACTTATTCTAGGAGACCATTTATAAAGAGTCCTGTAATCTTCCCATTGTTTTGAAGAAGCTCCATCTATAAACATATCTTTCTTAATATCTTCTCTTGTCTGAGAAATCTTTGAAAACAGTTTATCAGCATATACCTTATCATCCTTAATACGCTCGGCTGTATACTTTCCAAGCTCTATCTGCGTGGGACCAAAGCCCAGCCATACTACTACCATACCATTGGGAGCAAATCCAAAAATAAGATCACTGAATTTGTCATAGGACTTTCCTAAACCATTATAGGCTTTGTCATAGTCAGGTTCCTGATTTATATTGATATATTCTTTTAAAGGTTTAGTTGAAGATTTAGATTCTGCATTAGCATAGGCTCTTTGTATCAGATCCTGTACTTTATCTTTTGGAAAATCAACTTTAAGACGATAAAAAGCATCTTCATATCTGGAAAAATAAACGATATTAACACCTATAGGTGTCCCTTGCTGTTCAGTAAATCCTTTTCCGGAATTCCCCCAGCTTCCTGAAGAACTGCCATAAGGTAAATGAGCAGGTGTTCCCTCCAATGTTATAATATTATCCTCTACCGGAGTTATAAGATAGTTATTCCCCGGATGCGAAATCTGCACATTATAAGATAGCATAGGTTTTTCGTTTTTCATTTTCTGGCAGTTAATAAGTGGGAGAATTCCCAATAAAAATATAATGATTTTAAATTTATCCATCTATGATATACCTTTTACGTTGTGAGTTAGTCAAGGCTCCTGATTCACGAGGCCCCATTCCGAAAGTAGCCATATTGGATGACCAGTGAAGATACTCCCGTCTTAGTTTTTTAAGGTCTTCCATATTAATGAATGAGTCCAAATATGAATATTCTTTTGCGGTCTTCACATATTGCTGATCGGATGGATTAGCCCCCTCATTGTAAAGGTTTACATATTTATTTCTAAGTTCATTACACTTTTGAATGTAACTCAGAAGCTGACTGCTGATTTTCAGAATAAAATTATCTGTAATATTATTATCCTTTTCTATACTCGGGTTATACTTTACATTAAATTGTTTCGAAAACTCAAACATATGGAATAGTGATACTTTATCGTAATGATTAGATAACGTTCTTTCTCCCCAAAGCTTGTATTGAGGACTCACATTACTTAAATGAAGATCATCCTGTTCTACCCATATTTCATTGCTGGAATCTTTGAACCAACCCTCCTCGATTAAGATTTTCCTGAACTTATCACATACTGTCCTTCCTCCTCTTTCAACATAAAGCAATACTTTATTTTTTTCTTTATCTACATATCCGCCACCAATATCGGAGTGTACGCCAGGAAGCGTAATCTGCAGCCCTTTTATTCCAGCACTCTCTATATTAGTCAAACTAAAATTATCCCGATATTCATCAGCAGACGCGATTTGAAATACAAACGATCCGTTTTTAACAGCATTAAGACCTAATTGCTCGGCATCGCTATCAATAATACTCACACCAAAAAGACTAAAACCTTTATGGTTGATACCAAAAGATGCTACCGTATCATATAGTCCTACAAAATTGAATTTTATCTGATTAACAACCAATTCATTTTTCAGCAGACAAGCGCCGAAGTATCCATAATTCATAAGATGAGAATCTGTTTTCTCTAGGACAAAGAACTGCTCCGAACGCTCTTCTTTATCAGATTTTTCAAATACTTCAGGTGGATATATTTGCAATTTATTTTTACTAAGCTTTTGTGTTGTTGGTGCATTTGTAGCCACATGCATAAAGTGTCGTGCTGCGGCTGCACCACGGCTAAACCCATATACATTTACGGTTAAAACATTAATAACTTTCCCTCTGTATTTAGTTCTGAGTGCTTCAGCACCTTTAATGCATCCTTTTGTTACTTTAGCTGCAATTCCCCGCTCTCCTACACCGAGTCCGCCACCACGTGCCGGCAGTCCCAAAGTATCGTTATCTGTTTTGGAATCTACAGTTCCAATACCTTCAATATACCATGAAACCTGATTCTCTGCATTTGCATCAATAGCATCGTAGCCTCTGGCTACATTACTAAAATCATTATCATAACTTCCTTTTCGCTTAGAAGGATCTTTTTGCATTCCTTCCTGTACGTTTGTTTTATTATTAAAAGTCCCATCAAAGAAAAGATTAAGACTTACATCCACAGTACTAATTGGTTTATCATTAGGGTGAACAATCTTTGGAGAATTATAACTCACCCCTGTATCTGCTCCTTTCTGATTAACATACTGCGTACTGTTATGTACAATTCCTTCTTTAGAAAAAGTAGTGTTATTACCTTCAGTCTGTGTAAGTATCTTACCCTCTACAAAATACTCAATACTCATTCTTACTGGCTTTTAGATTTCTCTCCACTATTATTCATCACCTCTTTTTCAGCGTGATGTTCTACATTCCCTTTGCTGTTTACCTCTACCCCTTTCAGGCTTGTCAATCGATGTTCTTTTTCTCCAAAGGTTTCCATATCTCCTTTTACATAATGGGTGAGTTTTCCGGTCACATTGGTCATAAAATTGGCTCCAATAGCCATATTCTTCATTGCCCCGACACTCTCATTATGATTCATTGTGATATTATCTACTTTGTTCATTCCAATAGTATTGCTCTGATTGGCACCTACTGTAGTGGTCATATTCTGTCCTACTGAAATATTGAGGTTTGCTCCGGCATTAAAGTTCATATCTTTTGGAGCGGTTACAGTTATATTTCCTTTTCCATCCATGAAATAGGTATTACCACTTGGATCGATAATATTGACGCTTCCCTCGGCATCATTCATCAGAACCTTTATTCCACTTCGGGTTTGTATAGATTTCAAATGATTGTTAACGCCTCCTCCAAGACCTGTTCCACCATGGAAAATACCGCCCATTACAAAAGGTCTGTCGGGATGATTATGTACAAAACCTACCATCACCTGATCTCCCACCTCTGGTATCGCTACATAACCACGATTTTGGGTAATCTGATCCGTACCTCCTGCATCAGGGCTCATCATACGGATAAAATTGGTGGTATCACTTTGCTGCCAATCGAACTTGACAGTTACCCTACCCTGACTTTCAGGATCGGTATTTGAGATCACTGTAGCAATCTGTGGTTGGGCTATAGGCACTACAAACTCTGGTTTGGGCATATAACCTGTATCGGATGCTATAGCTTCAAAATGTCCCGTATAATGTCCCAAAGTATCTACCTCATGAGTAACTTCAGTGACCATAAGTCGTGTAAAATAACTGGTTTGGTTGCTGTCCTGTTTGCGCATCTTAAGATCCGATACACAACCGGGATAAAGAAAAGGTACCGTTGTTCCTCCGGACACCGTAAAGACTTCTACCGCCTGGCTTCCCGAAGTACTGGTTTGAGAATTCACTACATCCATATCCGTAACTGCCTTTATTGGAGCAATACGTAAGGAAGGGGTCGTAAAAATTCCTTTATTCTTCTGATAGGCTTTCTGTGCCAGATCACTTTTATGATTGATGGAGGTTTCTCCGGAAGTTAGCTTTGTATTGCTACTACTGTTATATCCGTAGTATTCAGGTTTAAGATGTACCGCTTTTAATTCTACATTTACATCGGTTACATTACTACCGTAAGTAAGTTCTATAGGTTTATTCTGCGGCGGCATATTACCAAAATGAAGCACCTCTCCATCATAATAAAACTGCTCACCATAGGCTTCTGCCATTCTTGCTAAGTAATTGTAATGAGTCTCATCATACTGAGCACTATATAATATCTGCGAAGATGCTTTGGCATCTACCCGCACATCGTATTTACTACTATCTATACCCTGCTTGATAACATTCGTTGCTATAATCCCCATATTAACAGGCTGACCTCCTCCGAAACTTTGGGTATGAGGTGCTGCATCCAACAAAATAGTCGGGCTATAACCTTTTAATACAATATTCCCTAAACTATGGCTATCCTGACTAAACCCTACCTGAGTAATAACACCTACAAACACACGCTCCGGACTCGATGCTATATCCTTATACATCATTTTAACCGTAAGGCGGTTCCCTAAAAACTGATTCGCCTGGCCTAACTGATGATCCTGTCTTTCACCTAAAGCATCATGAGCAAGAGTGAGCTCAAAATAATGATGTCCTTTTGCACTTTGCTTTAATTTAAAATGCTTGTAGTATTTTATGACCTGCCCATCAACTACAATAGAAAGCTTTACAAGCCTGTTTATACCCGAGTGGTGGTTCTCTTTTATTCCGTCCGCATTATTGTCCGGTGCAAATTTTGGTGGAGAAAAAAATACGTCTTCCGGTTGGCCATTCTTTTTCATACATATTGGGATTTGAGGGTTTTATATTTTTATATTTTCAATTGAAGAATATACAATTTCGTTACGCACAAAATATACTTCTCCAATGTACTAAACAAATGTACTTTTTTTGAATATCATATAAAATCGTAGAATTACTACAATTTCAATCTTTTCCGAATTTATTGATTTTCAAATGATAAAAGCCTTATATCTTTGACTTAACAGAAATGGAAGTTTATTATAACACTGAAATCAAAATATAAATCTTTAACTATTAAATACTAGAAATTATGGCTGCTAACAATTCAAGAGCTCTTCTAAAATTCAACAACGGTACTGACCAAAAAGTATTAAAACTTAACTACAGCGTAGCACGTTCTACTGACGTTTCAGGTAGAGTTGCTTCTGATCCTTCTAATGCGATTATCAAAATCACTGTAGAAGCGACTGAAAAATCTGACATCATCGAATCTCTATTGAATGGTAAATACAAACCAACTTCTGGTGAAGTTACATTCAACAAGTCTCATGAAGAAGGAACTCTTATCAAGCTTAACTGGGAAAACGGATATGTAATCCAGCACGAAGTTGACTTTGACGCTATCGACAGCAACAATATGCTGGTGAGCTTCGTTATCAGCGCTGAGAAAATCACTTATGGTGGTGGTGCTTACGATGGTATCTGGCCTGTTAACTAAGATTATCTTAAGTAAAAACAAAAATCAGCGGAACCAAGGTTCCGCTTTTTTTATATATGGTCTTTTATTTCCCAGTTTAATGTTTCAGATTCTGTGGACCAGTCAACTTTAATGATCTGACCTGCCTTCACCTCTTCCCGCACAATCTTTTTAGAGATTGGGCGCGCAAGCTGGGTACGAATTACACCCGAAATCTGTCTGGCTCCGTATCTGCTGCTAAAACCATTAACAGCTAAGTGATGCACTGCAGCATCCGAAATTTCAAACTCAATCCCCAGTCTGGTAAGAGACTGAATCAGGGATTTTAACTGAATTCTGAATATACGTTCTGCTACGTTTTCTGTAATTGGTGCAAAAGGAATAATCTCGGTAATACGTGCTAAAAATTCCGGACGGAATTTCCCTGAATCCGACATAATCTGCATAAGCGTTTTAGATTCCGGCGTTATACCTTCTTCAAATTTTCTTACAATTTCTTCACTACCAATATTCGAAGTAAAGAGAATCAATGCATTACTAAAATCACCCTCTTTTCCTAATTTATCATGGACTTTTCCCTCATCCATTATCTGAAGGAATACATCAAACACAGATTGGTGAGCTTTTTCTATCTCGTCAAATAATACTACGGTATATGGCTGTTGTCTGATTTTGTTTACCAGCATTCCGCCTTCTTCGTAACCAACATAGCCCGGAGGCGCTCCGTATAATAATGCTGCAGAATGTTCTTCTTTAAATTCTGACATATCAAAACGAACCATTGCTTTTTCGTCATTAAAAAGAAGCTCGGCAATGGATTTAGCCAACTCAGTCTTTCCGGTACCCGTAGGACCTAATAAGAAGAATGAACCAATAGGCTGTCCTGGTTTATTAAGACCACTTCTGTTCTCAACAATAGCATCTGATAATATCTTTAGTGCATGATCCTGCCCTACCACTCTTTTTAGGAGTAAGGATTCCATATTGATTAACTTTTCTTTCTCCTGAGCCTGTATTTTTCCAATTGGGATTCCGGTTTTAGCTGCCATTACAGCAGCCAGCTCAAGTTTACCTACCTTCTCTCGTTTTACTCCTGCATGCTGCTGAAGCTCTGTATAAGTATCATCGATAATTTTCTTTACCTCCTCCACATTCATGGAACTGTCTACCTGATGCTGTTCGGATAAAGAGCCCCATAAAATAGGACTTAGCCTGTCCTGTAATAGCCTGTAATGCCAAACTAATTCGTCCAATAAGTCTTTGTCATCTAAGTACTCTTGTTTCAAAAGGTGATCATATTCTTCTTTCCATTTTGCAAGTTCATTTTCAGAAAGCTCATCAAGCATCTTGATTGCAGCCATTGTTCTGTCCAATAAATCTATAGCTGCATCCGGCAGTTTTTTACCTTTTGCGTATCTCTTGGAAAGACGTACACATTCAGCAAGTGCAGACTTTTCAACCTCAACTTTATGATGATCTTTGTACCCGTCTAATAATACTTCGATCATTTTGACACAGGTAGTATCATCCGGTTCTTCCACTAATAAAACCTCAAAACGCCTGTTGAAGGCTCTTTCAGGCTCAATAATCTTACGGTATTCCTCCTGAGTTGTAGCTCCTATCACGGTAATTTCTCCTCTGGCAAGTTCCGGCTTTAGCAAATTGGCTACGTTTCCGGCGCTGCCTCTGCTGTCTAAAAGAGCATGAATTTCATCAATAAATAAAACTGCTTTATCTATTTTCTTACATTCATTAATTACTTTTTTTAGTCGGTCTTCTATTTCACCTTTATAAGAAGTTCCTGCCAGTAATGCTCCGGTATCCAACTCCAAAAGTGTTGCATTTTTTAATAATTCCGGTACATTACCTTTATTAATTTCCTGAGCAAATCCTTCTATCAAAGCCGTTTTACCAACCCCTGGTTCTCCCACAATAATCACATTGGGTTTACTTCTTCGGCAAAGAATTTCTATAAGAGTTCTTAATTCTTTATCCCTGCCCATTATATCATCCAGCTTTCCCTGTGCAGCATCCAGTGTTTTGTCAATACAATAGCTGTTTATAGAAGGAAAAGATTGTTTTTCGTAGGAAGGAGAACTCAGTATATCATCCCCATTCTCCTGAGTATTTACTTTATTGCCACGATAATGATTTAATATTTCATGTTCCCGAAGTGGAAGCGATTTTAGTTCCTGCGAATCATATACAACATGCGGCTTTACAATACTGGCTAAAACACAAACCGGAGTAACCTCATCCAGTCCTAGCTTTATGCGGATATCATCAGCCTGAGACAAAATCTCGTTTACATGATCTGCTGCTTCAACTTCTTGTGGCAAATGAGCCGTTTTGGGATAATCTTCGATACGGACATCTGCCCAATCGTATAAATACCCCGGATCTTTTTCTATACTTTGTAAAAATTCGCGAAGTCCTATATCCTGATGCACAGAAGCCTGCAATAGATGCGGAGCTCCATAGGTAGAATTATAATTTTCCCTGGCAATAGACTGGGCTATATGAAATAACTGTTTAACAGTTTCATTTGAAATTAATACACTCATTTATATTTTATTGATTTGATGTGGTGTGTCTTCCAATTCAAGATATTTCTTACATTGGAAAAAAGAGAGGAACCTCATGTTTTATTATGAAATCCCTCTTCAATATTATAATTTTTCAGCTATTTATTCCTGCGTATATTGAGCATCCCACTCATTACCATCATCTCCTTTATGACCATCCAGCTTAATCACGAAGCTCTTAGTCGGGAAATAAGGTGTCAAGCGAATATCCAACCATACACGGTCTTTATTTACTTTATCCTGCTCGAATCTTACGATTTTAAAGTTTTCAATAAGCTTATCTGCTCCTTTAATACCATCTAAGAAAGAAACAATCTGCTTACGAAGGTCATCTTCATTTCTTGGTGTCCAGTTTTCAAAAGCTCTTCTGTTTAAGAAGTCTAAAAGTACTTTCGTTACATAGTCGAATACTCTTACAACCGAATATGTCTGAAGTCCGATATTATCTCCTGTAAACAATGTCTTAGCAGAGAAAGCCATAATCTTTCCATACTCATTCACCATAGGAACCAGTCCCATTTTTTCTAACTGAGAGATCTCACTTTTCTTCAAATCGAATTTAACAGCGTCAACCTCATTGATATTACCGTGCTTTTTACCGGCAGCTACCTGAGACATTAGTGTTCTGTGGATTTTACCTGCAAGGGAGGTAGATGGCGGAAGATCTACGTTCTCTTCTTCTCCTACTTCTTCAGCTTTTCCTCTGCCGACAAGCCAGTTACATGTCATAATAACATTGCTTCTGTGAAGCTCTCCACCGGTAAGGTTAGCCGAATGGAAAAGGTCTACTACATCATCTGGTTTATCTAAATTGGCAAAGTCAGTTACCATCATGACTTTATTTTCATTACAG
The DNA here is from genome assembly GCF_002024805.1 of Elizabethkingia bruuniana. Classification (NCBI taxonomy): domain Bacteria; kingdom Pseudomonadati; phylum Bacteroidota; class Flavobacteriia; order Flavobacteriales; family Weeksellaceae; genus Elizabethkingia; species Elizabethkingia bruuniana. The sequence goes on from NZ_CP014337.1 coordinate 2,148,794, forward strand.
ATTTTAGCCCATTTCTCAACTACTTTATTTGACCCCAGATATCCCGGAACTGCCAAAATAGAATAGTTATCTCTCAGGTCTAATCTATCATAGTTTTGTTTAAACTCATCTGCAATAGCATCGATAAATAAAGGATTATCCAGATCCTTCATCTGCTCTAATGAAGCATTTACAATGCTTACATTGTCTACTTTATCCAGCTCTGTATTTTTATAAAATTGTGCTACGGTACGGTAAGACGTTTCAAGGTCTCTTACAGAATCCAAAGCGTTTTTAAGATTATGCTTTAGATTATGCTCGGCAGTATTTGCCTTATTTTTAGCAGATTCAGCCATTTTTTCAGCCGAAGATTCTCCTTCTAAAAGGCTCACCCAAAGATTGATTTTTTGTAATAAATCTTTTCTTTCTTTGTCTTTATTTTCATCATTTAAGAAAATCTCTTTTCTGGCCTTTCTTGTAGGGTTCATATTAGCAATGCCGTCAATAACGGTTTCTACAAATCCAAATCCGCCTACTTTATTCAATTCATTTAGCGGATTACTCTTTGCTCCGGAATGTTGCTGTTGCTGCTGTTGACCTTCCTGCTGTGGTGCCGCCTGTGGTTTATTTTCCATAATTATGTTATTTGATTTGATGAAAGACTATTTTTCAAGTTCTTTTGCTACTTCCTTTAAAACTTCTACAAAAGCTGCTTTTGTCTGCTCATTCTCCAGCATATTGCGAAGAATCTTATTATTCTTCAGCTGACGCAGGATCTTATTATACTGCTCTTGTTCAATACTAAGTTGTTGTAGGTACTGAGAATTCTGGGTCAAACTTTTAGGGGTAAAATCTCCTAAAGTCTGAAAACGAAATTCTTCATCAACAAATGATCCGTCTTCTTTTTCGTGCTGCACGGAAACAGAAGGCTGAAAATGTCTGAAAATATCCTCTATTGTTTTTAATCCTCTTACAACCTCAGGAACCATAGATTCATCTGAAGTTAACTGACTCACTAACAGGGATCTGTTCTCCTGTATCTCTTGAATTGCTTCATTGGCATCTACTTTAATCTCATTTCCGCCGACACCGTAATTATACATTGCCATATTTGATGTTTTTTTATTTTTAATTGTTATTTTATCATCTTGTTTTTCAAAGAGATTACTGAACAACTTCTTAAAGTTAGAAAAAAAATTAGACATGTTTTATTAAAAGTTTTTCTAAAACAAAAGAACGTAATCCCCTATTTATTATTTTAATCCAGTACACTCCATCCTGTTTTAGGATCGGTATTCGATTTTATTTCTTGTTCGGTTACAATAATATTTTCTTTTCTCTGACCGATATAATCCAACTCGCTTAGCTTTCCGAAAACAGTTTCCAGACAGTTTAAAAGCGACTGAATATTCCTTAGGTATTCTCCACAGTTGTAATGGTCGTAATTGATTTCGGATACTGTAGTAATCTGACCCAAGAAAGTATGCGGTGCAATTTCACTCCACTCCAGACTGTAGTTCAGCATTTCTTCTAATTCAGCATTCGGAATCATCTGTGTAGCATTGTATAAATGCAAAGCTGTTTTCGAAAAAATATCAATAAGATAAATCGGAGGCTGCTCCGGTACCAAGTTCTTAAAACTGAAATAATTATCTGCCAAAGCATTGATAAGTTTTGTACAAAGTGCTCTTACATTATTGGCTAATGCCGTATTCTGATCTTTATGTGAAGATTTCTGAATAATCTTAAATGCATACTGCTGAAGATTGGATACTGATCTTACATAACTCTGATAATAATCTACCAATCTCTGATGACTCTGAAGCGAGGTGGATGGCGGAATAAAGCTGCTGTCGATCTGAGCAAAATTGGCTCTGAAGTTAACTTTTCCAAGCACTATATAATTTCCACCGGCCAGATTATTATTCAGTGCTGCTACATCTACCATTTCTATATTATAGTTTGGCATGGAATAAGGATGACGCGGTGGTATTTCCTCTGGATCGATTTCGCCAAAAGGAACTTTGTTAAACGGATTTACAGAAATAAGAATATAGTAATCACCATCAATACTATCTTCAGTAGCGCTAAGATTTTTAGCCAGACTTCTGATATTCATATTGAAATCCTTTATTTCAATTCTGTAACCGGCCAGAGTTATTGCATTGCAATTTTTAATAACCAGCTGGGCATCATTGGTTGCCGTGCTGTAAATCTCGAAAACAGTTTTCTCGGAAAATTGCCCTGCCATAGGCAGTAATCCATAATTGAAATTATTAATCTGTAAGGAATTAGAATCCCTTATACTATCTATAATGAAATTATCCTGCTCATTAAGGTGCATTTGGGAAACCTTCATCCCATCCACCCAATTGATGGCATTGTGTTTAATTGGTTGTATCATTGGTGCTGTTATTTAGCTTCACTTATTACTAATTTTTCCTTTTCGCCTTCCTCCTGGTGTTGTATTACTCTTTTACATATAACGACCTGGTTTTCGGATATCTTATTCGAAGAAATATCTTTTTCAAAATCAATATATTTTCTGGAGCTGAAGAAAGATTTCTTGATATAGAAAATCCAGTAATAGGAATTGTTATTGTAATCCGTTAATTGGATTTTAGAATTAGGATTTTTGTGGTTATAATCGTCCACTACTCTAAAGAACCATTCTCCATAAGTAATGCCTGTAGGCAATGTTTTAGCTTTTATTCTGAAACGCTGTTGATCTTCCAAATTCTTACTCAGCTCTACGTTGAGTACCATTAGCTTATCAAAGTCCACCCCCTGGAAATTGAAGGGCTTTTCGTCCGGGTTATATCTCCATGTTTTATAGATGTCAAAAGGAATACTGATAAAGGAAATATAGCAGTAATAGAAAAGTAACGGAATAACAAAAGAGACCATACTCGTTGCCGCCATAAACGGATTTCCAAGTCCTGTACTAATCCATTTAAAAATTAATACAAAAAGATAACCTCCAAAGGCTATACAGGTAATACTGAGAACACAGTCGAAAATTATGCTTCTTGTTGTAGAAGTAAAATGTTTCCTGAAATAATGATGTAATAAATTAACATGCAAAATACCCAGTCCCAGAAATACAGCCTGAGCGCCTAAATACCAGTAAGGATTAAAAAGATTACCGGTAAATCCGAAAAAACCGGGGATTGCCAGAATAAGTCCCCCCAACAGTACATAAACAATAATATGTTTTAGTTTAATTGCAGGAGTATTCTTCCTTATAATGCCCATTATAAACATCATAATAACAGCAAACAGCGGCATCAAAATATACCTTAAAAAAACACCTTTGATAGAGGTTAACTCCATAATAAACAATAATTTTCTTTTATATACATAGTAAATGTAACACTTTTCTCTGAGCTATAAAAAGGTTGAATAGCCCAGTCTATTTAATTCATTATCAACACTTAAAACAAACGACTCATCTTTTTTTTCTGTAATGAAATTTTCAAATATTTTTACCGAAACCGGAGTGAAAAAATCATACAATTCTCTAAGCAATTCCCTAAAGGAGCTTCCCGGAATGTAACGGTGTATTTCATCATAGGGAATCGTCCCTATATTAATCATCCAATTGCGGTCTCCGTCCATATGCTTCCCAGTAGGAATAAACGTAACTCCCAAACGGGCATTGCCTAGTGCTGTTACGCCTTCTTTATCATCTTGTTCTTCCACAATATTGGCTAAAAAACTAATATTGACAGGAACATTCAGAAATGCACTTAAAAATTTCTCAATCCAGTTTTTATTTCCTCTTACCTCATGAATAAACGGCAGAATATGTACTAGTATTTTAGCGGACTTCAGGTCTATCTTTCTTAGTACAGGCCATAATTCACATGCAAATTCTAAAAGCGCATTAGTTTTGTTTTCTGCATCAAATTCTGATTCCTTAAGCAGCGCGCTTACATGGGTGTAAAAGAACTCTAATTCGAAAGGCTGGAAGAATTTCCGGGCATCTTCTTCAACGGCTTTTTGCTTTCTTATTTCCCGTACAACACTATCTATATTCGTACTGGATGCCCCCAATGAAGGCGGGTGAAAAACGCCCTCTGGCAAATAATCGTATATACCTTCCCTATAGGTTTCTATTATTATATTTTCTTCATCCAGATCATAGGAAGACGTAGTAATACCTTTAATATCTTTTAAATAAGCTCTGTCATTAAGGCCTATACGTTTAATGTAAATATCAGCTTCCGCATCGTAATATTTAAGAATATTTGCCGCAACAGCTTCTACCCTGAAATCTGTTTGTAACTGGTTGTATTTTCTGTCCGTAAATGAGCCTTCACCATTTAGCATATATCACCTGGTTTTAATTCGGTTTATATTTTAAATTTCTACTGTAGAGCCATCTTCTATTTTTACACGGTAAATAACGCCGTCTATTGCTCTAACCTTAATGTTATTCATTAAAACTGTTGCCTGATTGTCCCAATAACTTTTTCCATAAAAAGCATAATTCTGGGCAACAATACTCACATCAATAGTCTTTACAAATCCTTCTTTTGGTTTATCACTTATAATAGTTCCGCGGCTAACTCTTATAGATTTAAGTTCATCTTTCATAACCATCTGGCAATAAGCTTTTATATCTTCTATCGATACAATCTTATCTCTTGTCATAAGCGCATAACGATAAGCTTGAATACTATCCGATCCTTTTTGTTCCAGATCTCCCCCGGTACTCTCTGTTAAGAATGTAATGCTTTTTGCTTTTTGCTGAGAATTGAGAGTGGTACCAGGCCTGATGTGGTTAGCCAGAGCACAATGGGTAATCCAGAATGCGGCGTATGTATGCACCGAAGATTCAATCGGTTCTATAATCACGTAGTTGACATCTTCTACCAGATCCTTATCAGCATTCTCAACTTTTTTAATCATGCCCTTCATCTTATCCGACATTTCCCCTAAAAGGTCCCTTAGCTTATCTCTGTTGAAAACAGAGAATGCAGCAACCTCATCACGCGTAAGCTCCAGTACATTCACCATTAAATCTACGGCATTGCGGTTACTAAACCTTTCCATACCGCCTTTTCTTACAGTATAAAGTCCTTTGCTAAGATGATCGTTGGGTGTAAAAGGGATTTCTTCATATTTCTTTCCTTCTCCGTCTACCACTTCTTCAACATAGAGGAAGTACTCACCTACTCCTGTTTCCAAAGGGATATTATTCCCCATAATATCGAGGATGTATTCTGTTTTTTTCCAGCCTCTGTTATAAACCGGAAAGGCATTGAGTGCAAAAGAGAAATTATCCAGAATCTGATCTGTAAATTGTGGTGGGAATTCAAAAGTTAACCAAAGAAAGCTATTGTCATTAATAAGCTGATCCAACGCCGGTGCCTGACCTTTAAGGTAGCCTAATTCAAATGGAAAATAACCTGGCTGAAGTTTTAAATCATCATGAATGCCCTCAACTTCAATAAATTTTGAATTGTATATTTTTTTAATATCCTCCGTCACTTTGTAGCGGATAGACTGTTCTCTGAAAACTTCTTCAAAGCCTTCATATTTGCGCTGATCGGTATAACTTAACCCCGGATTGATACTGAGTGATTTGCCATTGCTGCTTACTTTTACATGTGGCAAAAGTCTGTATACATAATCGATATGCTCAAAGGCTGTATTCGCACAGAAAAGACTCAGCTTCTCAGGAAGCCTGCCTGCACTATATTTGGAAACATTGATTCCGATACTTATTTTTCTATAATCTTCAATACGATTATTTATTCTGCATATAGGCGTTCTGTTCAGATTCTCATCGAATGCATAACAGGTATTTCCTACAATCATCGCACCTACCTGAGCTTTTATGGTTCTGATATTATCTACAGGCGTAAAAGGAACATCCACCTGCTTATCGGACTGTGTTTTGCTAAATGAATTGATACTTTTCTTAAAGAAAAACTCGGTATAATCCATTACATATTCCACATCTTCTTCCGGTGTATAGAATGCAATTGCATGTGCCGGTACGGGATGAGTATATTTAGTGGGCGTAAGCATTCTTGCCAGCCTTTCCAGAAGTCTGCTATTTACATTCTGAATTTCATTATTGGCTTTGAACACTTCCGTGCTGAAAGCATCTATCAATAATTTTACAAAAGGATCCAAAGACTGGATACTTTTTACACCCCATAGTTTTGTTGCATTCTGCAACATCCGGGCTTTAATTGTTTCTTTAGAATAAATATTTTGGTCTAGGTGCATTTGTGTGTGGTGTGTAAGTTTTTTTAATCGATTGACATCGGACTTAAAAATAATTCAGTAGCAAAATTGAATTGTTCTCCTGTAGCCTCTAGTTTCGCATTGATAGCAATTTTGACCTTTTTCTTTATCTCTGTAAAGTTTCGGGTATCATAATTATGCTCTACAAAAACAATGTGCGCTTTAATCTGAGGATTCACCAGCCTGTGCTCATAATCTGAGATTTGCCTTTTGAGACTATTGATAAATACATTTTCCCAAACCGCCGAAGAAATACCATTGTCAAACTCTACATTCCATACATCGTTACCATAGTTTTCGTCGTATCGGTTTTCTCCTTTTTTGGTAATAATTAACAGCATAATATTCTGTGCTATACTTTCTGCTATATCACAAGTTTCTATACTGCCGTTCTCTGTCATCAAAGCAGAGGGATTAAAGGGGAATCTGTAATTAATGCCTTCCATTGCTATTCTAATAAACATAAAACTCCATTAAATTATAACATTTAATCGAGTTTTGCTATAAATAAAATCTTTTTTTTACTTCGTTAAAGAGAGCCTTAGAATTTTATTTCTGTTAGCCTCAAATCTTCCCATTTGTTCTGCAGGAAGATAAAAATTAACCTCTTGTTTTTCGTTTAAATTCTTTTCAATATTAGGATTCCAGTAAAGAAGATCTTCCTGCTTGATACCTATAAATTGTGCAATAGTCTCCAGATCATAACCTGAATTGATCGTTGTTTTTAAAAGCGACGGATCAACAGATTGCTCTTCTGCATTGTTTTGTACCTCCGGATTATTATCAGCAACTCTCGCTTTAAGTTTAGCAGCATTAGCAGACCCTCCGGGTAATAACTGATCCAGCTCTCCTGTTACATAACAAGCATTGATATATTTTCTGATTGCATTTGTAGTTTCATCCGGCAGATAGATGTAATAGTCCTCATAATTTTTGGATCCTGCCTTTTCCATAGCTTTTGCTACATTGGCTTCACCACAGCTATAAGCCGCCAAAACACTAATCCAGTCTTTATATTTACGATGAAGAGTAGACAGAGAATTTAAGGCTACCTGAGTACTTTTATAAATATCTGAACGATCACTTTCACGTAATCCATAATAGTTCGCATGAGCCGGCATAATTTGCCATATCCCTACAGCACCTGTAGAAGAAACTCTTGTTCTGTCGAATCCCGATTCCAAAAGAGGAAGATTTCTTAAATGCTTAGGTAACTTTCTCTGAGCAAGACTGTGCTCTATAAAGTCAACAATTTCTCTGTTAGCATTTATTGTACTCTTTATCCTCATTGCATGAGCATCGGACGTATCAGTAACCGTTAGGACCTGTGCCGTGGTATTTTTACCACAAAACATAAGTAAAGTTACGCAAGCTAATAATTTGCAAAAGTTTAAGTTCATATCTTGTGAAATATAACCGTTGAAACTTATAATTTCAACAGTTTGGTGTTTTTCTTAATTTCCCGGCCATATACCATCATAAGAAGATCCGCCGTAATTGATCTTTTCGGCGCTGACAACGAAGGTAATATGCATATTGTTGTCATTGATTGCATTAAAATCTACTTCATGCTGGATTACATATCCGTTTTCCCAGTTAAGTTTGATAAGTGTACCTTCTTCGTGGGCTTTATTAAATGTAACCTCACCAGTTGTAGGCTTATACTTATTGTTCAGTAAACTTTCCAGAACATGAGCGTTTTCCCCTGCTTCAATTGTAATTTTAACCAACGCATTGGAAGCATCAGATGCAACTCTTCCGGATACATCTGTAGAGCGTTGTACGCTATAGTTTAGTTTCAATACTTTTTGTGCTTCTCCTCCATTAAACTTTAGCACACCTCTGGAATTATTCACTGCCATAATTTCAATACTTTTAAAAGAAAATTTTTCGTTATTATCAAAAATAATATTCTGTCATCAGAGTAAATTGCCCCTGCAGGGAAAATTCACAAATTGTAGTAATTCTACTACTGTCTAATTCATTAAGGTTTTGTTCTGTCTGTAACAAAAGGCATGAAATATTCGTTCAGCCAGTAGAACGTTGTACCGTTCTGAATCACCTTATACTTTGGATTATTCTTATTCTCCAACAATCTATTAGACAATACTTTATAATTTTTAAAATAAGTCTGAACGGTTTCTCTGCCTATTACTTTTTTATCTTTCCAACGCTCAATATTAATCTCAGACATCATCACTTCATCAGAATTATCCATACCCGTGCTTTTAGCAACCGCTACTCTCATAGGCTGACTGTAGATTTTATTTGTATCAAAGTCATCCAAAGTAGGATTGTTCTCCTTTAGTAATTTTACATAGCGGGATATCGCTCTTTTCTGATTAAAATCTTTACTATCCGGATTTGTTTGTTTGTATATCTGATCATAGAAATTTTTAAGCTGGTCATATTCCTGTTCAGAAACCAGTATTCCCTTCTCTATTCCCGGATTATTTTTTCTCATGTCAACAGGAAGATATCCTGAAGCAACTGTCGGGTAATCATAAGTAACCAACTGTGAAGCAAATGAAGCCGGAAGCGGGTTGGAAACATCAGGAAACATAAACGCATATCTGCCGTCAACAGTAGTTTTACCAGATCCTACAGCAGATTTAAAATAGGCTGTTAAAGATTTATCTGTGATCTTGTTTTCATCTGTAACCTGTGTTACCAAGGTATCCATTGCTTTAATAAGAAGTGAATTGCTATTGTCTTCCCTTTTCTTAGGATAGATAACAAATCCTTGTGTCATACTATTCTTAGGATAATCTAAGGAATAAATACCAAAATCTCCTTCGATGAAATTGAAGTTATTTTTGTTGAGAATAAGGCTCTGATCAGCTACTTTCTCTTTGTTGAGTTCTGTAATATTCTGTGCTGTAGTTGTTACAATATTTTGTGCCAGTAATACAAAATCGTTGTAAGCATCAGAAGACCTGGACTGTGTCTGATAAGCAATTACTTTGGCTCTCGCCTTAGAAATAAATCTAACCGCATTCGATGTATTCATCCCGGAAGATGCTGTAGAACCTATTAAGACAATTAAATTGGTCTCGTCCGGAACCGTACTAAGCAATTGTCCGGCTGTACTAAGCGCTTCGTTTACCGGCTGCCCGCCTACTCCTTCACAACGCATTTCCATTGTTTTATCATCTATGTATTTAAAAATACCGTTGTAATCACTGGAAAGTACAGATGCAATAACATTAGGTCCACAGGTGTTATTCTTATATAAAACAGCACTGTATTTTACATCTTTGTAGTAAGACAGCTTCTGCATCTTAAGCTGGATATCCTGAATCACAGACTTCGCAATTGGTGCATAAGCTCTGTTCTCAGCACTTATATCGATAGCAAATACAATATTTAGATTTTTATTTCTCTTGGTGATTTCTTTATACCTTTTGAAAGGTAGTTTTTCACCTAATACATTGAAAATATAATTTTGGCTGTAGTCGAATGCATTGGTAAAGTACTTCGTTGTATTCTTATTCAGTGTTGTAGAAGTCGGGAATATATTTTCTATTTCACTTCTGTTAGCCGCATCCGCAATAGGTACTATAGGTTTCTCGTCTGTATACTCCGGAAGTGCACTGTAGATACCGAAAAGTGGAAATTTGCTGTAATCAGCTTTTCTGTCTAGTCTTATCGCCGAGCGCTCTCCCCATGTAGAAATCATGTTGGCACTTACCCAACCATAGATATCTTTATCAATACTATCCATATTGATTTTCGGAGATTTCCCTACCAGATATCCTTTGTTATCAGCCGCTTTTTTATACACATAAACCAACTCCCCAATAGGAATCTTTTTCTTTACCGGATCCGAAAGATTAGGTGAAGAATAAACTACTGCAGAGTCATTTTTAATATAAGTTCCTGTATTTTTAACTACATCTGTATTACCAGGTACAATAGCCGCTTTCATAATAAATCCGGATGTACGGTCTCTTAAAGCACTATTCCACAATAATAGATTATCCTCTGATATCCATCCGTAAGATTTCACAGATTTCCCAGGAAGTTTCTTCATCAGAGCATCTGCATTATATTCCGCTACTTTTACTAGTTTACTCGACTTATTATAGTCTACTACCATAAGAGGCTCCAGAAACTTGATTTCCTTAGGAGATTCATTCTTTTCTTTCTTTAAAAAGGCGGTATTCTTCGACCTGTCAGAGAAAGTAATCCATGGCAGAGGATCTTTAGGGTATCCGTTAATGACCATATTCTGCTCAATACCTCCATAATAATCCGGTGCAGGTGTTTTTACTGAAGGTACTCTGACCTGACATCCTGTAACCAGTAAAGCAGATCCTAAAATGTATAATGTAGATTTGGTGTTTTTCATTACTCGTCTTTTAATTGTTCACAAACTATTTACTCTGTGTCACTTCCAGTTTAATAATACATTTCTGATTATTATCAAACGTTGATTTCACCTCCTGGATTGTATTATTTTTGTCAAACTGTAAACCTGTTGTATAATAATAGTAGTTCTTAGGCTTTCCATTATTCACAATCATTACAGTATTGTCGTTGTTACAGAAATAAGTTCTCAACAAATAATTATAATTGCTATTGAAGTTATTGCCATCAGCAATTTGCTGTAGTGTTCTTTTGATATCATCATCAATATCACTGTATGTGTCATCGATTGAAGATAAATCCTGTTCCAGCTGCTCGTTAGGATTATAAGCCGGTAATATTCTTATCTGGTGGACAATGGGCTGTGGATTGTCATCCGTGAGTAATGTAACAGTATAGTTACCTGGCTTTTTATAAGAGTAAATCGCCATTTTATCTTTTGAATCTATATTTCCTGATTCTCCAAATCTCCATGAAAATGTTTTGGCATTTGGTGCTACTGCTCTAAAGACCACATTCTCCAGTTGTAAAGCCTGGGTTTGTGCATCGATTCTGCTTTCCTCTGGAGCTAAAACCGGACGAACAACAGATGAAACCAGGATTGGAAATGTCTTTGTGTACTTGTTATCTATTGTAAGCTTTACCTCATAAAAGCCTGGCTTAGTATACATATGAATTCCCTTGTTTTTCTCTGAGACTTTACCATCACCAAAATCCCATTGCTTGGTTTTAGCATTTAGTGTTTTATCTTCAAATCTAAGTGAGTCTCCTAAACTTAGATTTGCGGGAAATACAGCAGCTACAATATTTTCCGAACTATTCACTGATTTTCTTTGTAACCAGATTGCAATTAATGAAGCAACCAATAAGGTAGAAATAACAGCAATAATTATATTCTTTTTATTTTTTTGAAAGTAGTTCATTTTTCAATATTTGTTTCTAGTTTCTGTTACTTATGATTTGGGCATTTTTTCGCTGATTTATGTGTTGTTGCATATCCTTCATTCCTATCGTGCATTCTTCATACTGCTTGGTGAATGTTTTCACATTCTCATTCTTTTTTACAATGATCTTTTTATCATCATAGTACATCTTATAAAATTTTGCAATCTGAGCATAGTTATCTTTTCTTGCATCAACAGAGGTAATATCAGAAAATGCATTTTTGATATCATTAATCTCATATTTCAGCTCATTTTCTTCAACAGGCTGCTGATTTTCGCTTGATAGTTTCTTCAGCTTAATAAATGTACTGTCTATTGTAGGCTGTATGGCTTGCTGACGGTTGTTGAAAACAGATTTCTCCTGCAATGTCTTTATAGCCAGTGCATCGGAGTGAGTGAAAGGGGATTCCAGTTTATTTAAGAAAATAATACCTAAAAAAACGACCGCTAATAAAAGCATCCCAAAGAGGTATACAAAGTAATACCTTTTTTCTTTCTTGGATAAAGTAACCTGAAACTGCATTTTTTCTATCTTATCTTATTGATCTTGGTCTTCTTCTCGGCCCTACTTTTGGCGCATCGTTTAATATCTTACTGGTAACAATATTTAATCGTCCCTGGCATTCCTGCAGATTATTAAGCGCTGCTCTCTCTTCTAATGAAGCAGAAATCAGTTTGTCTTTAAGCGATACCATCTCATTGATATTCTTCAGTAAAGAAGCATACTGCTTAAATTCTTTTATACTGTCCTTTCCCATGATATTTTTACAGTCATGGATATCCTCTACAATATTATCTCTTAAGAATTCATCATTTTGAACTTTGTCATTAGCTATCATCGACATTTTGGAATAAATGCCCTCCATCTTGGATTGTAACAGTTCATTTTTATTCAGTATATTTTTGTAGTTCTCTACCTCCTTCTGAATATTTTCTTTTTGGTACTCACTGCTTTTAAAAAATAAAAAAACAGAGAGGAATGAGAATCCCGAAAGGAACAGAAAAGAGAAAATGAACTTCCAGATTCCTTTGTTTACATCCTTTCTGTTTAGCTTTTCCTGACCTGAAGAAATCATTTGTTTGTTTTTAATTAATTAAATACTGGTATTATAATAGCCACTCTCTACACAGAAACGCACAAGATCCAACTTGCTTTTTAGCCCAAGCTTTTCAGTCAATCGTTTGATATAAGTATCAACTGTTCTTGTACTAAGATTCATTCTCTCACCAATATCTTTGTTACTATAGCCTTCATAGCAAAGTTTAATCATCTGTATTTCGGACAGAGACAGATCCTGCTGGCTTTTCTTTTGGCGTTCCATGTAATCCTGCACCTCCAGCATTTGTTGTGACCATTCCTGGCGATAATCTTCAAAATCTACTTTTTTGGATAAAATACTATTTCTGAGTATATCTCTTATCACGATGCTGTTCTTCTGACAGTAATAGGCATTGGGTATTTCGGATACTATAGCATCCATATCATTCTGATAGGTTGCCGAGTAGGTAATAATAGGAGTAGTTTTATTCGTTTGCCGAATAAATTTTATAGCTTCCAGCCCGCTTAGAATGGGCATGTATAAATTAATTAAAAAAACATCTTCTTGTTTGCGATAGAGTCTAGAGATAAGTTCGTGACCGTTATTACAGTCATTAACAACTCTATAAAAAGGGTTCTCCAAGAGCATTTTTAATAAAAACTGCTTGAAGTAGAAGTCACTATCAGCAATAGAAAATCGAATAACGCTGTTAGAGTTATTTTCCATGTATCGTGTTTGGTGTAGCGACTAAAGTATAAAAACTTTTATAAATCAGAAAATAAAAATTAAAAATCCTATGTTAACAATAGTTTAAACCTATCGGGAACATAAGTTTTTAACTCTTAGCCACTAACATTAAAACTCACTAAAACTTGATTTACAATAAAGTATATGTTTAATCAAGTTTTAGTTTATTTTTCTTCAAACTACTATTCGACGAATAATAATTTATAATTGTCTGAAAATTCAAATTTTGAGTTTGAACTAAGATATCAGTTGTAAGCCCCCATGGCTAGGTAAGATTTAGAAAAATAGCAATAGAATGCAAAATTTTGTTCAAAAGGAGTGATTTTCCCCATTTTTGAGACTTAGCTAATATTTTTGACCACAAAAGAAAAAAAATAATGAAATCAACAATAAAAAGCTCCTTTTTTTATCAAAAAAGAATATTTTTAAATGTATAATCAGAATAAAATAAAAATATAATCATATATACACCAAGGACAAAAGTATATATTCCATTATCTACTTAAACTATTTAAAATATAAGCATTGGTTATTTAAAAAAGCAACTTTGTATTTTTAATTCATAATAAACCATTATTCTCTCCTTAATTGTTTTATAAAATGTCAAAAATTTCCAAAAAGATTTCTCCTATTGAACAGTGCCTTATTTAGTTTTTATCAATACTATATATAAGCCTAATACAAACAAAAGGGCTTACAGAATATCTGTAAGCCCTTTTGCTGCCCTGATGGGACTTGTTATTTTTTCAATAAAAACCTATCCTACAGTAAGCTATTTATTTTATCAATCATTTTTTCTGCATTACCGTTGCTTCCACCAAGACTTATTGCTTTTTTATAGCTACCTAATGCTAAATCATATTGCTTATTTGTAAAATAGGCTTCTCCTAAACTATCGAATAGATTCGCGTTTTTAGGAAACTCACTTATTGCCAGCTTGAATATTTCTATCGACTCGTATATTTTACTCGCTCTCAATAGTTCATAGCCTAAAGTATTCAGCTCGCTTGGGTTCTCAAAGCTATATTCCTTTTCAGAAGTTTTTTTGAGTAAATAATAAGCTTCTTTCGCTTTATTGATATCAGTAAAAGATTCCTTTCTTATCGCTCGGTAAACAGATTTTTTAGGAATTTCAAAATCTTTTCCAAGCATAATGTCACGGATTGTGTATCCTAAACTATAAACTTTATTGAGGTTGTTGGATGCTAAAATTACAATGACATCATTTTTCATATCGTTTAATAGAATGGATTCAAATTTATACGAAATACCATTGTGTCGTTGCAATTCATCTTCTTCATAAAATCTACCAAGCGATCCTCCTTCTTCTTTTGCATAAGGATTATTCAATAATGTTTCAAAGGACTTTCTAGAGATTAAACGGTTATGATTCATCGCTTCAATCCATTTGTACATATCATTAATGTCTAACCAAAGCCAACCACTGATAAATTTCATTTCCGGACATCTCACATTGTCCATATCATAACATGATGTTCGGTTTTTGTATCCTGATTTTGCATCAAAAACAGAATTAGTCATTTTCAAAGGTTTGATAATATTTTTAGTCACAAAATCTTGAAAAGTCATTCCTGTTACCTTTTCAATAATTCTTCTTTGCAAAAACACATTGCCATTATCGTATCTATAGCCTTTTCCCGGCTCAAATAACAGGGTGTCCGTTTTCCTCAAAATCTTCCATGCTTCTTCATTATTTTTTGGGACGATCATTTTGTTTTCAATGCGAGGAATTCCACTGGCATAATTGATTAAATGCCTGGTCGTCACTTTTTCTGACCATTTTGGCAAGTCCAAATTATATTTCGAAATGGGATCATCAAGATTCAGCTGACCACGCTCCACCAACATCATAATAGCAACTGCATTAAACTGCTTTACAATAGAGCCAAAATTAAAAATGGAGTTTTTCGTTAAAGGCGCTTTTCTTGTTTCATCGGTAAAGCCAAATGATTTTTGATAGATGATTTTTCCTTTTTTAGCGACCAAAACATTTCCGTTGAACAAACCTCTTTCGTAGGATTTGGTCATTAGTTCATTAATTTGATTGATTTCTGTTTCTTGCTCAACTGGCTTCTGAGCTGAAAGAAAATTGGTGAATAAAATACTTAATGATATTAAGACAATTATTTTTTTCATTGTAATTATATTTTAAAAACTTTCTGCAAATATGCTGTGAAAACCTATGATACGCGACCGATTAAAAAAGTCGAACTCATTTATGAGAAAGTAAGACGAATTAATTTGGTTTTTTCTTCAAATCTGCTGGAGCAATTCCAGTATATTTTTTGAAGGAAGGAATAAAAGTATGATTTAGAACTGAAACCAAGTTCGTAAAGAATTCTAAAATTATGAGTTCTTTTCTTAGAAGCTTTTTTTGATACTAAACTCCAGAACGTCTTTGCTCTTCTTCATTGCCAAATTTTCGATTGTCGGATTTTACTTTATTACTTCCAAAACTGTAAAGAAGAGAAAGCCTAAAAAATCGGTTACTGTAATTAAAATTTCCTGTTTGCTTTACTCCGTTCACAATCGATATGATGTTATTTTGATATGATGTATTGAATAAATCATTTATCAAAAGCATAACTTTTAAATTATCATTTAGTAAGCTTTGCCTAATGCCTATATCAAAACTGGAGTATTCTCCCATTTCATAGAGACCTCTTTTATGGTGCGAGCTGTACCAGTAATTGACTTCCAACTTTGTTGTTTTGGTCAATGAAAAAGTATTGTTCGTACTAAAATAGAACCTCATCCCGTTTTGAACCTCTGCATTTATAGTATCAAATAAGGTAGTTTTAGAGGCTAAAAGTGATATAGCACTCTGGCTTGTCCACCAAGAATATTTATCGAATGTATAGTTTTCGCTAATGCCATAATAATATTCCTTTGAGTAATTTTTTCTAGTAATTACCTGTGTATCACGCTCTGTATCTGTCGTAAATAGTAATCCGTAGTTATCATTGGTAATTCTAAGAAATACATTTGAGCTTAGTTTTTTCTTAAACGTATGCGTTAAATCAAAATTGTCACTAAATGAAGGCTGTAAAAAAGGATTCCCCACAGAATAACTGTTGTTATTCAAATAAAACCGGAATGGATTTAACTCACTAAACCCTGGGCGGTTAATTCTTTTCCCGTAATTAAGGGCAAAATTGTTTTCCGCATCAGGATTATAAGAAGCATAAAATGTAGGAAACAATTTGAAATAATCCTTCTTATTTGTTTGATTTATTGTCTTCGAGAAACCTGTTGTAACCGTATTTTCTATTCTTAAACCTAATTGTAAACTTAGGTTTGAATTTATTTTCTTTGAAGAATTCACATATAAGGCTTGAATATTCTCTTTATATTCAAACTCATTCGATTGTGACACATCTAAAACAGGCGGATTTGTAGTAGCGTCAAAAAATTTGACATTACTATTTGATTTGTTAAAACTTAGCTTACCTCCGTACGAGAAATTGGCAAATTTAGTAGGATGGTCTACATCAACTTTTGCACTAAAATTTTCTATAGCCTGCCCTGAATTGTTAATGGCTGATGTTTGATGTATAAACGTTGGATCATTCGGAAATGATGTATTTGTTGCGAAGCTATTATTTTGCTTTACACTGTAATCTAAATAGCTAAAATCTACAGTAAGTTTTCTTCCCAAAGTATCTAATTTCGACATCACATTCATATTGTAAATATTGCTGTTAAATTCTCTGTCGTTAAAACTTTTACTCTGAATAATTTGCTCAAGAGTATTATTGGAATCAAATAATAGGGTGGTTGATTTATTATCTTGATCAGGTCTTCTCTGATTACCTAGATACATAAAACCTAAAACAGTATTTTTGGTAATATCATAATCAAAAGAAGCTCGACCTGTAAAACTATTCTTCTTTTGTTTTGTGTCCGAATTCAGCTCTTGCAGCTTATTTGCAGATAAAGCATCAAAACTTTCAAAAGCTCTAAATGCACCAACAGTTCCGTTTAAACCTAAAGAAAATCTAAGCTTATTCTTGTTGTATAAAAAATCATTGCCTAGTGTGAAAAAATTATAATGGCTTTGATCATAAGTGAAAGAAGATGAATTTTTCCAAGAATTTTTCATCCCTTCTTTATAAATGATATTGATGAGTCCGCCATTTCCTCCTGCATCATATTGTGCTGGCGGATTGGTTATAATTTCGATTTTTTTGATGCTGCCTGCCGGAATTGAATTCAGAAAACTGACTAAATCATCACCCGATATTTGCATCAATTTTCCATTAACCATTACCTGCGACGATCCTTTACCCAAAATACTAATAGATCCATTTTGAATCATAAGTCCTGGAGCTACTTTTAATGCGTCTAAAGCATTACCTGAATTTGCAGTAGGACTATTTTCAACATTAAATACCAGACGATCCATATGTTGTTCGAAAACTCTTTTTTTTCCTTTTATAACGACTTCTTCCAGATTTCTTGAATTCAAGATTAAAATGATATCATCTAAAGTACTATTGTTTTCTAAGTTGATTTCTTTATCCCAACTTTCATATCCCAACAAATTAATTTTGAGCCTATATTTTCCCTTAACAGTCCTGATTGTAAATATACCATTATTATCTGTCGTTGCTCCAGATTTTAAAACGCCAAGTGAATCTACAAGAGCCACGTTTGCAAATGGAATGGGCGTTGTTCCATTTTTTACTTTTCCCGTTACTTCTATTTGGCAAATTGCCCAATACGGAAGTAATAAAGCAATTAAAATTAAAAAAGATTTGCGATGAAGTGTACTTTTCAATGTCATTTATTTTTAGATTAAAACTTTCTGCAAAGCTGATCTAAAAAGCGTTGATACGCGACCGATTAAAAAAAATCGAACTCATTTTTTGAAAAGTAATACAATTTTACAAAGCTTCCTTTCTGTAATCTGTTGGTGTTTTTCCTGTATATTTTTTAAAGGAAGTATTAAATGAGGATTTGGAATTAAAACCAACCTGATACAAAATTTCCAAAACGGTCAGTTCTTTTTGAAAAGGATCTTTTAGAATTTGCATGGCTTTTTCAATTCTATATTCATTTACAAAATCGAAAAAATGTTTGTCCATATACAAGTTAATCAAAGTTGATAAATCTTTAACAGGCATTTCAACTTGCTCCGCCAAATCCTGAATCGTTAATGAAGAATCCAAATAAGGTTCTTTTTCCTTCATGAAATCTTTTAAAAATTCGACTTCCTTATTCCTTCCGTCAACCAATAAAGGCATGTTTTTTTGTTTTGGAACAACTTCGGTAATTGGTTTTAAATCAGAATTCACACCACGAAAAAATTCGGGATTATTTAACGCAACAAAAAGATACCAACAGGTACAAAATAAAAATGCAAATCCATCAAGAGTCACAATCCACGCTCGAATTTCGCCGACACCAAAAATATACGTAACCAACCATCTTATCAGGACAATAAAATGCAAAACGTAATAGAGAATTGTTATTTTGTAAAGGGCATTGAGTGCTGAAATATTTGGGTTTGTGTAATTCTCGAGATATACTTTTTTAGCCTTTCTAATTGCCAAAAACGAGGCAATAAAATAGACTTGAAACAGCGCTTCGAAAAGGAAGAGGAAAAATTGCAAGAGCGGCATATCGTTCATGCTGTTGATGAATTTTATTTTCGCAGGTCTATCACTAAAATAAATTCCCCACATCATAAACGCATTGAACGCCAAAAATGGGATTACATGTACTAAATGTTTCGGTTTTAACCGAAAATTGGTATAACAAACAGACAATACATAAAGGTAAAATGATGCTGAAACCACATAATTAGTACTCCAACGAAAAGCCTCGAGATTAATATAATTAACCGGAAATCCGTGTTGCAAAAATTTGATAGCATCAACTGCATTTGTAAAAAGAAAGAAAGCAAGAAGCCAATTTGAAAGTCTGTGCTTAGTTTTTACAGTAATCAGGAACAAGGCAAGCAAAAGTATCATGAAAATCCCAACAGAGGAAAAGAGATGTTGAAAATTGTACCTGTCCATATCGTTTTAAAGCAAGGCCAAATGTACTTATTTTTCAAAGATATTTTTCATGAAAAATTCAGAACGACATATTTATTTAAGACAAAACACTTGTAGAATTCAGCATCGATTATTAGAATTAAAAAATTACGAGGACAATATTCTTATTTTGATGTAATGACAAACATAAAATCATTAAATACTGCAGCAAAACTTATAAAACAAGCTACCTCTATTTCATGAAATTTCTATTCCCTTCTCTTATTCTAAAATACAGAAAAAATCATAATAGCATTATAAAAGCAAGCCCTCATTATTGCAAAGGTTTGATTCATTCTGAGCGCGAGCAAGATGCTTGCGCTAGCGAGGGTCAATTTCTAAACAAGTCTGCCAATAGGCTTTTCTTACTTTTCATTAAGCTTTCGCTTCTCTTTTTATGGGCCACCTTCAGATTGTCTATTTTAACTCCTTTTGAAACTGGTACAAAACAAAAAAGGTCTACAGAATATCTGTAGACCTTTTGCGATCCGGACGGGACTCGAATCCGTCTCGTCCCGAGAGACGAGATGACAGGGAATATCCTACCCTTTTATTAATTTTTCTAATGATTTTCTGTTTAACCTTTTCAGTCTTTTTTCTTCTGCCAACGCTGCAGATTTATCAATAAACTGCTTAGTGTAAACAACTACCCAATCTTTTATATCTGACGTATATTTTCCCTTTGAAGACAAATGGTACTCTAAGCGCCTCTCTACATCTTCGGAAAAGCCCTTATAGTAAACATCCTTACTTTCAGAATACAATATATAAACGTAATACATAATAAAAAAGGTCTACAGAATACTGTAAACCTTTTGCGATCCGGACGGGACTCGAACCCGCGACCTCCGCCGTGACAGGGCGGCATTCTAACCAGCTGAACTACCGGATCAATCGACAATATTTAAAAACGTATGCTCTTTGTTTATTGTGGTTGCAAAAATACAACAATAATCGATACTAACAAATATTTTTCAAAAAAAACGCTCTCCCAGTCGGGAAAGCGTTCATTATCAGTTATACTTTTTTCTATAAGTGAGCAGAAAGCTTCTGCGCAATAACCTCTTTTGGGGATACACCAACCAATTTGTCCACTACTTCTCCGTTCTTGAAGATTAAAACTGTAGGAATATTTCTAATCCCAAACTCCATAGAGATTTGTTGATTGTTGTCTACATCTACTTTTCCTACAACCGCTTTTCCTTCAAAATCGGTAGCAATTTCCTCAATAATTGGACCCAACATTCTGCACGGACCACACCAAGTTGCCCAAAAGTCAACTAATACCGGTTTATCCGAATTGATAATTTCGCTAAATGTTGAATCAGTGATTTCTAATGCCATAATTCTTATTATTTCAGTTTAATTTAAGTCTACAAATTTACACAATTTATTATACCTGAATGTCTATATCAAACATTCATTTTTTCGATAGTACCTTCTTTAATCTCTTCCAGCGCTTTAGCCAAAGCATCTATATCGGATTTTGAAGTCATATGACTAAAAGAAAGACGAAGCGGAGTACCGTTATCCATTTGCTCGTCTGTAAGTATTGACATCATTACCATAGAAGGCTTAGCAGCCCCTGAGCTGCAAGCACTACCCTGAGATACTGCAATTCCTTTCATATCCAACTGTAAGCCGATAAGCGGGTTCTTAAATGGTAAAAGTACGCTTAATAAAGTGTAAAGACTGGTGCCTCTTTCTGCACTATGTCCGTTGAATAGTACTCCCGGTATCTTTTCTGTTAATTTCTCTATTGTATAAGCCTTAATCTCCTCCATATGGTTAGCATATTCATCCATATGCTCTACTGCAATATCCAAAGCTTTACCTAATCCTACAATACCTGTTACGTTTTCTGTACCGGCACGAAGGCTTCTTTCCTGAGATCCGCCTACAATAATCCCTTTAAGCCCGGATGACTTTCTTACAAAAGCAAATCCTGCTCCTTTAGGGCCATGAAATTTATGAGCACTGCATGATGCGAAGTCAACCATAATTTTAGAGAAATCTAAAGGCATATGCGCGACAGTCTGTACTGTATCTGAATGGTATAAAGCGTCGTATTGCTTGCAAAGCGCAGCAACTTTCTCTATATCCAGTAAGTTTCCGATTTCGTTATTTGCATGCATCAGAGATACCAAAGTTTTCTTCTCAGAATTCTGAAGAAGGCTTTCGAGCTTTGCAAGATCAAAATCACCTTTACTGTCCGGACGAAGATAAACTAACTCTACACCTCTCATTTTTTTCATTTCAAGGCATGCTTCTGCAACACATTTATGCTCCATAGGAGAAGTAATAATGCGTTGTACTCCCAGATTATCTACACTTGATCTTATGATCATGTTATTAGACTCTGTCCCACAGGAAGTGAAAATAATCTCAGCAGGTGTTACATTAAGGTAAGCCGCAACTTTACGTCTGTTCTCCTCAATTATGGCTTTTGCTTCCTGCCCTATACTATATGTGGAAGATGGATTCCCGTACTGGGTTTTCATCACATCTACCATTGCATCAATTACCTCTTCCAAAAGGGGTGTTGTCGCTGCATTATCAAGATAAACTCTATCCATTTTAGATCTCTCGTTGTTATTATGTTTTTACATTATCATTAATATACTATTGCAAGGAGAAACATAAAAACGTTCATTAATATTCCCCTTCGAGTGCCTTGTATTCAAATATTAAAATTAGTGAAAAAATTTGAAATACCCTTCATCTGCCCACTCCAGCATTGGCTTGTCTCCGGAAGTATCGCCGAAGGCAATGGTCTTGTCGAACCTTGTTAAATCTATCGTTCTTTTTATCCGAGTGACTTTTTCGGGCCCGTTACAATTTCTGGTTGCAAAATCTCCTGCAAATTTACCATTTACAAATTTAGCTTCTGTAGAAATATATCCAAAATTAAAATGCTCGGCAAATGGCTTTACCCAGATGTCCAAAGATGCGGTTACCAGATAGGCCGTTGCATTCTTATCTATGTTTTTAAAAAAATCCAGCGCATTTTCTCTCATAATGCTGTTTTTGTATTCTTTAAAAAAATTCTGAGCAAGCTCTTCCAGCTTTTTTTGCTTCTCATCTTTTAATATAGAAGTAATGAAGCTTTTTTTCACCCTCTCTGTATTCGCCAGTTTCAGCTTCATCATTACAAACAACGGAACATGTTTCATAAATTGAAAATAATAACGTCCCGGGTTATAAAACCTAAGAAATAGAAACATTGTGTCTTTAGTCGTTATCGTTCCGTCAAAATCAAAACAGTACAATTTTTTCATTTGCAAGGTGTTTTAATGATGTATTTTATTTTTTGAAATAAATCTGTAATAAAAATGCTATAAGCCATAGCAGCATTGTAGCTTGTATATAGTGGTCTTTATAAATAATTTTTGTTGGGGATTCTGTTTTATTATACACTAAAGTCTGCTGCAAATAGCGTAGAAAAGCAAAAACAACAAAAATTACAGTATAAAAAACCCTCGGATGAAATTTCTGCTGTACCTCCGGTGAGAGCGTAAACATCAGATAACATACAATCGCCAATGCACAACTAATAGATAAAGCAATATCGGCAAACTGAACATTATAACCATCCAGGGCTTTTCTGGTTTTACCATTAATCTGAGCATTGATAAGTTCGCCTCTTCTTTTTCCTATTGCCAATACTAATGCCAGAATAAAAGTAAGTAGTATTGCCCACTGGGAAACCACAATTCCGGTAATATAACCTCCCGCTAAAACTCTGAGTACAAAACCTGTAGCAATAATACAAATATCTACAATAGCAACATGTTTTAATTTAAAGGTATAGAGAATATTAATAACAAAGTAAGAGATGATGACTGTAGCAAATTCCTGTATTTCCAGACCCCGATTTTGCATATACAAGGTAAAACCTACCGCTAATACGATCAATAGAACGAATATACCAATAGCTGTCTTCTTACCTATAGCACCACTAGCCAATGGTCTGTTTCGCTTTTCAGGATGACGCTTATCCAGTTCTATGTCCATATAATCATTTAGAATATAGATACAGCTTGCTGTAAGAGAAAACACAATAAAAGCAACACAGCTCTTAGAAAAAAGATCTGTGTCCATTATTTTTCCGGAAAAAAATACAGGCAAGAACACAAATAAATTCTTCACCCACTGCTCAACTCGTAAAAGTTTTAAATACTTCTTCATTTATAATATACTGATGCAAAAGTAACGATTATAATAATCATAAAGAAAAACCACTGCCAAGGCAGTGGTTTTTTTATATCAAAGCTAAAAAGGCTTAATTATCTACCTTGCTTAGCGTCCTGAATCATTTTATCATTTGCAGTAATTGCAAACTCTACTCTTCTGTTCTGAGCTCTTCCTGCATCAGTATCATTAGTAGCAATAGGTTCTGCTTTACCCATACCTTTTGCTACAAAACGACCTCTTGAAAGACCATTAGCAACGAAATAGCTGATTACAGAGTTTGCTCTTCTTTCAGATAATCCGATGTTGTAAGAATCTGTACCCTTAGCATCTGTATGTCCGTAAACATTGATATTAGTATCCGGGTTGTTTTTGAAAACAGGGATCAACTTATCTAAGTTAGCTTTAGCTGTTGGAGTAAGTGTTGCAGAGTCGAAGTTGAAGTTAATTGTATTTTCGTTAAGGATAACTTTAATTCCTTCTCCTACTCTCTCTACTTCAGCACCTGGTAAAGCCTGGTTGATTTCTCTAGCCTGCTTGTCCATTTTGTTACCGATAACACCACCAGCAACACCACCAAGAATACCACCTAATACAGCACCGATGGCACCATTACCACCACGACCGATATTGTTTCCTAAGATACCTCCCAGTACAGCACCACCAGCAGTACCGATAGCTGCACCTTTCTGTGTATTATTAGCATTTTGTACAGCTTCACAGCTAGTTAGTAATAAACTTCCTGACAGGAATAAAGCTGCTACGCTTGATTTATTTAAATATTTCATTTTTTTTAATTTTAAAGTAGATTAGTTAATTTTCTGGAAATGGTATACAACGTTTACCGGTGTGGAAGAATCTCCAACAGTCTGTACTAGCTCAAATGAATCTGGTGACTGATTTTGTAACTGAAGGAAATAACCAGCTGTTACAGTTTTTGCTTTAGTTCCGTTTGGAATTTTCTTGAAAGAGAATTGTCTGTCAGTTGTTACGTTAAACTTAAACTGAGTGTTTACACCTGGACAAGCTGCTTCCGAAATAGAATAAGATCCTGTATTATTGTTCGGAACCAATTTCCACTGGCTACCAACGAAACAATTAATATCAACTCCCTCATCGAAAGGTTTGATCTTATAGTTTTTATCATAATCTACATTAGTAATCTGCCAGGTACCCTTTAAACTGTAATTGTCATTACGTGCACTCTGTGCCTGATTTGCTGTTGAACAGGAAACGGCTACCATAGAGCCAAACAATCCCGTAAGTAATAGATTTTTCATAAATTGTTTATTTATATAAAGGTAATAAAAAATTGTGCCAAAAATTCCGAAATCAAAAAAAAACATCTTCGTGTGAAGATGTTTTTTTTCATGTTATTTCTTAACCTTTGTTTTAGATTTTACAGGAAGCTTTTTCCCTGAAGTGTAAAAGTTATTATAGGCATATTCTGCTGCCTTATAAAGATCCATTACGCCTCCGGATCTGGACATGTAATTGAATGTATTATTTACCTTACGTCCTTCGATACCAGCATCTGCTGTAGACTTATTCGCTGTTTTTACAATTGCCTCAATAATTTGGGCAGGTGTAAGTGTCGGCATATAAGCTAACAAAACAGCAGCAGCTCCGGCAACAACTGGTGAAGCCATAGAGGTACCCTGAAGGTATTTATACTTACCATCCGGTACTGTAGAATATATTTTCTCACCAGGAGCGAAAATATCTACCATTTTCTGGTTATAGTTGGAGAATGAAGCTCTCAATTTACTATTATCGTTTGTACTTGCTCCAACAACAATTACATTATTTACAAAAGGCTTTTCATCCGCAGGATCTTTAAAATTGGTAGGAAAAGCTACATGCTCACTAATGTCTTCATTTTCATTACCAGCTGCTTTTACTAAAAGTACACCTTTATCCTGTGCATATTTAAATGCTTCCCATACTTTGTCTTTACCCGGAGAAACAGGCTTTCCAAAGCTCATATTCAATACTTTTGCGCCATTATCTACAGCATAGCGGATAGCATTAGCCACATCTTTATCACGTTCATCACCATCCGGAACAGCTCTTACCGTCATAATCTTGGCAACTCTGGAAGCTACTCCATACTGAACTTCTTTACCATTTGGTAAACCTGCAATAATCCCTGAAACATGGGTACCGTGTTCTGCATCTGGCCCTTCATAATGGTTGTTACCATACTTTGTTTCATTTATATCATTATAGTTGTCTCCTACAATAGAGCGTGGATCATAGTCCAGATTAAACTGTTTAGTCGCCTGTACTTTATAATGCTTTATACCATCCTCTATTTGTTCTGAGAAAACTTTTTGTAGGTCATTACCACTTTTACCAGCAAGATCACCGTCTTTTGTCATATTATCCAGAATACCTACATAATTAGCTTCAAGACCATCTTTAGGCACAATAGCCTTTACATTTTCCGGTGTTAATGCCTTACCTCCCAATAACCCTACAATTGCTGGAATTCTGTTTTTCAGCTCCATATAAAACACATAGTATTGCTGTGCTTCACCATTCTTAGCTGTATAAATATCTTTCGACTTCATATACAGATCAAATTCGGCAGGCATTTTTGCCTGATTAGCTTTATTTGCAGCTGAATCAGCTCCTTCAAAAAGAGGTTTGTATTTCTGAATTACTCTGGTGACTTCCTGAGTATCTACATCCACATCACCATTTTTACCACCCTGGAAATTCCAGCCGTGGATATCATCTACATATCCGTTGCCATCATCATCGATTCCATTACCTGGTATTTCCTTGGTATTAACCCACATATTCTTTATAAGTCCCGGATGATCCACCTCTACTCCGCTATCCAAAACACCAACGATTACCGTTTGTGGTTTTAGTCCTTTTGATTCTAAGAACTTATAAGCTTTTTCAGTATTAACTCCGTAAACTTTGGTTGTTGCAAAATCTTTATGATACCAGGTTTCCAGATCCTTATTTTGCTTATCGGAGGTTTCCTGTGAAAAACCAAAAGTAAATGCTGTCAGAAAAGCAGCACTTATAAAGAATTTTCTCATAACTTTTTATTTAAAATTTTTAAGGTATGTTGCAGATTCCGGGCCAAGATTGCATAATAAGTCCACAATAGACAAATTTGGAATATAGCCTGACTTATCCGAAAATACCTGATAATATTCTTTTGAAGCTGAGTCTGTATTCTTCTTTGCTGAAAATGAATCTCTAAAGTCAGTAGCTTCAGGTTCTCTTTCATACGTGGAAGTAGATGCAAACGCTTTCTCAGTTTTCAGTATTTTTAAAATAATATTTAAAGCCCGAAGGTTAAATTCCATTAAACTTTCTGTCTGAACGGAATAAATATCTTCCAGCTGGTGCTCGTAAAACTCGAAATAAGGAGAACTCTGATAAGCCGTTTTAATTGACTTCCAGTGCAGCTTTTGCCAATTCTCGGCATAAGAAATCTCCGTTTCTTTATACAACCTGCTTCCGGTATGCTTGGTTGGAATAATCAGCGCAAGCTTACCATTGGCACCATAAATTTCTGTACGGTTCCTATAGGTTTGTTTAGGGAAGTTTTCCCACTCTTCAAATAC
Organism: Elizabethkingia bruuniana; assembly: GCF_002024805.1. Taxonomy (NCBI): domain Bacteria; kingdom Pseudomonadati; phylum Bacteroidota; class Flavobacteriia; order Flavobacteriales; family Weeksellaceae; genus Elizabethkingia; species Elizabethkingia bruuniana. The sequence goes on from NZ_CP014337.1 coordinate 2,175,976, forward strand.
AACATCATTATTCTCATCCAGATACTCTGCAAACCACTGTACTGGCGGCAGGTAGAATATCGGAAGAAGTACATTATTCATCTTCTTTCTTTTTCTTAAACATTTTAGTAAAATAATCCCATCCAAAGAACAATACCAATACGAGTACAGCAATCCACCAATAAGATGTTTTGTTCATATCGCCGGTATTAGATGCTTTGAACATACGATCCCATCGAACTTTCTTTGGTCCTTCATCAAAAACACCCTGTACACTTAACCATGTAAACATAGGCTTACCTACGATGTACTGCTCCGGAACGAATCCAAAGAAACGGGCATCAAGGGAAGCATCTCTGTTGTCCCCCATCATAAAGTAATAGTCCTGTTCTATAGTATACTGGTTAGATTCTTTACCATCGATAAAGATTTTACCATTTTTATTTTCCAGTTTATGACCTTCATACTTATGAATAATCCACTGGTATTCCGGTAAATTATCCTTATTTACAGCGACAACATCGCCCTTTTTAGGAATTTTAAGCGGACCATACTGATCTGCATTCCATGGCTTATTAATAGGGAATATAGATTGAGCTGTATCGATTTTAGCTTTAGTTTCCTGATTATAATAGCTAATTGCAGCTTCTCCTTTCGGATTGATGACTTCTTCCATCTTGGTTACTTCCGGAAGGCTCTTTATTTCAGCAGCAGTTTTATCTGTTAATCCCTGGAACTGATAAACATATCCTCCGGTAGGCATTTCTCCTTCCTGTAGAGGCAAATAGCCATATACTTTCCAAAGACGGTTTACATCCAATGCAGAAGAAGTATATACTAAGTAAGAATGCTGCACTTCTGCATCACCCATTATTTTTTCAGGCTGATTATTCACAAATAATCTACCGTTTCTCATTTCAATAACATCTCCCGGAACACCTACTACCCTTTTTACATAAGGATCTTTACGATCTATTGCAACGTGTGCAGAGTCTCCAGGATAGTTGAATACTACGATATCATTTCTTTCTACCTTTTCCCAACCCGGAAGTCTGAAATAAGGAAGCTTCACACCATCTACGTAAGATTTCGTAGCTTTTTTAGGGTTAGCACTTCCTCCTATAGTTCCCTGTAAGAAAGGAATTGCCACAGGTCTCATTGGAAAACGGTAACCATAGTTCAGTTTATTTACAAATAAGAAGTCTCCAACCAGAATTGTTCTTTCCATAGAGCCGGTAGGCACGCCAAACGGCTGGGTTATAAACGTGTGAATAACGGTTGCAAAAACAACAGCATACACAACAGAACCCCAGAAACCATCTTTCTTTTTTCCTTCCTCTTCTCCCTGCAGTAAAAATTCTTTATAGATTTCTGTATCTTTTGAATAGTTAACTACCGCCATGTAGATAAAAGGCAGTACAACCGTAAGAACTCTTTGTACAAAAGAAACCTTACCAAATTTCTTCATTAAAAATAAATGAAAAACGGACATCATAATGGGTCCTACAATTGGTAAATACGACAATATTGACCACCATTTAGGGTGCTCAGTTTCCTTCAGTATTATTGAATAATTGTAAAAAGGTATAAATGCAAAAATAGGATTATATCCCATTTTTTTAAACAGCTTCCATGTAGAAATCCCCATTAATACACTCAGGATTAATACATAAAAGCAATATGTAAGAACGTAATTCATCAGTTTCTGATTTGATTAATCTTTATTTTTTCAAATGATTAGTTATAATTTCGGGGTAAATGTTACAAACCCAACACATCATTCATGGTGAAAACACCTTTTTTATCTTTGATCCACTCTGAAGCAACAACTGCACCTAAAGCAAAGCCATTTCTGTTGAAAGCTGTATGCTTGATCTCAATTTCATCCACTTCCGAACGGTAATATACACTATGTGTACCCGGAACTTCATTTTCACGAATAGCAAATATACCTAATTCTTTGCCTTTCGTTTCTTCTAATTTCCATGATTCAAAACCTGAATTTCCAATAACTCCTTCTGCCAATGTAATCGCTGTACCACTTGGAGCATCTAATTTATGAATGTGGTGGATCTCTTCCAACTGAACGTCATATTCAGGAAAAGGACTCATCATTTTTGCCAGCCTTTCATTAAGTGCAAAAAATAAGTTTACTCCTAAACTAAAGTTGGATCCGTATAAAAATGCAGTATTCTTTTCAACTGCTAATCTTTCTATTTCAGGTTTTTTTTCAAGCCAGCCTGTTGTTCCACATATTACAGGAATTCCAAGTTCCAAACAGTTTTTTATATTTTCATAAGCTGCTTCCGGGTTAGAAAATTCAATAACAACATCCGGATTGTTCAGATTATCAGCTGTTGGTGTTTCTTTTAATCTGGCTACGACTTCATGGCTTCTTTTCTGGGCTATCTCATCGATAATTTTACCCATTTTACCGTAACCTACTAATGCTATTTTCATTAGATAACTTTTATTTTTTATTGATCTGATGAAACCTTACGGGCAATTATCCTAAGATAAAATCACCTGTAAGGTTTCATTATAATTTATTCGAATATTTTAAAATCTGTATCGTATTCCTATGCCAGGCTTAGAAGGCTCAAACCCCGTAGGATCCATAATAACCACTGGTGCAAATGCCAAATCAGGATCATTCTTAATTGGAGCTAAATGGGCATCTACCACCGCATCTATAATACTCAACAGATAAACTCCAGCTGTAATAGCAATTGCATAATCTCTCTGTCGCTTGGCCCTATCCTGTGTACGTCCCAGTACGTCTTTGGTCACTCCTGCAATTCCGGAAAACTCATGCTTCTGACCATTCAGTTCTGCAATAAAAGCTTCCCGATAACGTCTGTATTGCTTATCATTCCACATTGCAATTCCTACTCCTGTACCGATAGCCCCTAAAACAATAGGAATTTTCCAGTATTTTTTATTATAAGCCTGCCCCAATCCCGGTAATATTGCAGCATATAATCCTGCTTTTGTGGGACTTATTTCAATTATTTTTTTGGGAGCTGCATTTACCATATTGATGTCTTTCATAACATCATCTGGTGTTTTCTTAGCACTAAGCGTATCTGTAACCGAAGGGCTTTTTATTGTATCATTGACTTTCTCCTGAGAAAAACAAAATACAACGATAAGCGTACTAAAAAAAACAATTAATTTTTTCATTCGTCTATTTTTCGTTAACCACTTTTAGTGGCTGGTATTTACGGAACGAAAGTCTCATTCCCCTATAAGTTTCAAAATTCTCTCCAGATCTTCTTCTGAAGCAAAATCTAAAATAATTTTACCTTTTTTACCTTTTCCAACAGATTTAATTTCCACATTCAAGTCCAATGCATCGGAAATACTTTTCTGTGCTTTCTTCAAATGGTTAGGTAATTCTTTTATGGCTTTAACAGTTTTTTGTTTACTGTTCTTTAATTTGTTTACAAGCTCTTCTGCCTGGCGAACATTCAGGTTTTCTTTAACAATTTTCTGATAAAGTAATTCCTGTTGTGCTTCGTCCTGAAGACTTAGCAAGGCACGGCCATGACCAGCTGAGATCTCATTACTTCGGATAGCTCCCTGAATTTCAGGACTAAGCTTTAGCAAACGCAATGAATTGGTAATGGTACTTCTCTCTTTTCCGACACGGGAACTAAGATTTTCCTGGGTAAGACCTATTTCATCAATTAACCTTTGGTAGGTAAGTGCGATCTCGATGGCATCTAAATCCTCACGCTGTATATTCTCTACAAGAGCCATCTCTAATAGCTCCTGATCGTTCACCAATCTTATATAAGCCGGAATTGTTTTCAGACCGGCGATCTTACTGGCGCGGAAACGACGTTCTCCGGAGATAATTTCAAATTTATCTCCGTCCTTACGTAGTGTTACCGGCTGAATTATACCTAAAGCCAGAATAGACTGAGCAAGGTCATTAAGTGCCTTCTCATCAAAATAAGTACGTGGCTGACTAGAATTGGGATATATATCATCGATAGACACCTCTACTATATTGCCCACTAACTGCTCCGCACCGGCATCCGTTGCTGAGTTTACTGTGCCTTTGGTTTCAGCGCTAAGAATAGCACCTAAACCACGCCCCATGGCTCTTTTCTTATCTTTCAATGGTTTCTCTCTTCTTTTTGGTTTTTGACTCGTTCTTCAACAAAACTTCTTCTGCAAGCTGTATATATTGTATAGCTCCTTTACTTTCGGCATCGTACATAATGATAGACTCTCCAAAACTTGGCGCTTCACTCAATCTTACATTCCGGTTGATAATACTACTGAATACCATATCCGGGAAATGGGAATTAACTTCTTCAACAACCTGATTAGACAATCTTAAACGGCTATCATACATTGTAAGCAATAAACCTTCGATATCCAGATCCGGATTGTGAATTCTCTGAACATTTTTAATGGTATTAAGTAACTTACCCAGACCTTCCAAAGCAAAATATTCGCACTGGATAGGAATAATTACTGAATCCGCAGCAGTTAATGCGTTTATCGTAATAAGTCCAAGACTCGGAGCACAGTCGATGATAATGTAATCATAATCATTTTTAATCTCCTTCAATGCTTCTTTCAGCATGTACTCACGTCTTTCTTTATCTACGAGTTCAATTTCAGCCGCAACTAAGTCAATATGCGACGGCATAATATCCAGATTAGGAGAAGTGGTTCTCTGTATACATTCGCGTACATTCTTACTGTTTTCTAAAACATTATATGTAGAATTGTATACTTCTTCAACTCCTAAGCCCGAAGTTGCATTAGCCTGTGGATCAGCATCTATTAGTAAAACTTTTTTCTCTAAAACACCCAATGCAGAAGCTAAATTAACAGATGTAGTTGTCTTTCCTACGCCTCCTTTTTGGTTTGCCACTCCTATTATTTTACCCATTTTCAAGATTTAAGATTCAAAAATACAATTTTTTTAATGCTAACGCCTATCACAAAAGACGTGATCTTGTTAAATATTTGTTAAACAAGGCTTTATACCTTAAAAAAATTATCCACAAAAAAAACTCTTTGTGGATAATTATAGCAATTTTATCTGGTAAAATTTATTCAAATTTCATAGACACCGGAATTCTGAAATAAGATCTTACATTCTGACCTTCCAATTTAGCAGGATTCCATTTGCCTTTTACTGATTTTATCGTACGAATAGCCTCTGCATTAAAATCTCTGTTAGGGCCATCTGCTTTTATATTGGTAATTGTACCATCTCTTTCTACAATAAAGGTTACCATTGTTTTAATAACACCTTCTGTTCCATCCATTACACTTCCGTCAAAGTTCTCTTTAATCTTATTACGGAAAGAATCCAATCCTCCAACATAAGCAGCTTCAACATCAACAACAGTAGCAGGATCATTCGATAAAATCTTTGGTTGTGGTGGAGCAGGTACAATTTCATTTCCTGGAGTTGTTTTAATTGTCGGAGCCGGAATATTTGGATTCGTTGCAACTGGCCCTTCTACATTCTGTGTTCCAGAAACAGCATCTGGTGGTACCTTCGTCGTAATCTTCTCAATTGGTGGATTATTTACCGGAGTTGGCACCTGAGTATCAATTGTCTTTACAACTTTTTGTGGTTGTGGCTGAACTGGTTCCGGATCTTTTGGTTTTACAGGATCCTGAGGTTCATTAACAATAACCCCATTAAATAATGTTGGCGGCGGAACTTCAACTACTTTTGAATTTGCAAGATTGGTATAAATTATAGCCGCTGCTGTCAGTGCACCAAAGAAAAGAATCCCAGAAAAAAGGGCCCTATTCATATACTGCCCTGCCCGATTTCTCAGGTCATAGGCACCATAAAATTTGTTTCTGTTTTCAAAAACAATTTCATTCAAAGCGAACTCGTGGTTCAGATGTTGGAATGGCTTCATAGATTTGTGGTTTTGATGATTAAATAAAAAAATTAACACATATGCATCATTCAAATCAAAATTTATTCCAAAAAATTGTTAAAATCCAATAAGTATTTGTCAAATAATAACTTTTTTCTCAAAATACATATTCAAAAACCCTGGATTAAGAATAATATTAACCTTATAAACACTTATCCCCATCATTTTTTAATAAAAAAAGTTCCGGAAAATATTTTCCGGAACTTTTATATAATTCTGCTATTTCTTTTTTCTTAGAAAAGCTCTTTTCTGATAATATTCTGAGAACGCTCTGGTCCTACAGAAACTAAGTAAACATTAATACCTAAGTATTTTTCGATAAACTCAATATACTTCTTAGCTGTTGCAGGAAGCTCGTCATAGCTTCTTACTGTAGTAATATCTTCATCCCAACCTTCTAATTCTTCATAGATAGGCTCATAGTTATATAACTTGGTTGTAGAAGAAGTGAAGTAATCAATGATCTTACCATCTTCAGTTTTATAGTGTGTAGCAATCTTTAGTTTACCAAGACCTGTCATTACATCTAATTTAGTAATTACAAGATTGTTGATACCGTTAATCATACAAGCATGCTTTAAAGAAACAAGATCTAACCAACCTGTTCTTCTTGGCCTTCCGGTTACAGCTCCAAACTCACCACCAATTCTACGGATATTTTCTCCAAGCTCGTCATCCAATTCTGTAGGGAAAGGTCCGTTTCCTACTCTTGTACAGTAAGCTTTTGCCACACCAATAAGGTTTTGAAGAGATGTTGGCGGAACACCAGCACCTGTACAAACCCCACCTGTAGAAGGAGAAGATGATGTAACATATGGATAAGTTCCGAAGTCTATATCAAGCATTAAAGCCTGAGCTCCTTCAAAAAGGATATTTTTACCTTCTTTAATTGCTTCGTTTATTTCAAGCTCAGTATCTACAATTCTGTCTTTTAGCTTTTCTCCTAATTCTAAAAATTCATTGTAAATCTCTTCAACATCCATTTCCGGCTTATCAAAATATTTGGAGAACAAAGCATTTTTAAGCTTTAGATTTTTTTCAATCTTTTCTCTTAGTATTTCAGGATTTAGTAAGTCTACCATACGGATACCTACTCTGGAAATTTTGTCTTCGTAACATGGGCCGATACCTTTTTTGGTTGTTCCGATCTGCGTACCTCCCTGCTCTTCTTCTCTATAAGTATCCAAGAGAATATGATAAGGCATAATCACATGCGCTCTGCGGCTAATAAACACGTGATCTGTTTTCATTCCTTTATCTTCAATCTGCTGAATTTCTTTCAGGAAAGATTTAGGATTTACTACTACCCCATTAGCAAGGAAACATTTTCCACGGCATTGTAAAACACCTGATGGTAAAAGTTGCAGGACAAATTTATTATCTCCTACATATACAGTATGTCCTGCATTATCTCCACCTTGAAAACGTACTACGTAATCTGATTTAGCGGAAAGAACATCCGTAATTTTACCTTTACCTTCATCTCCATACTGAAGGCCTACTACAACGTAAGTTGACATATTTTACTATAAATTTAGATTCATGCAAAGTTAGCTCTAATTCATTTTTAAGACAAATTAAAATCTGATTTTTAAGAAGAAATCTTTATAAACCCCGAAGGAAAAGCTATTGGAAGTAATTAAATATCAGATTCTCTGAAACCACAGCATTATTATAGGATAAAAATAGTTGTTCTGTAATTCCTATATTTTATATAGCTTTGTTATAACAATTCAAAGAGACATGAAAAGAGCCATTCTATTTTTCGGAATAATTTTATCCGGTTTAACCTTCGCTCAGCAAACCCCTAAAGTATTAAAGACCTTATTTACAAAAGAAGCATTAGCACAGAAAATTACTGCTGAAAACGGAGATGTTATGTCTATTAAAGATGTGTTTAGTAAACATAAAGGAAAAGTTATTGTGCTCGATCTTTGGGCGGGATGGTGTAGAGATTGTATTCTGGCATTGCCAAAGGCAGAAGAACTGGAAAAAAACAATCCTGATGTTCATTTTGTATTCTTTTCATTGGATCGCAACAGAGAAGGATTTGACAAAAGCCTTGAAAAATTCAATATGAAAGGAAAAGAAAACTACTGGTTTTCCGAAGGATGGAAAAATAATTTTAATAATTATATTGATCTTAACTGGATTCCACGTTATCTGGTTATTGATCAGAAATCTAAGATTGCAAAATATTATGCTATCACTCCGGACGATCCGGAAATACAATCAACCATCAATAAACTCCTTAAAAAATAATCTTAAAAATAAGGTAATTCACTCAGCACATCTTAGTTAAATGATGTGCTTTTGTATTTATAAAAAAATGTTTAAGTTAAAAATCGTATCTTTGCAAAATATTTAAGAAATTAATGAATTTATTTACCGAAACCAATTTAAGTCCTGAAATTCTGAAGGCTATTGGTGAACTAGGCTACGAGAGCCCTACTGAAATCCAGAAACAAACAATCCCCTTTATATCATCAGACGTTAGAGATCTTATCGCTCTGGCGCAGACGGGTACCGGAAAAACAGCAGCTTTTTCCCTTCCAATTTTGGATATGGTAGATGACACAAGCCGCAAAATCCAATTTTTGGTATTGTGTCCAACGCGCGAATTATGTCTTCAGATTACAAAAGACATAAAAAACTACTCTAAATACCTTCCTAATATTAAGACTGTTGCCGTATATGGTGGTAGCAGCATTAATGACCAAATCAGATCGCTTCGTGAGAAACCGCAAATTATTGTTGGTACACCGGGACGTGTTATCGATTTGATCAATCGTAAATCTTTGGATTTTTCCAATATTCACTGGTTGGTATTAGACGAAGCAGATGAAATGCTTTCAATGGGCTTCAAAGATGATTTGGAAACAATCATCAGCGAAACTCCGGAAACCAAACAGACTTTCCTTTTCTCAGCTACAATGAGCAAGGAAGTAGAACGTATTTCTAAGAATTATTTGACTAAACCGCACAGAATTTCTGTAGGTTCTATTAACGAGGTTAAGAAGAACATTAAGCATGAATATTATGTAGTAGGATATCGTCAGAAAAAAGAAGCTTTGAAAAGGCTTATTGACAATAACCCGAATCAGTATTCTATTATTTTCTGCCGTACCCGTATGGAAACTCAGGAAGTTGCTGATTTCCTTATGCAAAATGGTTATGCAGCAGATGCACTTCACGGAGACCTTTCTCAGGCACAGCGTGATACTGTAATGAAGAAGTTCCGTTTAAAGAACATCGACATACTAGTTGCTACCGACGTTGCAGCAAGAGGACTAGATGTAGATTCTTTAACTCACGTTATACATTTCTCTTTACCAGATGATCCTGAAGTATTCGTACACAGAAGTGGTAGAACTGGTAGAGCTGGAAAAGATGGTATTTCCATTGCTTTAATAAAACCTGAAGAAAGCCGCAAGCTGAAGCAGATTAAGAGCCAGAGTAAAATCGAAATTGTTGAGAAAATAATTCCTACAGGACAAGAGATTATCAAAGCTCAGGTAGAAGGTGTTTTTGAAAAATTATTCTCTGAGCACGAAAATTATTTTGAATTTGATGCTTCTTTGATTCCAGATCTTTCTAACTTCACTAAAGAAGAACTTGTTGGCCAGTTATTACAGTTCCAACTTCGTGACATGGCATTATACTACGAAAATCGTAATGATATTGCTGAGCAGAAGTTTAATGGAAGGGATGATTCTGAAAGAGGAAGCAGACGTGAACGCAGTCGTGACAGAGATGGCAGGGACAGAGATAGAGACAGAAGCAGCAGAGACCGTGGGGATCGTAAATCCAGAAAGAAAAGCGAAAACATGGTACGTTTCTTCTTTAATCTAGGAAAGAGAGATGAACTGAAAAAAGTAGATGTACTGGATATCATTAATCAGTCTACTAAAAAATCAGGTAAAAAAGCTGACATCGGAGATATTGAAATTTTAGAGAAATTCACTTTCTTCGAAGTAGAAAAAAGCTTCAAAAATGAAGTAATGGGTAACATTAACAACAAAAAATACAAAGGCAGAGAGATGCGTTTGGAAGTTGCTAACTAATCTAACTTGCTTTATTCTAAATATTTAAAACACTGCCAAAGGGCAGTGTTTTTTATGTTAACAAAAATTAATATTTACCCCCGAAAACACAAATTCGTTTTACCGATATTTGCACAAACTTTTAAAGATTATATCATAATGGGAATTGGTAATATTTTCCACGCATTTCAACCAAAGGATAAGATTTTCTTTGTCCTTTTTGAGAAAGTAACAGACAATCTTGTCGAGATGTCAAATGAGTTTAACAACGGTTTAAAGGATTTTGATCTGAACGACGATTCAATGCTTAAAAAAATGAGCGACTATGAACACAAAAATGATGATCTTACTCACGAGATTTTTGTGGAACTAGGAAAAAACTTTATCACACCTTTTGACCGTGAAGATATCCATGAGCTGGCTACAGGTCTTGATGATATTGCTGATTATATTTATGCTTCTGCAAAGTATATTTATCTATACAAATCTCCACAACAAAAATCATACACAGATTTCTCTTTATTAATCCATAAAGCTTGTATCGAGATCCAGAATGCGATGAAGAACCTGAAAGGTTTCAAAAACATGGAGCAGGTAAAAGAAGCTTGTATTAAAGTAAACTCTATTGAAAACATTGCGGATGATTTATTATCCAACTCAATGGTAGAATTGTTTGAAACAAATGACGCTATAAACGTTATTAAAGTTTCGTCTGTATTAAACTATCTTGAAATCGTTACAGATAAGGCTGAAGATGTAGCCAATACTATTGAAAACATCATGATTAAATACGCCTAAACTAATATATAACACACAGAATGGATTTTCCTATTTTACTAATAGTTATTATTGCTTTAGCACTAATCTTTGATTATATCAATGGTTTCCATGACGCAGCCAATTCTATTGCCACAATTGTATCCACAAAAGTATTGACGCCATTTCAGGCTGTACTGTGGGCAGCATTATGGAATTTTGCCGCTTTCTTCCTTGCAGCGTATGTAATAGGGGAATTTAAAATTGGAAATACCATTGCTAAAACGGTTAACGAAAATTTCATTACTCTCGAAGTAATTTTCTCAGGACTTATTGCTGCTATAGCATGGAACCTGCTTACCTGGTGGTTTGGAATTCCTTCCTCTTCATCACATACTCTTATCGGAGGTTTCTTAGGCGCTGCTCTAATGCACGCTTTTGTTACAGATTACAACCAGATAGCTGCAGCACAACCGGGGCTTGGCTTTTTTGATACGTTCTCTTTAGCATTCAAGCAACTGACGACTCAGGGGGTTGTTAAATTTAATGTAGTAATCCCTATCTTCTTATTTATTTTCCTGGCACCTCTTATCGGGATGGTTATTTCAATTATCATTACACTGATTATTGTACATCTTTATAAAAGGAGTAATCCTCATAAGGCAGATCAGGCGTTCAAAAAACTACAGTTAGCTTCTTCGGCCCTGTTTAGTTTAACGCACGGTTTGAATGATGCGCAAAAAGTAATGGGTATTATCGGAGCCGCAGTAATCTTTTACCATGTAAACATTTTACAGGACGGATATGCTGCAATGCCTTCAGCTGACAGATTCAACTACTTTGCACAACATTACCTTTGGGTACCATTGGTATCTTTCCTTGCCATCGCATTGGGAACAATGAGTGGCGGCTGGAAGATTATCAAGACCATGGGAACAAAAATTACAAAAGTAACTCCATTAGAAGGTGTAAGTGCAGAAACTGCAGGAGCGCTAACATTATTCATCACTGAATATTTAGCTATTCCGGTTTCTACAACGCACACTATTACAGGTTCTATCATTGGTGTAGGACTTACAAAACGTGTTTCCGCGGTACGCTGGGGAATTACAGTAAGCTTACTTTGGGCATGGGTACTTACGATTCCAATCAGTGCTCTTGTAGCGGCTATTGCATATCTTATTGTAATATTATTCTAAAGTAAAACAATAAAGAAATAAAACTACCCTTTTCGGGTAGTTTTTTTATGTCTTTAAAGTCTGAAATGAAAGTAAAAACATTATTTTTGTAGTATGAAGTTTTTTGATCAATATCAGGACCTTGTTTCCGAGGGAATAGAGAAACATAAATTTACGCAGAAGCCAACTGAGCTATACGATCCCATTAACTACATTATCTCACACGGGGGGAAAAGATTGCGCCCGATGATGGTGATGATGGCATGTGATCTGTTTGGTGGTGATATGGAAACAGCTATAAAGCCGGCACTAGCAATCGAATTCTTTCATAATTTCACGCTAATTCACGATGATATTATGGACGAAGCGCCACTACGCCGTAATAAGCCTACAATTCATACTCTGCATGGTATTAATACCGGAATTCTTTCAGGAGATGCATTAATGATTAAAGCCTACCAATTCTTTGAAGATCTGGAACCGGAATTATTCAAAAAATGTGTGAAGATATTCTCTGAAACAGGAGCTGTACTATGCGAAGGTCAGCAGTTAGATATTAACTTCGAGAATATGCCAAATGTAACTTATCGTGATTATATGTTAATGATCACTAATAAAACAGGTGTACTGAGTGCTGCATCTCTTAAGATAGGAGCGCTTATTGGTGGTGCCAGCGATGAGCAGGCTGAATACCTTTACAACTTCGGATTACATATTGGTATTGCATTCCAGATTATGGATGATTACCTGGATGTATTCGGAAAGCAGGAGCAATTTGGTAAAAAACATGCCGGAGATATTTTTGAAAATAAAAAAACTATCCTATACCTTATCGCATTAAAATTTGCAAACGAAGAGGAACGCAGAGAACTAAACTTCTGGTATTCCAAGAAAACGGATAATATTGACAAAGTTTACGGTGTAGAAAAAATATTCCGCAGAACTAAAGTTGATGAGAAAGTACAGCGTCTGATCCAAAGACATAACGAAAAAGGTCAGCACTACTTAAATAAAATTAATCTTCCTGACGATAAGAAGCAGCCATTTATAGAACTTGCAAACTATCTGTTAAAAAGAGATTCATAATATAAATGCTTTTCAGAACTGAAATACAACTTGCCGAAAGCAAGCAGAAAATTCAGGCTGAAGATCGTATTTTCAGCATTGGAAGTTGTTTCGCTACAGAAATGGCTTCCATTTTTGCTTCCGGACAGTTACAAACCGTCAATAATCCTTTCGGAACAATATTCCATCCTATAGCTGTAAATAATGCACTAAAAAGGATTTATGAAGGCCGAGAATATACTGAAGAGGATTTCATTTACCATCAGGGAAAATACATCAGTCTGGATCATCATACGAGTTTTGATGATCAGTATCTTCATAAAAGTCTTGACAGAATTAACCAATCATTAAATGAAGCGGTTGAATTTTTAAGAGAAGCGAAATGGATTATCATTACCTATGGAACATCCTGGATATATGAATTTACAGAGCAAAACAGAATTGTTGCCAATTGCCATAAAATACCTCAGAAACATTTTACAAAAAGACTTTTGTCACATCTGGAAATTACTGATGCTATTTCGGAAACGATTAATATGCTGAAAGACATTTCCTCTGAAAAATTACAGGTACTATTTACCATTAGCCCTGTAAGGCATGTTAAAGATGGTATTGTAGAAAATCAGCGAAGCAAATCTTTACTGATTAATGCAGTTCATGAAATGGTAGAAGTATCAGAATATTGCGAATATTTGCCAATTTATGAAATTCTGATGGATGACCTCAGAGATTACAGGTTTTATAAAGAAGATCTGATTCATCCAAACAATCAGGCTATACAATACATCTGGGAAAAGTTTTCGAAAGCCTATATTACACCAGAAACTCTTGACTTTATGAAAGAGAATCTGAAAATAAACCAGGCGCTTATGCACCGCCCTATTCAGCATAATTCTGAAGAATATATTATTTTTAAAGAAAAACTGAAGGAACGGATTGCCCAGCAACAACAGAAAGTACATCACAATATTTTTCGTGATGTGAGAATTTAAAATTCTACGCTGTATATCCAGAAACAAACAACCTTTACAACAAACAATTGATAATAATAAAATGATTGATACTCACACCCACCTATACTCCGAACAATTTGATGAAGACAGAGATAAGGCTATTAAACGGGCTAAAGAAGCTGGTGTTGAAAAGTTTTATCTTCCTGCTATAGATTCAGAAACTCATGAAAAAATGCTGGAACTGGAAGCCCAATATCCAGACGAAATCTTTGCAATGATGGGCCTGCATCCTTGCAGTGTACAACCTGAAACCTGGAAAAAAGAACTTGCTCTGGTAAAAGAATATCTGGATAAAAGACCATTCTGTGCTGTAGGAGAGATTGGAATAGATCTTTACTGGGACAAATCTACATTGGATATTCAGGTAAAAGCATTTGAACAGCAAATTGACTGGGCTATTGAAATGGATTTACCAATCGTAATTCATACAAGAGAAAGCTTCAACGAAACTTTTGAAGTTTTAGAAAGAAAGAAGCACCCAAAATTAAGAGGTATATTCCATTGCTTTTCAGGGAACCTGGATCAGGCACAACATGCTATAGACTTAGGATTTATATTAGGGATAGGCGGTGTTGTCACTTTTAAGAATGGAAAAATAGATCAATTTCTAAATGAAATTCCACTGGACAAAATTGTTCTGGAAACCGACTCTCCATATCTGGCTCCTGTTCCCCACCGTGGCAAGAGAAACGAAAGTGCATATACAGCCTTGGTTCTTGGAAAACTTGTAGATCTTTATAAGAAGGACTATAAAGATATTGAGGCTATAACCAACCAGAATGCACTGAATATTTTTGGAATGAAATAAGTTAGACTAATTTTATAAAGCATAAACGTCATATATTATCATAATATATGGCGTTTTTTATTTAAAATAAGACAAGAAAATTTTAATAATAAACCGTAAAGACTACAAAACAATTCTAAATATAAGTAAAATATAATTTAAATAATTTAAATAATTTAAATAATTAAAAATAGTTATAATTTTAAATCATTTAACTAATTTAAAGTCATAATAATAAATAAAAATAATTATATACATTATACTATTTTAAAATGAAAATATAATTACTAATTCTAAAAAATACAAGATGAAAAATTTCAAAAAACTTTCAAGAACAGATTTAAAAAAGGTAACAGGTAGAGGATTAGCTTGTACCTATAGCTACAAGACAGAAATGGAAATTGGACAACGTTTTCAGGCGAATGCAGGTCATGGCCAGGTAGTGAATCGGCTTATTGTGACATTGGTGTCGGCAGTGGTCCATTACGTGTAACTTCAAATGGAGGAAAATCTCGCTGTTAAATAAAATACAAAACATGAAATTAAATACCTTCTACTTTATTCTCTTTCTATTATTTATTCTATCCTGCTCCAGAGATAAACAAACTGTGATTGAAGGTAATATTCCGAATCTACCTGACGGTACTGTATATCTATATAAAGACTGGGCAGGTAATAAAATTGATAGTACAAGATCAAAAAATGGTGTATTTAGCTTTACATATAAGTGGGATAATTCCGGTGAACCTGTCTATTTAGGTATAGATCATAAAGATGACAAAGGTATTTCCAGGCTTTTCAGCTTTCCTACACATGCAAAATACAGAGGTTCCGGCTGGAATACTTCAACCTTTCTTTCCGATTCTGTGATATCAATAAAAGGAAATATCAAAGATTTTACACCAAAAGAGCTTATGCTTACTGAGAAAGTAAAGTTAGTTGAAGGTCCCCCAATTATTACAGGCAGACAAACTGAAGTATATTATAATACAGATGGTGATTTTTTTGATAATGTAAAATCTAACAAAACTAATATTATTAAAGAAAAGATAAAACAATATCCATATTCTTATCATCTGCTATATAAACTGGTTCAGAATAAGAATAATTATAATGCTGATGAAATTAAAAGTTTTATGGAATCTTTCAAAGGTGACATTACCCAAAGTAGTACTTATAAAAAGCTTGAAAGTTATAACCAGAAACGTTTTAATAAAAAGGGTATTATGTTACCACTATTAGAGGATGAGAATGGTAATCAATTAAAAGTTATAGATACCAAGTATAAAAAGCATCTTATTATATTCTGGGCAAGCTGGTGCGGACCATGCAAAGCAGAAATTCCTTTGTTAAAAAAAGTACACAGTAAGACTGATGCTTCTACCGAGTTTGTATCGATCTCAATAGACAATGATGAGAATGCATGGAAAAAAGCATTAAAAGATGAAAAAATGGAATGGAAACAACTGATCGTAAATAGCAGCTCTCCAGCTTACGAATCTTTTCAAATAATTCTTAAACTAAACAATGCTATTCCTTATACAGTATTAGTAAATAATAATCTCAAAATATTAGCATCTTCAACCGGTTTATCTTCCGAAGAAGAATTAAATAAATTAATAGAAACGAATTAATATTGCCAGAAGCAATTATAAATAAAAAGCTCTGTAAATTACAGAGCTTTTTTATTATTTTATTTAAAGAAACTATTTCTTTTTCCCTCTAAAGAAAGGCTTTTTAGAAGTCTTTACATTTCTTTTATTGCTGTTATTGTTATTTCCAGCATTTGAAGGTCTTGCACCACCAAAAACCGGTTTATTATTGGAATCTCTTTTTTGCTCTACCAAATCATCGGTATGAAAAGGATGTTCTTTGTTTACAAAAATTTTCTTTCCGATTAATTTTTCTGTATTTCTTAGATTCACTAAATCTAATCCGTCAACAAATGAGAATGAAGTTCCTGAAGCTCCTGCTCTACCCGTTCTTCCAATACGGTGAACATAAGTTTCCGCTACATCTGAAAGTTCGAAGTTTACAACATATTTCAGGTTATCAATATCAATTCCTCTTGCCGCAATATCTGTAGCTACCAGAATTCTGGTTTTTCCGCTCTTGAAATTACTCAAAGCGTTTTGTCTTGCATTCTGGGATTTGTTCCCATGAATGGCTTCAGCTGATATTTTAGACTGATTAAGTTTTTTTGCAATTTTATCAGCTCCATGCTTCGTACGAGAGAAGACAATAACAGGAGATAAACTTTGATCCTGTAAAAGATGAATAAGAAGATTAATTTTATCATCCTTATCTACAAAGAAAACAGATTGATCAATAGTATCCGCTGTAGAAGAAACAGGTGCTACTTCAACTTTTACAGGATTTACCAATATTTCGGAAGCTAGTTTTTGTATTTCTTTGGGCATTGTTGCAGAAAGGAAAAGATTTTGTCTTTTCTCTGGCAAATGTTTTAAGATACGCTTTACATCATGAACAAAACCCATATCGAGCATCCTGTCCGCTTCATCCAGAACAAAAATATCCAGATTCTTCAGCGTAATAATTCCCTGGCTTATAAAGTCTAACAAACGCCCCGGAGTTGCTACGAGTATATCTACTCCTCTTTTTAGCTTTTCTTCCTGAGCACCTTGCTTTACTCCACCGAAAATCACCATTGTTTTCAATGGCAAGTGTCTTCCGTAAGCTTCGAAGTTTTCTTCTATTTGTATTGCCAGCTCTCTTGTTGGCGTTAATATCAATGCTTTTATAACACCTTTACGGTGTTTATTTTCGCTTCTTTCTGTAAGAAGCTGTAAGATAGGAATAGCAAAAGCGGCCGTTTTTCCGGTACCGGTTTGTGCACATCCTAATAGATCTTTTCCGGCAAGAATTTTCGGTATTGCCTGCTCCTGAATAGAGGTCGGAGTCTTGTAACCTTCTTCCTGCAATGCTTTGGAAATAGGTTCTATTAATTTTAAATCGTCGAAAGTCAAATATATAATTTTAAATCTTTAATGTAAACGGAAATAGACAACGATTATCCGTGCAGCATTTTCCAAATGGCATCCTTCAACTCCATTAACCCTTCCCCGGTAACTCCTGAGAAAAATAATGGTTGACGATTTTCCGGAAATTCAGCTGCAATTTCTGTTTTTAATTCTTCATCCAGTAAGTCTGATTTGGAAATAGAGATTAAAAAATCTTTATCCAAAAGCTCTGGATTGTATTCTTTCAATTCATTTTCAAGGATCTTAAATTCCTGAAAATGATCTTCTGAATCAGCAGGGATAAGGAATAAAAGAATAGAGTTTCTCTCTATATGTCTTAAAAAACGATGTCCTAAACCTTTTCCTTCTGCAGCTCCCTCTATAATACCTGGGATATCTGCCATTACAAAAGATTTATAATTTCGGTAATTAACAATACCCAAATTGGGTGTCAATGTAGTAAAGGCATAGTTAGCAATCTTTGGTTTTGCCGCAGATACAGAAGATAAAAGAGTAGATTTTCCGGCATTTGGAAAGCCTACTAATCCTACGTCTGCCAATACTTTTAGTTCAAATACGATAAAGCCCTCCTCTCCCGGAAGCCCTGGCTGTGCATATCTAGGTGTTTGGTTGGTTGCAGATTTGAAATGTTCATTTCCTAATCCACCTTTTCCACCCTTCATCAGAACAATTTCCTGTTCGTCTTCAAGGATTTCACCAATCACCTCGCCCTCTTCATTCTTTGCAATTGTACCGATAGGAACTTCAATATAAATATCTTCTCCATCGGCACCTGTAAGCTGACTTTTTCCACCGTTTTCACCACGCTGTGCTTTTACATGTCGTGTATAACGAAGGGGTAATAATGTCCATTCATTGGCATTTCCTTTCATAATTACGTGACCTCCACGTCCTCCGTCTCCCCCGTCAGGACCTCCTTTCGGGATATATTTTTCTCTGCGGAGATGGGCAGAACCTGCACCTCCGTGACCTGATTGACAATGAATTTTTACGTAATCTACAAAATTGGACATATATTTAGTTCTTGGTTTACAGTTATATAGTTTACAGTTGATCTTCATCAACCGTAAACCAGCAACTGATAGCTATTTTATTTTATCTACCTCAGCAAAGAGCTTATTCGAAATTTCTTCAATTTCTCCTACACCATTTACCTCGATATATTTACCTTGCTTTTTATACAATTCTGCAACTTCTGCAGTTTTAGTATAATATTCTTTGATACGGTTTCGAATAATATCTTCATTGCTATCATCCGTTCTTCCGCTTGTTTCACCTCTCTTTAGTAATCTTTCTACCAGGATCTCATCATCTACTATTAAAGAAAGACAAATGTCGATAGGGTGATTTAATTCTTCTTCTACAATTTGTTCCAGAGCCTCAGTCTGTGCAGCAGTTCTTGGAAAACCATCGAAGATAAATCCTGCAGCATCTGTAGGCTTCTTCAGCTCATCAATAAGCATATCAATGGTAACCTGATCCGGCACTAATTCGCCTTTGTCAATATATGACTTTGCCAGTTTTCCAAGTTCCGTATCGTTTTTCATATTGAAACGGAATAAATCTCCTGTGGAAACCTGTTTCAGGTTGTATTTTTTTATTAAGTTCTGAGCTTGTGTACCTTTTCCACTCCCTGGAGGGCCAAATAATACAAGATTAATCATTTTACTTTTTTATTTAGATTCTTTATTACTTATCATTAATTTTCCCATCCTCCAAATGGTAAAGATCCTTCAGGTTTCTTCCAAGTTCATCATAATCCAGTCCGTAACCTAATACAAACTTGTTAGGAATCTCTTTCCCGATGTAATCAATTTTAAATTGTTTGGTATAAACTTCTGGCTTTAAAAGAAGGCTTGCCAGCTTTACAGACTTTGGTCTTTGTGTATTTTTAAAGTACTCGAACAGGGCTTCAATAGTATTTCCTGTATCTACGATATCTTCAACAAGGATGATATGACGATCTTTAATATCTTTTGTCAGATCCATTTTCTTGTATACAATACCTGTAGATTGTGTCCCGGCATAAGAGCTTACCTGAAGAAATGCAATCTCACAATTTCCCGGATAATGTTTCATTAAATCAGAGAAAAACATGAATACTCCGTTAAGTACTCCAACAAAGACTGGTACTTCGTCTTTATAATCTTCGTAAATTTTAAGAGCTACATCTTTAACAATTTCTTGTAATTCTTCGTCCTTCAGATAGGGTACGAATGTTTTGTCGTGAACCTTTATTTTTTCCATAAGTTTCAAAACGCAAAGATACGTTTTTTCATTTTTTTTCCTCCCTTTTTTACCATGAAAAGCATTTCATATAAATATATTGAAAACTTAACACACCCGTAATCAGGTAATAATCAGTGATTTCATAATTTCGAAATATTTAATTTTAATTTATGAAAAGCTTATTTTTTGCAGGAATTCTCTGTATGGCTGCACAGCTAAATTATGCGCAATCTTTTGATAAACAGGCTCACAGAGGCGGAAAATCGCTATATCCTGAAAATACGATACCCGCCATGAAAAATGCTCTAAAAATGGGGATTACAACGCTGGAAATGGATTTAGCGATTACTAAAGATAAAAAAGTTATCCTTTCTCATGACTCTTTCCTTTCTCCGGAACTTGTTACAAAACCTAATGGTGAATACATCCCAAGAGACTCTGGTTTTTATTATAAAATCTATGATATGCCCTATGCAAAGATTCAGACTTATGATGTAGGTATGAAAAAACTTGAACGCTATCCGGATCAGAAGAAAATGAAAGTACAGAAGCCTTTATTTTCTGCAGTAATAGATTCTTGTGAAAGCTACGCTCGTGAATTAAAAAGGCCACTCCCCTTTTATAATATAGAAACTAAAACACGTCCGTTCTCTGATAATATATTCCATCCCGAACCAAAGGAATTTACAGATCTTATGATGAAAATTATCTTGGAAAAAGGCATTCAAGACAGAGTTATCATTCAGTCTTTTGATCCCAGAACTTTAGAGATTATCCATAAAAAGTATCCTAAAATAATGACGGCTCTGCTTGTAGAAAAAGTAGATGACAAAAAAATTGCTCAACAGCGGGCTAACTTTCAGAATATTCCTGTAGAAAAGTTCAAACAATATCCTAACCACCTTAATGGTGTAAAAGGAGATATGAAGTTTCTAAGCTTTACTCCTACTATTTATAGCCCGGACCAAAGCCTTGTAACTCCTGAGCTTGTAAAGGAATGTCATGCCTTAGGAATGAAAGTAATTCCATGGACTGTAAATTCAAAAGAAAGATTACAGGAACTGCAAAAAATGGGTGTAGACGGCCTTATAAGTGATGATCCAAGGATTTTTGAATAACATTTTGCAATTATATTATTTTATCAATCCTTTTTATAACAAAGTAATATTTTAAAATTTAAAAACATAGAAATTTTCCTTAAACTCCCATAAACTCTCATTCTTATTTCGTTTATTCTCTTGAAGCTGTCAAAGCTTAATTGACTGATGCTAAATATTTTAAAAATAATATTAAGCTATTTTACAAAATTCACTAACTTGAGATAAAATAAAAGCGGAATCTGAAAAGCTTATAAAAGAGTAAGAAAAATCCAAAAATTTTATGTTATGAAAAATTTAAAAAAAATTTCAAGAGAGTATTTAAAATCTGTAAAAGGGGGAGTCAAGGAAGGTTGTCCTGGACCTAGATCACCACTTTACATTCATCTTTATGGTTCACAAGAACAATGTGAAGCTGCAACAGGAAAAGTTTGCTATTATTCAGAAGAAACTAGATGCTTCGGTGAAGGATGGGCTGCTAGTTGGCTTTAATCTATACGGAAAAGTATTACAAACAAAGACTTATTCAAAAACAGTGGATGCTTTAGGGTATCCACTATTTTCTTTAAATAAAAGAAAATTCACTTATATAAAAAGAGGCAATTCTTTTGAATTGCCTCTAGATATTTATATAATTTATTGAATTATTACTTCCAACCTCCACCTAAGCTTTTGTAGATATCTACAACTGTGCTTAGCTGCTGTTGTTTTGCATCAATTAGTTCCAATTTGGCATCCAGTGCGTCTCTCTGATTTAGTAAAACCTCCAAATAATCCGCACGCGAGTTTTTAAATAACTGGTTTGCAATGCCCGTAGCTTCTTCTAATGCATGGTTTTCCTGAGATTTAAGCTTATAAAACTCATCAATATTCTTAACCTTAGACATTAGATTAGCAACGTCTAAATAGGCATTCAGAATAGTTTTATCATATTCGTACAATGCCTGAATTTGTCTTGCATCCGCCGCCTGGAAATTTGCCTTAATAGCACTTTTATTGATAAGCGGTCCTGCCAGCTCTCCTACCAGATTGTAAGCAATAGATTCCGGCATTTTTACAAGATAAGAAGGCTTAAATGCCTCCAAACCTAATGCTGCTGAAATATTCAGTGAAGGATAAAACTCTTTTCTGGCAGCCTGCACATCAAGTTTCGCAGCTTTTAATTCTAATTCAGCTTGCTTAATATCCGGACGGTTTGCCAGTAACTGCGAAGGAATTCCGGTATATACAGTCTGAGGAATGGTTGACATAAAGCTCTCTTTCGTTCTCACAATAGCCTGCGGATACCTTCCTAAAAGTGCATTTATCTCATTTTCTTTCTCTGTTATATCCTGACGAATCGTATACTCTGAAGCTCTGGATTTTGCTAACTCAGCTTCAAACTTCTTTACAGCCAATTCGGTTGTTGCGGAGGCCTGTTTCTGAATTTTTGAGATCTCCAAAGCCCGCTCCTGAAGCTTAATATATTCTCTGGTAATATCTAACTGATTGTCCAGCGCCAATAATTCGTAATAGCTGTCTGCTACTTCTTCTATAAGACTGGAAAGAACAAAGTTTTTTCCTTCCACCGTAGAAAGGTAATGCGCAATTGCAGATTCTTTTTCTGTTCTTAGCTTCTTCCAGATATCGACTTCCCAACTCGCTGTAATACCACCTGCAAAATTCCCCAATGGATCCGGCATTTTTCTTCCCGGTTCTATTTCTGTTGTAGCATCACCTGCGCCTTCACTCGTATAACGTCCTGCTTTTTTCAGGCCTGCATTTACACCCGCAGAAACTGTCGGATTTAGCATTCCTTTTTTAGCCAATACACCGCTTTTAGCAATTTCTATCTGCTGAAATGTAATTAATAAATCCTGGTTATTCTTTAATGCAGTTTCAATAAGGCTTACCAGATTAGGATCAGTAAAGAACTGTCTCCACGGAGTCGTACCGCTATTGTTACCAGAGTCTTCTGTTTCTTGTTGATTGAAATTCTGAGGCAGGTTATTTTTCACCTCATCATTTACTACTGTTACCATTGGCGCTTTACAGCTTGCTAAAACCAACGATACAGCAATGGCACTAATAATACTTTTAGTCTTCAAATTTTCCATCGTGTTGATAAGGTTCTGTTTGTTCGGTTAATGGATTTTCTTCTTCATATTTTGCCAGTTTCGATTTATCTGCAATCGTACCGAAGATATAATACAGACCAGGAATAATCATCAATCCGAAGATTGTTCCGATTAGCATTCCTCCGGCTGCAGCTGTACCAATAGTACGGTTTCCTACTGCTCCTGGCCCTGTTGCTATTACCAACGGTATCAATCCGGCAATAAATGCAAATGAAGTCATCAAAATTGGACGGAAACGAATAGCAGCTCCCTGAATTGCCGCCTGTGCCACAGGAATCCCTTCCTCAGCTCTTTTTTGTACAGCAAATTCTACAATCAGTACGGCATTTTTCCCTAAAAGACCAATAAGCATAACCATCGCTACCTGTGCATATATATTATTCTCCAATCCCATAAGTTTTAAGCACAGAAAAGCTCCGAAAATACCTACTGGCAATGAAAGAATAACCGGTAAAGGAAGAATAAAGCTTTCATATTGTGCAGAAAGGATAAGATATACAAAACCCAGACATACCAGGAATACAAATACAGCTTCATTACCTCTGCTTACTTCATCCTTGGAAATACCCGCCCAGTCAATACCAAAGCCTCTAGGTAATGTTTTATCAGCAACTTCCTGTATAGCTTTAATAGCCTGTCCGCTGCTGTACCCAGGTGCCGGCGTTCCGCTGACCTGTGCCGAGTTGTACATGTTATGTCTTGTCATTTCAGAGAGCCCATATACTTTTTCCAGTTTCATAAAATCTGAATAAGGAACCATCTGATCTTTATCGTTTTTCACATATAGCTTTAGCAGATCACTTGGCAACGCTCGATATTGTGGCCCTGCCTGAACAATAACTTTGTAAGGTCTGTCGAAACGTATAAAACTTGTTTCATAATTGGAACCAATTAAGGTAGAAAGGTTATCCATTGCTTTTTCAATAGTCACACCTTTTTGTTCAGCAAGATCGTTGTCTACCCTTAGCATATACTGCGGGAAACTTGCCGAATAAAATGTAAATGCAGAACCAAGTTCCGGACGCTTTTTCAGTTCCTTTACAAAGTCATTACTTACCTGCTCCATTTTATGATAGTCACCACTTCCGGCTTTATCCAGTAAACGGAGTTCAAAACCTCCAGCTGCACCATATCCCGGTACTGAAGGTGGTTGGAAGAACTCAATATTGGCACCCGGAATATTTTTAGCCTTTTCTTCAAGCTTCTCAATAATCTCTGCGGCGGATTCTGTACGTTCGTCCCAACTTTTCAGGTTGATAAGACAAGTTCCTGAATTGGATCCCGTTCCTTCTGTCAGGATCTCATAACCGGCAAGCGAAGAAACAGACTGTACACCATCAATATCTTCCGACTCTTTCAAAAGCTGCCTTGCCACCTGATTGGTTCTCTCCAATGTAGATCCAGGCGGTGTCTGTATAATGGCATAAATCATCCCCTGGTCTTCACTCGGAATAAAACCAGACGGAAGTGAGTTACTCAAGAAATAAGTACATGCACAGAAAGCTAATAAAAGCGGCAACGTAATCATTTTTTTAGTAACCGTCTTATTAAGTGTCTTTTCATATTTCCCTGCTCCCCTTGTAAATATATTGTTGAATTTATCCAGGAAGATTGTAACAGGAGTTTTCTTCTTTGCTTTTCCGTGATTATTTTTCAGAATAAGTGCACATAATGCCGGGGTAAGCGTTAAAGCGACAATCCCTGAAAGGATAATAGAAGATGCCATAGTAATAGAGAACTGACGGTAGAATACACCTACAGGTCCGGACATAAATGCAATCGGAATAAACACCGATGCCATAACCAGCGTAATAGCTATAATAGCCCCGCTTATTTCGTGCATCGCTTCTTCAGTCGCTTTCAATGGAGAGAGGTTCTTTTCTTCCATTTTGGCATGAACGGCTTCTATAACTACAATAGCATCATCCACAACAACCCCGATGGCCATTACAAGGGCAAAAAGGGAAATCATGTTTAGTGTAATACCAAAGGCCGACATTACGGCAAATGTTCCGACAAGTGAAACCGGAACCGCAAGTGCCGGAATCAGTGTTGAACGCCAGTCTCCAAGGAAAAGGAATACAACAATTGCAACCAGTATAAATGCTTCGAATAAAGTATGTATAACTTTTTCCATAGAAGCATCCAGGAATCTGGAAACGTCATAACTAATCTCATAATGCATTCCCTTGGGGAAAGTATTTTTCTCAAGATCTGCCATTAAGGCTTTTACGTTCTTAATAACATCACTTGCATTGGATCCGTACGACT
This sequence comes from Elizabethkingia bruuniana, assembly GCF_002024805.1. Classification (NCBI taxonomy): domain Bacteria; kingdom Pseudomonadati; phylum Bacteroidota; class Flavobacteriia; order Flavobacteriales; family Weeksellaceae; genus Elizabethkingia; species Elizabethkingia bruuniana. The sequence goes on from NZ_CP014337.1 coordinate 2,201,440, forward strand.
GCTTAACCGTAATTGCAGCAGATGGTTTTCCGTTTAGTGTAGAATAAATATCATACATGGAACTTCCGAACTCGATATCTGCAACATCTTTTAATCTCACAGACTCTCCATTTGGTTTTGCTTTTAATATGATATTCCCATAATCTTTTTCATTATTAAAACGTCCCGGATATTTCAGTACATATTCAAATGACTGCGCTCGTTTTCCGGAACTTTCCCCTGTTTTACCGGGAGAAGCCTCTAAGCTCTGCTCATTTAACGATTCCATTACTTCGTCAGCAGAAATATTGTAAGCTGTTAGTCTGTCCGGCTTTAACCAAATACGCATTGCATATTCACGAGTTCCTAAGATGTCTGCAAACCCTACTCCGCCAATCCTTCTTAGCTCAGACATTACATTGATATCTGCATAGTTGAAAAGGAATTTCTGATCTGCTTTCGGATCATCACTATACAGGTTAATATACATCAACATGTTAGGCTCCTCACGGGTAATCTTTACCCCTTCACGCACTACTAATGGCGGAAGTTTGTTTACCACAGAAGATACACGGTTCTGTACATTTACAGCGGCAACATTGGGATCCGTACCCAAATCGAACACGATCTGAATAGCAGCTTCACCATCATTACCAGCATTGGATGACATATACTTCATCCCCGGAACTCCGTTAAGTCCTCTTTCTAACGGAATAATTACAGATTTAATTAATAGTTCGTTGTTTGCTCCTGGATATTCCGCAGTAATATTTACTTTGGGTGGAGAAATAGATGGGAACTGTGTCACCGGAAGTTTCACAAGTGACAGTATCCCTAAAAATACAATAATCAATGAGATTACAATAGACAGAACAGGTCTGCGAATGAATTTCTTAAACATACTACTTCATTTTAGAGCTCCTACTCTGCTTTTAATTTCAATGATTTAATTACTTTCACCGGATCCTGGAATTTCACTTTCAGTTTTTGATCGTCTTTTACTTTCTGAACACCTTCTAACAAGATTTTATCTCCAGAAGAAATTCCGGACCCTACGATGTACAGGTCAGGGAGTTCATACAATACTTTTATATTTCTTGACTTGGCTACGCCATTTTTATCAATCACAAAAACATATTTCTGATCCTGAATTTCATACGTAGATTTCTGAGGGATAATCAAAGCATTATGAACAGGCATCGTCATCTGGACTTTTCCTGTTTCACCATTTCTCAAAAGCTTATTCGGATTAAGGAATTTTGCACGGAAAGCAATATTTCCGGTCTCATTATTAAATTCCCCTTCTATCGTCTGAATCTCACCTTTTTCAGGGAAAATCTCACCATTTGCCATAATCAGATTTACCAACTGGCTTCCTCTGTCACCAACATGTGTCTGATAACTCAGGTATTCAGGTTCTGATACATTAAAATAAGTATAGATACTGGTATTGTCGGATAAAGAAGTTAAAAGATCTCCTTCATTGATAAGGCTTCCTAATTTCAGAGGAAGTCTGTTTATAATACCAGAAAACGGTGCTTTAATATCTGTAAATGACAAGTGAATCTGAGCCAGCTTCACTTCAGCATTGGCAGCGTCCAGTTTGGCCTTGGCCATTGCTCTTTCATTTTTGGAAACGATATTGTTATTAGCCAGTGTGCTTGCATTCTGTAACTCAATTGTCGCCTGCTGTGCTTCAGCTTTCGCTTTCAATAATTCAGCATGATAAAGCTGAGGCATAATTCTGAACAGAGTTTGTCCTGCATGCACGTATTGTCCTTCATCTACATAGATTTTCTCAAGAAATCCTTTTTCCTGAGCCCGGACTTCAATATTTTTCACTGACTGAATCTGAGCAACATATTCTTTGTTAATTACTGTATCCTTCACTATAGGAGAAGTTACAGGGTAAATAACAGTTTCTTCTTTTTCTTCTTTTTTCTTATTACAGCCAATGGCCAACAGGAGTATGCTTAATGCAATGCCTGAGGTAACTCTTTTCATCATAATTTTCAGAGCTTATAAATCGTTAATGTTTTAAACGGAAATAAAATGGTAATAGCGGATGTTATAAAGTGTTCATTACCAAAAACACACTACAAAATGCTTTCTGACTCTAATAAAGAACAGAAACCAACCGGAAAAAGAATGTTTAAATTCTGATAGAACGAATCAGAATGAATTTTTTAATTGTAGAAAAGTTTACAACAAAGTTGTATGCAGTAAGATTTCGCCGTTCGTAGCGCAGTAGTCCTAAAAGACATGCAAAACTAAATACACTGGCCAGTACTATGACAGTCTGGAAATCAGCTGAGAACTGAAAATCATTTTCGCTAAGTTCAAAAGGACTATTATTCCCTGTGTCATCAGAAGACTGCTGAATTGAAAATTTTTCGTAAGTCTGATTCAGGTGGTTTGCCTTTTTAGGAAGGTGGTGATGAGAATGTGCTAGTTTGCAATTTTGAAATGTTCTTACGTGAAGCCTACTCTCCACTACAAAGAGTAAAAATAGCCCCGTCAGTAAAAACACTAAAAAGTTTCTCATTTTAAAGCCGCAAATGTACACTTAGATTTATAAATAACCAACACTGATTAACAAAGTTTAACGCTTGAGATAAAAAAATGCAAATTCTAATCAATTATTATACAACAAAAAAACATTTATTAATTATTTAAGTCAGCAACTAAATATTGTTCACCCCTGTCATTGAATAATTTTGTTCTGTTAGTTTCAGAAACATGAATAAAAATTAAAATAATAAATTCTATCAAGTTACTAGGATATTAAAAAAAGATATTTATATTTGCATCAGAAATTATTCTGAAAACAAATCTATAACAAAATAAAAATGGACAGAATTATCATCAGAAAGAGCAATTGTAAAAGTAAAAAAGTAACCATGATAATGTGTTACCAAATGGCTATGCCATTCTCTATCGTATCGGGTGATTAAAGATGTCAGAAAAACAGATATATAAAGAATCCACCGATGCTTTCGGCGGATTTTTTTTATTAAATAGAAGCAATTAAAACTGAAATCAGTGATTACAATTAAAAATATATCCAAAACATTTGTACAGAAAAAAAAGCAGTTTAAAGCCCTGGATAATATAAGTCTGGAAGTTGGACAAGGAGATATAACAGGAATTATAGGCTTTTCAGGAGCAGGAAAAAGTACACTTATACGTTGTATAAATCTCCTGGAAAAACCAGATGAAGGAGAGGTTATTGTAAACGGAATCAATTTATTAAAACTAAGCTCCAAACAACTGGCAGAACAGAGAAAAAAGATAGGAATGATCTTTCAGCATTTCAATCTTCTCTCCTCCAGAACAGTTTTTGATAATGTTGCACTACCACTTGAACTGGATCATGTAAGCAAAACAGAAATTAATAAGAAGGTAAATGAACTTCTAAGAATAGTAGGTCTTGAAGATAAAGCAAATGATTATCCAAAAAGTCTTTCCGGTGGGCAAAAGCAACGTGTGGCCATTGCAAGAGCGCTAGCAAATGATCCTTTCCTACTGTTATGCGATGAAGCTACAAGTTCCCTTGACCCTGCAACTACACAGTCTATTCTGCAACTACTACAGGATATTAATAAACGTCTGGGGATTACTATTTTATTGATTACTCATGAAATGGAAGTTATAAAATCAATATGCAATCATGTTGCTGTAATAGACAAAGGAAAATTAGTTACCAAAGGTACTCTGGATGAAATAATATCTGATAAAGAACACCCTATCATAAAACAATTTATAACATTTAAAACAATGGATATACCGCAATCAATAAGTAAAAGATTACAGGAAGAAGCTGCAGCGGGATTGTTCCCGTTAATAGAAATTGAGTTGAACGGCAATATACCGTTCGAAGAATTATTGTCAGTCGTTTATAGCGATTACAAGATTCCGTATAAACTTATCACCGCAGATGTTGAATATATGGGCAAAGCAAATTTCGGGAAAATGTTATTACACCTTCAGGGCAATAATGAGGAAAATACAAAAGCTATCCAGTATTTCAATCAGAATAATATTCAAAATACCATAAAGGGATATGCTTGATCAGATTACGCTCTCATTACTCTTAAAAGGGCTTTGGGAAACAATATTCATGACACTTGTCTCAGGATTTTTCGGTTTTCTGCTGGGATTACCGTTAGGAATCGTATTGTTTCTTACCAGAAAAGGTCAGCTGCTTGAAAATAATTTTTATAATCGTTTTCTCTCTGTTCTGGTTAATGTATTCCGGTCTATTCCCTTTATCATACTTATTGTTTGGATGATTCCTTTTACAAGAGTACTGGTAGGAACTTCTATTGGAATTTGGGCTGCATTGGTTCCTCTAAGTATTGGTTGTGCTCCGTTTATTGCAAGACTGGTAGAGAACAGTCTTTTGGAAGTTCCAAATGGCCTTATTGAAACGGCAAGAGCTCTTGGGGCAAGTCCACAGCAAATTATCAGCAAGGTTTTACTTCCAGAGGCACTGCCTTCGTTAATTAACAATGCTACAATTACACTGATAACATTGGTAGGCTACTCTGCAATGGGAGGAGCTGTAGGAGCCGGAGGACTGGGGCAAGTTGGATATCAGTATGGTTATATAGGCTATAATGCAACTATCATGAACACAGTATTATTATTACTTATAGCCTTGGTATTCATTATCCAGTTTACAGGTGACAAGCTTTCTAAAAAATTCAATCATAGATAAAATCAAGAGAATGAAAAGATTTACACTTCTAAGTTTAATTACTATAGCTTTATTATTTTTATATTCCTGTACAAACGCTAAAAAAGATAATCCTAATTATATTAAGATAGGCATTGCTTCTGGTCCAGAAAGGGATCTGGCTGAAGCTGCAAAAAAAGAGGCAAAGGAAAAATACAATCTGGATGTAGAGTTGGTTTCTTTCACAGAATATGTACTTCCGAACGAAGCTTTAAATAACGGTGATCTTGATGCCAATGCGTTTCAGCACGTTCCATATCTAACTGAGCAGTCTAAACAACGAGGTTATAAATTGGCTGTTGTAGGGAAAACCTTTGTATTTCCTATTGTAGCGTATTCTAAAAAAATAAAAAACATCGCTGAGCTGCAAAACGGTAGTACTGTTGTTATCCCAAATGATCCAACTAATGGAGGTCGTTCGTTATTACTACTACAAAAAAACGGATTACTAAAACTGAAAGACAACGTTGGGCTACTGCCAAAAGTAACCGATATTACTGAAAACCCAAAACAGTTAAAAATTGTAGAGATAGAAGCACCACAGCTACCAAGAGTATTGGATGATAAGGATGTAACAATAGCCGTAGTCAATAATAATTTTGCAGCACAGGCAGGGCTAGATCCGGATAAAAACGGATTGCTAAAGGAAGATAAAAAATCTGCCTATATGAATGTAATCGTTGCAAGAGAGGATAATAAAAACTCTGAGAAAGTAAAAAACTTTGTAAAAGCATATCAGTCTAAAGCTGTAGAACAAGCCGCTGAAAAAGCATTTAAAGGCGGAGCCATAAAGGGCTGGTAACAACATACTATATCTATAAGCTACTTTTTTGTTTAACCAAAATCAGTTAGTTTATAATATAATGTTTTATTTATTTGGTGAAAGAAAGGTCAGAAGAATTCTTCTGACCTTTCGTATTTTGTACTCGGCTTTACTTCATTTTTATTTCCTGATCTGAAAGTAATTTATTATTAATTACAATATTTTTAAGACTTCCTTCAAATCCACCAATTTTTTGTAATGGAAAAAACAGTGTGTACATCTTTCTTCTCTTTGTTTTGTCCTTATCATTATAAGTTCTCCATTCATTAGTAAGGTCCTGTTGTAGTACTCCGTTGATAAATAATTTCACACCCTCATTGTTTCCTGTAATAGTAGCTTTTGTCCAACTTCCTCTCGGAAATTTGTAATCAAAACTATCATCATAGCCGTCTCTTGAGAATCTTAATTTTCCATTCTTCAGATATAACATTGCATCAGAAGAAGTAAAAACAGGCATTTTTTGATTATTTTCAACCACAGGTTTAATATCAAAGCTAACAGTATAGTTATACCCTATTTCTGGTAAAGAAAATTCAGCATAACTATCTGCTCCTTTAAAGTCTAAATATTCCTCTTTCCCAGCTTTTACCCATTCTGCACAATGCATCCTTACATTTTGCTGTTTTACCATAAGCGGAAAGCTTATTCCTTTCTTATCATATTTACCCCTGATATTAAGAAAAGGGCCTTCGCTAATCAGCCCGGCATTTTGTGAAAAATAATTAAAGTCTGGAGCACTAACAGTACCTCTCCACATTTTTTCTGCTAATACCTGCATGGCAGGGAAGACTCTGTCATGAACATCTTTATCTGTAATACCATTTCCAGCAATATCATTCCATACCGCAAAAGACCCGCCAATAATTGTAGGGTCACCTAATGGAAAAGTGATATTGCCTATCATTCTGGGTTCCCATTTTTTATAAATATTTTCAATATTCAAATAGTCATAATAATAACCTGCTTTTGGTACAATATATAGAATTCCATCTGGCGTGCTAATCTGCTTGTATCCCAATTTTTTCATTTCTATCGGATCTGCATAACCGTTATACCAGGTATTCATTATTATATTCTTACTTCTCACAGGGGTTTTTCCTTTAGCGTGAGTAAGCGCACCCCAGAGTCTTACGTCTTTTCCAAAACTCTGAACATAGCCCATAAAGTGATCGGTAAATTTTCTAAATGCCTCTGCTTCTGTTTTGTCATACTCATCTGTTCCAATATGCACTTCTTTTCCTACAAATACTGGATCTGTCCCTTCTAAATATTCTTTGAATATGTTTTCTACAACTTCATAAGTTTTTGGAAGGTTGATATCCAGATGATCTCTACCATATTTATTACTGCCAATATCCGGAACAGCTTTGGTAATAGCCAGAGAGTGAGCAGGAACATCTATTTCAGGGATAATTCGTACTGCATAATTCTGAGCCATTTTCTGAAATTCTCTGAATTCATTCTTAGTATAAAATTCATTTTTAGTTGCTAGCTCAGGATAAGTTGCATTTTCTAAACGGAATCCTGAATATGTCTTATCCCAATTATTATCAAAGTATATTTTAAAACCATTATCATTTAAATGAATATGAAAATCATTCATTTTATAATAACTCATCAATTTTACATATTTATTTAAAAAATCAAGGCTGAAAAACTTTCTACCCGCATCTAAAACAAAACCTCTGACTTTATATTTTGGATAATCCCTGATCTCACCTTTAGGGAAAATTCTTTCTTTAGGCTGCTGCTCCAATAACTGAAGAAATGTCCTTGTTCCCCAGAAAAGCCCCTGATATTGTAAAGCAAAAATTTCAAAATTATTTTCAATATTACAATAATAACCTTCTTCACCAAGGGATTGATCTTGGTGCTGAAGGCTTAAATAAATATTTCCGGTTCCTTCATTTTTGCCATAAGCTATCTTTGGTTCCAGTCCTGAAAAGTCCTTTATTTCCTTTTGTAACAGACTGGCCAGATTCTTTAATTTTTCTTTATCTCTTGTATCTACAATTATCTTTGCAGTACTGCTTAGTTTAAAATCTCCATTTCTTCCGTACCATTCCCGTAAAGAAGGAATTACAAAAGGTTTATGATTTTTCCCATTATCATTATACCTTCCTGGGATTACTACTTGCCTGTTTATATCAAATTGCTGTAAAGTATCTTTTTCATTACTTAGTACATAATACAAGTTGACTTCTGTCGGGACAAGTGGCTGGATAATATTACCTTTTATATCTATTACAGGAAACGCATCACTACCCATTAATTTCAGTTTATAGCCTTTTGGGGCAACTGGATTTGTGATTCGTAAATCTCCTTTTTTTACTTTAGGAATTTCTCCTGTCTCTTCTGAAATTTTATTTTGTGAGAATAAAGAAACAGAGAAGAGAAATAATAAAACTTTAAAAATTTTTGTTATTCTCATTGTTGCATTTTTTTATTTTAAAATAATGAAAAAATCTGTAAGATAAAAGGTCAGAAGAATTCTTCTGACCTTTCGATTTTTACATTTTAGTAACCTTTACAGGATTTATAGATTTATTAGCAAACTGCTCCAAGTATTTCACCCAACTTTCATTATTGGTAATCGACCCTGCCTTACTCCATACAGCGCCACTGTAAAATGTGAACATCTGATTATTCTTTAGTATAGCCTTTTCCCCTAAATGCTTCAGGGTATTCTGAATCTTTACTTTAGAACCCGGGAAGATTACTGCTGTTCCGACAATACCATCTTTAGATTCTTCCGGCCAGTAAGCAGCAATATGTTTGGTATCGTCAACCGTCTTTTCACCTTTCCCATCCCAGTGTACAAGACCTGCAAACACAGGAAGTGTGGACTGTCCACTAAATGTATATGTAACCTCAACTTTATTAAGTTGAGATCCGGCATCAAGACTTACCTTTTTTACTGCTGCAATTTTATATCCATCCACACTTACTTCCGGATATTCTAACTGAAAAGTAAATCTAAGCGGTCCTTTCTCCGTTATCTTATAACTCTGATAATTTCCTAAATAAGTAAATTTATCCCCGATAAATGGCAATATATCTCCCGCTCCGAGAGAGCTTCCAACATGGAAAAAGTCTAATCCGTCACCATTATCTTTATGATAATTGTTTAGTTTATACCATTCATCTAATATCAATCTATTGGTACGTTTAGACCAGGCATCCATCCCCCATGCATTCTGATTAGGGACTTTTTCTAAAGACTTACCGTACATACGAAAAGCAATTTTATCATTTTCCCATGCAAAATCGTCATATCTTTCCGGAACATAGCGCCCGTAAACTTTAGCTTCATTTTGAGACGGAGTCCCTTCTGTGAAGCTTATCTGTTTTTTTTCATTAGGCTTAAAGTCTGCCTGTAATAAGAGCTTCCCGTCTGAAAGCCACTGATATGGAATTTCTGTCTGATTGCTTTTAACAACAAATGTTTTATTCTTTATTTCTGCTACTGTAGCTGCAGAAACTTCAACCGACTGTTGTTTTCTTTCAACTGCAAGTCCATTGGCTAATTGTAACTTTAGTAGTGGCTTGGTCTGCGCAAAAGTCAGTACCCCCGCAAAGCCTATTGTCAATAATGTAAATGATTTCATTTTATATTCTGCAAAGTTCTACAAATACCAGTCTTTATAACGCTTCAAAGCTTCAAGGAAGTAATAATCTGCATATACCAAAGGAACATCTATCTCCGATTTCAATGGTAATGCCCCAGTGCTATGCATAAGCAGGAAACCTCCGTTTTCGCCAAGTTTAGCTCTGTAAGCTGGACTGGAAAGGTTAATTAATATCTGCTCGGCATTATCAAGATATTTTTGACGTTCTTTTCCTTTTGTATACTGCCCCAGTTCCAGGAAAGCAGATGCCATAAGAGCTGCTGCAGAAGCATCGCGTGGTGCATTCGGGATATCCGGCGCATTAAAATCCCAATATGGAATTTTATCTTTTGGTAAATTTGGGTTTGTCAGAATGAAATTGGCTATTTTGTTCGCAAAATCCAAATACTTTGGATCTTTAGTAAAACGATACATCATCGTATAACCATATAATCCCCAAGATTGCCCACGAGACCATGCTGACTCGTCAGAATACCCCTGCCACGTTTTTTTCTTTATAACCTCTCCTGTATTCAGATCATAGTCCAATACATGATATGAACTATAGTCCGGACGATAGTGATTCTTCATTGTCGTATTGGAGTGTGTAACCGCTATCTCCTGGTATTTTTTATCACCTCCGTTTTGGCTTACCCAGTTCAACATTTCAAGATTCATCATGTTATCGATAATAACCGGACAGTCGAATCTTGCATTTTTATTCCAGGACTGGATTGCATGGATAGAAGGTCTGTATCGGGTAGATAGTGCCTCTGCAGAATTAAAGATAATTTTTTTGTATTCAGGATTTTTGGTAATTCTGTATGCATTACCAAAGCTACAATACATCATAAAGCCCAGATCGTGGTTTCCTGTAAAAGTCTGATTGGGCTCAATAATTTTCAGAACTCTTTCTGCTTCTTTCAGCATTACAGGATCCTTGGTCTCCTCATATACATAAAGCAAAGATCCCGGATAAAACCCCGTACACCACCAGGTTCTTTCATAGTTCACCACTTTACCGCTTTTAGCGTCGTAAGTCTGTGGAACTTTGTCGTCGGGAAGCCCTTTCATAAGGTATTTGAACTGCTGGTCTGCAAATTTAAAATTTTCAGTTACCAACTTGCCCATCTGTGCCTTTCGTGACTGTGCGCCAAGGCCAAATGCTATTATGGCAAAAGCCATAATTGTCGTTTTTTTAAGAATCATGCGTTATCGTTTTTAGTTTAACGCAATTTACTTAAAATTTTGAAATACTCTTAAAGAAATCTCGGTTTAAATATTTATCCAATGAAACAATCTTCATGTAATGGTTGGCAATAGCTATTAATATAAGTACTACTGCAGGTTTATAGAAAAGATTCAACAGATTGGATCCTGTATTTGGCAATAGAATCACCATGGAAACCACCAGGAAGCACAACACCACGGCATACAACATTTCTATAGAAAAAGGATGTACTTTGAACTTCCAGAAATTGAAAACAATTTTAGCAACATTATATAAGGCAAGAGAAATGGTAGTAGCCAATGCTACTCCCGAAAGCCCCATATTGGTGTATTTAAGAAAATAAAAATTAAGACCTATATTGATTACCGCCAAAAATAACGTTACTACAATATTGTAACGGTAGTATCTGGACATGGATATAATCTGTCCGTTAAAACCTGTTGCAAGATCAAACATTAATCCTATCCCGGTAATCCATAAAACAGGCTCTGCAGCCCGCAGTTCAAAACCATTTTTAATTAAATGTGTAAGATAAGGATAGCCAACCAACACACAGGAAAATAATACTAATCCCAAAAACAATAAAGACAAGGATGTTTTCTGATGAAATACATTCAGCTCTTCCATTTCATTATTTTCCAAATGTTTATTGATCATAGGTGCTGAAATATTATACAGCCCCATCTGTGGAATCGTAAGAACAGAAGTAACGGCTATAATGATCCCGTATACTCCGTTATCTTTAAAATCCATATAACTGGATATCATAACACTGGAAATACGCAGGGAAAGATAGTTTCCTATATTACCAAGGAATCCATAAAATCCATAGTTGAGTACTTCCTTCCAGAAATTATCTTTTTTAATATAATCTATTGAGAAATCCGGCTTGAATTTTTCCAGTTTATTCAGGTATATATGATAGCCCAAAAGTGCCAGAACAAACATACCTAAAAAGAAAATCATTGAGGGTTTCTCTGGTACTCCCATGAAGAAAAACAAAACAAAAGCCCCAAGATTAGCTATTTTAGGAAAAATATTCTCAAAAATATTGGGTACAACAATTCTTTTATAATTCGATATATACTTATTATATATCTGGCTAACCGCCAGGATCAGAATCATCGGGATAATAATAGCTTTATATCTCCAGAAATTTTCAAACAGTTCCCAGTTTTTCAAATCCGGTCTGATCATATTGACCAGAAATAAAAACAAAGTAAACAATACAAAGTTAAAAAGTACCATCAAAAGGGATAGACTCAGTAAGTTTTGCTGCTTTCCTTCCTTCTTGGTATGTAAAAAGAATTTTACATTGGCATAGGATAAACCAAATACAATGAATGGGAGTACTATTTCTGCGGCCGATAAAATATACCTAAGTTTTCCGTAATAATCCATATCAAGTGGAAAAACGAAAACAGCAGAAAGGGTTCCCAATAGAAAACCTAAATATCCAACTATAGAGTACTTAAAACTCTGTCTTGCTACAACACTCATTATCTAGGCAGGAAAATTATATTGTTAATATACCGCTGCTTGTCCTTTTCATTATATTCACTTTGCTGCATACATATATTCTCAGTTAAAGGTACCAGTTCAAAACTGGTACGATCAAGATAGTGGGCATTGTATCCGTAACGTTCAAAATAACGAATATAATCCCAGATGGGTCTTTTATGATGTCTTTGTTCGATTTCTATCATCAGTACCGGCTTCAGACGAAGGATTGTGTCTATCATTCCGGCAACAGTATAGGTTTCGTTTCCTTCAACATCTATTTTTATAAAATCTATACGATCAATTACATTTTTCTCAGCCCAATCATCCAATCTCTTTACCATAACCGTTGTGGTAATCGTTTTTTCCTCACCATTTTCTTTCAATTCAGTTTGTAATGTTCCGCGCGCAGCATTACTATGCCCTTTTATTACAGGTATTTTGAACTGTGCTTTTGTATTTTTATTAGAAAGCGCGTATGATGAAATATTTACTTTTGGGAAAAGTCTTTTCAGGCGTTTAAAAAGTAGAGGATTGGGTTCGAAAGCGTAAATATTCTCTGGTTTCAAATACCCTTCCAGAGTATAAATATAAGTACCTACATTGGCTCCCACATCAAAGAAAACAGCATCTTTCGGAAGAAATTCTTTTATCCATATCAGCTCCGGCTCTACGCCTCTTTCCAAAACATTCTGGAGACTGATGTTATTCAGTTTCTTAAAAAACCTTTGTTTGTAATACGAAGGCGAGAGATACATCAAATTTTCTGCTAGTCGGCTGTACAAACTCATTTTAAGAAATATTTAACAAATATAGCAGAATTCGTTTTTATTTTCAAATTCTTGATAAAAGTTTTGGAAAAAATCAAAGATTGCTCAGCAAATATTCCAGCTTCCTGCGGACAAGGTTTATTTCAAAACTATCGAAGTCGTAGTGTTTGTTCTTAATTTCGGAGATTTGTTTCTCGATATCTCTTTTTTCTTTAAAAATAAAGGAATAGCTGGCAGAATAGCTTTTAGGGAAAATAGCAGGTTTTGCATACTTAATTGCATCACCTATATTTCCGGACATCTTTGTCTTTCCATAGATTTCCGGAATGCTAAAGAATTTGGTTTCTTTTTGTATTGGACACCACAATACTTCTGCAGCCTGCATCTTTTGCTCAAACTCTTCATTGGAAACTCTGGAATCATAATATTCAATGTTAATATGATCCGGCAGGCTTTGCGATACTCTTTTTAGTTTATCCAGCTCTTTTCCTTCTGCCCTTCCTAAAAAGCTAAACGTAAAGTTTCCGCGGAAGTATTTTATTTTATTGAAAATTCTTTTGTAATTACGTCTTCTCTGATCTACATTTCCAGGAATAACAACCCGGTTAGGAAGCACCTTTTGATCTAAATCCTTTGTATACAACAGCGGTAACCATTTTAATTCATAAGGATATTGTAACTCGTCAATATTTTCATCCAAAATAAATAACGATTTAGCTTCACTGTAAAGTTTATCCTTTTTCATCAAACCTTCTTTCAGCCATAATTTTATTCTGAAAGAGCGGTCCTGTTTGAAGATACTTCTGAAAATATCGGATTTGGGAGCTTTAATAAAGTTGAGATTATGCGCTATAATGAAAGTTGGATAATTTCTTGCAACCTCTTCAAAAACATTGAAATAACGATGTGCTGTTCCTATAATTACTGCATCAAATTTCCGCCCGTCTAATTCTTTTAAGAGTGTTGTTGCTTCTGCATGGATCACATGGCTTCCCTTTTCATTTATCCTGTCCAGTATTTTTCGGGAAAAGAAATATTCTACATGTAAATATTGGGAATCTCTTGTAAGCTCTATAAAATTAATGGCGAGTTCGGCGTGGGTATCCAGTTCAATATAGGCAATGTTCTTCAATATGTATTAGTTTAATAGACAAAATTAAGAAATTGCTTTATTTAATAGCATTATTTTTTTCAGGATATTTATCATTTCCTGAGATATACTTATCTATTTTTTAAAATCTAAACGCCTGTACATATATTTTTATTTATCTTTATTTAAAATAACCATAGACTTCATAAATATAAAATCACATGAGAACACTCTGTTCATTCATTATTAGCTGCATATTCCTCTGTTTAGGAAGGTTGCAGGCTCAGGACAAAACACCTACGATTGTAATTTCTACACAGAATACAGCATTAGTTTACACAACAAATGTAAAAAAGCAACTTACGCAGCTTTATTTCGGTCAGGCACTCGCCAACACTTCCGATTATACCCTAAAAAAGCCAAACAACCTACCGGCTATTATTACTCAGGGTTCAGGGCCGGTTCGTGAACCTTCGATTGGTGTACTTCATGCAGACAATAATCCATCACTGGAACTTCAGTACATTAATCACAATACAAAAACCGAAGGTAATATTCAGACGACACAAATTCAGCTTAAAGATCCTCAGTATCCGTTTTATGTTACGCTAAATTTTAAAGCCTATAAAAATGAAAATGTTATTGAACAGTGGACAGAAATTAAACACCACGAGAAAAAGGCTGTTACACTGAAGCACTTTACCTCAGCTTTTCTTCAGTTATCTTCAAAAAATTACTACCTGACACATTTTTTCGGTGACTGGGCCAATGAAATGCGCATGGAAGAGAACCTTTTGTCCGAAGGAATTCATCATATAGAATCTAAGCTGGGAACAAGGGCAACCAATTTCGATTTACCTTCTTTTATGCTTTCCGTAGATCAGCCAGCTGGTGAAGAGAACGGAAAAGTTCTGGCAGGAACTCTTGCCTGGAGTGGTAATTTCAGACTGGGTTTCGAAAACATCAAGTATAGTGAAGACTTTGGTAATCTGCTTCAGGTTTTACCAGGTATTAATAATTATGCTTCTGACTATACCCTGATGCCAAATACCACTTTTACAACACCATCTTTTATCTATACTTATTCCTATTCCGGAAAAGGGCAGGCTTCCCGAAATCTTCATCAATGGGCTACCAATTACGGAATTTATAAAGGTAAAGAGAATAAATCGACCTTACTGAATAACTGGGAAGCTACTTATTTTAAATTCGACGAACAAAAGCTAACCAGCCTTCTGGGAGATGCACAAAATCTGGGAGTAGACGTCTTTCTTTTGGATGATGGCTGGTTTGGAAATAAATATCCGAGAAACAATGATGATGCCGGACTTGGCGATTGGGAAGTAAACGAGAAAAAACTTCCGAATGGCCTTCCATTCCTTGTAAAAGAGGCTAAAAAGCACAATGTGAAATTTGGGATATGGGTAGAACCGGAAATGGTGAACCCCAGAAGTGAGCTTTATGAAAAACATCCCGACTGGATTCTGAAACTTCCAAACAGAGACGAAAATCTAAGAAGAACCCAGCTAGTATTGGACTTATCTAATCCTAAAGTACAGGAACATGTTTTTAAAGTAGTAGATAATATTCTCCAGGAGAACCCTGATATTGCTTATATCAAATGGGACTGTAACCGCTATATGACCAATGCTTTTTCGGATTATCTAAAGGATAAACAAAACAACCTGTATATAGATTATACCTTGGGACTTTATAAAGTTTTGGAACGCATCCGTCAGAAATACCCGGATACAGAGCTAATGTGGTGTAGTGGCGGCGGCGGCCGTGCAGAATATGGCGGGTTAAAATACACAAATGAATTCTGGCCAAGTGATAATACCGATCCTTTACAACGGATCTTTATCCAGTATGGGTATTCTTATTTCTTTCCAATGGGAATCCAATGCGCCCACGTAACGAGTTGGGGAAAACAGCCATTAAAATTCAAACTGGATGTTGCTATGAGTGGCAAATTGGGATTTGATATAAGAATTGAAGAGATGAATGCAGAAGAATTAAAGCTGTCCCAAAATGCTCTGAAAAATTATAAAAGTCTGCAGGATATAATTAATACCGGTGAGATGTACCGATTAATAGCTCCTTATAACAATCATTATGCAGCATGGATGCTCACTGATAAAGCCAAAAATAAAGCAGTACTCTATACATACAACCTGCATACTCAATTAGGTGATTACTTCACCCCAATACAATTCCAGGGACTTGATCCTAATAAAAATTATGTATTAAAAGAATTAAATCTTGAAAATGAAAGTAAGCCACAGCTTCCACAGAATGGAAAGTCTTTCTCAGGAGATTATTTAATGAAAATTGGACTTCCGTGGTTTTTGAATGGCAGTCTGAAAAGTAGCGTTATAGAACTAACTGCAGCAAATTAAGTATATTATATCTTAAACCATTTTTTCTTAAAAGCTTTCCAACGCTGAGCATTAATTATTTCTTGCTCAGCTTTGGAGATCTTTAATTCAAACTTTTTATGTCGACAATCTTCGTAAGACTTGATAATCTGGAAAAAAAATGAAACTGATTTATTTTTCATGGCTTCTTTAGAAGCTGCAATGTAGGCCAATACTCTTTTCAATCCTAAAAAATAGAAGTATCTGCCATAATAATCGGATTGCTTTACAGAATAATCTTTTCCTTTTACTTTGAGTAATTTCACATGCAATTCTGGTAAAACCACTTCTTTCCAACCTAAGCTCTCTAATAAAACAGAATCAATATTATCCCAGCCTAAAGTTTCTCTTAACCCTCCGGTTTCAAGAAAACATTCTTTTCTATAAGCCTTCATTGGACCTCTTACGTGACTTTTATTAGAGTTCCCTTCATATACCCATTCTCCATCCCGCTCAATATACAATAGTCCTCCTACTAATCCATATTGTGAATTATCTTGAAATGCTTGTTGTACATGCTCAAGATAATTGTCCGGAAATATAATATCAGCATCGAACTTGCAAACAATGTCATAATTGTCCAGAGAGATACCTTCCAACCCTTTATTAAAGGTTCTTACTACTTTCGCTCCGGGCTGATGCTCAGATTTAGGCAGATTACGAAGCGTAAATGTAGAAGACTCTACTCCACTAAGCCTCATATTTTCTATAAAATCTTCAACAAGGACCTTGGTATTATCTGTAGAACCATCATTCACAACAATGCACGAAAAGTCCTGAAAAGATTGCTTTCGAAGTGAATCCAAGCACCGTAAAACGTTCTCTTCTTCATTATGTGTTGGGATTACTATTAAAAAACGCACAAACAACTACTATTAAAATTATCCAATCTCTTAATGTGCTTCCAACCAGTTATCTCCCACTCCAACTTCTACCACCAACGGTACTTTTGTAGGATATGCACTTTCCATTTCAGTTTTGATGAGCTTTGATGCCTTTTCAATCTCATTTACCGGAGATTCAAACACCAATTCGTCATGTACCTGAAGCAGCATTTTGGTATTCATTTTCTTTTCGTCCAACTGTTGATCGATTCTGATCATTGCCAGTTTTATAATATCAGCAGCACTTCCCTGTATCGGAGCATTTACAGCATTACGCTCTGCATGGCCACGTACAACAAAATTATTGGAGTTGATATCGGTAAGGTGGCGTTTTCTGCCTAAAATGGTTTCTACATAACCCAAATCACGTGCTTTCTTCACCTGCTCGTCCATATACTCACGAAGTCTCGGATAAGTCTCATAATAAGCATCGATCATCGCTTTTGCTTCTGAACGGGAAAGTCCGGTTTGTTCTGCTAAAGCAAAAGCTCCCTGTCCATATATAATTCCAAAGTTTACGGTTTTAGCCTGACTTCTTTGTATTTTAGATACTTCTTCAATTGGGATTTTAAATAGTTTAGCTGCCGTAGAAGCATGGATATCCGCTCCCTGATTAAAGGCTTCCAACATATTGTTTTCACCACTTATTTCAGCAATTAATCTCAATTCTATCTGAGAGTAATCGGCAGAGATCAGCTTCTTCCCTTCTCCGGCAACGAAAGCACCACGAATTTGCTGGCCACGAAGTGTACGGATCGGAATATTCTGTAAGTTTGGATTAACACTTGCTAAACGTCCTGTAGCAGCAGTAGTCTGTGAGAAGTTAGTGTGTACTCTGTTGTCAAAGGCATCAATCTGTGTAGGTAAAGCATCTACATAGGTAGATTTCAGCTTTTGCAACTGACGGTATTCTAATATATGCTTAATGATTTCGTGCTTAGAAGCCAGTTTTTGCAGGATATCTTCAGAAGTTGCATATTGTCCGGTTTTGGTTTTCTTTGCCTTTGGATCAAGTTGCATTTTTTCAAATAGAATTTCTCCTAACTGACGTGGAGAGTTCATATTAAACTCCTCACCGGAAAGTTCAAATATTTCCTGTTCTAATTTCTTAAGGTCGCTTTCCAAATCTACACTTTCCTGTGCCAGCCAATCTTTATCCAACGAAACCCCTGCAAGCTCCATGCGTGCTAAAACGTTTACCAACGGCATTTCTACCTCAGTAAAAAGTTTTTCCAGGTTTTCGGATTTCAACTGTGGAGCAAACAACTCATATAACTGGAAGGTTACATCAGCATCTTCTGCCGCATAAGCTGTTTGTTCAGTTACGCTCACATCTCTTAATGTACCTTGTTTTTTACCTTTTTTCCCAATTAAGGTTTCAATAGAAACCGGTATATAATCCAGATACATTTCGGACAGATAGTCCATTCCATGACGCCCGTCCGGACTTAGCAGGTAGTGAGCAATCATTGTATCGAAAAGTTTTCCCTTTACCTCAACACCTTGCTGGTGAAGAACTTTATAGTCGAACTTCAGATTATGCGCAATCTTTATCTGGTCTTCTTTCTCGAAAACCGGACGCATAATATCCAGAAGAACTTGTGCTTCCTGCTTATCCTCCGGCATCGGAATATAATAAGCCAAGCCTTTTTTATAAGAGAATGAAACCCCAATTAGCTGTGCTTCTAACTCATTTAAAGAAGTAGTTTCTGTATCGAAGGCTAATACAGGTTTTTCCAAAAGATTTCTTACCAATACCGAAAGCGCTTTTGGCGAATCTATATACTGATATAAATGATCGTTGGATTTAATGTCTTTTTTGGAAGAGGTTGCTGCATCCAGCTCGTCAAAACTTGAGAATAAATTAAGCTGCTCTGCCTGTGGTGAAACTTTCTTCACGGTCTCTTCAGCCACTGCCTGTACTTGTTCTCCTTTCGGAGCGAAAGCACGGTACATATTTTCGTATAATCTACGGAACTCCAGTTCCTCGAATATTTCTTTTACTTTTTCAAAATCCGGTGCTTCCAGATCGTATTGCTCCTGATGGAAATCTATTGGTGCATCGATCATAATAGTTGCAAGCTTTTTGGAAAGTATACCTCTTTCCGCACTTGCTTCTACTTTTTCTTTCAGCTTTCCTTTCAAATCAGCTGTATTCGCCAAAAGATTTTCTATACTTCCATAATCCTGCAGGAACTTCTTAGCTGTTTTTTCACCAACGCCTTCCAATCCCGGGATATTATCTACACTATCCCCCATCATTGCCAGAAAATCAATTACCTGCTTTGGATCCTGAATATCATACTTCGCTTTTACTTCTTCTACACCCAAAATTTCGATGTCTCCACCCTTCATTCCAGGTTTGTATATTTTCACACGGTCTGTTACGAGCTGGGCAAAATCCTTATCCGGTGTTACCATGTATACATTATAGCCTTCACTCTCGGCCTTGTAAGAAAGAGTACCTATAACATCGTCGGCCTCATAACCTTCTACTCCGAGAATAGGAATGTGCATCGCTTCCAGAATCTGATGGATGTACGGAACTGCTATTTTAATAGCTTCCGGTGTTTCGGAACGATTGGCTTTGTATTCTTCAAAGTCATCATGACGCAGGGTTTTACCGCCTACATCAAATACAACAGCAAGATGTGTTGGCTTTTCTCTTTTTATAAGCTCTATTAATGAATTGGTAAATCCAAAGATCGCAGAGGTATTCATCCCCTTACTTGTTAATCTCGGACTTCTGATTAAAGCATAATATCCACGGAAAATCATTGCGTAGGCATCAATAAGAAAGAGCCTTTTGTCTTGTGTTGCATCCATAAAACAAAGATAAGAAATAGTTGTTAGTCTTCGGTTAAGAGTTATTAGTTTGCTATAATACATTAGATCCTGTTTTCTGAATATGAAGCGATTGATATCGCAATATTTTTTATTATCTGTCACATGATTCATTGCTTATTACTCATTACTCAAGTCTCTAATCTGACAACTGTAAACTAAAAAGAACTATTTTTGTATCATGTTAGACATAAGGACTGTTACCGTAATGCGCTATATTCTGCCATTACGGGAAGGCGGCTCTCTTCCTGCACTGGCAGAGGCCGATGATGATTTTAAATATGTACTGAAATTCCGTGGCGCCGGCCATGGAGTAAAGATGCTGATTTCCGAATTACTGGGTGGAAAAATAACAGAAGTACTGGGATTAAAGATTCCGGAGCTTGTATTTGTAAATCTGGATGCTGATTTCGGAAGAAGTGAAGGCGATGAAGAAATTCAGGATTTACTGAAAGCCAGTGAAGGCCTTAATCTTGGTCTGCATTTCCTTTCAGGTGCTATTGCTTATGATTCTACTATAAAAATAGATCCGCTTCTGGCCTCCAAAATCGTTTGGTTGGATGCATTTATCACCAATATAGACCGTACATTTAAAAATACAAATCTATTGATGTGGCATAAGGAGCTATGGATAATCGACAATGGTGCTTCTTTTTATTTCCACCATTCCTGGCAAAATTTTGATGCTGCAGCCAAAACACCTTTTAAATACGTAAAAGATCATGTTTTACTTCCACAGGCATCTATGCTGGATGAGGCTAATCGGTTTGCTAAGGAAAAACTGAATGATGATATTTTCAGGGAAATTGTAAACCTGATTCCTGAAGACTGGTTACACTGGAATGATGCCGACGAAACTCCGGAAGAGATAAGAGAAGTTTACTTCCAGTTTCTGAAAACCCGATTAGAAAATTCTGAAATCTTTGTAAACGAAGCTAAAAATGCAAGAGGATAAAATATACGAATACGCAGTAATACGCTTAGTTCCAAAGGTTGAGAGAGAGGAGTTTTTCAACATCGGACTGGTCATGTTTTCCAAGAAAGAAAAATACATTCGTGTGGAGTTTCATCTCTGCCCGGACAAGTTTGCTTTAATGCACAGCAAACTGGATTACGAAGATATTACTCAGAATCTGATCAGTTTTCAGAACATCGCTAAAGGAGATAAAAATGGAGGTCCTATTGCCTTACTGGAGATACCAGAACGCTTCCGCTGGCTTACAGCTGTAAGAAGTGCTGTTGTCCAAACCTCGCGTCCACATCCCGGAAAAAGTAAAGATCTGGACAAAACTTTTGATAAACTCTTTGAAGAACTGGTGAAGTAAAAAATTCACTTTTTTATATTTATAATCCTTGTCGTAATTTAAAATCCGACAAGGATTTTTTATTTAATCTTTTAAAGTATCTAAAGTTCTTATCTTTGATACACCTATTACGAAACATCAATTTATGAAAAAATTATTTCTACTATTCTTTATTCTGCTTATAAAAAGTCACAGCTTACAGGCACAACAGAAATCTGTATTTAATCCTAAAATCAACAAAGATTCTCTCTACTCGACATTAGAACATTTAGTTCCAGAAGAGGAAAGACCAAAATATAGAGAAATATTACGTGATGCAGATGATAGTGGAAAAGATTATATTCTTATAGTTCTTTACAATTTACAAAAAGGAGGTAAAGATTACCTCATCACTAACTTCGAAAATCATAAATCACAAATTATGAAGCTCCGAAGCTACTATGAAAAACTTAACTTCAATAAATATATTGTAACTGTTTCCTATAGTGAAAATCCTTTATTTCTTCCATCGTCATACATCAAAATATCCATAGACAAAATAAAAGAAGGTTATCTTAATGATGAAATTCTGGACAGAAGAGAAAATCTCGAATACATTAAACAATATTCTGGAGAGAATGAAAACTCATCTGAAATTAAAAAAGCTTTGGCATTTTTAAAATGGGATACTAAAACTTTAACTGAACTTAAAGCTCTTATTAAAGAAGCAAATGTTAAATCAATAAGAAATGGTAATCCTACACAGATTGAAGTTCATCCAAATCTAAGCGCTATGTACTCATATAAAATTTACCGGGAAAACTTAAACAGACAGCAAATTATAGAATATAATGATGGCTGTAATTATATACATTATAAAGACAATATTGTTCTTCATAATGGAGCTCCTGAAGGCGTCTTATGCTTTGAAAGATAAAACTAAATAACCAAAACTAATCAACATGAATACACAAATCAGAAAAACAGTCTGCGCTTTAGCGTTAGTCACAGGAACAATGCTGTTTTCTCAAAAAGCCAAACCTCCTATTATGGGATGGAGCAGCTGGAATAATTTCCGTATAAATATTAATGAGCAACTGATTAAAGAACAAGCTGATGCTTTAGTTTCTTCAGGATTATATACGGCAGGCTATCGGTATATTAATGTAGACGATGGATATTTCGGCGGCAGAGATGAAAAAGGAAACCTGATTACTGACAATAAAAAATTTCCGTCCGGTATGAAGAGTCTTGCTGCGTATATTCATAGTAAAGGACTGAAAGCCGGAATTTACTCAGATGCAGGAAAGAATACCTGTGGCTCCATCTGGGATAATGACAAACAAGGTTTTGGTGTAGGTTTATATGGCCATCTGGATCAGGATGCTGATTTGTTTTTCAAAAACTGGAAATATGATTTTATAAAAGTCGACTGGTGTGGTGGCGAGCAAATGAAATTAAACGAACAAGAGGAATATACCAAGATCATTAATAAAGTAAAGTCTATTGATCCTAATATCGTTTTCAATGTTTGCCGTTGGCAGTTCCCGGGAGAATGGGCTATTAAAATTGCTGATTCTTGGAGGGTTTCAGGAGATATTAGTGCAAAATTCTCCTCCATTCTGCATATTATAGACCTTAATAAAAATCTTTATCCTTATGCCTCTGCAGGGCATTACAATGATATGGATATGCTTCAGGTAGGACGAGGGATGAGCTATGATGAAGACAAAACACATTTCTCCATGTGGGCTTTATTGAATTCGCCGTTGCTTGCAGGAAATGATCTTCGGTCGATGTCCAAAGCTACTATCGAAATTCTCACCAATAAGGAAATTATTGCACTGAATCAGGACACAGCTTTCAAACAGGCTCAAAATACTATCTCTGATGGAAATATAGAAGTTTGGCAGAAGATGTTGACTAAAGGCCAAAAAGCAATAGCGATTATGAATCGTGGCGACCAGGAAATTAGTTATACCCTAGCGGCTTCCAAACTGGGATTAAATCAAAATACGAAAATCAGAGATTTATGGCTTCACAAAAATCTGGGAAAATATGGTGAACAGCAAACTTTTAAAATACCTCAGCATGGTATCATTGTTCTGAAAACTGATTAGTATAATTAATACAGGGGCTCAAAGCTTTTATCTTTAAGCCCTTGTATATAAATATTTACTCATAAACCACATAATTCACCTTATCTACTCCGGTATTACCCGTCTTTTCATGGTAAGCGTACAGCGTCAGTTCATAATTTCCGGGAGCATTAACCATATCTTCTCCTTCAAAAAGGTTTGTTGATACCCATGACATTTTGATATCCTTCACATACTTCCCGTCTTTTTTTAGGATTCCTTTTACTTCAATCTCTTCAGAATCCCAGACGCCGCCTTTATCAATAACACATCCACACATCATTACAATATTGGCCTGAAACTGAAAAGGTTTATCTTTTATTGTTTTCAGCGATATATACTGGTGAGTTCTGGGCTTTAGTATGTCGATAATATATCCCGGAATTTCCAGTATAATTCCGTCACCTAAAATATCTTTCCCTGGAATGACCCATAATTCGGTACTTACCTTCGCCTGAGCCTGTTTGTTGTTAAATGGAGAAAGTACTTCTATTGTTACAAAAGTAGGTTCGCTAATATCGATGTTTGCTGTAAATCCTGCGGTCTGGGTATCGGTAATAGAAGTTCCTCTTCCTTTGGCATTTTTCATAATTAAATCCGTATTTCCCGTCCCGCCTGTAGTCTTTCCTTCGGCAAGTATTTTCTGGCTTGTCTTATCCCTTACAATAATATAAGCCCCTCCAAGCGAACTTCCGATAAATTTTGCATCCCTGGCTTTTGCTCTTATCATGATTTTGGTTGGTGTTGCAGAAACCAGCATTATATTAGCGCACAATAATGTGACTAAAAAAATAAATGTTCTCATGTGTTTATTGATTTTTGATATTCTTGCTTAAATCTGTTATAAAAGGAGTTAGTTTTTAGCTCCGCATCTATATCATCCAGATAAGAGAAAATACTCAGGTCATCTGAAAGAAGTTTTAAGATGGCGCTTTCACAACTCTGCCAGATTAGTTCTAATTCTGGTAATATTTCAGTTGCTTTGGGTGATAGGGATACCAATTGTTTTCGTTTATCTTCTTTATCTTTCTGGATATGTAAATAGTCCTTTTCCGACATTTTTTTTACAATAACGACTACTGATGGATGCGAATAGCCCAAAGATTCTGCAATGTCTGCTATTGAGATTTCTCCTTTATTCTGTAGTAACATAAAAATAAGGTACCAGTTGGGCTCTATATCTATGTCAATTTCTTTGTATAGCTTCCTTACATCATGTGACATCCGATCACTAATTCTCTTAAGTCTGCTGTCGAATGCCTTATATCCTAGTGTTTTAATAAAATCCATTCTCAGTATTATTTATAACAAATATAATAAAAATATAAAGTCAACTATATAGTTGACTTTATATTTTGTTAGAAATGCGAATTATTATCTTTTTAAGACATTTAGTAATTCCCATTAATATCCTTGCAGAACATATAGTTTATATGTGAAAATTTATTTTTCTTTGTAAAGTTTCTTTATGAAGTATATATTCTATACTTCTACCTGGTACTATTCAACTTGCTAATATCTGATCATGAAAAAACTAATACTCTCCATTCTTCTTGTTCCGGCTGTATTTTCTGCCCAACAGGTTATCTCTAAAGATGCCGAAATTGCCAATTATGTCTCACAGGTAAGTACAGATTCTCTAAAGTCTCATATCAACAAACTGGTAGGCTTCGGAACCCGTCATACCATGAGTTCTGTAACGGATCCCAAAAGAGGAATCGGTGCTGCCAGAACCTGGGTTCTGAGAAAGTTTAAAGATTATGCCAAGAATACAGATGGCAGAATGGAAGTATTTCTACAAAATCAGATAATACAACCAGATGGTAAAAGGATTGATAAACCAACAGATTTAGGAAATCCTGTTGCCATTCTTAGCGGAACAGATCCCAATGATAAGCGGATTTTTATGATTAGCGGACATCTGGATTCACGTGTAAGCGATGTAATGAATGCAAAAGACAATGCTCCGGGAGCTAATGATGATGGCAGCGGTACAGCAGCAGTAATAGAAAGTGCAAGAATCCTGAGTAAATCCAAGTTTCCGGCAACTATAATATTTGTCGCTTTTTCAGGAGAGGAACAAGGTTTATTGGGATCTAAAATGATGGCCGAAAAGGTTAAAAATGAGAACTGGCAACTGGAAGCTCTTTTGAATAATGATATGATTTCTAATAACCTGACCAGTGAAACCAATCTGATTAATGCACACCAGTTGAGAGTTTTTTCTGAGGGCCTACCTCAATATGAGCTGGATAAAAAAGCCCAGAAAATCAGAAGCCTTGGTTTGGAAAATGATGGCGATGCCCGACAATTGGCAAGATATATAAAAGAAACTGGTGAACGCTATGTAGATAATCTACAGGTGAAACTTATTTACAGAAATGACAGATTTCTAAGAGGAGGTGACCATTCTCCTTTTGTAGAAAGAGGCTATTCCGCTGTAAGGCTTACTGAGTATAATGAAAATTTCGACCATCAGCATCAGGATATACGCAAAGAAAATGGAAAACAATATGGAGATTTACCTGAGTTTATCGATTTCGATTACTTCAAAAAGAATGTAGGAGTAAATGTTTCTGTATTGGCCAATCTGGCAAAGTCACCGTCAAAACCAGAGAATGTGAAAATGGAAGTAAAAGAATTGACCAATTATACTTTACTTTCCTGGGAGAAACCTAAATCGGGTGAAGTAACCGGATATTATGTTTTAATGCGCGAAACGGATTCTCCGGTATGGCAAAAGAAATTTTTCACAAAAGAAACATTTATAAAATTGCCATATTCTAAAGATAATTGTTTCTTTGCCGTTCAGGCAGTAAACAGCACTGGTAACGAAAGTCTGATCGTTATTCCTGGTGCAAAATAATATAACAACTCCTACAATAACATTACTAAATATAAGAATGAAATTTATCTATGAAGTTAAAAAAGTAAACTGGTTAAGAATTTTGCTTTTTTATGTATTAATTCTCTCTGTCACTTATTTTTCCAGAAAGCTACCTAATCTCTTAACACTATTATTAAGTCAGTTTTCAGATCTGCATTTTACATGGAATTACAATCATGGAATTGCAGTGACAATCATCTCCTTTCTATTTTACAGATTCAGTGGTATAAAACAAGAAATTACATTTCTGGGAACCAATAAAATAAAAGCGCTTCTATTTCCTGTTATTCTATTTATCGGATACTCGATACACGGCATGAATAATGACAATGAAATAAATAAGCACCTTTGGGCTTTTATCTTCTGTGCCTTCATGCTGGTTTATAACATCATGGAAGAATATACATGGCGAGGTTATTTAACAGAAAGCCTTGGAAAGATCAACTTGGTTATAAAAGGAATTATTTCCGGAGTTTTTTGGGCAGTCTGGCATTTATTAATCTTTAGTGATTTTAAACAATATGGTGGTTTCGGAGTGTTTCTGGCATTTTGTATTGTTTTCTCAGTAATACTTACATTTTCAGTATCAAAGAGTAAAGCTATACTTATTCCGGCAACGATACATACACTATTGGTGAGTACTAATGTCGTAACACTAATATGTTTTGCTCTTTTTGCTCTTATTTTATTTACATGGAATAAGTCTTTTGCAAAAGAAGAACAGCCAAGTAAAGCGGAATAATAAATATTATTATAGACAAAAAAGCCTGTCAAATTTGATTTGACAGGCTTTTTTTTATCTCTAAATTCCCTTAGGAAATTTTCGTCAGCTTCGCGAATTTCAGAATCAGGTTTTTCTCGCCTTCATGCTGGAACAATACTTTTGCTTTTATATTCTGCGGATCCGTTCCGTCCAGAAAGACAACTTCGCCCACTCCAAAACGATCATGTCGTACCATATCTCCTACTTCAATATGATCTGTGGTTCCACCAGATGGATTGTTAATTTTTGCAGAAGCTACAGGTTTAAGGTTTTTAGGCGTTAAAGCCGGAGTTGGTGCCAGCTTCTTAGGTGCATCTTTTTTTACCAAGCGTGGAGGCGGTGCGTCATCAAAAAGACTAGAGGTAAGTCCTGAAGAATTTCTGAACCGGGTATCAGTTGCCGGATTCAGAAAATCCAGATACATTGTATCGACTTCACTTAAGAAACGGCTTGGCTCGGAATCCGTAATTTTACCCCACTGAAAACGGGAAACAGCATACGAGAATATAGCCTGTTTTTCAGCTCTTGTAAGCGCTACATAAAACAAACGTCTCTCTTCTTCCAGCTCCTCACGGGTATTAGCACTCATAAACGACGGGAATAGATTCTCTTCCAGACCTACAATATGCACTACAGGGAATTCCAGACCTTTTGACAAGTGAATGGTCATTAAAGATACTTTATTGTTGTCATCGTCCTTATCCTGAGTATCTGTAGAAAGTGCAATATTTTCAAGGAAATTAGAAAGGCCGGGATCACCGTCTTCTAACTGTTGTTGCTCTTCAATAAACCCTTGTAATGAGTTCATTAGTTCCTGAATGTTTTCCATACGGGAAACACCTTCCGGAGTTTGGTCATCCTTTAGCAGCTTTAGTAGTCCACTCTTCTGTGCAACATCCATAGCCACTTGATAAACGGTTTCTGTCTTCATCATCACCTGAAAGGCTTTGATCATATTCCAGAATTCTGAAAGCTTGTTGAGTGTACCTGCATTAAATCCTGTCTGTGGCCCATACATCTGAAGGTTATTCAACAATTCAGCCATTGAAACATTCAGTTGATCGGCAGTAACAATCAGTTTATTCTGCGTCGTTTCCCCGATACCTCTTGTTGGATAGTTGATAATACGAAGCAAAGCTTCCTGATCGTTTTCATTAACCAGAAGTCTTAAATAAGCAATTAAATCTTTGATCTCTTTTCTCTGGTAGAATGAAAGTCCACCATATACTTTATATGGAATATTCTTTCTTCTCAATGCATCTTCAAATGCACGGGTCTGAGAGTTGGTTCTGTATAGAATTGCAAAATCACTGTATTTACGCTGATTTCGCATACTGTTTTCCAGAATTTGCGATGCAACGAAGTTGGCTTCATCAGCATCAGAAAGACTTCGGTAAACCTGTATCTTATCTCCCGGTTCGTTTTCACTGAAAACATTTTTCTTAAACTGCTGCTGATTTTTAGCAATAACATCGTTTGCAGCATTTACAATATTCTGAGTAGAACGGTAATTCTGTTCCAGGGAAACAGTAACCGCATCCGGATAATCTTTTTTAAAGTTCAGAATGTTGTAGATATTCGCACCACGGAAGGCATAGATTGACTGTGCATCGTCTCCTACCACGCACAAGTTCTCGAATTTAGAAGCCAGTGCTTTTACAATAAGATACTGGGAG
This sequence comes from Elizabethkingia bruuniana, assembly GCF_002024805.1. NCBI lineage: Bacteria > Pseudomonadati > Bacteroidota > Flavobacteriia > Flavobacteriales > Weeksellaceae > Elizabethkingia > Elizabethkingia bruuniana. The sequence continues at coordinate 2,230,071 of NZ_CP014337.1, forward strand.
TGGTTGGTATCCTGATACTCATCTACCAAAATGTAACGGAATCTGTCCTGATATTTTGCCAGTACTTCCGGGAATCTGGTTAGAAGCTCGTTGGTACGTAACAACAGGTCATCAAAATCCATCGCTCCCGATTTGTAGCAAGTTTCAACATACTTACGGTATATCTCACCCAACAACTTCATATTAGCCATTTCATCAGCTTCCATCAGCTCCGGATTGTTGAAATAGGCATTTACTGTAATCAGATTGTTTTTATACTGAGAAATTCTGTTCAGTACTTTTTTCGGTTTATACAAATCTGAATCGATAGACATCTCTTTCAGCACTTTTTTTATAACATTCAGTGCATCCTGACTATCATAAATTGTAAAATTAGATGGAAATCCAAGGTAATGGGCTTCCATACGGAGTATTCTGGCAAATATGGAGTGAAATGTTCCCATCCATATACTTTTAGCATCGCTATCTCCCACTACCCTTGCAATACGCTCTTTCATCTCTCGTGCTGCTTTATTGGTAAAGGTTAGTGCCAGAATATTGAAAGGATCTACCCCATTTTGTATAAGATGAGCAATACGCATGGTTAGTACTCTGGTTTTTCCGGAACCCGCTCCCGCTAATACCATCAATGGTCCCTGGATAGTTGTTACCGCTTCGTATTGTGATTCATTAAGTCCTTTCAGATAATCCATTCCGTGTCTACAATTTTTAGGAATACAAATTTAAGGAAAAGTTTTGGCAGTTGGAATTCAACAAATTTAATTCGTAAGTATCTCTATACTATATCTATACTGAAAAAATATATACATTTGTAAAAACAGCAGATATGGAAATTAACAGAGACCTTATCCGTGAAGCCATGAAAGAAGGCTACTCTTTCTACCAGATGAATGGTAAACTCGTAATCCGCCGGGCAGGAGGTTTTAAAAAAGGTGATCTTAAAAATGATCCCAAATACAGTAAAGTTACCCAGAATGCGTCGGAATTCGGAAGATGTTCCCGCATGGGAAAACTTTTGCGGACGGCTCTGGAAAATGAACTGAAAAATATACAGGACAAAAACATTCACCGCCGTGTTGCCAAGCTACTACATGACATTATGAAGCATGATCCGGAATCTCAGCCAGGAAAAAAGACTACTGAAAAAGGATTGTTGAATAATGAAGGACTAGCTTTAATGAAAGGATTTCAATGGAATGAACACGATGCATCAGCAGTCTCTTTTGATCCTGAGAAACATAGTCTGGAATTTGTTGTCTTTCCTAAAAATACTGTACAATTCAGTGCTGAATGGAAAAATATAGATACCGATATGGAACACAGTACTTATCAGGTCACTGAGCAGATACTAAAAACACAACCACTGGATCAGAAGAAAAAATACAGTTTTAAAAAGCGACAGGAGCATCCACAAAATCTGATGCAGTTTCTCATTATACATTTCTTTGATGAAACCGGAACAGAAATCCCACAAAGTTGTCACATTGAATATATTGAAGCTAAAAGTTTTATGCAGAGTTTATTTTAGAAAATTATGGATAAAAAATCAGATATTCCAGGTTTTTCTCCTGAGGAGTTAGCAGAATACGATAATCATGTAAAATTCTATTATACTAATATTATAAATGCTATTATTCTTTTTACATATAATGTTGAACAACTGGATGAAATGGCTCCCATCTTAATAGATCCTCTTACCGAATTATATGAGGAACTTGATTACGCATTTACCTATGTTCTTTTTGAAACAGTCTTCAGAAATAATTTAATTGATCTAAAGTACAAAGAAGACCTGCGTATTTTCAAAACAAAAGTGGATTCCATTCCTAATGAAATTTGGGATTGGAAATTTATAGACCATCATGAAAATTGGGTATCAATACGAACTGATGCCAATGAACTTCTAAATAAAATTGGAATTGATACCAGAATATATAATGACGAATTTGTAACTATAGCTTTAGCTTTCAATAAAGATTTGAAAAACAAAGTTCCGGAATCACCCGAATCGAAAAATATTTTTTTCACAAAGTTGTTTAAAAATACAAAATGAAATTACGTGAAAAGAAACCTTCTCCTATTTTAATCGATATCCAGAAAGGTTTTCTGGATGAAGACTATTGGGGCGGTAACAGAAATAACAAAAACGCCGAAGAAATAAGTGGTACAATTTTAAATAAATGGAGAGAACTGAGCCTGCCTATATTTCATATCCGGCACAGTTCCACTAATCCAGATTCAAAATTACATGAAACCAATTCAGGATTTGAATTTAATGAATATGTTCTTCCGCTGGATAATGAACCCATTATTACAAAAAATGTAAACAGTGCTTTTATAGGAACTGATCTGAAAGAGAGACTAGACAGGGAAGGAATAAATACTCTGGTCATTACGGGCATAACGACCAATCATTGCGTATCGACCACTACAAGAATGGCAGGAAATTATGGCTATGAAACTTATATAATTTCTGATGCCACAGCTGCCTTTGACAGAACAGGAATCAATGGTGAAAGATATGACTCGGAAATAATACATTTAACAGCACTTGCTAATTTGAATGATGAGTTTGCCACAGTATGGAGCTCTGAGAAATTACTAAATGAATTATAGGCTATATGAAAAGCATTATCCAGCATTTTGGAAAATATTTACCGTTGAATGAAAAAGAATCAGAGGCACTAACAAGTCGTCTGATTGAGAAAAGAATAAAACGCAGACAGTTTATTCTGCAGGAAGGAGATACCTGTAAATATTTCACGTACATTGTAGAAGGCTGTTTCAAGATGTACGGAGTAGATCATTCCGGAACGGAATACAATCTGACTTTTGCAGCAGAAGATGACTGGGTTGCTGATATTGACAGCCTGCATAATGAAAAACCCTCCAGGCTTTTTATCGAAGCGATGGAACCTTCGGTAATCTTACAAATTTCTAAAGGAGATTTATGGTACTTATATACAAATTTCCCTAAGTTCGACCGTAATTTCCGTGTTATTATTGAGAATAAATATATTGAGCTTCAAAACAGATTACTTCTCACTTTCAGTGCAACAGCCTACGAACGTTATGAGAATTTTCTAAAACAATATCCTCATCTTTCCAACAGAGTACCCAATACTCAAATCGCTTCTTATTTAGGAATTACTCCTGAATTTCTAAGTAAAATAAGAAATGAAAGAGTACGAAAATAAAGCTACCCTTAATCTAGATTAAGACTATTTCTTAATTTAGATTATAGACATTCACCGTTCATTCATCATAGCTTTGTATTGTCAGTTTCGACATACAATTTTTAAATATAAACACAATGAACACTACAACAAAAGTAGCCATTATCGGCTTAGGTAACATCGGAAAAGCTATTGCTTCTGATCTAACAAAAGGTAACTATCCTGTAATTCTGGCATCCAGAGAACTTGGCCAGGCACAAGAACTTTCATCTCATTTGGGAGCTTCAACAACTCCAATGGAAATAGCAGAGGCTGTTAAAGAAGCTGATGTTATTATTCCCACAATTTATTATGATAAAATTAAAGAGTTTCTGAAAACCTATGCTCAGGAGCTTCAGGGAAAAATTATTATTGATGTTTCTAATCCTATTGCTCCTGATGAGAATGGTGGATTCAAAAAGATTATCAGTGAAAACGAATCTGCCGGAAAAAATCTTTCGGCGCTATTACCACCCAATAGTATTCTGGTAAAAGCATTTGGCACACTAGCAGCTGCAACATTAACAAATGCAGCATTCAATACACCTGAAAGAAAAGTTCTTTTTTATGCTTCTGACAATATTAAGACTAATAAAGTTGTAGAAGAACTTATTACAGCAAGCGGATTTGTTCCGTTCCATATCGGAGGGATTGATCAGGCCATTCGCATTGAAGTATTTGGAGATCTTCATGAATTTGGAGCACTTGGAAAAACCGTTACATTGGATGAAGCCAGACAAATAGTAACCAATTCATAATCAATACATGCAATATGAGAATCTTAGTAATAGCAATTCTGTTATTATCAGCCCAGTCATGTCAAAATAAAACAGAAATGCAGAGCACCAATCAAAATCAAATCAAAATGGAAAATTCAGCAGAAAAAGCATCAATTGAGAACGTTTTAAATAGTTATGGAGATGCTTTAAATACAGCCGATGTAAGTAAGGTATTACAAATATATACACAGGACGGAGTATTTATGCCTACTACCCTTCCTACCGCTACAGGAACGGAGCAATTGAAAGAATCATACAGCAATATTTTTAAAACCATACGGTTAAATGTAAAGTTTAATATTGAAGAGGTTCTTGTAAATGGAGATGTAGCATTTGCCAGAACATCTTCAAAGGGAAATGTCATTATAAATGCAACCGATCAATCTATACCTGAAGAAAACAGAGAGTTTTTCTTACTAAAAAAGGAAAATGGAGAATGGAAAATATCCAGATATATGTTTAACAAATCTGAATAGGTTATACAATTAACAAAAAATAAAAAGCCCTCACTTTTTAGCTGAGGGCTTTTTTATTAAAATTCAATAGCGTCTAATAATCCATCTTTTGGCGCATCACTGGCAAGTTCCCAGAACATAATACCACCCAGACGTTGCTTTTTGATATAATCGGTTTTTATCTTAATCGATTTCTTGTTATCACCGGTAGCAAAAAGCTTTTTCTCTGCATTGAACCAGTAAGGCACTGATGCTGTCGAATCCCAATAAGCCACAAAGCCATCGGATTCCATAGTATCTTTATTATTTTTATAATCTTTGCCACTTACAAACTTAGCCGCTTTAAACAAGCCATTATCACTGGTATCTTCAACCTGAAAATAACGGGTGTAAAAAGGCACACCAACAACAACTTTACTTAAAGGAAATTTATATTTCCTGAAAAAATCTACAGCTCTGTCTATAGACTCGTCCTGAGATCTGTTAGAATATAATGCAGACTGATGCCCTGTTTCAGTAGAATAACCATGCACAAGATCGTAGCTCATAAGATTTACGAAATCTAGATATGGATTTACTTTCTGCCATTCAATAGATTTCTCAAAGAAATCACCAAATCCTCCGGCTGCAAATGTAATCAGTTTAGTCTTTCCCAATTCTTTACGCAACTGTATAACAAGATCCGTAAAATTTGGCTTATCCTGATCCTGGTATAAATGCTCAGGTGGTCCTTTTATTGCGGGATATTCCCAGTCTAAATCGATTCCGTCCAGTTTAAAGTGATCGATAAATGCCTTTGTTGATTTTGCAAATTCTATCCTTTTGTTCTTATCCGAGAATGTTGCAGAACAGGTAAAACATCCTGTCCAACCTCCTAAAGCGATCATTGTTTTTAGTTTGGGATGCTTTTTCTTTAATTCGGCAAAGGTTTTTAGCATCACAGTGTCTTTTTTCTTGTTGATACTAATCTTTCCTTCATTATCCAAATGGGCAAATCCGTAAATAAGGTGGGTAACTTTCTTCAGGTCATACTGCATTAAAGAAGTACTATCCGAAGAAATATAAGCCACTACCTTATATTGTTTTTGTTGCCCAAAAGCTATATTCAAACTGAATGTAAGAAACAGGAAAAAGACTATTTTCCTAAAAGAAATTGTAAAGTTATCATTCATAATTTTAGTTTTCCAGACTAAAGATAATGAATTTAAACAAAAACGGAGTAAAAGTAAAAAAATCGCAGCCTTGCCAAGGTTTAAAACCTGACATAGCTTTTTAGAGTCTGTTTAAATTCTGATTAAAAAAATATTAGACTTCGACAGGCTCAGCCTGACACTCCTAAAAGGAAGCTATTTTGGACAGGCAATGTCACTCTGAGCCTGTCGAAGAGTATTAACAATAAAATTTAAACAGGCTCTTATATCAGATCCATAATTCTTTTGATGCTTTTGTAGCTACATTAACAGGAGCAGATTATTTTTCACAATAATTTTCGATGATCAATCTACTCTACAACACCTATAATTCCCATATAGAAACGGTAACTGTATACTCCGCTAAATTGCTGTTGCTGTCTACAGTATACCGACCAGTTTTCGGATCCGTTCCGGACTTCATCTTACCCGACATTTTCACATCAAGTTCATATAGAGATCCGTTCTCGCCTTCTTGTTTTCTTATTATACCACTGCCTCCATGTTCGGTCTCATAATGCCCCATAAAAGGAACTAGTTTCGGCATTTTGTATTTTTCTCGCAAAAGTTTTTCAATCCTTACATGATCTTTACCCGCTACGCTATAGTAAGCAGTTGTCATAAGCTGAGAAAGTTCCTTAGGCTCCTCGCATCTTTCAAATTTAAGACCCTTTATAGGCTCTGCATAAGCTTTTAGCAGATCACACTCAAACGGAGCTTTTGTTAAATCCTTTTGCTGGCCGCTAAAAGCCAAAGGAAGCAATAAACCCAATAACATTAAATAATAGCTCTTGTATTTCATCTTTATTTGAATTTTATACCGATTATCTATTTATATCTGAAAATTAAAACTTACCATTTTCCTGAATAAATCCGAACCTGTTATTACCTTCGCTTTTAATAATCTCTATTTCTTGCGTTATCACCTCTTCTAGTGAAGAAGCTACTACATTTCTTGTCCAGCCTTCATTCTGTAACTCGATAATCTGTCCGAAATTACCTTTCTCACTTGGATCTGTATCAATTAGCAGGTAATCACCATTTCGTCCCTCCGCAAAAGGAATCCATTTTGGATTTGCATAGTTAACAGCTTTGACTTTATCAGAATATCCTTCCTTCATTTCCGCACCTAATACTTCATCATCATTTAAGTCCTGTATTTCTTCCCATTCATCTATAATTTTTTCGAATGGTAACAAGTCATAGCTCCAACCATTTACACTAAAGCTAAAAGCCGAAGTTACAGCATTCCATCTTACATTATGCACTTTATAGAAATTTAACAGAACTCCAGGTAACGGTACCTCCAATTGCACTTCTGTTTCATGCATTTGTCCGGCGGTAATACCATGAGTAAGATTATAATAAGCATTGTCTTCATCTACATATTCTTTGATGGCAGCAATCCATTTATTCCATAGTACAGCTAAATCTTCGAATCCTGCATCCAGTGGCAGTGATTCCAAAGTCTTTGTCTCTCCTTTTGTATAGGCTTCTATAGATACTGTATTAAATACTCCGTCTTCTATATCCAGCCATAAACTATGGTTATTAAAAACAAATGCTCCGTTTGGATCATCATCCCACAATTTTATACGCTTATCTTTATTATTGATATAATATTCTTTTATATCCATTCCATTTAGTAAAAGTTCTCCTGTAAAAACTTTTTCCGGTGAATGCTCATAATCTTCTGCCTCGAAGACTACATCAACAGTCTCGGCCAAATTTCCTTCCTTAGAGTACGCTTTTAGCCCCAATTCCGACCAGGTATAAACGGTATTATACTCTCCGGCAAAAACGCGGGCTTTGCCCAGGATATTTTCCAGTTCATTTATAGGCAGCGGAAGAGCTATGGAATTTCCGTTAATATCAAAACTATCAGCTGTGAAACAAATTCTGGTCATATATACTCTTTTTAGCGAATATAATCATTTAAACACAAAAAAGCACCGCTGTTGCGGTGCTTTATATTTATTATTTCACTGAATAACTCAGTCTGTTATCTTGCGATATTTACAGCTCTTGTTTCACGGATTACCGTTACTTTTACCTGTCCCGGATATGTCAATTCATTCTGAATTTTCTCGGAAATATCATAGGAAAGCTGTGCTGCTACATCATCGTTCACTTTACCACTCTCTACCATTACACGAAGTTCTCTACCAGCCTGAATTGCAAATGCACTGGATACTCCGTCAAAGCTTAATGCTGCAGCTTCAAGGTCTTTAAGTCTCTGCATATAAGATTCCAGTACCTGTCTTCTTGCACCAGGTCTTGCTCCTGAAATAGCATCGGCAACCTGAATAATCGGAGATAATAAAGAAGTCATCTCGATTTCATCGTGGTGAGCTCCGATTGCATTAATAACCTCAGGATTTTCACCAAACTTCTCTGCCCACTGCATTCCTAAAAGTGCGTGTGGAAGCTCAGATTCCTGCTCAGGAACTTTACCTATATCGTGTAATAAACCTGCTCTCTTAGCCAGTTTAACATTTAGTCCTAATTCTGCAGCCATTGTAGCAGCAATATTTGCTACTTCTCTGGAGTGTTGTAACAAGTTTTGTCCGTATGAAGAACGGTACTTCATTCTACCTACAATTTTCACTAATTCCGGGTGGAGACCGTGGATTCCTAAATCTAAGATTGTTCTCTTACCTACTTCAATAATCTCCTCCTCGATTTGTTTCGTTGTTTTGTTTACAACTTCTTCAATTCTTGCAGGGTGAATACGTCCGTCGGTTACTAAGCGGTGTAAAGATAATCTTGCGATTTCTCTTCTTACCGGGTCAAAACATGAAAGCAAAATAGCTTCCGGAGTATCGTCTACAATAATCTCTACCCCTGTAGCAGCTTCCAAAGCTCTGATGTTACGTCCTTCACGGCCAATAATTCTACCTTTAATTTCATCAGATTCGATGTTGAATACAGACACAGAGTTCTCAATCGCCTGCTCTGTACCGATTCTCTGAATAGTCTGAATAACAATCTTACGAGCTTCGTTTTTTGCATTCAGTTTTGCTTCATCCATTACATTGGTAACAAAAGCCTGTGCTTTGGATTTAGCTTCTCCTTTCATTGCCTCTACCAATTCAGCCTTAGCCTCATCAGCAGAATACCCTGAAATCTTTTGTAATAATTCAACTTTCTGAGCAGTAGCAGTAGCCAGTTCCTGCTGGCGAATCTCCATTTGCTCAATTTTCTTTTCAAGATCCTGATTCTGACGGGTAAGATCTTTCTCTAATTTCCCGACTTTAGAAAGCTCATCATTAAGCTTATTTTCTTTGTCTTTTGTTCTTTTTTCAGCTTCCTGCATTTTCTTTTCACGCTGCTGAATATTGTTGTCATGCTCGGCTTTTAGTTCAAGAAACTTTTCTTTAGCCTGTACATTTTTTTCCTTCTTTATACTTTCTGCTTGTACATTTGCCTTTTCTACAAGGTTTTCTGCACTTTTTTTGGCGTCTTCAATAATAAATCGGGCTTTGGAGTTTAGCGAACTTTTTGATAGTAAAAAGCCAACCAGTGCTCCTATAACGAGGCATAAAATGCCGACAATGATGATAGTGGTTGTCATATATATAGTTTAATTTTCTTTTTTTATTTCCTTTTTTGTTTCTGTTTTTACACCATAAAAAAAGCCCACATCAGCTCTATTGATTAGAGTAAACTCCGAATCTACACGATTTGAGCTGATTTTTACTGTCTGTAATCCGGATAAATCCGGCACGCCATTCAGTAAACATTCGCTCGGCAAATTGTTTGCGTTGAGTTTACCTGCTTGTGTTAGAACTAATGTAGGCAGTCGTTAAAAGACGAATATTATAATTCCTCTAATTCGTTTTGCAATAAATTATTCAAATGAATTAACTTTTCATTCGAAATGCTTATATTCTTTTCGTCGTTAAGTTTATTAATCTCCGCATTGGTACCCAGTCTTAAGGCACACATTGCTAAAGCATCCTGTTTATCATTAACGGCGAAATTCGCTTCAAATTCCTTTATCATATCCTCTATCTGTTTCCCAACCTTACGCAGTGTTTCTTCCTCAGCTGCGGGAACGTTCAACGGATAGTTTCTTCCGGCTATATTGATGGTTATTCTTCTAAAATCCATTATATGCCTGTGTTTTGAAGTTGTGCTATACAGGAATCTATCTCTTTTACCAACCTGTTGATGTGGTTTTTCATCAATCGGTTATGTTCCGGATTACCTGATATAGCAGACATTAATTTTATTCTTCTCTGTTCTTCCTGTAATTCTTCATTTTTGCTGCTTTCATCTTCATATTTCGTCCTCAGCTTTTCATATTTATCCGAAAGCTCTGCATATTTTTCTGAAAGATTCTTATAATTAGCTGTTAACCTAAGAATCTTTTTCTCCAGTGATACAAAATTGCTTTCTAAATCCTTCAGCATTTTCGAAGTTTATAATTCTAACCTAAAAGCAAAAGTAACAAATTAATTTAACATTTGTTAATGTTTGCTTCAATTTTATTTTATCAGCCTATCGCCCCAATAGACAAAGCTGATCTGTTTATTTTTTACTTTGTTGCTTTATAAATAGTTGCGATTCCGAAAGTCAGTTTTTTATATTCAACTTTAGAAAATCCTAAATTCAGCAATATATTTTTCATCTTCTCACCATAAGGGAATGCATTTACAGAATCCGGCAGATAAGTATATGCGCGGCTGTCTTTAGAAATAAGCTTTCCTATATTGGGTAGAATATTTTTGAAATAAAACATGTAAAACGGCCCTAAGAAACCTTCAACTTTGGAAAATTCCAAAATAAATACGTTTCCGTTTGTTTTTACAACTCTTTTCATTTCAGCAAGTCCTTTTTCAAGATTTTCGAAGTTTCTTACGCCAAATGCAGCTGTAATTGCATCGAACTCATTATCCTTGAAGGGCATATGCTCTGCATCTCCTTTTATCATCTGGATTTTGTCCTGAAGGCCTGCTTTTTTCACTTTCTCCACCCCTACATTCAGCATTTGCTGAGACAGGTCATATCCAACAACATCAGCACCTGTTCCTTTTTGTATAGTCAGTGCCAGATCTCCTGTACCTGTTGCTACATCCAGAATTCTGTTTGGACTGTCAATTTTAAGCCACTTTACCAGCTTGTTTCTCCATGTAACATCTATTTTCATGGACAAAACGTGGTTAAGCAAATCATATTTAGGGGCAATGTTATCAAACATTTCCTCTACCTGATTTTTCTTACTTTGTTCTGAATTATATGGGGTTATTGTATTATGTTCCAAAATATTGTTTTTATTCGTTATAATAATCTTTGTAGTAGTTTAAGAAGTCCTGCTTTCTGAATATTTTTGTTCTGGATTCTACTTTCTGAATATACTTAATCACTTTATCATATTCTTCATTGATGTTGTAATAGAAATCTTCAGTATACAGTTTGTTTATCTTCTTAGCATCGGTAAAAAGAGTTTCTCCATCTACAACAATATTATGCTTTGCACGAAGCGAATCTTTGTTCAGATTGTATCCATAGTACTGTCTGTTTACATAATAGTCCTTGTGAGCAATGTTCAGTAAACCACGCAGCTTGTTTACAGTAAAAGCAGAATCATAAAGCATTTTCTTGTTCTTATCAAACACTTTTATGTTATTCTGGCCTTTATTAAGGTCTACTGTCACATACTGTCCGGAAGCAATAATATTCTCTTCTCCGTTATTCACTTTAAAGTAAAAAGTATCAGGAGTGGGATTGTCTACCAGGTAATGGTTTTCTTTTTTTAAATAGATATAGTAAACAGCAAAAGCCACGACCGCAGCCAACACTGAAAAAATAAGGCCTTTCGCCGATGCACCAAGCTTCTTCATACGTCAAAAATAAGCTCTGCAAAGTTAATAATAATTTTGTTTTCACTATTATATATATTTAATTCTTACCTTTGCCAACTATTAATAATTTACTTTTTATATATTAAAAACTGATGCTTAAAAGTGTAATCACCGGTTCCGGTCACTACCTTCCTGAAAGAGTAATTGACGGATCATACTTTAATGACGCTGTTTTCTATGATGAAAATGGTAATAAGATTGAAAAATCTAATGAGGAGATTGTAAAAAAGTTTGTTGAGATTACGGAGATTGAAAGACGCCGTTATGTTACAGATGACCTTTTAAACAGTGATATTGGTACTAAAGCAGCCCAACAAGCTATTGAAGAAGCAGGAATAGATCCGGAAACTATAGATTATGTTATTGCGGCGAGTAACTTTGGTGAAGTTACACAGAACGGACTGGCTAACTTTATGCCTTCAGTTTCTGCGAGAATAAAAAGTAAACTGGGGATTAAAAACCGCAAATGTATTAATTATGATATGATCTTTGGCTGCCCGGGATGGGTAGAAGGAATGATCCTTGCCAACGATCTTATTCAGGCTAAAAGAGCAAAAACTATTCTGGTTGTGGGTACAGAAACCTTAAGCCGTGTAGTAGATATATATGACAGAGACAGATTAATCTTTGCTGATGGAGCGGGAGCTGTTATTCTGCAGGCTAAAGAAAATACCGAAGAAGGATTTATCACTTCCAGTACGATTTGTGATAACGATGCAGAACTGGATTACCTTAGCAATGGTTGTTCTCTTAATCCGGAAGTAGGACCGGAAAGACTATTCATCCGTATGCGTGGTCGTAAAATTTACGAATATGCTCTGAAAAATGTTCCGGATGCTATAAAAGACACCATCAGTCAGGCTGGATTAGACATTGATGATATCGACAAAATCCTTATCCACCAGGCGAATGCTAAAATGGATCACGCTATTATCCACAGACTATTCAAACTTTACGGTAAAGAATACAGAGAAGAGATTGCTCCGATGACCATTCAGGAATTTGGTAACTCTTCAGTAGCAACTGTGCCTACGATGTATGATCTGATTAAAAAAGACAAAATGCAGGGGCATTCTTTCAAGAAGGGTGGTTATGTTGCCATGGCTTCAGTAGGTGCCGGCATGAACATCAATTGCCTCATCTATAAAAACGAATGATTCAAAAAATCTTCCCTTATGTTTTCGGAATAATCCTGATATTAGAATTATATGTATATCAGGCCATAAAAAACATAACTAAGAATAAAAAAATAAGATTAACATACTGGGTAATAACAATACTGCTATACGGTATTATTATTACCCTTATGCTTACTTTCGAAAAGGGATCCAGAGACCAGACCAAAGTACATTGGCTAGCTGCTCTGTTTACCATGTTTCTGGTACCGAAAGTATTAATTGCTGTTATTCTGCTTCTAGGCGATATTTTTCGCATTGCAGAATACACCTTACAGCGTTTTACAAAACCTGCAAAAACTTTTCCTGAAAGACGAAAATTCTTAAGCCTGACAGCATTGGGATTGGGAGCAGCACTCTCCTATTCATTCTTCGACGGAATGATATGGGGTAAATACAGATATTTTGTAAGAAACATTAAGGTAAAAATTCCTAACCTGCCTAAAAGCTTTAAAGGCTATAAAGTCCTTCAAATTTCTGATGTACACAGCGGAAGTTTCTCCGATCCTGCTAAATTGCAGCATGCAATAGATATGATTAATGAGCAGAATGCTGACCTTATCTTGTTTACAGGAGATATGGTAAATGCTTATGCTGAAGAGTTTGTCCCTTTTGTAAAACTGTTCTCCACTATAAAATCTAAAGACGGAAAACTGGCAGTTCTTGGTAATCATGATTATGGTGGTTATGGAACATGGAAAAGTCAGGCAGAACACGATCAGAATATTCCAAAACTTATAGAACTTGAAAAACAGGCTGGTTTCGATATGCTTCGTAACGAGTTTAGAATTATTGAGAAAAACGGAGAAAAACTTTATATCGTAGGTGTTGAAAACTGGGGACTTCCTCCATTCCCGCAATATGGAGATTTGGATAAAGCAACACAGGGGGTTCCTGCAGATGCTGCAAAGATCCTGATGTCTCACGATCCTACTCACTTTGATGAGATTGTAAAAAAACACCCGTCCAATATTCATTTAACTTTATCCGGACATACGCACGGTATGCAGTTTGGATTAGACTTAAAGAACATTAAATGGTCTCCAGTACAATATAAATATCCGAAATGGGCAGACTTATATGAATCGATGGGCAAATACCTTTATGTTAACCGTGGATTTGGTGTTATTGGTTATCCGGGAAGAGTCGGCGTAAAACCAGAAATCACAGTATTTGAATTAAGCTAAGATACTTCAGCAATATACAGTCACACTATTTTTATAGTGTGATTTTTTTTATAAAAATTTTAGAAAAAATACTCCCTCAGGGTTGCTGTAGCAAAATCGTTCTCATTAATCCATTTCAGAAATTCAGAGAACTTATGATACATTTTATCCCCCAAATTATATTTTCGGTAGAAGGGCAATCCGTAATCAGGTGATTTAACATTCATAAACTGCCATGGATAATAGTACAATAAAGTGTATTCATCCTGATTCACTGTTTCCAGCACCATTCCCTCATAATACCTTAGTGGCAAAAATTGAAAAGAAAAATCACTGAATGGTAATCTTGTCATTGGAGATTGTGAAACCGGAAGATACATAATATCGTCCTTTACATACTGAGTTGTTTTCCGGGTTATCTTTTTCAGATATTGAGATATATCCCGAGGCTCGAAACTGGCATCATACACATAATCCAGATTTTTAAGATCATCAGCAGAAACATCACAATGGGGAGCATATCGGATTCCGAATATCTTCTTCCCGGATACTTCCTCTAATATCTTTTTAGATTCTGCCAGCTGATCTATATTGTCTTCGGTATACCAATGGGCTATTCCAAAGCTTTTAGCAACGATGCTTTTTATAAGCTCCGGGTTGCGCTCTGCAAAATGACTTTCAATAAAGAAAGTGGCCTGTATTTCGGCATTTTCTAAAATACGCAGAAGGCTCTGCGTTCCCTTAACACTAATCTCATCCAGTTCTTTCATTGAAAAAAGTCCCTGCTTTTCAGTAGGGACTTGAAAACTTCGAAGATTGAATGTTAATAATATCATTTAGGCTTTAGCCAACTTCTTTTTTAAATTCTCTAACATGTCTTTGGTCATAGAGGTAATATCGAAATCATATTTCAGCCCCCAGTCCTTCTTAGCTACAGCATCATCTATACTTGCAGGCCAGCTGTCTGCGATGGCTTGACGGAAATCAGGTTCGTAGCTTATTTCAAATGTAGGCATTTCATTTTTAATTTCAACCGCCAATTCTGCCGGAGTAAAAGACATACCTCCAAGGTTATAAGATGTTCTTACTGACAATTGCTCAGCAGGAGCATCCATTAGCTGTAATGTTGCATTGATTGCATCGTCCATGTACAGCATTGGCATTGCTGTATCTTCTTTTATAAAGCTGGTGTATTTACCATCTTCAATAGCCTTATAGAAAATTTCAACAGCGTAATCCGTTGTTCCGCCACCTGCAGGCGCTTTCCATGAAATAAGTCCGGGATAACGGATACTTCTAACATCTACACCATATTTATTGTGGTAATATTCACACCATTTCTCTCCTGCGAGTTTAGAAATTCCATATACCGTAGAAGGATTTAATGGTACTTCCTGTCCTACATCTGTTTTAGGAATTTCACGTCCGAATACAGCAATACTACTCGGCCAGAAAAGTTTATTAATTTTCTTATCTTTTGCCATTTCCAGAAAGTGAATTAACGGATCTACGTTAATTCTCCATGCTAGTGGCGGGTTCTTCTCTGAAGTTCCGGATAAAAGAGATGCTAAATGATATACAGTTGTTATTTTGTTTTCTGTTACAAATTTTTCGATAGATGCAGAATCAGTCACATCCATTTTGACATAAGTACCTGCAGCAGAATCGACGGCTTTACTTTCATCTTCCAGCCCAAGCCCGAATATGTTTTCTCTTCCGTATATTGCTGCTAAGCGAATGCATAATTCAGTACCTATCTGGCCTAATGCGCCAGTAATCAAAATTCTTTCCGTGTGTGACTCCATAATTATTGTTTCAATATTTTAAAGAAGCAAATTTAATTATTATCTAAAACATAATAAAGAATCTGACAGGTTTATTTATTTTTGTAGACACAAATTGATCTTATGAGAAAATTACTCTTTACTATTGGGATTATTTCAACTACTTCTACCCTTTTATTTGCTCAGTACACTGACGTAAGAGTGGTAAAAGAAGTGAAAGTAAAAAATAAAGGCGTCGTTGTATCAGCACATCCGCTTGCCAGCGAAGCAGGTACATTGGTAATGAATGAAGGCGGAAATGCATTTGATGCTTCAATTGCAGCTCAATATGCTCTCGCGGTAGTATATCCTCAGGCAGGAAATATTGGTGGCGGCGGATTTATGGTTGCCACAACTGCAGACGGAAAAAAACTGTCGTTAGACTACCGTGAAACGGCACCGGCAAAAGCCCATAAGGATATGTATATCGATAAAAAAGGAAATGCCAATACAGATCTTAGCCAATATGGATGGCTTGCTGTTGGCGTTCCGGGCTCTGTAGCGGGATTATACGAAATGCATAAATATGCAAAGCTTCCTATGGAAAAGCTGATTCAGCCTGCTATTGATCTTGCTGAAAAAGGATTTGCTGTTACCCAAGCTGAAGCCAACCTGTTAAACTCTACAAAGAAAAACTTCCTGAATAATAACAAAAATGCTACTGTTTTTGTAAAGGATACCGATTGGAAAGAAGGAGATATCCTTGTACAAAAAGATCTGGCAGAAACCTTAAGAAGAATCCAGAAAGAAGGATTAAAAGGCTTTTATGAAGGAAAAACAGCCGATCTTATTGTTGCTGAAATGAAAAGAGGTAACGGAATCATTACTCATAATGACCTGAAAAATTATAAAGTAAAATCCAGAACACCTATTACCTTCGATTATAAAGGAAATGAAGTTGTTACAATGCCTTTGCCTTCCAGTGGCGGAATTTTGCTGGCGCAAATGCTCACTATGACAGATTTTGTAGGATTAAAGGATAAGCAAATAAATTCTCCGGAAGCAGTGCAGCTAATGGTAGAAGCTGAAAGACGTGCTTATGCAGACAGAGCAGAATACATGGGAGATCCCGATTTTATTCAGGATAAAACTGCGATGCTGATCAGTACGGATTACCTGAAGAAAAGATTTGCCAACTATAATCCCAATCTTGCTACACCAAGCAAAGATGTGGGTAAAATCATCAATCCCGGAAAAGAAAGTACACAAACCACACACATCAGTATTCTGGATAAAGAAGGAAATGCGGTTTCTGTGACTACAACCCTGAATGGTTACTATGGAAGCAAAACTGTTGTAAGCGGTGCAGGCTTCTTTTTAAATAATGAGATGGATGACTTCTCTGTAAAACCAGGGGTTCCGAATATGTACGGAGCTGTAGGTGGTGAGGCCAATGCGATTGCACCTAACAAAAGAATGCTAAGCTCTATGGTTCCTACCATTGTACTAAAAGATAAGAAACCATATATTGTAGTCGGGACACCAGGTGGTACAACAATTCCTACTTCTGTATTTCAGGCTATTGTAGATGTTATTGACTTTGGAGCCAATACAAACATTGCTGTTAATGCACCTAAATTCCACCACCAGTGGTTACCGGAAACAGTAGCTGTGGAAAAAGGCTTTCCAGAATATACCATTAAAGAGCTGGAAAAGAAAAATTACAAATTCGAAAGACGTGATAAAATTGGACGTGTAGAAATGATCGTAGTAGATCCTAATGGAAACTACCATGCTGTAGCCGATGGACGTGGAGATGATTCCGTTTCTATGGAGAAGTAATACATGTAACTGATTTATGAAAAAAGTAATCTTTATCATTCTCGTAGCACTAACATCTCTGGTAAATGCTCAGACAGTGGATGATATTAAAATTAGTGATTTGAAATCTGAATACATAGCTGTACGCTTTTCTCCGAGGTTAATATCTTCTAATATTCAAATAGAAATTAATTACGGACAATCGTCAGACTGGCTTTCTTCTTATAAAAGCTCCCCAGTATTGGATGAGAACAAGAAAAAGAAAAATTTTAATTCCATAGTCAGTGCTATAAACTTCTTATCCGACCAGGGATATACACTTATAACAAGTACTACCGAGGTATACAATCAGCAAAGTACTAATTATTTCTTTTTCAGAAAAAAAGAGGTTTTGGTTAAACAACCAAACTCTGAAACAACAAATAAACAGTAATAAGGATTATTTATTATTAAACATAGAAACTGTTGCTTATAAATACTAAGCAACAGTTTTTTTATGGCTAATTCTTATTTTATCTATCATTATGATTTATAATATTAAGCTTATTTTAAGCCAAAACCTCCAATTTTATTGAGTAAATTTGCCGAATGATAGATTGGAATAATTTATTTACTGAAAACGGACAAGGTGTAGTTTATACCTGGGCAGCTCCTATACACTTGGCTGTGATATTAGGGGAAATGACCTATAGCCATTTCAATAAAGAAAAACTCTATGAAACAAAAGACACTATTACCAATGTTTATTTAGCTCTTTTAAACTATGGGCTGGATATTCTAATGAAAGCCTTTGCTATGGGAGTAATGTTTTTCTTCTATCATTATCGTCTTTTCACATGGGAAGAAAACGCCTGGTACTGGATTGCAGTATTCCTGTTGCAGGATTTCGCTTATTACGTCCTGCATCTTGTAGACCACAAGTCCCGTGTATTCTGGGCTGTACACATTACCCATCACAATTCGGAATTATTCAATATATCCACCGGATTCAGATCTTCGGTTTTCGAACCGTTGTACCGCTATATGTTCTTTTCACCTCTAGCCTTCTTAGGATTCAATCCTTGGCATATTATGGTGGTATATGCTATAGTACAGGTATACGGAACATGGGTACATACCAAAACAATTAAAAACATGGGTATATTAGAATATATTCTGGTAACTCCTTCTCACCACCGTGTACACCACGCTTGCAACATCCGCTATCTGGATAAAAACATGGGTATGATGCTTATTGTATGGGATAAATTATTCGGAACATTTGAAAAAGAAGATCCTGAGCTTCCAGTAAAATATGGAATCTATCCTAAGGCAAAAGACCGCGGACCTATTAATGTAGTATTTTATGAATGGAAAAAACTGGCCCGTGACCTGGCTCAGCCTAATCTTAGTATGATGGATAGATTCAGGTATATTTTCTATTCTCCGGGATGGCGACATGACGGCACTGGTAAGACAGTAAAGGACTACCAACGTGCGGAGCTAAAACGCAGACAGAGAAAAGCTGCTGAGATGGCAGCTAAAAATGCCGAAAATGAAGCAATAAAAAAAGTAAGTTAATTTTGATTATTATAGCAAAGACCAGAATTTCATTCTGGTCTTTTTATTTTATATCTCTCCATTATTTTTAAATTAAAGTTAAGAGTCAATTTAGATTCAATAAGGCTTCAACAAGCTCAGCCAGATAACTTTGAATTAAAAACATTTAGAATATTCAATGTCATTCTGAGCCTAGTCTGTAATAAGCCAGTTTATAGAGAGCCCGACGGACTAAATTATCGAAGAATATCCATAATAAAATTTGAAAAAGTCTTAATAATAATTATTTTTTAATATTTATTTTATATTATCTCATTCAGAGATTACAATACATAAAACCGAACCCCAACAATACACCTTATCCATTGTTTATGTGGGATTTAGTTAAAAATATTTAATAATAAATCCTGATTTAAACAAGTACAAAAACCCTTATTTAGGGGTTTATTCAGAATAAATTTTTAATATTAACTCTTTATAAAAAAAGAAATATTATAATTTTTGGTACGCAAATTGTCTATACCAATACAATTAAAATAATCCCAAATTTTACGATGATGAAAAAAACAATTTTTGCGAGCGCTTTTTTAGGACTAAGTTTAATGTCAGTTTCGTTAATGGCACAAACAACTTATAAAGTTGATTTAGCACCATTCCCAAAACCGGAAAAAGGACAAAAGCAAGTTGTTATTGAGGTTCCACATTCTCAAAACGATGGAAATAAGAAGATTGAAATTTTTGTTGGAAAAACCATGGAAACAGATGGCTGCAACAAAACCTTCCTAAGCGGAGAGTTTAAAAGCAGCGAACTGAAAGGATGGGGATACGATTACCTTACTTTTACAACCAACGGTAGCACACCATCTACATTAATGGCTTGCCCGGGAGCAAAACCAAAAATGGAGTTTGTAATGTCCGGAGGATATCTTACAAGATACAACGGAAGAATGCCTATCGTTCTTTATATCCCTGAAGGATATGAGGCTAAATACAAAATTTACGAAGCTAGTCCTGAGCTATACAGCGCTCCGGAAATTATGGAAAAGAAAAAATAAACATCTTTTCGCAACCAAAAATAAAAGTTTCCCTAGGGAAACTTTTATTTTTGGTGTAAATTCAAAATACAATGAAGCATTATATTTATCTTTTTATCGCTATTATATTTGAAGCAGTTGCTACTTCTACCCTCAAAAGTTCTGAACAATTTACCAAACTTATTCCCAGTATTATTACCATTTTAGGTTATGCCGGTGCATTTTACTTTCTGAGTCTTTCATTAAAGCAAATACCTGTGGGAATTGCCTATGCATTATGGTCGGCCGTAGGAATTGTTCTTATTGCAGCTGTTGGAGCTTTGGTTTACAAGCAAATTCCGGATCTTCCCGCTATTATAGGCTTTATCTTTATAATTGCCGGTGTTGTTATCATTAATCTGTTTTCTAAAATGTCTTCTCATTAAAGACTAAACAATATAAACAAGAAGCTCCTGAAATCAGGAGCTTCTTGTTTATATCAAATATCTATTACAATAAAGATTCATCTACAATATTAGGCAATGTCACTTTTAGCAAAGGCTCTTCTTCCATAGCTCGTTTAATGGCAAATATTGCCTCCTCATTTCTGGCCCACGATCTTCTGGCAATACCATTATTTACATCCCAATGCAGCATAGATTTTAGTCGTTGCTCTGCCTCGGAAGTTCCATCCAATAACATTCCGAAACCACCATTGATTACTTCTCCCCAGCCTACTCCACCTCCATTATGAATGGAAACCCATGTAGCACCACGGAAACTATCTCCAATTACATTATGAATAGCCATATCAGCGGTAAATCGGGAACCATCATAAATATTCGAAGTTTCACGGAAAGGTGAATCTGTTCCGGATACATCATGATGATCTCTTCCTAAAACAACAGGTCCTATTTCGCCATTTGCAATTGCATCATTAAATGCCTTGGCAATTTTAGTACGCCCTTCAGCATCTGCATAAAGGATACGTGCCTGTGAGCCTACTACTAATTTATTCTCCTGAGCTCCTTTTATCCATGTAATATTATCCTGCATCTGCTGCTGAATTTCTTTTGGAGAATTTTTCATAATCTCCTCCAGTACTTTACATGCTATATTATCTGTTTTCTGAAGATCTTCTGGTTTTCCGGAGGTACAAACCCAACGGAACGGCCCGAACCCATAGTCGAAACACATAGGTCCCATAATATCCTGTACATAGGATGGATATTTAAAATCGATTCCGTTTTCTGCCATAACATCCGCACCTGCACGAGAAGCTTCCAAAAGGAAAGCATTGCCATAATCAAAGAAATAAGTTCCTTTTGCTGTATGTTTATTGACTGCTGCTGCGTGACGGCGCAATGTTTCCTGTACCTTTTCTTTGAACAGTTCTGGCTCTTCAGCCATCATTCTGTTGGCATCCTCAAACGAAATTCCTGCAGGGTAATATCCTCCTGCCCATGGATTATGAAGAGATGTCTGATCCGATCCCAAGTCAACATAAACATCTTCCTGATCAAACTTCTCCCAGACATCTACGATATTACCATCATAGGCAATAGAAACAATTTCTTTATTTTCTTTAGCTTTCTTAACTCTTACTACCAGTTCATCCAGATCTGAAATTACTTCGTCTACCCAGCCCTGCTCATGTCTTTTATAGGTTGCAGCCGGATTCACTTCTGCCGTAACCGATACCACTCCGGCAATATTTCCGGCTTTAGGCTGAGCTCCGCTCATCCCGCCAAGCCCTGCAGTTACAAATAGCTTACCGGCAGTTCCCTGATCATCTATTTTTCTGGAACCATTCAGTACTGTAATTGTTGTACCATGTACAATTCCCTGCGGACCTATATACATATAGCTTCCCGCTGTCATTTGTCCATATTGTGTAACTCCTAATGCATTAAATTTCTCCCAGTCATCCGGTTTAGAATAGTTAGGAATCATCATTCCGTTTGTTACCACAACTCTTGGAGCATTTTTATGAGAAGGGAATAATCCCATCGGGTGTCCCGAATACATGACCAATGTTTGCTCATCTGTCATTTCGGACAGATACTTCATCGTTAACAGATATTGTGCCCAGTTCTGGAATACAGCGCCATTTCCTCCATAAGTAATCAACTCATGTGGATGCTGTGCAACAGCTTTATCAAGATTATTCTGGATCATTAACTGAATTGCCTTTGCCTGCTGCGAATTTCCCGGATAATCTTCTATCGGACGTGCAAACATTTCGTAATCCGGGCGAAGACGGTGCATATAAATACGTCCGTATTTCTCCAGTTCTTCTTTAAATTCCGGAATTAATGCAGCATGATACTGAGCATCGAAATAACGCAATGCATTTTTCAGTGCCAGTTTCTTTTCATCTTCAGATAATATTTCTTTACGCTTAGGTGCATGACTTACTGTAGTATCGTATGCTTTCGGATTTGGTAAAATCGCAGGAATGCCCTGTTGGATTTGTTCTTTAAAAGTCATTGAATATTCAAAATTTAAAGTTGCTTTCAACTTGGTTTAAAAACCTAAATATATTCAAAATGAAAAATATGAAACAAATAATCCCGGTATATCTTTCACCAAACTTACATTCCCAACCATGTAAAGAAATAATTATCTCTAAAAAGTGGGCTTATTTATATAAAGTTTACTTCAAAAAAGAATATACCAGAACACCTTTACACAGGAGCTTTCTACATCAAACCGTCTACAGAAAGGCCATTTTTTTCTTGCAAAAAAGATAAAAATTCAGTACTTTTATTGAAATTTTTTACAAATGAAGAAAGTATTTTTTGGAATTGCCGCTCTAGCTATTATTGTCGCTGCCTGTAACAGTAAAAAAGAAAAATCCGAAGCTGAAACACTTACAAAAAATGATTCTGTAGCTGTGGAAAAAAAGGATAGTACTGCAGTAAACACAAAAATAGATATAGACAACGACGGTTCATTATACATTTCTTCAGATGGACAATACCACTTCCGTATCATCTCCAAGCAAGATGACAGTAAACCTGCAAAAATTCTTTTGCGCAACGATATCAGTGGAAGAATCTACGATATGGAAAGAGTAATTAGTGCAAGTGGCGAAAAATATCAGGATGCAGATGGCAACTATTTCTGGCTGAAAGGAGATGACTTTAGTTTTGGTAAGGCCGATAAAGTTGTTACTGAAGGATCTATCGCTGGCAAACCTAAGGAAGAGCACTAAAATTATATATTCGTAAAATACTTCCGTTTTTATTTTAATATCCTTATTTTTGCATTCGAATTTTCGAAAAGGTGAATCGTGTGTAATTCACGAACTGTCGCGCAACTGTGTATGTCCTTCGACATGAGTCAGATCCCTGAAAATTCGGTAAATACTTTCGCGGTTTGAAGTAGAAAAATGCTCCTAAATTTTTTCTTTTAGGTTTATTTTCCTGTTCAACTTATATAATTTAATTTAAAATTTAATTATGAATTTAGAAGAAAAAATTCAGAATTCGGAAACGCATGTCTTTAAAGTAGTGTTTCCAAAGATTACTAATCACCACAATACGATGTTCGGGGGGACAGTTATGGAGATGATGGATGAAGTTGCATTTATGACTGCTACACGTTTTAGCAGAAAAAGAATTGTAACAGTAAGTAGTGATAAAATTGACTTTAAAAAGCCAATTCCTTCAGGTACTCTTGTAGAACTTATCGGTTCTATAAAACATGTAGGAAATACCAGTGTAAAAGTACATGTGGATATCTTCACAGAAAAAATGTATCAGGAAGGCCGTGATCTGGCTGTATCCGGAGAATTCACTTTAGTTTCCGTAGACGAAGAAGGTAAACCTGTAAGTATTAAATAAAATTAAAAGTTAGAAATACGAAGCTAAAGACTCTTTTAGTATACCTCTTCGTATTTCTAACTTCGTATCTCTAATTCAAGTTAAATCGTTGAATTGTTTATTTTACATTTCGCAATTCTAACTTCTAACTTCTATTTATTCGTATTGTTCAGCATCGGAACGAACTTATAAAGCCCGAATTCTTCTTTCTCAAAAGAAGTTTCTCCTACTTTTCTGAAACGTGTGAGAATCTGCTCATCTCCTTCTCCTAAAGGAATAACCATTAATCCACCAACTTTCAGCTGTTTTAATAGCTCAATAGGCAAAACCGCTGCTCCACAGGTCACTAAAATCTTATCAAATGGTGCAAAGGTAGGCAAGCCTGCAAAGCCATCACCAAAGCTTTGGAACTTGGGTCTGAGTCCTATTTCCCGTAACTTTCTTTCTGAAAAATCATATAGGTCTTTTTGCCTTTCAATAGTATATACAAAGGCTTTCATTTCAATCAGAACTGCAGTCTGATAACCACTACCAGTGCCTATTTCCAAAACTTTTTCCTGCTCCTTTACTCTTAAAAGCTGTGTCTGTTCTGCTACAGTTGACGGATGAGATATAGTCTGGTCTGCTGCAATAGGGAAAGCTCTGTCTTCATAAGCATAATCTTCAAAAATACTTTCCAAAAAGAGATGACGGGGTATTTTGTTTATTGCCTGAAGAACATTTTGGTCCGAAATTCCTTTCGACATCAAATAATTCACCAGGTGTCTTCTTTTCCCCTTATGCACAAAACTGTCTCTCATACGGCAAAAATAGGGAAAATACTTATTAGTTTACGTTTATTGGTTGATAGTTTACACCTGATATTATCACGCTTATATAATATAGATGGAATACGACTTTACACATCAATACCTTACAACTTATAACTCATAATTCCTAGGTGTTTATTATCTTTACGAAAATTTAAAATTACATGTTAAAAGCGGGATTAGTAGGTGCCGGCCACTTAGGAAAAATTCATTTGAAACTTCTGAATCAATCTGAAAAATATGAATTGGTGGGCTTTTACGACAGTGATGCTGAAAACGGAAAGAAATTAGAGCAGGAATTTGGTTATAAATACTACAACGATCTGGACCAGCTGTTAAGTGAAATTCAGGTTCTGGATATTGTAACACCTACCCTCTTCCATTACGAATACGCAAAAAAAGCAATAGAAAAAGGAATTCATTTCTTTATTGAAAAACCGGTTACCCAAACTTTGGAACAGGCAGAAGAGTTGATCCGTCTTTGCGAGGAAAAAAATATAAAAGTACAAGTAGGCCACGTTGAACGTTATAATCCTGCTTATATCGCTACAAAGAGTTACCTGAGCAATCCTCAATTTATTGAAATCCACCGTTTAGCCGAGTTTAACCCTCGTGGTACAGATGTATCTGTAGTATTGGATTTAATGATCCACGATCTGGATATATTACTGAGTATTGTGAAGTCACCTGTAAAACACCTCCATGCAAGTGGTGTATCTGTTGTGAGCAAGACTCCGGATATTACCAATGCCCGTATAGAATTTGAAAACGGTTGTGTAGCAAATCTTACAACTAGTCGTATTTCTATGAAGGCAATGCGTAAAAGCAGATTCTTCCAGAAAGATGCCTATATTTCCATAGATTTCTTGGAGAAAAAAGCAGAGGTTATCCGTATGCAGGCAGCTCCGGAAACTCCGTCCGATTTCGATATGATTATTGAGAATGCTGAAGGTGAAAAGAACCAGATTGTATTTGAATATCCAAATATTCAGCCGAACAATGCTATTCTGGATGAACTGGAAAGCTTCGCTCAGGCTATAGAAGAAAATACACCTATTGAAGTAAGCTTAAATGACGGAACCGAGGCGTTAAAAGTAGCATTGAAAATAATGGAACTGATTAAATAATATTTAAACCTTATAGATTTCAAAATTCTATAAGGTTTATAAATAATTTCGGTATGGCTTTGAAATCATTTTTATTGTTTTGTATATTATTTATAAGCCTTTCTTGTATTAAACAGAAGACTAATCAATATGAGGTTGATTGTAATTATGAAACGAAACTTGCAAAAAATAATTTCAAATATCAAAACTATACCTATACAAACTTCATGGGTTTTGGCTTTGGTATTAATGCCGAAAAGGAATTTTCGGATTTGCTGAGGGAAAATCAAATCAAATATGAGTCTGCTACAGAGTCATGTATTGTAGACGAAAACACACAATTTGAAAGATGTTATCCCAAAGAGATGAATCGATTACTGGAAAACAAATATGGGAAGCCTTTTTTTGACTCATTAAAAGTATTGGGGGTAAAACAATTTGTATTAAAAAACAAGGATTCAATTTTTTCATTTGAGGTGTGTGATCTGACTTCAAGAACAACCAAAACAAATGATGATAGTGAACAGTTTGACAGACTTCAAAAAGATTATTTTACAAGTTTCAAATATCCTAAGAGCTATGTTAAAAGAAAAGGTGATGAAAGCCATTCTAATACAACAATACATTTTGTAATCATGAAAGATGGTACTGCAAAAGATTTTAATACAGAATCATCTCTTGTTAATACTAAAAATAATATATTCGAAAAATCATTTAACAAAAGTGTAGAAACCTATGTAAAGAACCTCAACTGGAAACCAGCTTTAATAAAAGGTATACCGGTAAATTCTTATATGAGTGTTACTATATTTTATGATTAAATTCAAAGACATAAATTAGTTGAAATGAAAAAAATTATACTTTTGTTTCTTTTGACAGGTCAGTTTGTACTTGCTCAGCATACGTCCATACTAAATGATATAAATGCTGTTACCAAAGACAAGAAAGCCACAGTAGCCGTGTCTGTTTTGGGAATAGAAAATGAATTTCAGTTTAGTAACACCAATGGTAATTTGAAAATGCCGATGCTGAGTGTTTTTAAATTCCATATTGCATTAGCGGTTCTTAATCAAGTGGACAAAGGAAATCTTACCTTGGATCAGAAAATACTGATTAAAAAATCAGATCTATTAGAAAATACATGGTCACCACTTCGTGAGAAATATCCGAATGGAAACGTAGAAGTTCCTTTAAGTGAAATTATCACATATACCGTAGCCCAAAGCGACAACAATGGCTGTGATATCCTTCTAAGGTTAATTGGAGGAACCAAAACAGTACAAAAACTGATGGATGTGAATGGAGTGAAGAATTTCCAGATAAAATACAATGAAGAAGAAATGCATAAAAATGATGTAAAAGCTCTTTATGCAAATTACACGACGACAGCATCCATGGTAAAAACCCTGAAAGCATTCTATAAAGGAATGTTTTTATCAAAAAGATCCACAATTTTTTTAATGGACATTATGACTAGAACCAATACCGGGATGGCAAAACTTCCGGGATTGCTTCCAAAAGTGAAGATGGCCAGAAAAACAGGTTCTTCCGGTAAAATGAAAAACGGATTAACTATTGCTGAGAACGATTCAGGAATTATAACTTTAGCCAATGGTAAACATTATGCAATTGCAGTATTTGTGAAGGACTCTATGGAAAGTGAAGAAGTCAATTGCGGAATGATTGCCCAGATCTCGAAAATTGTCTGGGATACTTTAAATAAAAAAAATAAACCCTAATAATAAAACCGAAAGGTTCGTAAATTCTTTAATCAAAAAATAAAAAATTATGAACAAGAATATTGTAGTAATTGGTGCGGGAACTATGGGTAACGGAATTGCTCATACTTTTGCCCAGACCGGATTTAAAGTAAATTTAGTAGATGTTTCGCAAGAAGCGCTGGACAGAGGTATTAAAACTATTACCACCAATCTGGACAGAATTATTGCTAAAGGAAATCTTACAGAAGAAGAGAAAGCCAATACATTAGCAAATATCTCTACTTTTACAGCTCTGGAAGATGCCGTTAAAGATGCCGATCTTATTGTAGAAGCTGCTACAGAAAATATAGACTTAAAGCTTAAAATATTCCAGCAAATGGATGCAGCAGCTCCGGCTGATTGTATTTTAGCAACCAATACATCCTCTATTTCCATTACGAAAATTGCTTCAGTAACCTCAAGACCTGAAAAAGTGATTGGTATGCATTTTATGAATCCGGTTCCTATTATGAAGCTTGTAGAAATTATAAAAGGTTACTCTACTTCCAAGGAAACTTTCAGTGCAATCTATGAAATGAGCAAAACACTGGGCAAAGTACCTGTAGAGGTAAATGATTATCCTGGTTTCGTAGCGAACAGAATATTAATGCCAATGATTAATGAAGCCATTTATTCGTTATACGAAGGTGTTGCCGGAGTAGAAGAAATAGATACTGTAATGAAGCTTGGAATGGCTCATCCGATGGGACCATTACAATTGGCAGACTTTATCGGACTGGATGTATGTCTTTCCATTATGAATGTCTTATACGATGGCTTCAAAAATCCTAAATACGCACCTTGTCCACTTTTAGTTAATATGGTAACAGCTAAAAAGTTAGGTGTAAAATCCGGAGAAGGCTTCTACGATTATAGCGAGAGCAAGAAGGCCGAAAAAATTTCCAAACAATTTGCAAAGTAAACGAGGAAAGCCGAAAAAATTTTCCCTATCTTTGAATTATCAAATATTAAAGAAATGAAATTACCTAAGTTTTTATTAGCCGACAATTCAGACTTTCCAGAGGATCTTTTTGTAGTTCATACTGAGTATCCACGTTTTATCCTAAATGTTGAGGAGGAAGAAGTAGAATGGTTAGACGATTTAGAAGGTGATGATGAAGAGCAAGTAGCAGAAGAAGCTACTAAAGTTGTAGAAGAAGCCTTCAAATGGTGTGATGCTGAGTTGGAAAAGTATGACGACGAAGACGAAGCTTAATTGTAAAATCTAAAAAAATAAATCCGCTCTTACGAGCGGATTTTTTATTTTAGTTTGCTTTCTGAAATTTCATTAAGAGCATATTTCCTTTATAAAGCTCCAGAGTATTTTTTACAACAACATACTTATCGGCAGACTCCAGTATTTTAATAAAATTACTCTCTATCTTCATATCCATACTAGGACAAGCCATTCTGGTAGAACCAATTTGTTTTATAGAGAAATCTCCTTGTTTAGACTGGATTATAATATCCTGGCTAAAGATTTTATTACAACCTGCATTTCCGCTCATTCCTTTTTCAGGATCAAAGCTTATATAAGGCTTTGCATTGGTCTGAAGATTATCCATAACCTCCCAACGGGTATTGGATAATGTAGGCTGCTGTGTTCCGATCTTAGAAACATTTCCCAAATTTGCAGTGGAAGTACAGGATGATACTGCAGCTAAAATTCCTATTGAGGCTATATAAAAAAGCTTTTTCATATGTAAATTTTTATCTTTTAGTCTGTATATAATACAGTAGTCTTTAATCTCTTGAAAAGACCACTGTACCAGTCCAGATTTCATAATTATAATCCTTTAGCAGATTGTAAAAATACTATTTTTTTAAATAAATGAATTTAAGAACGTAATTCAGCATTAAATTCTTTCTGATACTTCTTGATCAGCTTATTCATAATATTTGTAATCTCAGCTTCTTCTAACGTCTTCTCTGTATTTAATAATTCAAAGCTTAGAGCATAAGACTTTTTACCTTCCGGAAGATTTTTACCTTCGTATACATCGAATAACTGAATCTTCTTAAGATTAGAAGAAATATCATTAGATGCCTGAAGCAGATCGTTATAAGAAACAGTTTTATCTACTAATAACGCTAAATCTCTCCTTATCTTATTAAACTTCGGAATATCTACAAATTTGAAGTTAGCCGTGCTTCTTAGAGCCTGACAAGCTTCTAATTCTATTTCTGCATAATAAGCAGGTTGAGAAAGATCTGCATCTTTTAATAAAGCCTTGCTTACAACACCTATTCTGGCAATAGTTTTTCCTTCAGCAACAATTTCTAAAGCATCTGAGAAACGTGCATCTTCTAAAGCTTTTTCAGTAGTATTTAGCCCTAATTTATCCAGCAATAACTGAACATAACCTTTCAGGATGAAAAAGTCAGTTGGAGACTTACTCAGAATCCAGTTTTCAGGATTATTATTACCAGAAACAAGAATTGCCAATTGCTTGCGCTCTTCAAATTTCTCTTTTTTGAAGTAGATTTTTCCAAGCTCGAAGAATTTAATATCCTGGTTTTTACGTTTGATATTGTAATCAGCATTCTGCAATAATCCTTCTAATAAAGACTGACGCATTGTGCTAAGTTCATTACTCAACGGGTTTAGTAAGGTAACAGCATCTGCTTTCTCTTCTTTAAGAGAAGTCAGAGAGTTATTCATTACCTCGTTAAAGCCATTAGACTGTAGCATTCTTGCCAAGAAGTTTTCCAGAGAATCCTGATCATCTAATGTTAAACGAACCGGTGTAAATGCTATTTTCTCCTGAGAGCTTACTTTGTTATATCCGTAAACACGAAGGATTTCTTCTATAACATCAATTTCTCTGGTTACATCTGCTCTGTATGGCGGAACAGAAATTTCCAATCCGTCTTTAATCTCATTCAGAACTAATATATCAAGAGATTTTAGGATTTCTTTTATTGTTTCTCTGTGGATCTTAATCCCCAGAATCTGGTCTACTTTGGAATATCTAAGGATAACAGGGAAATAATCAACTTTCTTAGGGAAAGATTCAAGGATCTCTCCTTTTAGTTTTCCACCAGCAATTTCCTGAATCATCTCTACTGCTTTCAATAAAGCATCTTTAGTAATATTAGGATCTACACCTCTTTCGAAACGGAAAGAAGCATCCGTATTCAGTCCATGTGCTTTAGCAGCTTTACGTACCGCTACAGGGTTAAAATATGCGCTTTCTAAGAACACAGAAGTTGTTCCTTCTGAAACTCCTGAATTTTCACCACCAAAAACACCGGCAATACACATTGGTGTATTATTTCCGTCTTTGATCATAATTTCGGTACCATTCAGGCTACGCTCCGTACCATCCAGAGTTTTGAATTTCGTTCCTTCAGCAGCCACTCCTACTTTTACCACATGTCCATTGATTTTTGCAGCATCAAAAGCATGTAGAGGCTGTCCGTAAGAATGTAAAATATAGTTGGTAATATCTACAACATTATTAATAGGTCCAAGACCTATAGCTTTCAGACGGTTTTTTAACCACTCCGGAGATTCTTCGACTTTAATATCTTCGATAACAGCACCTAAATAACGAGGTGTTAATTCTGTATCTTCAACTTCAAGTTTGAAATCATGGCTTCCCTCGCCATTAATTACAGGAGCCTGGAGCTTGTTGAAAGTAGATTTTAGTTTATTCAAAGATAAATAAGCCTGAAGATCTCTTGCAACACCATAATGCGACATTGCATCTGTTCTGTTTGGTGTAAGTCCGATTTCATAAACTTCATCCTGCTCTACCTTAATATAATCGGATAATGGCTTTCCAATTTCATAATCTTCCGGCAATACCATAATTCCGGCATGGCTTTCTCCAAGACCTAATTCGTCTTCAGCACAAAGCATTCCTTCAGATACCTCTCCTCTAAGTTTGGATTTAGCAATTTTAAAGGAATCTCCGTTATTCAGATGAATTGTAGTACCTATTGTAGCCACAGCCACTTTTTGTTCTGCAGCAACATTGGGTGCACCACAAACGATATGTAAAGGTGTTCCGGTATTAATGTCTACAGTAGTTACTTTCAGTTTATCTGCATTAGGATGCTGCTCACAAGTAAGCACTTTTCCAACCACTACTCCATTAAGACTACCTTTCACAGATTCATAAGGATCTATTCCTTCTACTTCCAGACCTAAATCTGTAAGAATTATTCCAAGCTTTTCAGCTGACAAATCTGTTTCAAAGTGAGTTCTAAGCCACTTATCAGAAATTTTCATGTATTATTTTCTTATTATTTAGCTGCTGTATTGCACACAGCTTTTATTACAAAATTTTGAACTGCAAATTTAATAAAAGAAAAAGCTTCATCCTGCATCTGATCCGATATTTTATATCCAATCAAATAAAGATGAAGCTTTTTGTCTATATTAAAATAAAATTATAGGCCAATTACAGGCATCGAAAGCATAAGGATGCTCTCATTTTCTTCAAGACCGTCTACCGGTTCTATAATTCCCGGACGGTTTGGCTGTGACATCTTCATCGTAATATCATCTGATCCTAAAACAGAAAGCATTTCTGTTAAAAACTTAGAGCTGAATCCGATATTAATATCTTCTCCGTTGTACTCGCATGGAATCTGCATATCTGCTTTGTTTGCATATTCAGTATCCTCTGCGTGAAGGTGAAGTAAATTTCCAGAAAGTTTGAATCTTACCTGATTAGTCGATTTATTGGAGAAGATAGATGCTCTTCTGATAGAACTTAGTAATAAGTTTCTGTTAATCGTTAATACATTTGGATTCTCTTTCGGGATAACAGCTGTATAGTTAGGGTATTTACCATCGATAAGACGGCAGATCCAGATATTATCCTGGAAGCTGAACTTAGCCATATTTTCATTGAATTCAATAAGAACTTCATCGTCTGTATTAGACAGGATGTTCTTGATTATAGCCAAAGGTTTCTTCGGCATAATGAATTCAATATTATCAACATTCATTACATCTTTTCTGTTGTATACTACCAAACGGTGAGAGTCGGTAGACACAAAGTTAACTTCGTTCTCATTAAACTGGAACAAAACACCTGTCATTACAGGTCTTAGTGAGTCGTTACTTGTTGCAAACAGAGTGTTAACCAATGCTTCTGACAATATTCCTGCCTGAATTTTCACACTTTTAGAAGCATCAAATTCTGGTAACTCAGGATAATCCTCAGCATTGTCTAATGCTACGAAGTAATTATCCTTCTCATCCAAAATCTCAAGAAGACTGCCAATTCCGTTTTCAGACTCTTTTTCTACAAAAGTAAGAGGCTGGTCTCCGAATGATTTAATTACATCCAGAAACATTTTAGCCGGAACAGCCATTCTCCCGTTGTCTTCAGACTTTACAGGAATAGAAGTTATTAAAGTTGTTTCTCCGTCGGAAGCGGTAATTTTTAGATTGTCATTTTCCAGTTCAAAAAGAAAATTCTCTAAAATCGGTCTTGACTGGGAACCAGAAATTACTCCGCTTACCGTCTGCAAGGCTTTTTGTAACTCGCCGCTGGCAACAATAAATTTCATAAAATAATTTTATAACGCAGACAAAGATAATGATTCTCCATACAAAAAGGAAACTAAATGATGATTTAGTTTCCTTTTTTATTGTATTTTTTTGCACATTCTCTAATCCGCTACAGGAATGATTACTCTGGCATGATCATCATCGCTGTGATCAATAGTGAAATTAAGCGCCATGTAAAGAAAATGTAAATTTTTGTTTCCGTTCGGTGAAAATTCTCTCTGCCACATATACCCCATTGAAGTACTCACCGATTTATTGAATTTATATCCAAATCCTGTAAACAGTCTGTTTCTTTTCAGAAAATCAGATTTTGGACCAACAAATAGCTCTTCAAATGCGTTAACAAAAAAAGTATTGGCCTGCATCTTTGGATTGTTAATTGGCATCGTAGCACTCAGACGATATCTGAATCTGTTATCAGTTGTATTTTCTCCGGTTTGCGACATGTGGAAAAATCGCTGTTCAGCGCGCCCTCTATGGTCAATATTTACACGGCCGATATTATGACTATAAGTATACTGTAACCATAATCTTAGTTCCTCCTGAGAAATCTTCTGTTCTTTATAAGTTCCGTAACGTCCTATTCCGACAAAAGCCTGATTATCGCGGTTGATATTATACCCTACACCACCTTTAGTTTCGTAATAATCGATATTGGTATAATCCTCAATTGATCTGGTCTGAAATTCTGTATAAGCCATCCATTTTTTTGAAAACTTATAAGTAATTGATAACATATTGAAAGAAGAAATATGCTCTTTATTCTGAGCTTTCCCTATAACTGCCAAAGTAAGCAGTATAAACACAAAATGTTTT
The DNA here is from genome assembly GCF_002024805.1 of Elizabethkingia bruuniana. Lineage (NCBI taxonomy): Bacteria > Pseudomonadati > Bacteroidota > Flavobacteriia > Flavobacteriales > Weeksellaceae > Elizabethkingia > Elizabethkingia bruuniana. Next base: position 2,263,902 of record NZ_CP014337.1, read on the forward strand.
TTCATTCGTATAACCGGAATTAATGACCTTTTTACTCTAATTTATTTTATCAAACGGAATACTCTGTACATGAAATATTCCATTCGGCAAAAGTAATAAAAAAGAACCTAGAATTTACCTTTAAAATTAAAGCCTAGCTGAAACCATCTTCCTGGCATTGGTACCAAGCTTGCACCGGTATATTTTGTATTGGTAATATTGTTAATTAACAGAAAAACATCCACATCTTTGGTACTAAATGTAAGCTTCTCATCCAAAAGATTATAACTTCCTAATGTTACACGCTGATTGTATTGATAAATAAGCTCATTTGTAAACTTCCAGTATGTCAGTGTAAGCTTTGCATTAAACTGATGCTTCAGATTTTCCAAAGCATAACGCGAGTTCTCGCCCTTATCATTATTTTTAGCCTTGCTGTCCAGATAAGTATAACCTATAGATACATTTTTCACGAAACTATTGAAACCCTGTGAAGCCTCCACCTCTAGCCCTTTAGTTTTTACATCGGAAATATTCTCTGCAACCCAAATACTGTTAGCATTTGCTCTGGTCCAGTCGATCGCATTTTTAGAATCTCTACCGAATACACTGGTTTTGAATAAAAACTTTTGCTTGTTGAAACGATAACCAATTTCGTACGAAAGTGCATTTTCAGGTTTCAGATCAGCATTTCCTTGCTCTGTTTTACTTTGATAATACAAATCAGTATAGGTTGGTACACGATGTACTTTGGCTACATTACCATATACCTTGTTTTGTTTATCTATATCAAAACCTACATCTACTCCCGGATAAAAGAAATTCCCAGTACCTGTATAATTTACCCAGCTTGCCCCCGGAATTATACTCAATCGGTTATTGATAAGAGAAAAATGATGTTCCGCAAGTACCTGAGTAACAAAACGTCCACGAGCACCCAAGTTGTTGCTTCTCAAATCTTCCTGATGCATTTCCGCACCAATACCGGTAACCCCTAATGATGATTTATAACTTAGATTCAGTTCCCCGCCATAGTTATTGCCAATATGCATATTGCGGTAGATTTCAGGCTTATTTCTTACAAAAAGATACATATCCTGTGCCCTACGCCAATATAGATTGGCATTTACACCCCAATTTCCGAATTTCTGATTATAAATTGCACTTACCAGAGATGTTTGCGTTTCTTCATACTGATCTTTGGCTGCCGGCGATGAATAAAAGCCATTGGCTCCAAACTTTTTTTCTACAAAACCAGCCTGAAATTTAATGCTTCCGTCTTTTATTTTCATCTGGTTCTGATACCAGAAATTTTTAATTTTATAATCGGTATTATAACGATACCCTGCCGATTCCGTGTTATTTACCTGCAGAAAGTTCCCAAACTTCTCATTACCAAAATCGGCAGCAGCTCCAAGTGACCATGTTTTATAATCACCTCCTGTTGCAGAAACTCTATACTCGTCCTTACCGGAAGCTTTTGTAATAATATTAATGACACCTGCATAGGCATTTTGCCCAAATCTACGGGCAGCAGGTCCCTTTATAATTTCTATTCTTTCAACAGATGCTAAGCTAAACGGTACATTCATCATATTATGCCCTGTTTGGGCATCACTCATCCGGATACCATTAACCAGCATAAGCACTTGCTCGAAAGAACTACCTCTGATACCAACATCTGCCTGAGTATCTGCCATACCTCGCCTTCTGACATCTACCCCTGTATAGTAAGCTAACAGATCCTCAATAGATTGCGCAGGAGCTTTCTCAATCTGTTCTTTGGTGATAATCTCAATATTTTCACTTACTTTTTTATACGGGAGCGACAAGAATTTTCCGTCTATCACTACCTCATCAATCGCTTTTTCCTGGGCCATAATACCAACAGCAGGAATCAACACAATAGCACTTAGTAATAGTTTCTTCATTATAACAGTAATTTTTAAGTCGGCAAATGTACTGGACCCTTATCTAAATATGCGGATCCGGATTTTATGATAGGTGCTAGTCCGGTTAGTTTTTAGTAGATTGTCATTGGTTTACCCGCTTTTTAACCCACTTATTTGTATAGAACTTCCCGTTTTATATTGGATATCCCTTTATCATATAATTTAGCATCTTTTATGATTTACAATTCCAATATCTACTTCCTATTAGGCTTTAATTTTTGTAATTTTGCAACCTTATAATTATTATGGCACACCAGGACAATATAGATATTAAAAAAGAGATTTTTGTTAAAAACGCTCATCTCAATAATCTAAAACATATTGATGTTTCCATTCCGAAAAATAAGCTTACCGTTATCACGGGAGTTTCCGGTAGTGGTAAATCTTCCTTAGCCTTCGACACAATCTATGCTGAAGGCCAAAGACGTTATGTAGAAAGTTTAAGTTCCTATGCCCGACAGTTTCTCGGGAAGCTGGAAAAACCAAAGATAGATGATATTAAAGGGCTTGCTCCTTCAATTGCTATACAGCAAAAGGTAATATCCTCTAACCCGCGTTCTACAGTAGGAACAACTACTGAGATATACGATTATCTTAAATTATTATTCGCTCGTGTTGGACGCACCTACTCTCCTGTATCCGGAGAAGAGGTAAGGAAAGACAGCGTTACCGATGTCATAGATTTTATTAAAGCTCAGAAAAAAGCACCTACACTTATTTTACGTGCACCATGGCATTATGAATCCGAAAATTTTGCAGAACAGCTTAAGACTCTAAAATTACAAGGTTTTACAAGACTTGAAATCGGCGGAAATATTGCCAGCATTGAAGATTTAGAAAGCTTTGGATTCGTGCCTGAAGCAGGAACTGAGATATTCATGGTTATCGACCGCTTTAAATATGAAGATGACGATACCTTCCTGCAACGTTTGGCAGATTCTATACAAATGGCTTTTTATGAAGGTAAAGGCTATTGTTCTATCAAAAATGCTGACAACGAAAAAATCAGGGAATTTTCGAATAAATTCGAACTGGACGACATTGTTTTTAATGAACCCAATATTCATTTTTTCAGCTTTAACAATCCTTATGGTGCATGTCCTACCTGTGAAGGTTATGGAAAAATAATAGGCATAGATGAAGATCTTGTGGTTCCAAATAAAAACCTGTCAGTTTATGAGGATGCCGTTGCGCCTTGGCGTGGTGAAACCATGAAAGAATGGAAAGCTGCTTTTATAAAAAAGGTAGCCAAGGACTTCCCAATACACAAACCGTATTTTCAGCTTACCAAAGAGCAGCGTCAATTTTTATGGCGCGGTGATAAATCGGCAAACTTCCCTGGTGTAGACAATTTCTTCAAAATGCTTGAAGAAAATCTTTACAAAATCCAGTACCGTGTTATGCTTTCCCGCTACAGAGGTAAAACAACATGTCCGACATGTGAAGGATTGCGTCTAAGAGAAGAGAGTTCCTGGGTAAAAATTGATGGTCATAATATCCAATCTATGGTTGAATTACCATTAGATGAACTATTACCACTTATCCAAAGCCTGAATCTAAACGAGCACGATGCCGCTATTGCCAAAAGATTGGTATACGAAATTGTTTCACGTTTAGAATTTTTAGTAAAAGTAGGTTTGGGCTATCTTACCCTTAACCGTAATTCGAATACTCTGTCCGGAGGAGAAAGTCAGCGTATTAATCTGGCAACTTCTTTAGGAAGCAGCTTAGTCGGGTCTATTTATATTCTGGATGAGCCTAGTATCGGGCTTCATTCCCGTGATACCGAAAATCTTATAGAAGTATTAAAAAATCTTCGTGATTTAGGGAATACCGTTATTGTGGTAGAACATGATGAAGATGTGATGCGCGCTGCTGATCATATTATAGATATAGGTCCGGAAGCTGGTTACCTGGGCGGTGAGGTTGTATTCAGTGGTGTCTTTGAGGAAATAAAAAAAGCGAATACACTAACTTCTGATTACCTAAACGGTGTTGAAGAAATCGCTGTACCTAAACACAGAAGAAAACCGAAAGAATTTATCCATATAAAAGGAGCCAGAGAAAATAATCTTAAAAATGTTGATGTAGATATCCCATTAGAAAGCTTAGTTGTAGTAACAGGTGTTTCCGGAAGCGGAAAATCTACATTAATGAAAGATGTTCTGGCACAAGCCGTTCAGATAGAACTGGAATTAGGAGGTAAAAAAGCGGATTTTGATTCGATAACATTCCCGAAAAAGCTGATTCAGAATATCGAAATGATTGATCAGAATCCAATCGGAAAATCATCCCGTTCCAATCCTGTGACTTATCTGAAAGCTTACGATGACATACGTGATCTTTTTGCTAAACAGAAAATGTCCAAGCATATGGGACTGAAAGCGAAACATTTTTCTTTCAATGTGGATGGCGGCCGTTGTGATGAATGTAAAGGCGAAGGTGTAATTACTGTTTCCATGCAGTTTATGGCAGATATAGAATTACAATGTGAAACCTGCCATGGAGCTCGTTTTAAAGATGAAATTCTGGATGTAAAATTCGACGAAAAGAATATCTCGGACATTCTTAATCTTACGGTAAACGAAGCTTTAGATTTCTTCAGAGACAATCATCAAGATAAAATTGTTCAGAAACTAAAACCACTTCAGGATGTAGGATTAGGCTATCTTCAGTTAGGACAGTCCTCTTCTACTCTTTCCGGAGGTGAGGCACAAAGGGTAAAATTGGCATCTTTTCTTGTAAAAGGTACAAGTCACGACAAGACTTTATTTATATTCGATGAGCCTTCTACAGGTCTCCATTTCCATGATATCAACAAGTTAATGATTTCGTTACAGGCGCTGGTTAATCTTGGCCATTCTGTTATTGTTATCGAGCATCAGCCGGATATTATTAAATGTGCAGACTATATTATCGATATTGGTCCGGAAGCAGGTAAATATGGTGGTGAAATTGTATTTGCAGGAACTCCTGAAGAACTGATAAAAAACAAAACCTCACATACCGCAAGGTTTATTGAGGAGAAACTAAAATAAATAGAAAAGCCTGCATCTGCAGGCTTTTTAATATTTATTGTAATATATTTCCTATTTAAAGAATACGGATAAACCAACTCCTACTCCGAAAGTATTTACATTTGTTCTTACACCATTATCTTTATTTGAAAACTGAGAATAAGATAATCCTAAATCAGCTGCAATACTTGGCGTAAAGAAGTATGCAAAACCTCCTTTTACTTTCCATGCAAATCCGTCTGCTGTATACTTGTTAGATTTCCCTCTGTATTCTTCCTTTTCAGTATTAGATGCATAACCAATACCAGCTCCCAAATAAGGTTTAATTACAGTATTATCTGTAAAATAATAAGTAGCTGTCGGTAAAATAGCAAATGTATTACTCGTAGTTTTTGCACCATCATACTTTGTTGTAGCATTTGTATACGCAAGATCAAGTCCAACAGATAGCTTATCAATTACAAAATAACCAGCAGAAGGCGCAATTGTAAATGTATTAACTTTTGGTCCATCAAAAGTTGTATTATCGCTTTTCACTTTAGTTGACACATTGTTAAAACCAATAGATGTAGATCCTCCTACAACCCAACTCCCCTTTTCTGTTTGTGCGCTTGCTGCAAATCCTAACAGTGCAAATGCACCAATCAATAAATTTTTCTTCATAGTTGTTTAAATTATTATTTCACTGCGCGAAGATATAAAATATAATTAATCCTTTTATGATACTTTGTAATTTAGAATCCTTCTTTGCTAAAACAAAAATCCTCCGCTTTTCAGCGGAGGGTTAATTTAAATTTATTGTACTCTACGAGGCTCTACAACAATAGTATAAAGGCCTGAGTTATATTCCCTCTTAGTAAATGTGGATCCATTAAAGCCAGTAATTGCATTATCTGCAAAATTTACAATAACATCCCCTAACTGATCACTGCCCTTAGTAACTTTATAAGTAACAGTAGAAGATTCATTTCTTTCAAGACTGGATCCAAATTTCAACCCTATTTTTTTCAAAAAACCATCTGTAGGATCTATACTAAAATTAGTGGCAAATTTAACACTTCTTGTATCCGTTCTGGTTTCCTCCTCTGTAAGATCTACTTCTTCTATAGAAATTTTAATAGATGAAGCATATTGGTTTAAATCCCAATTAAAAATAGGGATATTAAGTGGAACGATCTTTGGCGTCAAAGATTTTAGCTCCCATACCTTAGCACCAAACACACTCCATTTAGAAATTAATCCATATTGAGCATCATATAAATTCTCGGGACTTACTGAAAAATATTTATCAATACTACTTCCAATTCCATTACTTGCATTAATTAATATATGAACTTTAAATTCAAAAGCGCCACCAGTCCATGGACTCCTAGCAAAATTTTTATTCCATCCTTGAAATTTGCTTGGTTCAGATTGATAAATATTATTGTTAGTAGGGTCTCCCGTTTGGTCTGAAATAATTGTCAAGCCATTTGCATCATTCATTCTAAATGAGGTTAAATGCTCCTGAAAATCATACTTAAACTGACCCCTTTGTTGACCAGGTGTAATATCATAGTAAATATAATCCCTCTGCCAACCATCTGTATTTTTGTATATTTCATATGCCTGTTGTACTTTAGAATCAACTAAAGAGGCATTAGCAGTTGTAGACATTGTTTTTACAGAAGCTAATTTTTGAATCTGATTTGATTTCCCCCCATTAAAAGCATCATCTAAAAATTCAAAACTACAAGAACTTCCTTTTAATACATCATCTTGTTTAGTTACTGATGGATTAGCTCCCATAGAAGCCACAGTATTATTTCTAACGGAGTTACCAGTACTAACTCTCACTCTCTCATTTTCTTTTACGACTACAACAGGGAATGAAGGAATATACTTTGCCTCTAAAAAATATTCCTCTCCTTTTTCATTTATTATTGGAGTATCATTAGTTGTATCCAAAGTATAGGCGACTTGTGGAATCTCAGTTCTGGAATTCCATTTTTCTGCCGAAAAACTATCCATTGGCAATTCAGGAACAAAAATAGTAAGTGTGGGATACAGCCTTTCTAAAGCTTCCAGATTTTCTTTTTTATCATATTGCTCTGCAATAATATCCTTAAAGGCTTTACCTCCAATCATTTGATCCTTAATCATTTGATAGAGTACATCATAGTCATTGTCAAATTTTTTAAGTGCTTCTTTTTTAATAAAGTCTCTTAAATCAGCATTAGAGGCTAATGCTTTAGCCAATGCTATCGAGAATTCCTGTTTATAAACAGATTTTACATCAAGTAAATTTTGCTGAGCCTGTAATTGAGCGTCTCGGTTAGACAAAGACTCCTCACGGCAAGCTATAATGCTGGAAAGCAAAATAGCAGATAATAGAATTTTTTTCATATTTTAATATAATTTGATTAATTCAAATATATTAAAAAACATTAAAATACATAATAATATTAACATATGACATTTATCATATAGAAAATCCTCCGTTTTTCAGCGGAGGATTGATATCTATATAAAAATATAATTTACTTCAGTTTAAAGTTAAATCCTAAATTAACAGAGCCTAAAGTATTACTATCTTTACTAACTCCTTTATATCCTAAATAAAGTTCCCAGTTCGACTGTTGATATCCCACTTTTGGCTGATAGTAAAAACCACCACCTGATGCATATTTTCCAGTAAGGAAGCCATATCCTAGATCAGCACCAATAAAGAAATTAGGACTTACAGAATATTGTGCAGATGCTGCCAAAGGAATATAACCTGCATCAGCTCCTCCTGCATCTTTCCAATCAGATTTTACAAAAAAATGCTGATAACCTGTTGCAATACCCAAATCAAAATTTTCTGCCAGTCTCCACTGATAAGCTGCATCTAATCCTAAAGTAAAACTTGAAAAATCGGATGCATCACCTACAGGGATACCAATATTAGCACCAATTTTTAATTGTCCGGTAGTTTGTGCACTTGCAGCAAACCCTAAAAGTGCAAAAGCACCTAACAATAATGATTTTTTCATAATATTAATTTTATAACTGTAGGTTATCAATTACAAATACTATGCTAAAATATGTTAAAATTTTATTTTTCCTGCATTCTACCTTCTTCACTACTATAAGCCTGAATAATTTTTCTCACTACAGGGTGTCTTACCACATCTTCATCAGTAAGATGTATAAAGCCTATTTCTTCGATGTTTTTAAGGATAAACATCGCTTCTTTTAATCCGGATTGCTGATTTTTAGGTAAGTCTATCTGGCTAGGGTCTCCTGTAATAATAAATTTAGCATTCATCCCCATACGGGTAAGGAACATTTTCATCTGAGAATGTGTTGTGTTCTGCGCTTCATCTAAAATTACAAAAGCATCATCCAGTGTTCGTCCACGCATAAAAGCTAAAGGAGCAATTTCTATTACCTTTTTCTCGATATAACCTTCCAGCTTTTCAAAAGGAATCATATCCCTTAAAGCATCATATAAAGGCTGCATATACGGATCAAGCTTCTCTTTCATATCCCCGGGAAGAAATCCCAGGCTTTCACCTGCTTCTACTGCCGGACGGGTTAAGATAATACGCTTAACTTCTTTATCTCTGAGAGCTCTTACCGCCAAAGCAACACTTGTATAAGTCTTACCAGTTCCGGCTGGTCCTATAGCAAAGACCATGTCCTTTTTCTCAGAAACTTTAACCAGCTTTTTAAGGTTGGTTGTTTTAGCCTTTATAATCTTTCCGCCAACACCTTTTAATAAGATATCGCTGTCGAAAACTAATTGTTTTTCGTTTTCATCCTTTATTTTCAGAATGCTTTCAACATCTTTTAGTTCTATACTGTTATTATTTGAGATAAAAGAAACAATGTCGTCTAATTTTTCCTGCAAAACTTTTAAAGCTTCGTTATTGCCCATAGCAAAGATAAAATTGTCTCTTCCAGTAATTTTCAATGTTGGGAATGAGGACTTAATCAGATTGAAAAACTGATTCTGCACCCCATAAAACTGCTTGGTATCTATATCCTTCAGTTCATAATTTAATTCATACATCCAATACTTGTTTTTACGTGTGTAACTAAACAAATATAACGATTCCGAAAAAAATACAGATAAAAGAATTGTTAATTTATCAGGACTGCTCTGTATTTTCTATCTTTGCAGTATATGCCGATTATTACACTAACTTCTGATTACGGAACACTCGATTACCGGGTTGCTGCTATTAAGGGTAGTATATACAATGAACTGGCGACTATAAACATAGTCGACATTACTCATCAGATACAGGCATATAACCTTCAGCAGACGGCTTACATCATCCGAAGTTCTTACAGATATTATCCTAAAGGGACAATACACATTATTAGTGTGGATTCTTTTTACCATAAAGACCGGAAGAATATTATCGCCAAAGTAGATGATCATTATTTTATTTGTGCAGATAATGGTTTGTTGAGTTTGATGTTCTTCGACATTAATCCGGATGATATCTATGAAATCAAATTAGGAAACCGTTTCGACGATCAGGTAAGTTTTACCTCAACAGATATTTTCGTTCCTGTTGCTGCACATTTGGCTAAAGGCGGAATACCCGAAGTTGTTGGTAAAAAAACAAATAAAATAAAAGAAAACTCTTTCCCAAGAGCGATTCTGAATGAAGCTGAAGGTATTATCGTAGGAGAAATTATGTATATTGATAATTTTGGAAATGCCATTTCCAACATCAGCAAGAATTTCTTCAACAATACTTTAAAGTCTTATGATAGCTTTGAATTAAAGTTCAGGAACTTTGTCATGTCAAAAGTAAACAACCATTACACCGATGTGGTAGATGACTGGAAAAACGAACCTCAGTATCACGGAAGTGTTTCTGCTATATTTAATGAAAGTGACCTTTTGGAAGTTGCTATTTATAAAGGTAGCAGCATAAACGGAGCCTCCAGCCTGCTTGGGCTTAGTGTTGGCGAACGCATCTTTATTGAGTTCAGCTAAGTGCTTGTATCATTTATAACCATTAATTTATTATTCTAAAATGGCCTACCTCATTATCAAAGCATTACACATTATCTTCATGGTAAGTTATTTCGCGGGGCTTTTCTATACCGTACGATTATTTGTCTATTATAAAGATACCGACGCATTCGATAATCCTAAAAGAGATGTCCTTCGTGAACAATATTCCTTTATGGCCAGTAGGTTATGGAATATTATTACAGTACCTGGAGGTACATTGATGCTTGTCTTTGGTATTACGATGATTTGTATGAATCCGGCTTTATTCAAAATGCCATGGTTTCATTTAAAACTTACAGCATTAGTAGGTCTGGCAATTTACCATTACTGGTGTTGGAAAAAGGTAATTCAGCTGAAAAATCTTAATAAGGCAACTTTACCTTCCAAAAACCTTGCGCTAAGACAGGCTAACGAAATTGCTACATTCATCCTCTTTTTTGTGGTATTTACTGTTATCCTAAAATACGCATTACTGGAATACTGGTGGCAGCTAGCTTTAGGATTTGTAGGACTTGTTATTTTTATTACTTTAGTGGTTAAGTTAGTTAACCGCAAAAGAAAGTAATAAATGAATCCTGAGGAACAATATATAGAAGTTAATAAAGAATCCTGGAACAATAGAGTCGATACCCATTTCGATTCTGAATTTTATGATGTAGAAGGTTTCCTGAAAGGAAATACTTCACTCAATAGTATAGAACTGGATCTGCTTGGGAATCTCTCTGGTAAAAAAGTTCTGCACCTGCAGTGTCACTTTGGACAGGACAGCATTTCTCTTTCACGTATGGGTGCAGAAGTCACAGGAATTGATCTATCTGACAAGGCAATTGAAAAAGCAAAAGAATTAGCTCTACAGGCAGGAACTGACACCAAATTTGTATGCAGTGATGTATACAATCTTCCAAATGTTTTAAATGAAAAATTTGATATTGTATTTACCAGTTATGGGACTATAGGCTGGCTACCTGATTTGGATAAATGGGCTGCTGTTATTAATCATTTTCTAAAACCCGGCGGTCAATTTATTTTTGCCGAATTTCATCCGGTTGTATGGATGTTTGATGATGACTTTAAAGGTATTGGTTACAATTATTTTAAAAGTGATGCTATAGTGGAAACCAATACAGGTACCTATGCCGAAAAAGAAGCAGACATGGTCCTTCATACGGTTTCATGGAATCATGGTTTATCCGAAGTTTTCACAAGTCTAATCAATCAGAAAATGCAAATTACAGCATTTAATGAATTTGATTATTCACCTTACAACTGCTTCAGACATACAGAAGAATTTGAACCCAAAAAATTCAGGATAAAACATCTGGGGAATAATATTCCTATGGTATATTCACTTTTAGCTCAAAAAGCAGAATAAGAATCCAACACTAATAACCATAAGGATTCCGCAATGAAAAAACTATTATCCTTTTTATTTCTGTTACTATTATTAAATCTTTCTGCACAAAAGGGCTTAGAAAAATCTGCCGACAGCATTATGAAAGTTCATTATATTCCGGAAATGGCTTATGCAGTTGTAACACCAGATAAAATACAGGTACAAAAAACAATTGGCCACCACCGAATTGAACAGATTAATGAAAAACCAAATGCTAACATTAGTGATTTTTTTCATTTAGGCTCCAATACAAAGGCAATTACAGGCTTCATTGCCGGTTATTTAACAGAACAGAATAAAATCAAATGGGATACAAAGTTTTTCGATCTGTTTCCTGAATTAAAAGATAAAAGTAATCCTAAATACCTGAATATTACACTTAGCCAACTTCTGAAGCACAAAGCCGGAATTCAACCATTCACATCCGGTGCTGAATATCAGAAGCTTCCTGTATTTAATGGCAACAAATCTGAAAAAAGACAGGCATTCGCTCAATATGTCCTAACGCTTTCCCCGGTACAAAACGATAAACCCTACAATTATTCCAATGCCGGTTATAGTGTAGCAGCATTTATGCTGGAAAAAGTAAGTGGAAAAACATGGGAACAATTGGTTCAGGATGTTTTAAAGGATAAATTAAAACTACAATATACACTAGGCTGGCCAAACAGAACCGACATCAATCAACCATGGGGACATTGGGAAGATGCGCAGCTGGTGAGTGTAGCGCCAGAAACTAAATATGACCTGAGCCTGGCTGAACCGGCAGGAGATATCAGCATGAATATTATCAATTATTCAAAATACATTCAACTCAATTTACAAGGCCTGGCAGAAAAGGATAACTTTTTGAAAGCAAAAACCTATCAGTATTTATTCAATTCATCCGACCATTATAGTATTGGCTGGGGAAATAGTATTCTAAATAATATAAAATATTCTGAGCATCGAGGAACGGACGGAACTTTCCTTTCGTATACACTTATCAATCAATCAGAACCTAAAGCCTATATTATTTTAATTAATAATGCCAGCGAGCAAGCTCAGGATGGTTTATTTAAATTTTTAAAACTTCTTAAAAAGCAATATCCATAATAAACACCAAACATTATGTACAAAACGTTATTCACTTCCGTATTACTAAGTGTTTCATCAGTTTTATTATCACAAAGTTTTAATAAGGAAAAACTGGACACTTATTTCAGCACATTAGAGAAGAACAATAAATTCTCCGGCTCTGTAGCTATTACACAAGACAACAAGCTTATTTACACACGTTCGGTTGGTTATTCTGATATAGAAAATAAAATTCTGAATTCCGATAAGACAAAATACCGTATCGGGTCTATTTCTAAAACGTTCACAGCTGTTCTAATCTTAAAAAGTTTTGAAGAAGGAAAATTAAAACCAGATGATAAACTCAGCATATTTTTTCCGCAGATCAAAAATGCAGACCAGATAACAATTTCACAACTCTTACAACACCGTAGTGGCATCCATAATATTACCAACGACAATTCTTACATGGACTATTATCAGGAGCCACAGAGTGAAGCTAAATTGGTAGATATCATCACTAAAGCAGGTAGCGATTTTCAACCAGACAGTAAGTATTCCTATAGCAACTCAGGATATATTCTTCTTACCTATATCCTAGAAAAAGTAAACAAAAAATCCTATGCTGAACTATTAAAAGAAAAAATCACGAAGCCTTTAGGTTTAAACAGTACCTATGTAGGAAAGAAGATAAACTCCCAAAACAATGAAGCATATTCCTATTCTCCTGGCAATAAAAAATCAGCCGAAACAGATATGTCTATACCAATTGGTGCAGGTGCCATCGTTTCTAACCCTACTGACATAGTTAAATTTAGTAATGCGTTATTCAACGGAAAATTATTAAATAAAGAAAGTCTGGAAAAAATGATTACTATAAGAGATGGATATGGATACGGTCTGTTTACTGCTCAGTTCAATGATTTAAAAGGATTTGGACATGCAGGAGGCATTGATGATTTTTCTTCACTTTTTGCACACTATAACGTAGGAAATGTAAGCTTTGCATTGGATTCCAATGTATCCGATGGATATGGAAATAATCTAATTGCCAAAGCTCTTTTAAGTGCTGTTTATAATAAGCCTTATGATATTCCCGAATTTAAGACCTATCAAGCAGATGTAAATGATTTTGCAAAATATATCGGAACATATGCATCTCCTTCTTTTCCTTTAAAAATAACGATTACAACAGATAATACTTCTTTGAAAGCTCAGGCAACAGGACAATCTGAATTTACACTAACCCCTACGGATAAAAACAAATTTGAGTTTTCACAGGCAGGTATTAAAATGGAATTTTATCCGGATAAAAAACAATTCCGATTGTTATAAAATGGCTTGGATATTCTCTTTACTAAAGAATAGAATGCTTATGGTTTTCATTCCCTTTACAACATAAAGGGAATGAAAATTTATTAATAATTATTATTTTAACCGCCCCAAAACATCTGAAAAGCGTTTTTCTTTATTTTCCGGAGAAAACAACTTTTTCTTCACCTCATCCAAATTTAGTTTTTTCAAATAAACTGGCGGTACATACTTTCGGATCATCTTTTCTATTTTATTCCAATCGGCGGTATTTATTTTATGATCAAGCAATTCCATTAGTCCTTTTACATCATAATACTCTGGAAGCTTTTTATATTTCTCAATAATTACAATCCAGTCGCCATAAGTAAATAAACGATCTTCTTTTTCCTGAAGTTCTAGCACCTTCAATCTCATCATATTGAAATTAAGCAATACTGGTATTGTTGGATCTACCTCTATACACTTTCCTATTCTGGTATAATCTTTTGGAAATTCTTCAATCGCTTCATCTTCCATTAGTTTACAAAAACGTGGTATTTCCCCTCGCAGAGAATCACAATACTTCTGTTGTCCCTTTACAGAAACAGCAGCTATCATAATCAACAAAAATAAGCTTAGCCTAGCACACTTCTTCATAAGGTAAATATACTGTAGTTTTTATTTAATAGAAAATAGCTATCGTTCCCTTCTCTTAGAAAACCTGCACATCTTATCCTACATCAATTCATTCACTTTTCTGTCATTATATCTTTGTATTACAAAATGAGAGTTATTATGAAAACTTTAGAAATGCTTTTGGTGACAAACCAACAAATCGATTTCAGCCAGTTCAATAACTGGAAAATCACATTAGTAGACAATATAGAAACTGCTATTGAAAAAATTCAGAGCATTGATTTCAATCTCATTGCTTTGGAAAACAATTTTGACAAAGATTCAGTTACTAAACTACAAAAAATAACAGGCTTTCAGCAAAGTGATGTACTTGTATTTTCTTTTTCATCTGCTGCAGATATTATTGAGAAAAGCAATGAGATTGCAGAAGAGTTAAAAATACAAAAACAGCAAAACTATTCTTTTACAGATAATATGTTTGCCAGCCATCCTTTGTATCGCAGCAACTAAATCAGCAGTTGACAAAATTAATTCACAATCACAACTTATAAATCAAACATTATGAACACTAAAAAAATAGAAGCAGTAATAGCACCACAAGGAACACATTTCGTAGGAGACGGATTCCGTGTACATAACTTTATCCCTGGTGTATCAGGACTTAGCATGCAGCGTATGAGCCCGTTTATTATGCTGGATTACAACTCTAAATTTGTATTCCCGCCTAGTGAACATTTAAAAGGTGTTGGAGTACATCCACACAAAGGTTTTGAAACCGTTACCATAGCCTACAAAGGCCGTGTTGCTCACCATGACAGCAGTGGCGGCGGCGGAGTAATTGGTGAAGGCGATGTACAATGGATGACTGCTGCCTCTGGTATATTACACAAAGAATACCATGAAGAAAACTTCAACCGTACTGGTGGTGAGTTCCAGATGGTACAATTGTGGGTAAATCTTCCTGCAAAAGATAAAACATCAGCTCCAAAATATCAGGCAATCACTAATACCGATATGACAAAAGTTGATCTTCCTGATAATTCCGGAAGTATTGAGATTATCGCCGGAAGCTATAATGAACACAAAGGCCCTGCTTTTACATTTACTCCGATAAATCTAATGAATGCGAAGCTAAATAAAGGCGGAAAAGCAAACTTCAGTTTTCCTGCAAATTACAACACCGCAGCATTGGTTATTGAGGGTAGTGTAAAAGTAAATGGAGTTGATGTACCAACCGATAATTTTGTACTTTTTGAAAACAATGGTGAAGAATTTACTGTTGAAGCAACAGAAAATGCAATTGTCCTTATTATGAGCGGAGAGCCTATCAATGAGCCTATTTTTGCCCATGGTCCATTTGTAATGAATACCCGTGAAGAAATTATTCAAGCTTTTGATGATTTTAACAGAGGAAAATTCGGAACTTTACAAGACTAATATTTTATAAACCCCAAAAGAAACAAAATCTTATTCTTTTGTTTAAATTTTAATTTAAACAAATATTAGGCTTAAACAGGCTCTAAAAAAGTACCGGATACTTTTGAAGCTTAATATTTTCAGAAAAGCTTTTGTTCCTTTTGCGGTTAAAATACATTATTAAATTAATATCATTAAACATCTTTAAAACAAATAATATGAAACCAGAATTTGAAAACATCCCGTTGGTAAAAGCACCTCAACAATATGAAATTGAAATAGACGGCAGTAAAGCCTTTATTACTTACAGAGAAAGCAGCAGTACTATTACCCTTCTTCATACCGAAGTAGAACCTGCATTACAAGGAATGGGTGCGTCTACAGCTGTAATCGAGAAAACTTTAGCAGCAATAGAGGAAAGCGGTAAAAAGCTTAATCCGCTTTGCCCTTTGGTTGTCGCTTACATCAAAAGACATCCGGAATGGAAAAGAATTGTAGCTGATAATGTAACTTCTTTATAAAAATTAAAACAAGCAAATATGTCAAATATAGGAATCATCATCCCGGAAAGGGCAGCAGATATTGGTAATTTTATGGTAGGGAGATTGCTCCCTTTTATTGAAAAAAGATCTGTAGGGCCATTTGTTTTTATCGACCATATGGGACCGGTAGACTTAAAAGATTATCAGAATCTGGATGTACCACCACATCCGCATATTGGACTTTCTACACTAACTTACTTATTTGAAGGTTCTATTTTCCATCGCGACAGCATAGGTTCTGCAATAGAAATTCAGCCTGGTGCCGTTAACTGGATGACGGCAGGAAAAGGTGTTACACACTCAGAAAGAACCCCTGAATATCTTCGCCATACTGATAAAAGGTTACATGGTTTACAAATCTGGGTTGCTCTTCCAAAACATCTTGAGGGTAGTGAACCAAGTTTCCATCATACGGAAGCTGCTGATATACCAGCATGGGAAACAGATGGTGTACACTACAAACTAATCGCTGGCGAAGCTTTTGGTAAAACATCACCTGTACCTGTACACAGCAAGTTATATTTCATCGAAATTAAAACAGGAGATAAACCGGCTAAAATAAGTATAGGAAATGATCTTTATGGCGAGAGCGCATTGTATATTCTGGAAGGCAATATCAAAAGTGAAGGCAATACTTACGAGCCTAAATTCATTTTAATTGCAAAAGATGCAAAATTATGTGAATTCGAAATGGATGCTAATACCACCGTTTATATTTTCGGAGGAGAACCTTTTCCGGAAGAAAGATATATCCACTGGAACTTCGTAAACTCTGATAAACAAGTGATTGAACAAGCAAAACATGACTGGAAAGATCAGAAATTCCCAAAAGTTCCGGGAGAAACAGAATTTGTTCCTTTACCTGCAACATCTTTAAAATAATATTTTGTAAAGCTTTTTTATCGCAATATATATTATCTATAGCATAATTTATGCTTCTTGCCGTATATTTGCATTTCGTTTTTTTAGAAGCCAGATTTATTATATAAAGTTTACAATGAAAAGAGTTGTTGTTACAGGATTAGGAACTATAAATCCTTTAGGAAATAACGTTGAAGAATTCTGGAGTAATATTACCGCCGGAAAAAGTGCAGGAAATAAAGTAACACATTTTGATTCTACCCGTTTCAGAACTCAGGTAGCATGCGAAGTAAAAGATTTTGACCCGCTAAAATATCTAGATAAAAATGAGATCAAACGCAGTGATCTCTTTACACAATATGCGTTATACAGTGCCGCTCAGGCAATGGAAGATGCCAATTTCGACTTAACCAAAATGGATCCGTTTGATTTCGGTGTCATTTGGGGAACCGGACAGGGCGGAATGCAGACATTCGAAAATGAAGTTGAAAATTATATAGACGGGGACAAAAACCCACGTTTCAATCCTTTCTTTATTCCAAAATTATTGGTGAATATGGCTTCAGGGCTTATTTCTATGAAATTTGGATTACAAGGAATCAACTACACTCCTGTGTCTGCATGTGCTACAGGAAACAGTGCTATTATGGATGCTTTTAACTACATCCGTATTGGTAAAGCAAAAGCTTTCATCACCGGAGGATCAGAAGCAGGAATTACACCAGCATCTTTTGGAGGTTTTGCAGCACTAAAAGCCATGACAGCCCGAAATGATGATCCACAAACGGCCAGCAGACCTTTTGATAAACACCGTGATGGTTTTGTAATGGGAGAAGGTGGTGCCGCTTTGGTATTAGAAGAATATGAGCATGCAAAAGCCAGAGGTGCAAAAATATATGCTGAAGTAGTAGGCGCTGCGATGACTGCAGATGCTTATCATATTACTTCCCCACATCCACAAGGTTTGGGAGCTTCTAAATCTATGCAGCTGGCATTGGAAGAAGCAGGAGTAAAACCTGAAGAACTTGACTACCTGAATCTTCACGCAACATCTACTCCAATTGGTGATATTGCAGAAGTGAATGCTGTAAAAACCGTATTTGGAGAATCAAAAAATCTTCACGTAAGCTCTACAAAATCCATGACAGGACACTTGCTGGGTGCTGCCGGAGCTATTGAAGCAATTATTTCTATTAAAGCAATTAATGATAATATTGTTCCGCCTACAATCAATATGACAGAACCGGATCCTGAAATTCCGGAAGAAATACAGATTGTGTTTAACAAATCATTACACAAAGAAGTGAAAACAGCGATGAGTAATGCATTTGGTTTCGGAGGACATAACAGTACAGTAGTATTTAAAGAGCTTTAATTAAAGCTCTTTTTTTATTATTAAATTTGAGAGAAAGAGACGTTTAACAAAACAACACAAGAATAATCTAAAACACAATGAATGCCCCAAATAAAGATTTAAATAATACTTATAAATTTTTACCATGGATCGCCGCTCTGGCAATTTTCATGCAGTCACTGGACGGAACGATTCTTAATACAGCGTTACCATCCATTGCACAAGACATGAACCGTTCTCCGCTGACGATGCAGTCTATTATCATTTCTTATGTTTTAATTCTTGCTTTGCTAATACCTCTTAGCGGTTGGCTATCGGATAGATTTGGTTCTAAAAAGATATTTATATGGGCTGTCGGAATATTTACCGTAGGCTCTTTATTCTGTGCTCTTTCTACTAATTTAGGACTCCTTATACTTTCCCGAATTATTCAGGCTATTGGAGGCTCCATGATGGTTCCGGTTTCCCGTCTGGCAATCTTATATACTTATTCCAAGGACAAACTATTGGGGGTTATTAATTTTATTACAATTCCCGGACTTGTGGGTCCCATTATAGGTCCTACACTTGGCGGATGGCTTGTGGATGTTGCCAGCTGGCACTGGAATTTTCTGATTAATATCCCTATTGGAATTGCCGGAATACTTTTCGCCCGTAAGTACATGCCGGATTATGTAAACAAAGGCAAAAAATTCGATCTTACCGGAATGCTCCTGTTTAGTGGCTCTCTTCTACTCTTAACAATTGCTATAGAGCTTGGCTCCGAAAAAGTGATCAATGGCTGGTGGCTTATTTTGGTATTTCTTGCAGGTATTCTTTTAATGAATTTATATTACCGCCATTTTAAAAGAGTGGATAATCCTCTCATAGACCTTAACCTTATCAAAATTAGAACATTAAGAATTGGTGTTTTTGGAAACCTTCTTACCCGACTAGGCATTGGCGGAATGCCACTTCTTTTACCTCTTTTATTTCAGGTTGGCTTTAAACATACAGCCATTATATCGGGGATGATGCTGATACCATCTGCCATTACAACTATTATGGTAAAACCGTGGGTTGTTCCTATCGTTAAAAAATTAGGTTATAAAAAAACATTGATTATCAATACAATTCTCATTGCTATTATTATTTCATTATTTGCTGTACCAGATCAGAATACCCCCTTGCCGCTATTGATTCCGCTCTTGGTTATATACGGAGCCGTAAACTCTATTCAGCTGGCCACCATGAACACACTCTCTCTATCAGATCTGGATAATAAAAATGCCAGTAATGGTAATAGTCTTCTTATGGTAATGCAACAATTGTCTATGAGTCTGGGAATATCTGTGGGAGCTTACCTTCTGAATAAATATGGTGATCTGCCTTGGGTAGATCATACAAATTCCATAACTGTATTCCGCTACACTTTCCTTACCATGGGTATTTTGACAGCATTAGCCAGCCTTATATTCTTTCGCCTAAAAAGCTCCGATGGCGATAGTTTGACTGGTGCAAAGCACTAATTAAAAAAAATTATCTAAAATATTTTGCAGTTCAAAAATAAGTTATAGATTTGCATAGTAGAAAAACAAAAAATGAAATTTAACGCTGTACATCATCACCATCATCATTCTTGCAAGGCGAGTTGATTAGTTGTGTGTACACCTAAAATATAAAAAACCCGTCTGAGTAGTCATGACGGGTTTTTATTTTTCTGCATTGCTGCTCGGATCCAAACATCAAAAATTAGACATGAATCTGAAAATTGCAATCCAGAAAAAAGGACGACTTAGCGAAACTTCACTTAAACTGCTTGAAGAATGTGGCATCAATATTTCCAACGGAAGCAGAATCCTAAAGGCCACAGCAAAAAATTTCCCAATCGAAATCTTATTTCTTCGTGACGATGATATCCCTCAATATGTAGAACAGGGCGTTGTAGACATAGGCATACTTGGTGAAAACGAAGTACTGGAAAAAGATAAAAATATAGCTATTATTTCCAGGCTGGGTTTTGCTGCCTGCAATCTTTGTCTGGCCATTCCTAAAGATGAAGAATACAGCGGAATTAACTATTTCGAGAGTAAAAAAATCGCTACTTCATATCCTAAAATTCTGACTAAATTCTTTCAAGATCAGAGCATTAGTGTACAGATTGAAGAAATTGGCGGCAGTGTAGAAATAGCACCAAGCATAGGGCTGGCCAATGCAATATTCGATATTGTAAGTACAGGTTCTACCCTACTGACGAACGGACTAAAGCAAGTAGAAACGGTAATGAAAAGTGAGGCTGTTCTGGTGGCAGGAAAAAATCTTCCGGAAGCACAGCAAAAAATTCTCGATCGTTTATTATTCAGAATAAAAGCGGTTCAGAACTCTGCAGAAAACAAATATATTCTACTGAATGCTCCCAATGATAAACTACAGGAAATTATAGATGTTTTACCAGGAATGAAAGCACCTACCGTACTCCCATTGGCTACAGCGGGCTGGTCTTCGGTACACTCTGTAATTAAAGAAGATACATTCTGGGAAATTATAGAACAGTTAAAAGACCTTGGCGCAGAAGGCATTCTGGTTTTGGAAATTGAAAAGATGATACTCTGATGAAGTACGAAATTAGAAGTACAAAATACGAAGTATAAAATTCACTAATTCACCTATTGACACATTGATTTTATAAAACTGAATCTTAGAACTCCCCCCCTTATAACTTATACCGTATCATGCAAACCTACATAAATCCACAGCTTTCCGAATGGAATAATCTTATTCAGCGTCCTGTACAAAAGGCTGAAGACTTACAAAATATTGTACTGACTGTTTTTGAAGATATCAAAAATGAAAAGGACAAGGCATTAATCAATTACACTAAAAAATTCGATAAAGCAAATTTGACTGATATCAAAGTTTCATCTGATGAAATAAATACTGCTATAGCCTCAGTTTCTGAAGAACTTAGACAAGCAATTCAAATGGCAGCCTCAAATATTGAGAAATTTCACGCTTCACAAAAAGAAAGTAAAAATATTATAGAAACTGCTGAAGGGGTAAATTGCTGGCGGGAGGCAAGACCAATTGAAAATGTAGGCATCTATATTCCTGGAGGAAGCGCTCCCCTATTTTCAACGGTTCTTATGTTGGGAATACCAGCTCAGCTGGCAGGGTGTAAAAACATTACATTATGCACTCCTCCTGATGAAAATGGCAATATTAATCCGGCTATACTTTATACAGCTAATCTTATCGGGATAAAAAATATTTATAAGGCTGGTGGTATACAGGCTATAGGCGCAATGACTTTTGGAACCGAAACCATTGAAAAAGCAGATAAAATATTTGGCCCCGGAAACCAATATGTAACTGCAGCAAAACAAGTTGCCCAAAACTTTGGCGTTGCAATAGATATGCCTGCTGGTCCGAGCGAAGTTCTGGTAATAGCAGATACTACTGCTAACCCTGAATTTGTGGCTGCAGATTTACTTTCACAAGCAGAACACGGCGCCGATTCACAAGTAATATTACTGACAACCAATGAAAATATTCTTCAGCAAACGCTGACGCAGATAGAGTGTCAGCTTACTCAATTGCCACGAAAGTCGATAGCATCTCAGGCTCTTCTGCAGAGTCGAGGTATCGTTTTGGGTAGTATTGAAGAATGTATTGCATTTTCAAACCTCTATGCACCGGAACACTTAATTCTGGCTATTGAAAATACTGAAAATTATACTGATAAAATTACCTCTGCAGGATCTGTATTTCTGGGCAACTTCTCATGCGAAAGTGCCGGCGATTATGCATCAGGAACCAACCATACTCTACCCACCAACGGATATGCCCGAAATTATAGTGGTGTATCACTTGATAGTTTTGTCAAAAAAATTACATTTCAAAAAGTTACCGAAAAAGGGATTCAAAATATCGGACCAGGCATTGAAAAGATGGCCGAAGCAGAAGAGCTTTTTGCTCATAAAAATGCTGTTTCTGTTCGTCTGAAATCGCTTAATTCCCAAAACAACACACTTATAAAAGATGAAAAATTTTAATTTAGAAAACCTGGTTCGTCCCAACATCCTGAAACTAAAACCTTATTCTTCTGCCAGAGATGAATACAAAGGAGATACTGGTGTATTTCTGGATGCTAACGAAAACCCTTTCGGTACTCTCAATCGCTACCCCGACCCTTATCAGAAGGAAGTAAAAGAAAAGTTAAGTGCCTTAAAAAGCATTCCTGTATCACAAATATTTTTGGGTAACGGTAGTGATGAAGTCATAGATCTGGTGTTCAGAATTTTCTGTACACCAGGCCGTGACAAAGCTTTAGTATTCACACCTACTTATGGGATGTATGAAGTTTCAGCAAATATTAATGATACTGAACTTTTGCAACTGCCTCTTAACAGCGATTTTCAAATTGATAAAGAATCTATTCTCCCCTTTCTGACAGATGAGAATCTGAAACTTATTTTTATATGTTCTCCTAACAATCCTACAGGTAACAGCATAGAAAATGTAGATTTTATTCTGGAAAATTTCAACGGAATTGTATTCGTGGATGAAGCTTACATTGATTTTAGCGCTCAAAAGAGCTGGACCGAACAACTAAACCAATATCCAAATCTTATCATTAGTCAGACTTTCAGCAAAGCTCGTGGGCTGGCAGCTGTACGTGTTGGCATTGCTTATAGTTCTCCAGAGATTATTGCTTTATTCAATAAAACCAAACCACCCTATAATGTAAGCCAGCTTAATCAGGAAGCCGCTTTAATAGCCTTGTTAGATAATCAAAAATACCAATCCGAAATAAAGACCATTCTCGGAGAAAAAGAACGCCTGGAAAAAGAATTTCTTCAATTGTCGGTTATCAAAAAAATCTATCCGTCTGATGCTAATTTTATTTTAGTTGAAGTGAATGATGCTGATGGAATTTACAATAATTTAGTTCAGCAAAAAATTATTACCAGAAACCGAAATAGTGTAATAGCTAGTTGCATAAGAATTACCATAGGAACAACAGAAGAAAATAACCAGCTGATTACGGCCTTGAGAACTTATAACTAAAAACCTTACAACTTAATAACTTATAGCCTTAGAAAAATGAAAAAAGTCCTATTTATAGACCGTGACGGAACTTTAGTGTTAGAACCAGAAGATTATCAGGTAGACAGCTTTACCAAACTAGAGTTCTACCCTGAAGTATTTCAATATCTTTCAAAAATTGCAAAGGAACTCGATTATGAATTGGTAATGGTAACTAACCAGGACGGATTAGGTACCGATGTTCACCCCGAAGAAAACTTCTGGCCGGTACATCAGTTTATTATCAAAGCTCTTGAAAATGAAGACATTTATTTTTCAGAGATTCTTATTGATAAAACCTTCCCTTCTGAAAACGCTCTTACCCGAAAACCTAATACAGGATTACTTACCCGTTATATCAATAATCCTGAATACGATTTACAAAACTCATATGTAATCGGGGATAGAATCACAGATGTAAAGCTGGCCAAAAACTTAGATTCAAAAGGAATTTTTATTGCTAATGATGAAAATCTTGGAGCTGAAGAAATATCAAAAGAAGAAAGCCTTGAACAATATATTGCTCTAAAAACAACTTCATGGAAAGCGATCTACGAATTCCTGAAGCTAGAATCCCGTACAGCCTCGGTTGAAAGAAATACCAATGAAACAAAAATTAAAATTAAACTGAATCTGGATGGTACCGGAAAATCGAATATACAAACAGGACTTGGATTCTTTGACCATATGCTGGATCAGATTGCCCGCCACGGACAAATGGATTTAGATATAAAGGTGAGTGGTGATCTGGAAGTAGATGAGCACCATACTATAGAAGATACCGCTATTGCATTAGGGGAAGTATTTTCCACAGCTTTGAGTAATAAATTAGGTATTGAACGCTATGGTTTCACCTTACCTATGGACGATTGTCTGGCACAGGTAGCTATAGATTTCGGAGGAAGAAACTGGCTGGTGTGGGATGCTGATTTTAAAAGAGAAAAAATAGGAGAAATGCCTACAGAAATGTTTTACCACTTCTTCAAATCTTTTACCGACGGAGCTAGAGCTAACCTAAACATTAAAGCGGAAGGGCAAAACGAACACCACAAGATAGAAGCTATTTTCAAGGCTTTTGCTAAAGCTATAAAATCTGCTGTAAAGCGTGATCCGGAGAAAATGATACTTCCCTCTACCAAAGGAATGTTATAAAATTAGAAATACGAAGTAAGCCTTGTCAAGGTTTAAAACCTTGACAAGGCTCATCAATCGACATTCGTAATTCTAAATTCTTACTTACTCCTACTTTTAAATTAAAATCATGATTGCTATTGTTAAATATAATGCCGGTAATGTAAAATCTGTTTACAACGCTGTAACCCGATTGGGTTATTACGCAGCGATTACAGATGATCCGGAACTTTTAAAAAATGCAGATAAAGTAATATTCCCCGGGGTGGGAGAAGCTAGCTCCGCTATGAAATATCTACAGGAAAGAGGACTGGACAAAATTATTATTAACCTGAAACAGCCTGTTTTAGGAATATGTCTTGGTCAGCAATTGCTTTGCAGATATTCTGAAGAAGGCAATGTAGATTGTTTGGGTATATTTGATGCCGGAGTGCGAAAATTTCCGGCCGAAGATATAGTTCCACACATGGGCTGGAATACACTTGCCAATCTAAATAGTGTTATTTTTAATAATATTGGAGAAAATGAGGATGTCTACTATGTGCACAGTTATTATTGTGAGCTCTCAGAAGATACAGCCGCTGTTACAAACTATATTCTGCCCTTTTCCGCATCATTTCAGAAAGAAAATTTCTATGCAACGCAGTTCCACCCTGAAAAATCTGCATCAACAGGTGAAGAAATCCTAAAGAATTTTCTAAGTTTATAAAAAAATTAACTGTATATGAAAAAACTTTATGTTTCACTATTAGCCGCCTTTGCAATTCTTCAGGTTTCGGCGCAGGAAAAGTCTTATTTTCTATCGGGTCCTTCACTAAGTCCAGATGGAAAAACTGCTTATTTTTCCTATGACGGAGATATCTGGAAAGTAGACTCCAATGGTGGAAATGCCTCCAGAATTACTGCTTTAGAAGGAGAAGAGATAAATCCACGTATTTCTCCTGACGGAAAATGGCTTGCATTCAGCTCCAATCAGTACGGAAATTATGATGTCTATCTAATGCCTGCAGAAGGTGGAACTATAAAGCAATTAACCTTTCACACAGGAAAAGATGAAGTAGAAAACTGGGGATGGGACAGCAAAACTATTTACTTTACTTCAAGCAGAAATAATAATTTCGGCAGTTTCAAAACAACTATAGAAGGGAAAACTCCGCAAAAGCTTTTCAACAATTATTTTAATAATACCAATGGTCTTGCAGAAACTCCTGCGGGGGAATATCTTTTCACTAGCTCTATGGAAAGTGCGAATCAGACATACCGTAAGCGTTACAAAGGAGAAAATAACCCTGATATTCTGGGTTATAATCCAAAAGCCAGTACTTTTAAACAATACACCAATTACGAAGGAAAAGATTTCAATCCAAGTGTAGATAAAAACGGTATTATTTATTTTATCTCTGATGAGAATAATAACGAATACAATCTTTATAAGATAGAGAATGGTAAAAAAGTAGCGTTAACACAATTTGACGCGTCTATTAAAAAACCTTTTGTTGCAGCAAACGGATCTAAGGTAATCTTCGAAAAAGACTATCAGCTTTACATATATGATGTAGCTTCAAAAAACACAAAACTTTTGAATGCTAGTCTGAATACAAATAAAACATTGGAAAAAGAGCAGAACTTTAGTGTAGACAATACTATTTCCTATTACGATGTGTCACCTGACGGTAAAAAAATGGCTTTTGTAAGCCGCGGTGTACTGTTTGTTTCAGATGTTGAAGGAAAATTCACACAGCAAGTTTCTGACGGCAAAGAGCGTGTAATGGAAGTAAAATGGTTAAAAGATAACCGCACATTACTTTTCAGTCAGACCGATAAAGGCTATCAGAACTGGTTTACAATTTCTGCAGACGGAAAAGGACAACTAAAGCAATTAACTCACGATGCCCGCAATAACCGCAGTATCACACTTAATAATGATCTTTCAAAAGCTGTTTATTTAAGCGGCCGTGATGAAGTCAGATTATTGGATTTAAAAACCTTTAATTCCAATACTATTGTAAAAGATGAGATTTGGGCATTCCAAAATTCAAGACCTTCTTTTTCACCGAATAATGAATATGTATTATTCTCTGCAAAAAGAAATTTTGAACTGGACATCTTTGTCTACAACATTAAGAAAGGTCAGACCATAAATCTTACCAATACCGGAGTTTCTGAGGAAGATCCTTATTGGTCACCAAATGGGAAGTATATCTACTTTGCAAGTGACAGAACCAACCCATCCTACCCTCTAGGTATGCAGAAATCCAATATTTACCGTATGGCTCTGGATTGGTTCGACGAGCCTTATAAATCTGAAAAGTTTGATAAACTTTTTACAGAGGAAGCAAAGGAATCTAAACCTGCAGACACTGCAAAGGACACAAAAAACAGTAAGGATAAAAAGGCTAAAGAAACTAAAAAAGAAGAAGTTACTGACAAAAAAGAAGAGAAAGAACCTGTAATTAAGGAATTAAAAGTTAACCCCGAATATGCTCTGGAAAGAATTGAACTGGTAACTGACAGATATGGTTATCAAGAAGATCCAACAGTTTTCGCTGATGATAAAAAAGAAATTCTGTTGTATAATTCCAATCAGGACAACGGAAAAAGGCAACTTTATAAAAAGATTTTCACTGATTTTGAACCTGCGAAATCCGAGAAGGTATTTGATAAAGCAGCTTATTATATCACAAAGAATAATAAAAATCTTTTTGCATTAATAGAAGGTAATATTTATAAAATGTCTTTAGCGGCTTTAAAACCTGAAAAAGTAAACATCCAGTATACTTTTAATAAAGATCTGGCTTCGGAATTTACTCAGATGTATGATGAAACCTGGACAGGTGTTGAGGAAAACTTTTATGACGAGAAATTCCACGGCATTAACTGGAAAGCTAAAAAGGAACAATATGCCAAGTACGTTCCGTATGTAAACAACAGAAATGATCTGAGAATTTTACTGAATGACCTTCTGGGGGAGCTTAATTCTTCACACACCGGATTCTCTTCAGTCGGAAAAGAAGAAACCAAACAGCTGAATTACTTTACAAACGAAACAGGAATTATCTTTAAGAAAGACCAGCCTTATACAGTAGAAAGTATTGTACGGAAATCACCTGCATTCCTGTCCGGAGTGGACATTAAGCCGGGAGATCAGTTAGTAACTGTAAATGGCAAAAATATCGATACCCGTGAAAACCGTGAATCTTATTTTGCTACTCCTAAAAAATTGGATGAATTAGTTCTTACTTTCAACCGTGGTGGAAAAAACATCACAACAAAAGTACATCCTATTTCGAATATGGAGTTAAAAGGATTGCTTTATGATGACTGGATTTTCACCAACCGTCAGCGTGTTAACCAGCTTAGTAACAATCGTATTGCTTATTCGTATATGAAAAATATGTCTACAGATGAGCTGGATCGCTTCCTACTGGATATGGTAGAACAGGAGAACAGAAAAGATGCTGTCATTCTCGATTTGCGATATAACACAGGTGGAAACGTTCATGATAAAGTACTAAACTTCTTATCACAGAAACCTTATCTGCAGTGGAAATACCGTGAAGGAAAAATGACAACACAGCCAAACTTTGCTCCTTCCGGAAAGCCTATAGTATTACTAATTAATGAAAGTTCTTTAAGTGATGCAGAGATGACAGCAGCCGGGTTTAAAGCCTTGAAACTTGGAAAAATTATAGGACAGGATACTTACCGCTGGATCATCTTTACTTCAGGAAAAGGTCTTGTAGATGGATCTTCTTACAGACTACCTTCCTGGGGAACTTATACACTGGACGGACAGAATCTGGAAAAGACTGGTGTAAAACCAGACATTTATATTAAAAACACCTTTATGGACCGACTACAGGGGAATGATCCACAACTTGACCGGGCCATTCAGGAAATATTAAAAGATTTAAAAAAATAAAATGCGAATAATCCCGGCTATAGATATTATTGAAGGAAAATGTGTACGCCTGTCACAAGGAGATTATGACACCAAGAAAATTTATAATGAAAATCCTCTGGAAGTAGCCAAAGAGTTTGAAGACTATGGAATCCGGTATCTGCATCTTGTGGATCTGGATGGTGCAAAATCTAAACAGATTATCAACTACAGAACACTGGAAGAATTAGCATCAAAGACTTCATTACAGATTGATTTTGGTGGTGGTATCAAGTCTCAAAAAGATATTGATATTGCCTTTGAATGTGGTGCTAAACAAATTACCGGTGGAAGTATAGCTGTACAGGAGCCTGAAATATTTACTAAATGGATTGAGGTTTATGGGTCAGAGAAAATAATTTTGGGGGCCGATTGTAAAAATCGAAAAATTGCTACCCATGGCTGGCTGGAATCTTCGGAACTGGATGTTATAGATTTTATCTGGGATTATAAGCAAAAAGGTATTTCTTACGTTATATGTACAGATATTGCAAAAGATGGTATGCTGGAGGGAACCTCTAATAAGTTGTATAAAGAAATACTAGCAGACACTGATGTAAAACTTATTGCTTCCGGTGGAGTTTCCAATATAGAGGATCTGTATCTTCTTAAAGAAATAGGTTGTGAGGGTGCTATTCTCGGGAAAGCCATTTATGAGGGAAGAATAAAACTAAAAGAGCTTCGTGAATTAATTTCATAAATGAAGTATTGCAAATTTTAATGAAACGGATGAAATATTTAAAACTGATAGGTATACTGCTGTTATTTTCAGCAAAGCTAAAAGCTCAAACGGATGCCATTAATATTATTCAGAGACCAATAGAATTCAATCAGGTGCGTATTGATCTTAGTCTCGACTATATGCGCACCCATTATGGCATTGTACAGAAAGCACCAACAATAAATCCTTTAATGATTGTACTTCATTATACAGAAGTTGGTACGTTGGAGCATAATATCCGGTATTTTAATAATACTTACCTCAACGGGCGTAAAAATCTGTCTCGTGAAAGTGCACTGAATGTCTCTTCACAATTCATTATTGATCGTGATGGCAGCATTTATCAGTTAATGCCACCTAATCAGTTTGCAAGACATACGATAGGACTTAATTATTGTGCTATAGGTGTTGAGAATATCGGAGGTAGTAAACAGCCTCTGACAGAAGCACAGGTAGAAGCCAATGCAAAACTGATCCGCTACCTTACCAAAAAGTATTCTATACAGTATCTTATTGGTCATTCCGAATATGGTACATTCCGGAGTTCATCTCTATGGAAAGAGAAGAATCTTAATTATTTTACTGAAAAGTATGATCCCGGAGCTGGTTTTATGCAAAAAGTAAGAGCCAAGATCCAGGATCTTCATTTGAAAAGTACCCCATAATAAAGGATGAGAAATATTTAATAATCTGAGAAAAAGTAATAACGTAAAGAGCGAACCAAAGACATGCTAAAAAAGAGAATCATACCCTGCCTGGATATAAAAGACGGAAGAACCGTAAAGGGCATTAACTTCGAGGGATTACGCGATGCCGGTGATCCGGTAGTATTGGCTCAGAAATATGTAGAAGAAGGAGCAGATGAACTGGTATTTCTGGACATTTCTGCTACGCAGGAAAAACGTAAAACATTGGCTGATTTAGTCGAAAGGATTGCGCAGGAAATTAATATTCCGTTTACTGTAGGCGGTGGAATCAACTCCGTAGAAGATGCGGCAACTATTATAAAAGCAGGTGCTGATAAAATTTCTGTAAACTCTTCAGCAGTTAAAGATCCGCAGCTGATCAGTGATCTCGCAGCTCGTTTTGGCAGTCAGTGTGTTGTTGTCGCCATAGATACCAAAAGTATGAATGGTACAGAAAAAGTATTTGTAAGCGGTGGAAAAATAGAAACGGAGCTTGAAACCTTAATCTGGGCAAAAGAAGCTGAAACACTGGGTGCCGGAGAAATCCTGCTAACGTCTATGAATGCTGACGGTACAAAGGCAGGATTTGCATTGGATATTACACAGCAAATTGCCCAGCTAGTCAATATCCCTATAATTGCATCCGGAGGAGCCGGTAAAATGGAAGACTTTAAAGAAGTTTTTGAGCAAACCAAAGCCAGTGGTGCTTTAGCAGCGAGTATATTTCACTTTGGTGAAGTACCAATTCCACAACTTAAACAATATCTAACTCAACAAAATATTCCGGTAAGATGGAAATAGATTTTAATAAAAACAAAGATGGTTTAGTTCCGGTTATTATCCAGAACTATTTGACTGAGCAGGTTCTTATGCTGGGTTATATGAATCCTGAAGCCTATAGCAAAACCAAAGAAGAAGGAAAAGTTACCTTCTTTTCCCGCTCAAAAAACAGGTTATGGACAAAAGGAGAAACTTCCGGGAATTTTCTGGAAGTAAAAGAAATCTTATTAGATTGCGATCAGGATACTTTACTGATTAAAGTAAAACCCAATGGTCCTACTTGCCATACTGGCAGTACCTCTTGCTTTGGTGATCAGTCCAAAAAAGGTTTTGTGTATGAATTGCAACAGGTAATCTCTGACAGAATCGATAACAATGTCGAAAGCTCCTATACCAATCAACTATACAAAAGAGGTATTAATAAAGTAGCTCAAAAAGTTGGTGAAGAAGCCGTGGAGGTAGTAATTGAAGCTAAAGACAATAATGACGATTTATTTAAAAATGAATCAGCGGACCTACTTTACCACTATCTTATTCTTTTAAAAGCAAAAGGTTTTTCACTAGAAGACATTGAAGCGGTATTACGCGAAAGACATTAATAAGTACGAAGTTAGAAGTAAAAATAAGAAAGAGAACGTTTAATACACAAGTATTCTATATAAAAACAGTACCTCTTTCCATCAAATATAGCACGGGGAAGACCGTGCTATTTTCTCTAAAACTCCTCCCATCCGCCATTTTGCGGATCATATTTCACGAATTCTTCTGTGTCTGTAAATTCTGAGGCTGTCATTCCAGCTTCAAAAATAGCGTCCTGACTCCATGTTGCAATAAAGTATAGCCCTCTGTCAGTAAGCAATACATCTACCCCATGTTCTTTATTTTTATATTCCAAACCATGCTCACTCTCTTTAATCAATTCATATCCATAACCTTCAAGTCTTTTCTTTAGCTTATTGAATTGCTCTTCTGTAAAAGGTTCCAGATTTTCTTCATGGTCGAAAAAGTTCTCATCTTTTGACAATTGCTCCCTTTCTTTGGTTTCAGTTCTGAATAATTGAATGTCGTAACTCATACTTTTTTATACTAAATAGTTATTTAACTCGGGATTCAACTTAACACAAAGTCACAAGAAACGATGAGCATTGTAACGCTTTATCCTGTCTTTGTATAATATTTTTTGCTCTATGTATAGAATAAATCAGACTTTAGGTTTACGTTACTTATAATGCTGGAAAATTCCGAAATCACTTGGTGTCCATAGTGCTGCTTTTTGTCCGGCAGTTTTCAGTCCGTCGTTTGCCCATGTATTACAGGTATACAGGAAATTGTAACTACCTTTTGCATCATAAAAAGCATCATCATTGCCATATACAGCATTAGTAGGTATAAACATATAATTTCCTTGCTGATCTTTATCAAATTTACTATCAATATATTCTACAAGTCTCTTGTATTGTGCCACAGTAAGCATAATCTTTTTACAGTCCTCTCCTTCTTTCATTCCTCTGTAATAGGTCGCATGCATTGCAGATTGTCCCATCCAGAAAGCAGCTTTAAAAGCTGTAGAAAATTTCAGATCTGCCCATGTCGGAGTATCCAGATAAAAACCCTTATCTCCCCATCCAAAAGCTATATAATTAAAATCAGTATTCTTACCTTTAGTCTGTGAGAAAAGAATCTTTTGACTCCAATCCATTAATTCATTCTTTACAGGAACAACCAGATCCGTGTGAACTCCATTGGTCATAATATAAGCTTCTATTAGCTTTGGGTCATCTGTTTTCTCAGCCTTCACAGGAATATAAGGAATTAAATAGCCTAATAAGAGATATAAAATCACTATACTAATGATACTACCCATCAATTTAAGCGACCATATTAAAATTTTACGCATAATTCTATCATATTAACATTTGATAAAAATAAAATATTAATTCAGATATTTTGTTGTTTTTATAACAAAAACCGTATTTTTTTAATACAGCATAAATAACATAATTAAAAACAAAAAGACTGTCTTTTGGGACAGTCTTTTCTCTTAAATGCTTTAAAATTATTTGGCTCTTACACAATGAATATTTGTTCAATAACTTCTCTGTAAGGTTTCTAATGCCTATAAATATATAGTTATAAAAAAACCATGTAAAGCACTAAATTATGGAGTACATGGTATACTTTGTATACCTATTGCATCACCATTGATTAAAGTAGAACCAACCCCTGCAAACTGAGATACAATAACATTATTACCTGATGTATTCCATTTTACAGTATTAAAACTATTTCCAGGCACCAGTACTAATGGATACAAACGTCCTTGTGAAGCTTTAGCTCCATACATTGAAACTTTTCCGTCCTTGTTTACAACTACTCTTACTACTGGTGCTGAAGCATTTCCATTCATAAACCAAACCTTATCAATTCCTCCACTTTCATATTTGGAACCATCTGCAAAATAAATCCCCCGGCTTCCTGCAAAATAGATTTCATTTTCAGCTATTTTAATACCATTAATGGTAAGATTAAATGAGTCATCTAGTTTATAAATATCGAATATTATCCCCAAATCTGATGCTGGCAATGTCAGCGTTTTAGAGTTTCCATTAGCAGTATTAATATCTGTTCTGTACAACTCTTTTCTACAAGGTCCAAGCTTTACAACTAAGTTATATTTATTACCAGGAGTGATATCGATATTATTTATACTAAAATTATCCTGAGGTGTGCCACCTACAATTAGTGTACCAATATCCAGTTTTGCAGGATTGGTATTTGCTACGTTATTAGAGATTAGAATATTGGAATCACTAGTTACTTTTTGACTACCTAATGTTTTAAAGTTAAGAACCGGTACACTAGAACCTGAAGCATTATAGGTAAGACTTCCATCCGACAGATTCATATCTGCAGAAGTCCCTACAGGACTAATTCTGGCATTATTTACTAAAGAAACATTCCCTACACCTGTAGCGTCTATAACTGTAGTAATATTGGTAAACTTATGCTTTAGTACAACATCAATATAATTTTTTCCGTTACCAGATACCATCATGTTTTTACTGAAATACATAAGATCACCGTTGATTCCGCTTAACTTGTCCGTAGCCAATGTTCTTGTACCACTAGCTACAGAAGGCACTGTAGTAGTACTATTAACAGAATAGGCAACAAAAGTATAGGTTTTATCTCCGTCTAACATAAAACCTTGCTGATCATTTGTATTGTTGACTTTATAAGTAAATGTCTTTTCATCAACAAAACTTCCATCAGTTTTGTATACTACAACTTTATATATTACATTATTACCAAGTTCTGTTATCAAAGGAATACCTGCTACAGGGTTTACAGATGCCTGCGTTCCAAATACAGGGCGCTCCGGAGTAAGCGTTACTGTTGCGTTAGTCATTCCATCAAAAGGAACTACAAACTGTTGCACTCTTGTAGCGGTTACTTCTGAACCTCCTGTAGTTGCTGTTTTTGCCACAGAGCTCTCTTCAATCGCTGTCCCCGTCAAATTTACAATTACATTGAAAGGAGTTCCATTATTATTATTTTCATCAGTAATTGCATTATCTGTGCCTCTACATGATGTTATCCATAAACATAGTACTATGAATAAAATATTAGATTTTCTTGTATTTATATTTTTTTTCATTTTTATATTACTTAGTTAAAAGAGATTTATACCTTAATATTTCTATAACCATTCAACATCATGTATTTCATCATCTTTAATTTCCCATTCATCTTTTACCTGACCATTAATGTTTGGAGGAATAGTATAAGCAGAGCCAGCAGCAATTCCTTGTTCTATTTTCAAAAACTCGACCTCAATTCTGGGTGGTAAATAATCCATTTCAAGGATATTTCCTTTTAATTCATTTTTTGTAATCATTTTGTTTATGTTCTATTTGTTTTATTATTATTTGGGAATAACAATTCTCACCAAAAGTGAATACACATCAGTAATATATAGCAGTAGCTATGAAGCAGAATGTCAGAAACAGAGACAATGTCACTGTCAAAATAAATTCGGGAGAATTGATAATGAAAGCAAAGACTATCCAAGGGGATTAAATAATCGTATATACCCTAATTAGTCTTAATAGTGATAAGTATTATCACTCAAGTTTTAACCCGAGAAAGGTTTTTATTTTGTTAAAAATCATCATAATTATGTTTGTAAGTGTTTTAATTTGTGTTGCAAAATTATATTGTACTCTAAAACAAAAAAATGACAGATATCTGTCATTTTTTTATGACACACATAAGAATATTATTTTTTTTGGTGACCATATAAGCAATTAGATCTCTATTATATAGGAGAAATTCTAATCTTAATTTTGGGAGAATAAAAATTTCTGTATTTTAGCGGCCATTACACTAAACTACTTACAGGAGACATTTACATGACAGAAAGCTTTGTACTTTTAATGCTATTAGGATTTGGTATCGGAACTTTAGGAACATTAATCGGAGCCGGTGGCGGCTTTATTCTCGTTCCTATCCTTATTCTCTTTTATCCGGACCTGTCACCGGAAAGTATTACAGCAATATCTATGGCGGTAGTTGCAGCCAATGCCTCTGTAGGCTCTATGGCTTATATGCGGACTAAAAGAATAGATTATAAGGCAGGAATTATTTTCGCAATTGCTACTATTCCGGGATCTATACTAGGAGTTCTGACCACCAAACACATCCCAAAACATCAGTTTGATAATATTTTTGGTATTGTATTAATTATTCTTTCCATATTTCTTTTTCTGAGAGGGGGAAAAGAGAAAAAGAACAGTAGTGAAAAGAAAGTTACAGGTAGAATTCATCAGAAAATTACAGATAAGTATGGTGAAACTTATGAATATATCTACAATATGAAATATGGTATAGCCCTTAGTATATTTGTAGGCTTCTTCTCCCCTCTTCTAGGGATTGGCGGTGGTATTATTCATGTACCAGCAATGGTGGAATGGTTACAGTTCCCGGTACATATAGCTACAGCAACATCGCATTTTATTCTGGCGATTATGTCCACTGTAAGCGTTATAGTACATTATTTCGAAGGTAGCTACAATGACCCAAAGATTCTGAAGATGGTAGCTGCTCTTATTTTGGGCGTTATTCCCGGAGCCTTCTTGGGTGCATATTTTTCCAGAAAGGTAAAAGGGAAATTCATTATAAAAGCTCTGGCTATTTCACTGGCTCTTGTAGGTATTCGTATTCTTATTGCCAGTCTGCACCTTCTTTAAATACGGCTTAAATTTATTTTTATTCCTTTCAGTAAGTTAATTCTTCCACTCGGCTGATTGTTTTTGATGAGCTCAGGGCATTTCCTGAATTTTGTTTCATAAAATAAAAGCTATGGAAACATTTATTAAAACACTTATCTACATTCATGCATTTTTCGGCGGTATCGGGCTTATAGCAGGATTTGCAACTATTATTGTAAAAAAAGGTTCATCCAATCACAAACTCTTTGGAAAGGTATTTTCCGCAGGAATGCTTGTCAGCTCTTTACTATCCCTTATCGTTGCTCAAATGCCTCATCACAAAAATCTCTTTTTATTCCTTATCGGAATATTTACTATTTATATGATTCTTGCCGGAAATGCAGCATTAAGTTTCAAATCCAGATCAAAAGAATCTGCATCCGTTAAAGACTATGCAATATCATATATAATGCTTCTTAGCGGAATTCTTATGGTTATTATGGCTGTTATCAACTGGTCAGTAAACCAACAGTTCTCTATACTATATCTTATCTTCGGCGGCCTTGGTATCCTAATGAGCAGCAGAGATATTTCATTCTATAAAAATCTGAAGAATGTCCGGAACAAATGGATACACCATCATATCGGGAAAATGTCCGGAGCACTTATAGCATCTGTAACAGCATTTATTGTAGCAGGGCTTCATTACGGAAATATCATTGGATGGCTGGCTCCTACCGTATTGGGATCATTCTATATATCTTATTGGATCAAGAAGACTAAAGTAAAAACAAGAACTTCCAATTATTGATTTCATAGATTAATATTATAGTTGACATTGCCCCTCTTTCGATAGTATCTTTGTATAAAAATAAATATGAGCACAGATAATAAATTACATATTGAGGTTTGGAGTGATGTTGTATGTCCTTTCTGCTTTATCGGAAAAAAACATTACGAACAGGCTTTAGCACAATTTGAGCATGCTGACGATGTTGTACTGGAATGGAAAAGTTACCAATTGGATCCAGAGTTTGTACAGCCTGATGAAAGATATGATCTGGAAGAAGGTCTTGCTAAAAAGTATAACAGGCCTGTAGAAGCTATCCATGCAATGCAGCAGCAGATTGCTAATACAGCTAAGGAATCAGGCTTGGATTTCGATTTTAGTAAAGCAGTTACTTTTAATACATTTCAGGCGCACAGAGTACTTCATAAAGCGAAGGAAAAAGGATTGGGTGATAAAGCAAAAGAAGCATTCTTTTCAGACTATTTTGAAAAAGGACAAGACCTCGGTAACACCGATGTATTAAAAGCTGAAGCGCTGAGAATAGGACTTACTGAGGAAGACTTTAATGATGCTATCAATAATGACGATTATGCCTATAAAGTAAAACAAGATATTCAGGAAGCCTACGAACTAGGCGTTACAGGAGTACCATTCTTTGTTTTCAATCGTAAGTATGCAGTATCGGGAGCACAACCTTCGGATGCTTTCCTTAATACATTGAAAGCTTCTTATGACGACTGGAAAGAAAAACAAAAAACAACACCGTTTATCAATGTATCGGAGCAAGGCGCTTCATGCGATATTAACGGAAATTGTGATTAAATAAACATGAGGCCTCACAGGATTACCTGTGAGGTTTTTATTACAACTGCTACAACAAGCAAAATTCCCTGCAAATAATTATAAACATGTTTAAATTTTAATCCAAAATAATATTAGACTTCGATAGTTCGTCATGCTCACTATAAACTCAGCTCAGCCTGACACCTTTAAAAAAAATATTTTGGAAGAGTAATGTCACTCTGAGCCTGTCGAAGAGTATTATCAGTAAAATTTAAAAAGATCCTAATATTTTTGATTTTTCATAAGAAATATTGAGTTATTTTAGCGCCAAAACTATTAATTCACTTTTTCATGAAAAAATGGACATTCAGAAAATGGAATAATTCATTAGGCTGGCTGATATTCGGAATTGCGCTAATTACCTATTTCTCTACAATGGAGCGCAAACTTAGCTTTTGGGATTGTGGTGAATATATTGCCTCTGCCATAAAGTTACAAGTAACACATGCTCCCGGCGCCGCCTTATTTCAACTTATAGGTGCAACACTTTCTGCATTTGCATTCGGTAACGGACAAAATTATGCTTTGATTATTAACGGAATCTCAGCACTATGCAGTGCCTTTACTATTCTATTTTTATTCTGGACAGTTACCCATTTCGCCAAAAACTTTTTCCAGAGTTCTCAAAAAGAACTAAACGCTAATCAGACTTTTGCTGTTTTATTCTCAGGGATTGTCGGAGCTTTAGCTTTTACATTCAGCGATACCTTTTGGTTTTCAGCTGTAGAAGGCGAAGTATATGCTATGGCTAGTATGTTTATTGCTCTTATTTTGTGGCTTATCTGCAAATGGGAAGAAGACTTTGATCAGAAAGATAATCAACGCTGGATTATCCTGATTTTCTTTATCACAGGACTTTCATTAGGTGTTCATATGATGTGTATGCTTGCCGTTCCTGCTGTATGTCTGATTTATTATAGCAAAAAATATAAATTCACATGGAAAAGTTTTTTATTAGCTAACCTTATTACTTTAGTCGTTCTGGCAATGGTATTCAAGGTTGTTTTCCCTACATTAATGACGATCTTCTCCAGAAGTGAAATTACTTTTGTCAATGGATTTGGATTACCATTTCATTCAGGAACTATTTTTTCGTTTTTGGCATTAGTTGCTGCATCATACTACATCTTAAAATTTGCTCGAAAGAAATCCAGCGATTTATTACAAACCATCACATTAAGCTCGGTATTTCTTATCATAGGCTTTTTCTGTTGGATGGTTTTGCCGGTTCGAGCCAATGCCAATCCGGCAATCAATCTTAATAATCCTGATAGTGCAATTGGACTTTTAGATTACTACAACCGTGTTCAGTATGGAGATTGGCCTACTACCTATGGAGAAAATTATACTGCTTATTTAGATCCCGATGGTATTGAGAAAAATGATGACGGAAGTTATAAAACAGTAAAAACAGGTAATGTCTATGTAAAGAATGAACAAACAGGCAGATACGATTTAATCGACACTCGTGATGATCTTGTCTATAATAAAAATCAGATAAGCTTTCTGCCGAGAATGTTCAGTAATGATAAAACGGTTATTCCAAATTACATGTCTATGTATGGAGCTCCGGAATTTAGCTTTAATTATGATAATGAAGATATCGCCAATGACAAAGATGCCTACACAGCATTTGAAGCCATGAAGAAGAAATATGATGAAGGAAGTATTACGTATCAGGATTATATAAATGCAAAAAAATACAATCTTATCCACGTCAAAAAACCTGGTTTTGGACAAAACCTAAACTATTTTATATCCTTTCAGAATGGTTATTACTTTGTAAGATATTTGCTGTGGAATTTCGTTGGCAGACAAAATGACCTTCAGGGGGAGTTTCAGGATAACCGTGGAAACTGGATCAGCGGATTCTCTACTGTGGATAATGCTTTGTATGGTGATCAGGAACATCTTTCATCTCAGTTCAGAAATGAATCAACAGTAAAGTTTTTCTTCTTGCCCCTAATTTTAGGCTTAATAGGTTTTTTCTTTCAGTTAAATAAAGATTTCGGAAGATTTTATGCCCTATTATCTTTATTTATACTAACCAGTTTCGGAATCATTTATTACACAGGTGTGAAACCTTTCGAGCCACGTGAACGCGATTACGCTGTTGTTGGTTCTTTTTATGCCTTTGCTATCTGGATCGGATTAGGTGCTACAGCTCTTTTTTATCTGGTACAGTATAAAATTAAAAAAACAAATCTCAACTGGGCAGTCGGAGCTCTTTTATTAGGGATTCCTCTTATGATGGGCTTTCAGAATTATCGTCCACATGACAGGAGCCAGAAAACAGCAGCTTATGACAGCGCCTACTCTATCCTGAAATCCTTACCAAAAGACAGCGTAATGATTACTTATGCTGATAATGACACTTATCCAACATTTGGATTACAACAGACCGAGAACTTCCGCGATGATGTAAGAATTGTGCATCAGGCATTAGTATCAAAATCATGGTTTATTAATCAGACGATGAGAAAAATAAACAATTCCGAAAAACTCCCTCTACGTTTAACGCCGGAAGAATATCAGGAAGGAACCAATGAACAGGTATATCTCATGAGTAAAGAGGAATGGAAAAGTATATTCGATAATCTTGATGCCCAGGGAGAGAATTCAAAAGCGCTAGCTTCTTTCAGAAAATACATAACCCAAGATTCTATGACCTTTCAGGAGGCTATAGCCTTTCTGAAAATGAAATCTGAAGATAAAGATCAGATTCTTCAAATGATCTTTGCAGGTGATAAATATGCAAAACTGAACTTCCTTCCTGTTCACACTTTTACCCTTCCCGTAAATACCAAAAACGCAGTAGAAGCCGGAATTATAAAACCCGAAAACGCTGCATTCACTGAAAAGAACCTGGTCGTAAACTACACGGATAATACCATGTACAAATACAATCTTTTTCTGATGGATTTATTAGCAAATTTCGACTGGAAAAGACCTATTAATTTCTCAGCAACAGGTATGTCAGATCCCGCAGACATGTTCTTTTTAAGAGATTATCTGCAGTTTGATGGCTTCTCCTATCGTCTCGTTCCTATAAAAACAATCCAGGAGGATACTCCTCGCGGTGATATTGGACGCGTAGATGCAGAAGAACTTTACAGAACAGTAAAAAACTTCAAATGGGGAAATTTCAAAAATCTCTATAACCATTACGATGAAATTGCAATGAGCAATATTATGAGCTATCGACTAACAGCTTCCCGTGCAGCACAAGCATTGGTTGAAAAAGGAGATAAAAAAAGAGCTTTAGAACTCCTGGATTTAGCCTCATCAGAAATTCCGTTCGAGAAATATAATGATCCACGTTCTGTAGATGATATGGTTTATAGTTATCTGCTAGCCGGCAACGAGAAAAAAGCACTGGCACTGGCTGCTAAAGTACAAAGCAATACATTACAGGATTATAATTACTACAAAAGCCTGGATAAAAAACATCAAAAAACGATGAAAAAGGATATGGCTTCACAGCCTTATTATTATTCTATGGTTGCTAAAAGTATAGCGAATGCCTATTCGAGAAATGGTCAAAAAGAAAAAGGTTTAAAATATCTTCTGAATGCACTAAAACCAGTTGATTCAGAATTCAGAGCTTACCTTGTACAACTTCAAAATACTAAAGCAGAATACAAACAGGAAAAAGTGGACCAAGTACAGGAAATCACTCCTTTCTATGAGTATTTATTCGATGCGATGCAGCCTTATGACTCAGCTTATGCATCTGCCAGAATGAAACAGATTAATTCGGATATTATGAAAGCGGTACAGTAGTTGAATCGTTAATCATTGAATCGTCAATAGGTAAATGGTAAATGGTAAATAGTGAATAGTGAATGTTCTAACTTCTAATATCTATTTTCTTCCAAATTGTACAATACAACTAAATCTCCTAATATTATATTAAAATCCTGATATATGAAAAAATCCGATATCACAAAAATGCCAGGCTACTACGACCGTTATATCAATCTGGTAGATGACATTGAAATTCTGAAAGCTTTTGACGAGAGTATTCAGCAGATTGATCAGATAAACATCGATCAGTTACTTCAACTGGGAGATAGTGTTTATGCTCCCGAAAAATGGACAATCAAACAGATTATACAACATATCATAGATACTGAAAGAGTCTTTACAGAAAGAACAACACGTTTTGCCCGACAAGATGGTGTAACTCCGCAGGGATTTGATGAAAATCTCTTTGCTGACAATGCAAAAGTAAATCACCGTACCTTAGAAAGTCTTTTGAAAGAACTAAAAAGTGTTCGTATAGCCAGCAAAGCAATGTTTGAAGGTTTTGATGATGAAACAATACAACATTCGGGTAATAATTATAATACAGAGATGTCTGTATTGGCAATGGGTTTCACCATGGTGGGACATCAGATCCACCATTTTAATATCATCAGAGAAAGATATCTTCCATTATTACAAAACTAAGCAAGATTCGGGTTTTATTATAGTACCACTTATCGGAAATTTGTTTCAAATATAACAGAGATGAAACCACAAACCGACATTAACTTTCAACGTGTTGCCGAAGCTATAGAATACATTCAGCAACACTTCAAAGAACAACCAAGTCTGGAGGATATTGCAGATAATGTACATGTAAGTCCCTATCATTTCCAACGGATATTTAGTGACTGGGCTGGTACTTCCCCTAAGAAGTTCCTCCAATACATAAGCCTTCAGTATGCTAAAGATTTACTAAAACAAAATGCTACACTAGCTGAAGCAGCCTATGAAACAGGTCTTTCCGGAACAGGAAGATTACACGATCTGTTCATCAATATAGAAGGTATGACACCTTTCGAGTATAAAAACGGTGGCGAAAGTTTACATATTAATTATAGCTTTTACAATAGTACTTTCGGTTCTGTTTTTATAGCCTCTACTACGAAAGGAATCTGTGCAATGACTTTTTATGAAAATAAGGATGATGCCATCCAGCAGCTTAAAAAGCAATTTCCAAATGCAATATTACGAGAACAAAGCGATGCTTTTCAAGAAAATGCATTATCTATTTTCAGCAAGGACTGGCAACACATAAATAAAATAAAGTTACATCTGAAAGGAACAGATTTCCAGTTAAAAGTATGGGAAGCTCTCCTTAAAATACCTTTAGGTGAGCTTACTACTTATGGTTATCTGGCAGAGCAAATCAATAATCCAAAAGCTTCCAGAGCAGTAGGAACAGCCATAGGGAGTAATCCTGTAGCATTTCTTATTCCTTGTCACAGAGTAATTCAATCTACCGGAAAAATTGGAGGCTACATGTGGGGACCTACGCGTAAAACCGCTATTATCGGATGGGAACAGGCAAGAGTAAATGCTGATCTTTAGTTAGAAATTATGACGACACTTATTCAAAAAATCGAGAATATTGATTGGGAGAAAGTAACAGAAGACATGCACCAGAATGGTTACGCAATTATCCCAGGTCTTATCGATAACAAGTCTTGTGAAGAACTAAAAGCAGGTTACGAAAAAGCCGGAGCCTACAGAAAAAGAGTAATTATGGAACGCCATAGGTTTGGATTAGGTGAATACAAATACTACGACTATCCTTTACCCAACATTATTCAGAATATAAGAACCAATATCTATCCATATTTGGCACCAATTGCGAATACATGGTTTAGAGCTTTGCAAATAGACAAACAGTTTCCACTGGTTCATGAAGAATTATTATCCGAATGTCATGCAAACGAGCAGAAAAAAGCAACAGCCTTAATCTTAAAATATGGGAAGGGTGGCTTTAATACATTACATCAGGATCTTTATGGCGATGTGTATTTCCCTATACAGGTTGTCTTAATGTTAACTCAACCTGAAGAAGATTTTACTGGCGGAGAATTCGTTCTCACCCAGCAAATTCCCAGAGCCCAGTCTAAGGCAATAGTGTTAAAGCCTAATAAAGGCGATTTACTGATATTTACAACTAACTTTAAACCTGAAAAAGGCGCTAAAGGCTATTACAGGGTTAATATGAAACATGGTGTAAGTGAAGTAAAGAATGGCAACAGGTATACATTAGGTATTATATTTCACGATGCCTTAAATTAGTATGATAAAACATATTGATATTTCTGATTTGGAGCTGAGAAATAAAATCCGAAGAAAAGATATTTTGTTGGGTGGAAACAGGAAACTCAAAATATATGGTACATTATCCTGTACATCCGGAAAACGAATGAAAAGGGAAAACAGGGTTTTCTTTATTTCTGAACAAGATGCCCTAGAAAAGGCATATCGTCCATGTGGACATTGTATGAAAGAACAATACAGCAAATGGAAAAATGGAATTATTTGAACGCGAAATAGACAGCACAGCAAACCTACTCCCAAAAGACGGAACAGTTAATTATTACGGAAAAATATTCTCTTTAGAAGAAGCCGATTATTATTATCAGTTATTATTATCTGAAATCGAATGGCGAAATGATGAGGCCATAATCTTCGGAAAAAAAATTCTGACCAAACGAAAAGTAGCCTGGTACGGAGACATACCTTTTGAATATACCTACTCCAACGCTACCAAAACGGCACTTCCATGGACCGAAAATCTTTTGGTATTAAAAAAAATTGCTGAGCAAACTACCGGCGAAACTTATAATTCTTGTCTGTTAAATCTCTACCATTCCGGGGATGAGGGTATGGCCTGGCACAGTGATGCCGAAAAGGATCTGAAAAAGCATGGTGCCATTGGTTCTATGAGCTTTGGTGCAGAAAGAAAGTTTGCTTTCAAACATAAAAAAACACAAGAAAAAGTAGAGCTTATACTGGAACACGGCAGCCTGCTCGTAATGAAAAATGAAACTCAGGATTTCTGGCTGCATCGGCTTCCACCAACTAAAAAATTCTTTAAAGAAAGGGTAAACTTAACCTTCCGCACCATTGTTGAATAAAAGTTATTTCTTATCTTTAATAGATTAATTCTTACTAAGATGAGCAATGATAGTTATTTACAAAGTGTAAAGAAACAATTTTCTTATTACAAAGCTCTGGCAGAAAAAACTTTCGCACAACTTACCGAAGAACAATTATTCTGGCAATACAACGAAGAAAGCAACAG
Organism: Elizabethkingia bruuniana; assembly: GCF_002024805.1. NCBI lineage: Bacteria > Pseudomonadati > Bacteroidota > Flavobacteriia > Flavobacteriales > Weeksellaceae > Elizabethkingia > Elizabethkingia bruuniana. Next base: position 2,308,655 of record NZ_CP014337.1, read on the forward strand.
CATTGCTGTCATTGCGAAACATTTAGCCGGAAATATGCTTTCCAGATGGACAGATATATTTAATACAGACGGTGAAAAAGAATGGAGAAACCGCGATGCTGAATTTGAAAATGATTTTCAGTCTAAAACCGAGTTACTAGACTTTTGGGATAAAGGCTGGAATGTTTTCCAAACAACTCTGGAATCACTTACTGATGAGGATTTAGAAAAAATCATCTATATCCGAAATCAGGGTCATACAGTTTTAGAAGCTATCAACAGACAGCTTGCCCACTACCCTTACCATGTTGGCCAAATTGTTTTTATCGGAAAAATGATATGCAATCAGGATTGGGAAAGTCTTTCTATTCCCAGAAATACATCTGCTAATTACAATCAGAATATGTTTAACAAACCCAAACACAGAGAACATTTTACAGACGAAACATTAAATACAAACAATAAATAATGGATATTAAACCTGAGATTACCTGGTCAGATTTTGAGAAGATTGACATGCGCGTAGGGACTATTATTTCTGCAGCAGTTTTTGAAAAGGCCAGAAAGCCAGCTTATCAGCTGGAAATAGATTTTGGAGATTTGGGAATAAAAAAGTCTTCTGCCCAGATCACTGATCTTTATAATACGGATATATTAGTAGGACAACAGATTATTGCTGTTGTAAACTTTCCGAAAAAACAAATAGCCAATTTTTTCAGTGAATGCCTTGTACTGGGCATTGTAGGCTCCAATCAGGTTATTACATTATTACAGCCAGAGCAAAAAGCTACTAATGGATTACCTATAGCGTAAAAGTTATCATACATCAATGAACACGCTATCAGTTCCGTTGTATTTTTGCTTTATCAAATGAGACAAATACAATGGAACTTAATCATTTAAAATCATTCACCAATGGACTTCCCAATACCGAAAAAATGCCGGTCCTATTTCTGGGACACGGCAGTCCTATGAATGCCATTGAAGAAAATGATTTTGTTAATGGTTGGCGAAAAATTGGTCAGTCAATTCCAAAACCAGCCGCTGTTATATGTATTTCTGCTCACTGGGAAACATCCGGTACCAAGGTAACAGCTGTTCCTCATCCAAAGACTATACACGATTTTTATGGCTTTCCACCCGAACTTTTCGCAGTACAATATCCTGCTCCCGGAAGTCCGGAACTTGCCACAGAATTATCGGAAGTAATAGATATTACACCTGTGGAGCTAGACAAAATGTGGGGACTAGATCACGGTGCATGGAGTGTTATAAAATTCCTTTATCCGGATGCTGATATTCCGGTTATTGAATTCAGTATAGACGTTCATAAATCACCCAAAGAACATTATGAACTGGCAAAGGAATTACAATATCTACGGCATAAAGGAGTATTAATTGTAGGTAGTGGTAATATTGTTCACAATCTTCGTATGATGAACTGGCGTCAGCCGGAAACTGGCTACGATTGGGCTATAGAAGCCAATGACACTTTCAAAAATTATTTATTGCAGGACAAACAGGAAGAATTATTGAAATTTCAAGGTATCAGCTCTGCAAATCAACTTTCTGTTCCTACCCCTGAACATTATATTCCTTCTCTCTATGCTTATGCATTAAGAGATAATAATGATAGTATAAAATTATTTAACGATCAGTTAATTTATGGTTCGATAGGAATGCTTTCCTTTCAGATAGGATAAAACAAACTTTAACAAAATATTTAATCATTAAAATTTAAGAAATTATGGCAACTAAATGGAACTTAGACCCTTCACATTCTGAAGTACAATTTAAAGTAAAACACATGGTAATCTCTACTGTGAGTGGCGAATTACAGATTTTCGATGCAGCTATTGAAGCTGAAAATGATGATTTTAGCCATGCAAAGATTAATTTCTCTGCAGATGTAAACTCTATCAATACAAAAAACAAAGACAGAGACAATCACCTAAAAAGCGATGATTTCTTTTCTGCTAATCAATATCCGGAAATTAAATTTACGAGTACTTCTGGTATAGAAAACGGTAAAATCGCCGGAGATTTAGAAATTAAGGGTATCAGCAAGCCAGTTGTATTAGATGCTGACTTTGGCGGTGTAATCAACGATCCTTTCGGATTTGTAAGAGCAGGTTTCGAAATTTCAGGAAAAATCAACAGAAAAGATTTTGGACTTTCTTGGAGCCAGACTACTGAAGCTGGTGGCTTAGTTGTTTCTGACGAAGTTAAGCTTATCGCTAATGTAGAATTTACAAAAGCTCAATAAGAAAATATTCTGAACAAAATAAAAGCTTCTCATTTTGGTGAGAAGCTTTTTTATTAAGTTTAACGTTTTGTGAAGCTTAGATTACCTTCTATTTAGCAGCGCTCTGAGCAGCATCTGTCCACTCTTTGCTAGCTTTCATCAGATAATCACTAAATTGTTTTTGCTCCTCCGGCTTTAATTTTGAAGCCCAAGCAGCAGCACCCTGGCTCCATGTCTGGAACTTGGTTGCTAATTCTGTTAGTTTAGCTTGATCTTTATTTGCGATAGCTGTTTTATAATCAGTAAGTAATTGCTGATATTCTGCTAATCCTTTGTTCACGTCTTCATTAGAAAATTTCGGAACTTCTGCCTTAACTTCTGTAGTTGTAGTTGAAGTTGTAGTACCAGATTCCGTTTTGGTAGTTAGTGAATCTGTTGATGTTGTAGTTTTTGTTTCTGTTTTTTTGTTACATGAAACTACAAGAGCGAAAACAGCCAAAGGCAAAATGATTCTCTTCATATATTTTGTATTTGTTGGTTAACTATATCAAATGTAGCACTTTTTATATTCGATAAAGATGTTTTTTTTCTTTATTCGATGGAAACTTTCTATGGAAATTTTTATTTACATTATATTTTTCCATAATACGTGACATAAAATCATCTAAAACAACCTTCAGCAGGTTATTCTTCGATGAACCACAAAAGATGATTATCTTTGTCCGGAAATTATAAACATGGTAAAGAAAATAATAGTATTATATATATCCATCTGTATAGGTAGCTTTATTCTGGCCGGGATACTACTTTATGCCAATATTGGAAATGAAAAAGAGCTTTATGGTAATCTGTTTGATCAGTATCAGAGTGCTATTTATAAGGGGATTGCTATTATGTGTATCTCTATTATTCCCATATTTCTGAATACATATCAATGGATAAGACAAAAGCCCTTACTAAGATTTGTTTCTTTTTTCCTTTGGCCTGTAATTATTTACATTTTCGAAACTGCCAGGAGTACTCCACAACAGTTAAAAAATACATCTATTACCTTTTTTAGTGTATTTGCATGCCTGCTATTAGGCTACATCTATTTCCAGAGAATGATAAAAAAAGAACAAAATTCTGTAAAATAAACCCATGAAAAGAGTATTACTTAGCCTGTATTTCTGTTCACAGATATTTTCAAACGCCCAGTCATTTGATCTTATTCCATTAGGTGTACATGGTGGTGGTGAAGAAAATAATTTAAGTTCTTACCTCATTGGTGAAACCGGGAAAAATTCATTTTTGTGCATGGATGCCGGAACGGTAAGAGCAGGTATAGATAAGGCTATAGAGAAAGGTGTATTTTCTGTAAGTAATGAGATTGTACTTAAAGATTACATTAAGGGATATTTTATTTCCCATGGACATCTGGATCATTTATCCGGTATGGTCATTAATTCTCCGGATGACAGTAAGAAAAATATCTATTCTATCCCTGAAACTGCCGAAATACTAAAAAACAGGTATTTTACAAATGATGCCTGGATCAATTTCGCAAATGAAGGTGATAAGCCTACTCTGGGCAAGTATACTTATAGAAAAATGGACACAAATGCTCCATTTTCTATTGACGGGACTAATTTAACCGGCCGTATTTTTCCGCTAAGCCATGTAAATCCTTATAAGAGTTCCGCGATTCTTGTTTCTGGTTCACAACAAGAAAGTATTCTTTATTTGGGAGATACAGGAGCTGACAGAGTGGAAAAAAGCAATGCATTACAAAATCTTTGGCAAAATGTTGCTCCATTGGTAAAAAGCAAAAAATTAAAAGCCATACTTATCGAAGTTTCTTTTGAAAATGAGAGGGCTGAAAATGCACTTTTTGGTCATCTTACACCAAAGCTTTTAAATGAAGAGCTTTCTGTTCTGGCTAAGACAGCTCAGCAAAAAGACCTGAAAGATTTAAAGATTATTATCACTCATTTAAAACCCGGAGGTAACCGGATTGAGATTATCAAGAAGGAACTTACGGAAAATAATCCATTGAAAGTTCAGTTAATATTCCCGGAACAGGGACAGAAAATTCAGCTTTAATTATATTGAAGTTATAAAAACAAAAAGCGCGAAGAAAAATTTTCTTCGCGCTTTTTGTTTTTATAACTTCCACTAACGGGTAAGATGCTTATATTTCTTCAGAACAATTGTTTTGTAAAATGCATATGTAAGCATTACTCCCATTATAGCCATTCCTGAACCTACAAGCACCGGAGTATTATATGCAAAGCCCAGAGTAATTGGAATTCCACCCAAATAAGCTCCTAAAGTATTTCCCATATTAAAACTAGCCTGCCCCGCTGCTGCTGCTAGAGTTTCTGCTCCTTCAGCAGTACGTATTAACATAATCTGTATAGGTGCTCCTATAGTAAACGATATTAATCCTGTAATAAAGGCCATAGGATAAGCCGTCCATTCTATTGGAGAGGTAAAGTATACCACTACAAGACAAACAGCCATAGAAGAGAAACAAATCATCGCTGCTTTGGTTGGTGAAATAGAATCTGCAAGCTTTCCACCCAATAAATTACCAAAACACATCCCCAGTCCTACCAAAATCATAATAAAAGGGACTTTCCCTGCAGCTATTCCCGAAACGTTTGTCACTAATGGTGCTATATAGCTAATCCATGCAAAGAGACCGCCTGTTCCTACAGAAATTAAAACAATTAGCAACCAGGCTTCTGGTCTTTTAAAATAAGAAAGCTGTGAGAAAATATTCTCAGAATTACTTGAAGCAATATTAGGCAGCCAAAAGAAAATTGATAAAGCCGTTCCTAACCCCAAGAAACAGATAATTCCGTATGTAATTCTCCATGAATAATGATGCCCGAGGAATGTTCCTAACGGAACTCCCAACAGGTTAGCTATTGTCATCCCTGTAAACATAATGGAAATATACTGGGCTTCTTTGCCTTTAGGTGCCATTTTAGCAGCAACCACAGACCCTACACCAAAGAAAGCTCCGTGTGGTAATCCGGACATAAAACGGGTAAGCTGCATACTCCAGTGATTTGGAGCAATCGCAAAAAGACCATTGAACACAAAAAACATCAACATCAGTAAAATAAGTACTTTTTTCGGCGGATATTTACTAGTGAACAAAACCAGAATAGGTGCTCCAACAAAAACACCCAATGCATATAATGCAATAAGATGTGCCGCTACAGGTATATTCACTCCTATATCTCCGGCAATATCCGGTAAAATACCCATCATTGTAAATTCCGTCATTCCGATGGATAAACCACCAAAAGCAAGTGCCAATAATCCCTTTTTCATCACCTTAATATTTCTGTTCGTTTTTTGAAGGCGCAAATTTACGACCTTTCAAAAGAATATCTACTGAATTGATATAGATTAAGTCTATTAAGATTTGTTCATAGTAAGAATACAATTTAAAAAATCGGAAAAGAATCGGAAAAATTCTATTTTTGTATATGACTATTTATAATACAAAAGAATGGTTTAAGGCTGTAGTATTCATCCATAAAACCGATACCTTCAGAAAACTTTTTCCCTATATTATATTCATGGGGGTTATTTCGTGGGGAATTGCATATTGGGAACTTGAAAGTCTAAAGCTTTCTGATAAAAGCTGGGTAAAGAATATTACCACTGTCCACAGTCTTCTGGGGTTTGTTTTATCCCTGTTACTAGTATTCCGTACCAATTCGGCCTACGATCGTTGGTGGGAGGCACGAAAACAATGGGGAGCTTTAACCAATACTTCCAGAAACCTGGCTATAAAGCTTAATGCTTATTTACCAAAGGAAGACACAAAGAACAGAAATTTTTACAGAAAAGCTATTGCGCTTTACCCACAAGCTTTATTCTCTTTTTTACGTTCTGATTATTCTACCTTCATGCTGGACGATATACAACATCCGGAGCTTAACTTTGACTCCAAACATGGACCCAATCAGGTAGCCAGCCTCATATACAATAACGTTAATCAGCTATATAAAGACAAGATTATAACCGATGCTCAATTTATCAATATCAATCAGGATATCACAGATCTCACCAATATATGTGGTGCATGCGAACGTATAAAAAACACGCCCATCCCCTATTCTTATAGCTCTTTTATTAAAAAATTCATTGTTCTCTACGTTATTACACTTCCTTTCGGTTTTGTATTCTCTATGGGCTATTTTGTAACTTTAGTTGTTCCTTTTATTTTCTATATTCTGGCTTCTCTGGAACTTATTGCTGAAGCTATTGAAGATCCTTTTGGTACAGATGCAGATGATTTACCAATTGAAAAAATGGCCTTGAATATTAAAAAGCACGTTGGCGAACTGATTTAAATAAATAACCTGATAACCAGTCATGAACTCAATCCTAAACATCATAAAAAAACTGCGTCCAATCCATCGTGTGATGCTTTCCATTATTATTTCAGGTCTTATTTTTGTCATTGTACCATCAGAACTTCCTGTACTTCCGCGAATACTGATTACATGGTTGGGATTTGCTATTACTTACATTTCAATATGCTGGATCACAATATTTACAATGAATGTTACCGAAATAATAAGAAAAGCCAGTATAGAAGACGGAAGCAAAGCATTTGTATTTCTATTTGTTATTCTGGCCTCATTCGCATGTTTATTCACCGTACTTCTTATGGTAATGGGATTTAATGATAAAAATATCAGCCAATGGTTTATGGTTCTTATTGCTGTAGGCAGCATGATTTCTTCATGGGCACTGGTACACACATTATACATTTTTCATTATGCACATTTGTATTACAAGACAAAAGGAGGAAAAGGTTTAGACTATCCTGGAGATGAGAAACCTGATTATCTGGACTTTGCTTACTTTTCCTTTGTTATGGGGTGTACATTTCAGGTTTCCGATGTGGAAATTTCATCTAAAGAAATCCGTCGTGTAGCATTGTTTCATGGTTTACTTTCCTTTGCTCTCAATACTTTTGTTGTAGCGCTAACTATAAATATTATAGCAGGCCTTATTCACTAAAAAACAATTATGTCATCAGATATTGTTAAAAGATTCGACCGTATTATGGCTATTTTCATTCATCTGCAATCCAGACGTACGGTACGTGCACAGGATCTTGCAGATCGTTTTGAGGTAAGCCTAAGAACAATTTACAGAGATATAAAAAGCCTTGAACAGGCAGGAATCCCTATTTACAGCGAAGCCGGAACCGGATATGAACTAATGGAAGGATACAAACTTCCTCCGGTGATGTTTTCTCAGGAGGAAGCACTAAGTTTTATTGCGGCGGAAAAATTAATGGACAGATTTATTGATGAGGGTTTAAAGCAAAACTTTCTTTCGGCAACCTATAAAATAAAATCTGTTCTAAGAATGTCTGAAAAGGATTTACTTTCTACTTTGGAGAATCAGATTATTATTCACAAACCCCAACATAGTACATCAGTACAAAAAGCTCCTGACCATACTATGGAAACGCTGTTTAATGCTATTGCACAGCAAAAACAGGTAAGAATAGATTACAAGGGTGTGCAGGATAGCAAATGCCAGGAAAGGATAATAGAACCTGTTGGATTATTTTATGAACAAGGACATTGGTATATACAGGCTTATTGTCTCCTCCGCAATGATTACAGACAGTTTCGTACTGATAGAATATCGGGAATTCAGATTATGGAAATAGGTTTTTCTAAAAAACACCCACATCTGAAACAACTTTTACCGGAGAAAAAAAATGAACATAAAGGTACCGAAGCCATTATAAGGGTACACAATTCTTTTGCCGGTTATATGAAATGGGATCGCCATTATTATGGCTTCATTTCCGAGAAAGATTTGGGAGAAGAGACCGAAATGGTATTCTCAATAAGGGATATAGATAATGGATTTCCTCGATGGTTACTCATGTTTGGGGACCGCCTTACCATTATAAAGCCTGAATCTCTAAAAAATGATGTGCAAGACTTACTGGAAACCCAATTAGAAAGAATAAAAAACTCCGGTCAATAGCCGGAGTTTAATTTTATATTGGTGTATTTATCTTTCCCAGAAAAAAGGAGGTTCAATTCCTAGTGCTCTTAAATAAACATATCCCTGAGCCCTGTGATGAATTTCATTGTCTATAAAATACAAAATGTTATCTTTTATCGGAAAATTATATTGTCCGAAAAGATTATGATTTTTGGGAAAATCTTTTTCCGGAATTTTATTATATAGATCAATAATTACCGGAGTCTCTTCATCCCATTTTGCTAATAACTCTGCTTTTGTATTCAAATTCAAATCATGGTTATATGCTTCTTCGGATCTATTAACTATTCCATGTAATCCGGGACTTGCAATAGAAAGAAGTTCTTTTACCATATCCGAAAAAGGGCGCATACCTTCTACCGAGAATTCAAATAATTCTTTTTCCGGAAATTTTTCAATCACTCTTCTTGTAAGATTTCTGTGTCCTAACCAGTGGTTAAGCAAATCTTCTTTACCCATAAATGTTTCTTGTTTTGAAATTTGTGTAGTTTCCATATTGTTTGAGATTAAATTTTATTTCTGATTCAAAGGTAATTCGGGTTTGTGACAACAGTTTGTCAACAGTATTTTTTTATATTAAAATGTAACAAAAAAGAATTTTCAACTACTAATTGTAAACAATTATCTAATTAAATATGAAAAAAGGAATATTATCATTTGCTTCATTAGCCTTCCTAGGAGTGCTGATGAATGCTCAGGAAATTAAATTTGAGGAGTATGATCTCCCAAATGGTTTGCACGTAATTTTGCATCAGGATAACTCAGCACCAGTTGTTACTACCGGAGTAATGTACCATGTTGGTTCTAAAGATGAAGTAAAAGGAAGAACGGGATTTGCTCACTTTTTTGAGCATCTTCTTTTTGAAGGAACTCCAAACATTAAAAGAGGAGATTGGTTCAAAATTGTATCCTCCAATGGTGGTACCAACAATGCCAATACTACACAGGACAGAACCTATTATTATGAGACATTTCCTTCTAATAATGAACAGTTAGGACTTTGGATGGAAGCGGAAAGAATGCGTAGTGCAATAATTAATCAGATTGGTGTAGACACGCAAAGAGAAGTTGTGAAAGAAGAGAAAAGAATGAGAATAGATAATGCTCCATATGGAGGTATTATTTATCGTACATCTATATATCCTCACCTTTTTGATAAACACCCATATGGAGGATCTGTTATTGGTTCTATGGAAGATTTAAATTCTGCTAAACTAGATGAATTTCAGGCATTCTATAAAAAATACTACGTCCCAAACAACGCTACTTTAGTTGTTGCCGGAGATATTAAACCGGCGCAGACTAAAAAATGGATACAGGAATATTATGGTAGCATTCCAAAAGGAACAGTTACCCCTAAGAACTTCCCGAAAGACGAGCCAATTATTAAAGAAAAAGAGGTTACAACAACTGACGCAAATATCCAACTTCCCGCATATGTTTTTGCTTACAGAACATTATCAAATAAAGAAAGGGATGCATATGTACTCAATATGCTTTCAGCTTATTTAAGCGGCGGTAAATCATCTGTTCTTTATAAAAAATTAGTAGATCAGGAAAAAAAAGCACTTGAAATTGCATCAATTTCAGACGGACTTGAAGATGCCGGAGTATTTTCTTTCTTTGCAATCCCAATGGGACAAACACCGAAACAAGTACTACAAACAGAAATAGATGCAGAAATTAAAAAATTGCAGACAACGTTAATTTCCCAGGAAGATTATCAAAAACTTCAGAATAGATTTGAAACCCAATTTGTAAATCAAAACTCAAGTATTCAGGGTATTGCAGGTTCTTTAGCTACAAACCATGTATTGTTAGGTAATACTAACCTCATTAACAAAGAAATAGATATTTACAGATCTATCACAAGAGAAGATCTGCAAAATGCTGCAAAAAAATATCTGAATCCTAACCAAAGAGTTATCATTAATTACATTCCTGAAAAAAAATAAACACATGAAAAGACATATTACATATATCGCTGCAAGCTTTCTAATTTCAGGAATGATGACAGCACAGAATATAGATCTTAACGCTATGCCTAAACCAGGGCCTACGCCAAGTATTAATATAACTTCTCCACAATCGTTTAAACTAAGCAATGGTCTTACTGTTCTTATAGTAGAGAATCATAAGCTTCCAAAGGTAAATGTTACCCTTAGGATGGACAGACCTCCTGTATACGAGGGAAAAGTAGCCGGAGTTAATAGCATTATGGCAAGTCAGCTAGGTAATGGCACAACAACAATGTCTAAAGACGACTTTAACAAACGAGTTGATTTCCTTGGGGCTACAGTAAATTTTGGTTCTGGGAGTGCTTTTGCCAATTCTTTATCTAAATATTTTCCTGAAGTTTTGGGCCTAATGGCAGATGCTGCAATTAATCCTAAATTCTCAGAAGAAGAAATTCAGAAATCAAAAGAAAGATCTCTTGAGAGTCTGAAAAATAACGAAAAAAATGCCCAGTTTCTTTCTTCCAAAGTTTCCAATGCAATCACATATGGAAAAAACACTGCAAGAGGAGAATTTGATACCGAAGAAACTATAAAAGCTATACAACTAAAAGATGTTCAGGATGCTTACAATAAATATTTTGCTCCAAACAATGCTTATCTGGTTGTAGTTGGAGATATTAAATTTGGTGAAGCTAAGAAACTTATTGAAAAGAGTTTTGGAACCTGGAAGAAATCTAGTTTTACAATACCAAATGTAGATCCGGCAAGTAACGTCGCAAAAACAGAAGTTGATGTCATTAATGTTCCAAGTGCTGTACAATCTGTTGTTTCAGTAGAGAACATTACAACATTAAAAATGAAGGATCCACAATATTTTGCAGCTACACTCGCCAATTATATTCTTGGCGGTGGTGGAGAAGCTCGTCTTTTCATGAATCTTCGGGAAAAAAACGGATTTACTTATGGAGCATATTCGTCATTCAATACTTCTAAATATTCTCCTTCTTTTTCAGCTGGTGCAAGTGTAAGGAATGATGTAACGGATAAAGCAGTAAAGGAATTCATTAATGAGTTGAATAGTATTACAACTATTAAAGCGGAAGAATTGGCCAATGCAAAGGCAAAGTTAAAGGGAGATTTTATTCGTTCTATGGAAAGGCCTGAGACAATTGCTAATTTTGCAGTCAACTCAGCTATACAAAATTTGCCAAAAGATTTTTATACCAATTATCTTAAATCTATTGACAATGTAACAATATCTGATGCTCAGAATGCTGCAAAGGCTAATATTTTACCTAATCAAAGTAGAATCTTCATCGCCGGGAAAGCAGCTGATATTTCCGAAGGGTTAGAAAAACTAGGCTATCCTGTAAATTATTATGATAAAGATGCTAATAAAACAGAGAAACCAGCTGCTAAAAAAGTAGATACCAATGTATCTGTAGCCAGCATTGCTGATAAATATATCAATGCCGTAGGTGGTAAAGCTGCTATATCAAAACTAACATCTATCTCTTCTGAAGGTTCTGCTACTATGCAGGGAATGGAGCTTATTATTAAAAGCCAGAAAGCTCTTGGTGGTAAACTATTGCAAGAGGTAAGCGCTATGGGAAACACTGTTCAGAAAATGGCATTTGATGGAAAAGATGGTTATATGATGATGATGGGAAATAAGACGCCTCTCCCTGAAGATATAAAAACTGCCTTGTTAAAAAACCCTTCATTATTTGAAGAGTTGGATTTCGCTAAAAAACCGGAGCTAAAAGTATCTGGTATAGAAAAAATTGGTGGAGAAGATTCTTATGTCATTAAAGATGGTAATAATATTTACTATTACAGTGTAAACAGCGGGTTAAAAACCGGAGAAACCAAAACACAGAAAATGAACGGGCAGGAAATGACAATTCCAACTGTTTATAGCAACTATAAAGATGTAAATGGTGTAAAATTACCTCATACTCTTTCTCAAAGTATGATGGGACAAGATTTAGTAACCAATATCAAATCTTATACATTCAATACAGCTAAGGATACCGATTTTAAATAAACCATCCTTTAAAGAATAAAGAAAATCCGGTGCAAAAATTTGCACCGGATTTTTTGTTAAATATTGTTTACAATGTATGGAATCTTAATTTAATTTTTGTAAATTAGGAAAACCAAAATCCACAACTGAATATGATTAAGAAAGGTAAATCAGTAAAAAGATTCAAATTCAGAGTAAAAACTGCACCTAAAAGAGTTCAACAGAAAAAGCATTGATTTTCTAAGGATTTTTATCCGACAGAAAGTCAATGTTTCTTTTTAGGCCTGCGTATTTTGTTCGCTTCACAGGAGATTTCCTGAAAATTTCAGAAAAAATTTCCTGTGTAAGTTCTTTCCACTCTTTTTTGGAAAAGTTCTGCAGCGATTCATTGGGGTCAAAAAGAGGCTGTTGATGTGGTTTTGAGAATCTGTTCCAGGGGCAGACATCCTGGCAGATATCGCACCCGAACATCCAGTTCTGCATTTTCCCATGAAAATGCTCAGGAATCTCGTCCTTCAATTCTATGGTTGCATAAGAAATACATTTGCTACCATCTATGATCTGATTATCCAATATAGCATCTGTAGGACAGGCTTCAATACACTTTCGACATTTGCCGCAGTGATCTGTTACCGGAGTATCCGGAACTAACTCCAACTCACAGATAATCTCTGCCAGAAAATAAAAGGATCCCTCTCCTTTTGTAATAAGATTTGCATTTTTTCCGACCCATCCAATTCCGGATTTTTTTGCCCAGGCTCTTTCCAGTACCGGAGCTGAATCTACAAAAACTCTGAATCCAAACTCTCCTATTTCTTCCTGCAATTCAGCAACAAACTCTCCAAGAATTTCTTTAATTACTTCATGATAATCTTTACCATAAGCATATTTTGATATTTTAAAGCTATCATCAGTATTCAGTACTTTACGGGGAAAGTAATTGTATGAAAACGAAATTACAGATTTGCTTCCTTCCACCAGCAAACGAGGATCCAGACGTTTATCGAAATAATTTTCCATATAACGCATTTCACCATTTAGGTTTCTTGTAAGCCAGTTTTCAAGAGAACGCGCTTCATCTTCCAAAAACTCAGCTTGGGAAATACCACAAGCCAGAAAGCCAAAGTCTTTTGCTTTCTGTTTTATAATTGCTGTATTTTTTTCAGCCAGATTCATAGGTGCAAAAATACTGAGAAAATTATACTTCTGTCATTTTACGTTTTCGTAATTTTGCAAAGCTTTGAAAAAGAAATTTTAGATTATGAAGAAAATATTGCTTACAGGAGGTTTAATTTTATCTTTTATTTCCTGCTCTGCTCAAAAAGCAGATCACGACACAAAAGATTTAGTTAATGCTACTGCATGGATGCAAAATGCCGGAGAATATAAAGCCTTAACTATTCAGGCTTATCAGCTAGCACAAATTCGCTTAGCACAAATCATTACACAAGAGGCATCGGAAAAGCCAAGAGCTATTGTTCTGGATATAGATGAGACTGTACTGGACAACTCTCCTTATCAGGCTTATCAGATTGAAAACAAAAAGAACTTCAGTCAGGAAGACTGGAACAAATGGACAAGACTTGCTCAAGCAGAACCGATTGCAGGAGCTTTAAATTTCCTGAACTTTACAAAAAATAATGGTGTAGAGATTTTCTATGTTTCCAACAGAAGTGAAACAGAAAGAGTTCCGACTCTTGAAAACCTTCAGAAGAAAAATTTCCCATATGCGGATAACGATCACCTTATCTTAAAAACAGATAAGTCAAGCAAGGAAAGCAGACGACAAAAGCTTTCTGAAAAATACAATATTGTTTTATTCTTCGGAGATAACTTAAGCGATTTTTCGGATATGTATTATTATAATAACGAAGGTAAAACTTCATCCGAAAAAGTTTTGGAGCATCCTGAATTATTCGGAAGCAAATTCATTATCCTTCCAAACGCTATGTACGGAGACTGGGAAAGCTCTATGTATAAAAAGAATACAGATAAAAAATTAAGCAACGAACAGGTAAAAATGAAAAGCCTGCGTTCTTTTACAACTCAAAATATTAATCAATAAAAATCTTATAACATGATTGAAGACGTATTAAAAGCAGGAAACTATCATCTTATCGATGTACGCGAACCTATGGAGCTTGAAATGAATGGTGCTATTGACGAGGCTACCAATATTCCATTAGGAGAAATCGAAGAAAGACAGGATGAAATAAAAGGTCTTGAAGGTAATGTAATTTTCTTCTGTCGCTCTGGTAACCGTTCCGGACAGGCTACTGAATTCTTCAAAGCTCAGGGACTTGATAATGTTTACAATGGTGGTGGTTACGAAGACATGCAACAGTCTCTGGACAATGTAAAATAATTGATCAATACAACAATAAATAAAAAACTCCTGACTTATAAAAGCCGGGAGTTTTTTTATGATTTAAAATACTATTTCTGTTTTAAGGAGTACAGGTAATGATTCTTTTTCCGGTTCCCTGTCCGGACATATTGGTTGCACCTTCAATCCGCTGGGTAGCTCTAACAGTATTTGATCCTGTTGTATTCCATGTAATTTTATTAAAACTATTTCCATTTAATACGAGAGGAAACAGAGGCCCATTGCTTACTTTACTACCAAACATAGAGACGGAACCGTCTTTACCAATCACTACTCTTATCAAAGGGGTATCTTTGGTACCTGTCATATTATAAATAGCTGGGACACTACCACTTTGCCACGCTGCACCATCTTGAAATTTAATATTCTGAGGATAGGCAGTACTACCTACCTGAAACTGAATTTCATTAACAGCAAGTTGAACATTATTAATAGTAAGATTAAACGAGTTATCCAATGAGTAAATATCGAATACAAAACCAAAGTCTGTAGCCGGGAAAGAAAAAAATCCTGAGCAACTCCATCCTTTACAGCAAATTCTTTAGGATTGATATCCTGTCTGCAAGGTCCAAATCTAAGATTTAGATTATACTTTACTCCAGGGGTAATATTCACTTTGTCAACCTTTAGACTTTTGGATACACCATCAAGTGTTACCGTTCCTATATTTAATATACCTTCCGGAGTTGTTGTATTAGTCTTTGCAATAACCTGAGTTTCATTACTGGTTACTGTTGGCTGGTTCTGAGGGGCAGGAAAATCAACCGCTTGCCCGCCTGTAATTGAATTA
Source organism: Elizabethkingia bruuniana (assembly GCF_002024805.1). NCBI lineage: Bacteria > Pseudomonadati > Bacteroidota > Flavobacteriia > Flavobacteriales > Weeksellaceae > Elizabethkingia > Elizabethkingia bruuniana. The sequence continues at coordinate 2,324,081 of NZ_CP014337.1, forward strand.
TTATAAGTTATAGCATCTGTTGCAAAGTTCAAATCGGCAGAAGTAAATGCCGGAGTAAGAACAGCATTATTAACAACGGAGATATTTCCCACCTGTCTTGCATCTAGTTTAGTAGTAATCTTACTGAACTGATGTCTCAATACAACATCAAGTGTATTATCTTTGTTACCTGTTACAGTCATATTTTTTTTGAAATACATTAGGTCCCCACTAATTCCGGCTATTTTAGCTGTATTCAATGGTGATTTGTCCACTACTGTATTAGGTGTGCCAGCATTAGTATTCAGAGAATATGCAACAAATGTATAATTCTGATCGCCGTCTAAAATAAAACCGTCAGTCTCATTTTTCTTGTAGGTAAATTCTTTGTAATCTTTATACGCTCCATTTTTATCATACACAATAACTCTGTACTTTACCCCATCTGCTAAATCTTTAGGCACAACAGTTGCTGCTCTGGATTTAGTTGCAGCCTGAGTCTGTATAGAAGATTTAGATGTCAGAGTTGCAGTTACAAAAGTATCTCCGTCGAAAGGAACAATTGCTTTTTGAACAATTCCCGGATTTATTCCTCTATGATTTGCAGAAGCCTGCATTACCGGTAACTCTTCAACATTTTCAATCCCTTTTAAATTGATTTTTACATTGAAAGCAGATTTATTTATTCCACTCTCATCAATACTGTTATCGGTACTTCGACATGAAGTTACAGCAAAGGATAATGCCAGCAGCGAGTAGCCCGCAGCCTGTAATTTAAAATTCATTTATTTGTTTTTTGTGTTAGTTTATAGAGATATTACCATTCAATAGTACGGTTGTCATCATCACCTTGTATCCATTCTTCCTGGACTGCTCCGCCGCTATTAGGAGGAAGTACTTTTGCCGATCCGGCAGCAACTCCCTGCTCCATTTCAAGAAATAAAACTTCCACTACAGGAGCAGAATACTCCTGTTTTTGATCATTTTTCATCATTTCGTCTTTATTGTTTGTAAATTATCATCATCTGGTTTCTATTTTTAGATTTTCAAGGTAAAATAAATCACCAAAAATACTTTACAATAAAACAATTGAAACAATATTAGGTTATCATAAATAAATTTAAAACGCAACTAATTGATAATCAATATTTTATATAAAAATAAAAACAGGTATGCAATTTACACTTTTTATTTAGCTTATAAAAGTGAATTATTCTAAACAAAACAAAAATCATATTATTTAGAATCTATATATCTAATAAGAAAAATATATTTTAATCAGTACATTAAAAACGGCGACCAGAAATTCTGGCCGCCGTTATAATATTTATAAAAATGATCTTTTATCCTATTGACATGGCACAATCTTACTTCCATGACCAAAAGCCTCAAGCGCAGTTGCATTCTGAATTATCATACTCGCAATTACAACATTAGTAGAAGTGGAATTCCAGGTAACCTTATTGAACGGTACCATTATTGCCGTCTGCGCAATAGATATTGCTCTAGCCGCACCAGTTCCGGAAGGTGTTCCGGTATTTGGATCATACATTTCAATCGGCTCCAAAGGCAATATCAAACTCCGACGCCCCATCATTGTCACTGTACCGTCTGTTGCAATAATAATTTGCGCAATACTGGTTTTAGGAACGGTAGTTGTTCCATCCATATTATAAATCTGACTAACCCCTGGTGATATTCCCCATAATGCCCTGTCAGATTTAAACCTTATATTCTGTGGATAAGTTTGTCCTTGCGAGATATATTCAAACTGAACTTCACTATTAGAAATATTCTGACCATTAATACTCAGGTTAAAGGAATTATCCAGTTTATAAACTTCAAATGTAAACCCGGCATCTGCAGCTGGGGCATCCGGTGTAAAACGCTGAGTTATCGTAGTACCATTAAGCGTACCACCACCAGCATTCTGCATTGTAAAATTATATGTAGGCAAAGCATCTGAAGTACATTTAAAAGTTATATTAAGATTATACTTAGCTCCAGGCCTTACCAGCAGACCATTAATAGTTTGGGTTTTAACTTTTGACCCTACTGTCATATTAGTCAAAGTCAACACAGGAGCTTCAGCTCCACCCGTTCCAGGATTCACAATTAACGCAGGCTTAGCTGTCCAAACCGCACTTGTTGTTAGATTCCCTGTAAAATCCAAAGTTCTTGAACCTATATCCGTTGCAGAATAAGTAATTGTACCATCAGATAAATTAATACTATTATTGGCAGTACGATGTCTGCTAATTGTTGCTGGCGTAATAGACTGAATCCCATTTCCAGGAGAAACATTCGTCGCATCTAACTTAACCGTAACCTGGCTAAACATATGCTGCAGAACAGCATTCAAAGGGTTAGACCCCCTTACCAATGTTAAGTTATCTTTTCTAAAATACATTAAATCGGAATCACCAGTTATTCCCGTCAATGAAGCTGTACCAAGACTCCCCGGAACATCAGCCGGTAAAACATTTGTGCCATAAGACAATATTACAAAGCTATAATTTCCCGCAGTATGATCTAAATACAAATCATTACCATCATCAGGAACAGATACTCCTGCATTTATCGTATAAGTTTTACTCCCTATTCTGGAACCATCAGCAGCGTTATATACAATCATTCTGTATTTAATGTTCGACCCCGTTATTGGTGTCGCAGCCGCTATCGAACCTGAAGAAGCATTAGCTATAGTAGACAGAGAAGGAGTTACAGGTGTCAAAGTAGCCACCAAAGCCTTATCATCTACCATAACTGTTTTAGTCTGTTCTTTTAAAGCTCCTGAAACAGCACTCCCTTTTACAGAAGCCATAGGTGAGGAATTGTCTGAACCAGTTTCAAACTCCTCCCCTATTATACCTACTTTTAACGCAGCAGTCCCTTCTAAAAAAGAAGAATTTCCAGAAGAGCTCTTTCCATCTACAGCATTATCTGTACTTCTACACGACATTATCATCATAGAAAGTGATAAAGCCAGTGTAGCAATAGTTATTTTTTTATTATTCATTTGTTTGTAAAATTGTTTGTTTGTAAAATCTGTAATTTTATTCCATATCAAGACATAACTAAACGACTACCACTCTACTCCTCGATCATCATTAGAATCATCATTCCAATTTTCCTGAATTACTCCTCCTGAATCAGGGGGCAATACAATAGCTGAACTAGCAGCTATTCCTTGTTCTACCTCTACAAGAGATGTTTCGATCTCAGGTGAAACATACTCTTCTTTTTGAAAATTACTCATCATTAATACTTTGTTTATATTATTATTCATTTGTTGTCATTACAGTCTTTAATCTTTACAATAAGATTTCTAACAAAAAGCAATTCACTAAGAATTATTCAACAAAACAACATAACCTTCACCACAAGAATATAAACTCTTAACAATCAAATCTTATTAAAAGATGAAAATCTATAACAAATTTATATCATATTTTCAAATAATCAAAAAATAAGACATTATATAAATATTAATTCAAACATATTTTATAATCATTAATTAATATTTATAAATATAATTTTATATTAAATAAATAATAAACATTAATTTTATAAATAAAATTTAAACAAAACTTATCAGGAATTTACTTTTCATTTTCACTAAATAAAAAAACTCCTTTAGTCAAAAAAGACCAAAGGAGCTTAACTTCATCACCACCTGCATCTACATCTGCATCAATATCATCTGCATTGCCATCATCAACAACATCATCAACATATTATTTTCTTTTCACACAACGGATACTTTCACCGTATTTATAATACTGCCCTGTTCCTATTGTTACACCTCCACTATTGAAACTAAAATCATAAAAATTTTCGGCCGACAATTCAGTACTTGTCCAATATCTTGCTTCTACAGAAGCTTTAACAGCATTATATGTATTACCGAAACCTGCCAAAGGTAAGAACAGATATTTGTCATAATCAGCAGGAGCCGGCTGTGTATCTGTTCCGATAAAAATTCCTTTCACACCATTATAATATCCCGGGAAAGTGTATACATTTTTACCTGCTGAATCAACAACTTCTTTTTGAGTTGGCAATCTCCATCCACCTCCATAAGCAGTGACTTTAGTACAAGGATCTTCTTCAATACGATACACACTAGTCCCGGTTACATCAGCCGGCAATTTATATGACTCTGTAACATCTTTAGCTGTTTCCAAAGGTTTAACTGCATTAAAATACCAGTGGTCTCCAAATTCAGATTGATTAGCAGCAAATCCATAGTTTCCATTGTTATAAATAAGGTTAGCCGGAGCCCAGATAATATCTCCACCTACATCGTGTCCGGACGTCGGAGCCAGAGTAAGGATAAGGTTATAACGAACACCGGGAGTTATATTTAAGCCTTTTGGCCCACTAATTTTAAAATTAGTTTTTGTAACCCCTGCAATAGTAATAGAAGGAATAATCATTTCTCCACTTGTTGTTACAGGACTACGGAGAATAGTTGTAGCCTTAACTACCGTGCCTGGAACAGTTCCTGTAAAGTTAACAGATGCTGAACCGGCAGCCCCATTCCATATAATATTATTCGCATTAACTGTATTATCAGTATTAAAGTAATCTGATATTTTAACATTCGCGGAAGCATAGTTCGAAGTTATAGCTCCGTCGCTGATAGCTTCAATATTACCTATAGCTGCAGTATTAATAGTTGTTGTAATTTCGCTAAATGCGTGTTTAAAAACAACATCTAAATAGTTTGTTCCTTCTGCGATTGTTATAGTCTTTTTGAAAAGCAATAAATCATAATCGGCATTACTTACCTGAATATCATTATAAGCATAGCTACCTCCTGCAGGAGTAAAGCCAGGACTAATCGTATCACTGTTAGCTGAAAGGCAAACAAAAGTTAAAGTCTCACCTGCATTTACAGGAAAATGATTTCCTTCTTCCGGTAGATCCTGTCCATATATATAATTACGAACTCCTAACCACGTACCATCTGCCGAATAAACAATAACTCTGTATTTAGTCCCTATTTTTAATTCCTGAGGCCCCGCAGGTGCAACTGCAGCTATGGGACTAATTGTCGCCTGAGCGGTATTTCTTATTGAGGAAGCTACCGGTGCAAGCGTTGCAATAAGTTTAAAATCTTTATTAAAAGTAACTTCAGAACGTTGCTCCGTTGATGCTGCAAAACTTTTATTTCCTACAGATGCTATCTTCATTGCACCATTACCTAAAAGATTTTGTATACCTGAATCTATTCCTTGTAAATTAATTTTTAAAGTAGCCTGTTTATCACCACTGCTAACAATATCATCATTACTTCTACACGAAAAAACCATTATCATTACTAAGAAAAGCAATGCCATTCTACTTCTAAATATTGTATTTTTTTTCATCATTTCCCTATCATTTTTTTCTTTGCTGTCGTCAGAATATTACCATTCAATAGTTCTGTTGTCATCATCGCCCTGAATCCATTCATCCTGAACTACACCACCATTATTAGGCGGGACAACCTTGGCAGAACCTGCTGCAATTCCTTGTTCCATTTCAACAAAAAATACTTTTATATCAGGAGAAACGTATTCACTTTTTTGTATTTTTTCTTTCATTTTTTCTATCATTTATGTCTTATAACTTCATTCGTATTTATTCTAATACACCACAAATGTCCTATCAGTGTGGCATATCAGGAATTATTTTTCAAAAAAACAGTCTTTTTTAAAATGCAAGTAATTGCAAAACAGAAAACTTATAGTTTAGATTTTCGGGGTGCAAAATTACTCATTTATAACAATTATAAAAAAAGAACTTATATTCAGAACATAATAAAAAATATACATTCTTATTTCCTGAAGTAGTTGACCCATATTTTCAAAATACATACCAAACTTTATTTAATTTTCGTAGTATTATTAAACAAATTTAAACAGTCTCATTATAGCAACCTCGATTCATCCCTGTCAGAAGACTAAAACAAAATAAATAAAATTTAAACTATATTATTATGAATACCATAACGTATAATCACAACAAATAACACAGAAGCTTTAGTAAGGAATTGCAATAGATTAAATTCATAACAACTATTGTTTTTATAAAATAAACTTCCCTCAATCTTATAAATTGAGGGAACAATAATTCTTAATCAAAAAAAACTATCTAAATCGGATACTTTTTATAATTTTAGTTATCTAAAAAAAGATATTATCAATATTATTTTATAATTCAGGGCAACTACTTTCTCTAAACTCTTTTAGTAGTTTTTCAAACACTTCTTCTACTGATAAGATACTATCGATTAGAGCAGAAGACTGGCCTATTTCTAATTCCCCTTCTTCCATATCTCCTTCAAACATTCCTTTTTTGGCTCTTGCGCGCCCTAAAACAGACCTAAGAGCCTCCTGATCTCTACCCGATTCATATAATTTTTCAATATCATTGTAAAACTTATTTTTAATAAGCCTAACCGGAGCCAGTTCTTTTAATGTCAAATGCGTTCCTCCTTCCTGTGTCTCCACAATCTTCTGTTTAAAATTGTCATGTGAGGAAGCTTCCTTTGTAGCGGCAAACCGTGAGCCTATCTGTACACCTTCAGCTCCTAATAACATAGCCGCCTTAACCTGAGACCCCAATGCAATGCCTCCTGCTGCGATTAAAGGTAAATCGACTTGTCTTCTGACATTAGGAATAAGTGAGAGTGTTGTCGTCTCTTCCCTTCCATTATGCCCACCAGCCTCAAATCCTTCCGCAACTACAGCATCTACACCTGCCTCCTGGCACTTTAATGCAAATTTGACACTACTAACCACATGTGCCACTTTTATACCTTCTTTTTTAAGAACCTCTGTATAGGTTTTAGGATTTCCTGCAGATGTAAAGACTATTTTAATTTTTTCTTCCAGAATAATATTAATGATCTCATCCATATTAGGATAGAGCATAGGTATATTCACTCCAAATGGCTTATCTGTCGCTGCTTTACATTTAATAATATTCTCTTTCAGAATATCCGGGTACATACTTCCCGCACCAAGCAAACCCAATCCACCGCAGTTTGAAACAGCCGAAGCCAATCTCCAGCCGCTATGCCAGATCATTCCGCCTTGTATAATAGGATATTTAATATCAAAAAGTTCTTTAATTCTGTTCATAATATTTAATAGTGAGAATCGATTTTCAATATACGAAAATCGATTATTTAATCAGCAAATAGAGACTACTTACTTCCTACATTTATTGTTGAAATTTATGCAAATAAAAATCCCTGTAGTGAATTACAGGGATTTTTATTTTAGTTTATTGATCTCTTTATTTCATTAAAGATTCTCTCTTCCAGTCTGTTTTAAATTTACAGTCTTTATATCTGTTATTGATGGAAATAAATGTATCTGGTAATTTAGACTTAATCCACTGGTCTACAATATTTCCTTTTTTCTGGTTCAGGGCTATAGACTTTATACGTTCATAGTCTGTTGTAATATCCAGAGTGTGAGCAGGTACAATATCGTTGATCTGAATCAGCTCAATTGCTTTTTTCTTACTTTGCCCCTCTTCGATTTCATAAGGCTCAGTAATATCACCTTTATTAAGACCAGCAATCTGATAAGCATCTACAGGATCCATTTTTGTTTTCTCAAGATTATCAGAACCATCCTGACCTGTCATTACACCAGCATTAAATTTGGTAGATTTATCATCAGAATATTTTAAAGCAGCATCTTTAAATGAAATGGTACCATCAACAATTTGTGCCTTAACTTTCTGCAATTCATTTTTAGCCGCTTTTATTTCTTCTACATTTGGAGTACTGGCAATAAGAATATGTCTTACATCATATATTTTACCGGACTTCTTAATCAGCTGAATAATATGGTAACCATATTCAGTTTCTACAGGATCAGAAATTTCTCCTTCCTGAAGGTTTAGTGCAGCAGCTTCAAATGGCTTTACCATCATTCCTTTTGCAACATTATTAATAAGACCTCCATTAGAAGCTGAACCTGGATCTTCAGAATAAATTCTTGCTTGATTTTCGAAAGATTCACCACCCTGGATGGCTGCTTTTATTTTCTTTAGCTTATCAATAATCTCCTGTTTGTGAGCATCTGTCAATTTAGGATACATGATAATTCTGCTTAACTTAACTTCATCATTTACCTGAGGTAACTGAGTTTTATAAGTATCATAAAAAGCAGAAACTTCACTTGGTGTAATATCCACACCTTTTGTGATTAATTTATATTTTTCACCTTGGTAATACTGCTCAGAAGAGATCTTCTCAATAGCTGCTTTAAATTCGTATGCTGTACGATATTTATAAGCAGCAAGCATATCTTTTTCAGAAGGGAAACCGGAAAGCATCTGCTGGAATCTGTTATCCGCATCAGCTTTTAATTCTTTACTTCTGTTCTGAATAAGGGTATCTTTTTTTGCATGAAAAAGCAAAAGTTTATTGTGAATAATACTCTCTATAATTTCACATTTATCCCCTACCGGCGACCCTTGTTGCTTGGACATGTTGATGTATTCTTCAATATCAGATTCCAAAACAATCTCATTACCAATTACCGCAGCAATACCATCGACTAATTGTCCCTGTTTTAACTGAGCTTTTAGTAGTGAACCTGCAAAAGTGGTTACAAGGAAACTAAGGATAAAGAAAAAACGAAAGTTTTTTGTCATATCTATTTTTTATAATGGTGCAAAATTAGAATTCTGCCCGAATTAAACCTTATTTTTTATTATAATTATTTCTTAAAATTCTTTTGTAGTGCAGATACAAATCCAGGTTCAATTGTAATCTTTGCTTTAGATTTTAAATCTGCAAGAATCTTTTTAATCTGCTCAGATGTAACCAGTTCTTCAAGCTCACCTGATTCTTCAGCCTCTTTCTGAGTCATAAATCCTGCCGGAAGAATTTCATCATTAGCAATAACCAGAGTTCTTCCTCCTATTTTAGCAGTATAAACACCTGTTTTGAAAGGCACATTATATTTTTTGAAAACCTCCGCAGACTCTACCATCTCACCCTCATTGAAGTTAGCCAAAGGTTGTTTTTTATCATTTGTCTTCCCTTTGTATTCTGCCTGTAGTTTTTCCCAGTCAGCAGGATTCTTTATAGCTTTTACAAATTTATCAACGTCCGCTTCATTACCTGGTATAACAACCCTTCCTTTAGCAGCAGCTTCTTTTTTAAACTGATCTTTATGCTTGTTATAATAATCTGCAGTCCATTCTGGATGAAGTGAAATTTCTTTTTTCAGATACTCTGCATAGAAATAATTGGAATACAGATTCTTTTTAATATCCTCAAGCTGATTTTTAACTTCAGGTCTGTTTTCAAATTCAACGGTATAAGCTCTCATTAGGAAATTCCTCCCCATCATATCTACCAATTGTCCCCACTTCTTATCGTCCATTTTTTCGACATCAGCAGTATGGTCTTTGATCTGGGTTTTAAAATCCCCTACAGTAAACTGTTGACCATTGTAAGTATACAATGCTTCTTTATCATTAACCAGTTTTTTAAATTCTGCATAAGAAGCTTTTGCTTTACCTGCAGCTCCAGATTCCTTATAGCCCGGAGATTTTTTCAGCTTATCGATAAATGCATCATAAAAAGCATTTCCGTACTGAGAATTCATCATATCCGTGAAGAAGAACTCTTTTGTATCCGGAGTTATCTGATAAGGTCTCTTTGAATAAATATTGAATATAAACCATTTATTTTCAATAAGAATAGGTGTTTTTGTATAATCACCCTCTTTAAGAGTCTTTAGCTGTGTATAAGCTTCCTCCGGTAAAACAGGAGAACCCATTACAACACCACCATTCTTTTTCTCATTATCATTACTTCCGAATTCCGCAGTAACCTCATTAAACTTTTTACCGGAAGCTAAAGCTTTATAAATTTCGGTTTTTGCTTTTTCTGAATTTGCATCATTAGGATATGATAATGTTCCAAATATAAGGTATCCTAAAGAAGGTCTTTCTCCTACAACCTTTACGAACATTACATTATCCGGAGTATCAATTAATTTTGAATAACCTCCTATAGAAAGTTTTTGTACATCAGCTTCCAGTTCAGCGCTCAATACACCAGCTTTAATATACAAAGGCTTAGCATCTCCTTTTGCTTCCGTCTGGATCGCCTGATCCATGGTCATTTTTCCTAACCTTACATCATTATAAATCTTTTGAAAATCTTTCTTTACACCCTCTTCTTTTTTAGCAAAGAAAACCTGAATTTGCTTTTCTTTTTGGCTGGCAGCCATATAATCGTTCAGGAACTTAGTTTCTAATTCCTTTGGGTAATAACTTTCTTTCTTTAACTCGTTAAGACGCGTACCAATCTGAGCCCTGAAGTTCTGCGTTGTATCTGCCTTTAGCGATCTAGAGAAATCCTGAATCAGTTTAAAATTAATATAGGAATCAATTGTTTGATCTATTCCCTGATTCTTCAGTCCCGCTTCATATTCTTTTGAAAATTTTGCAACAGGCATTGCATCATTATTAATAACAATGCTTTGTGCAAAGCCTAAATGCGCTGCAGCTATAGTTAGCAGGGAGATTAAAGATTTAGTTTTCATGTATCTGATGTAAGTATTTAATAAAACCTGAAAAACCGGTGATTAAACCAGTTCTTCAAACGTTGTTAGTTCTTTAAATTGCTTAATTCTTTCTTTAAGCATTGCAGGGGTTACAGTCTGTATTTTTTCTGTTCCGAATTCTTCTACTGTAAATGAAGCTAAAGCACTTCCCACAATAAGAGCTGTTTTCATGCTTTCGAAATCAAACTTCTCACATTTAGCAAGGTGTGCTACAAATCCTCCGGCAAAAGTATCTCCGGCTCCTGTAGGATCGAAAACATCTTCTAATAATAAAGCAGGAATAGCAAATACTTTTCCGTCTTCGAAAAGAAGTGCTCCGTGTTCTCCTTTCTTAATGATTACATATTTAGGACCTAAAGCATGAATTTTCTTAGCCGCTTTTACCAAAGAATATTCTCCGGACAACTGTCTTGCTTCTTCGTCATTGATAGTAATAACATCTGTTTTAGCAATAACATCCATTAGCAAATCCCATGTAAGATCCATCCAGAAATTCATTGTGTCTAAAACAACTAACTTCGGACGCTCTTTCATTCTTTCTAAAACTGCCAGCTGAACTGCAGGGTGCAGGTTTCCAAGCATTAATATCTCCGCATCGGCTCCTCCTTCAGGAATCTTTGGATCGAAATTTTCCAATACATTTAGCTCAGTAGCCAAGGTATCACGGGTATTCAGATCATTATGATATTTACCTGCCCAGAAAAAAGTTTTACCACCTTCAACAACTTCAACGCCATCTACATTGATATTTTTCCCCTTCATCATGTTCAGATATTCATCAGGAAAGTCGCCACCTACAACTGAAACCAAATGTACATCAGTGTCAAGAACAGAAGCCGCCAATCCTATATAAGTTGCTGCCCCGCCTAATATTTTATCTGTTTTACCAAATGGTGTTTCGATAGCATCAAAAGCTACAGTACCTACTGAAAGAAGTTTCATTTTCTATTATTCTAAAATTTTGTTTTAATATTTTTTCTCATAAGTCTCTTATGCAATCTTTTAATGATAAATAAAATTGCAAAAAGAACTTATTTTTTTAAGCATCCGGCAAAAATAGCTATTTTATAATTATCGTTGTAAAAAAACTAATCCCATTCCTGAATAATCTTCTCTAATGGTTTAGGAAAAGATTTTTTATGAGACTCCTCTATATCAACAATTATATAATTACCATTAGAACTAAGTTTCTCAAAAATCATTTCATCCTCTGGCTCCACCCTGCTGAAAGTAATATTCAGTGTTTTATGAGTAAGTTTATGCTGAACTGTTTTTTCAAAAACAATACAATCTTTTAATTCATCCGGAATTTCATCTGGAAATTCATAGAGTTTCTTCCATATAAAACTTTCATCCCGTTGCCTGATCAGAAAATGGTCTCCATATTTCACGAAATAATAATGCAGATCCAGTGTCTCTACTTTTATTTTTTTCGATTTAACGGGTAACTCCTGTATTCGATTTGTGGCATAAGCCAAGCATTCTTCATTTACCGGACAATTTACACAATCGGGATTCTTTGGTTTACAAACCTGAGAACCAATATCCATAACGGCCTGATTAAAATCACCCGGACGATCTTTATCTACAAAAGGTAAGATCAGATCATAGAAATAAGAATATGCCTTAGGTGAGGCTATATCGAAATCATCGGCTAATATTCTGGAGAAAACACGATAAAAGTTACCATCTATAGCTGGTACTCTTTCTCCGTAACTAATGCTGGCAATAGCAGCTGCTGTATATTTTCCAACTCCTTTCAAATTCTGAAGACCAGCAAATGTATCAGGAAACTCTCCATTATATTCTTCTATAATCTGATGAGAAGCTTTATGCAAATTGAGTGCTCGGGAATAATATCCCAAGCCTTTCCAATACAACAAGACTTCGTCATTTTCGGCCTCATGTAGTTCTTTTACAGTCGGAAACCTTTTTATAAAATTGACATAATGATTCCATCCCTGCTCTACTCTCGTCTGCTGAAGAATGATTTCTGATATCCATATATTATATGGTTTTTGGGTTTCCCGCCACGGCAAATTACGGCTGTGGAGATCATACCAGGAAAGAATTTTTCGGGTAAGTTTCAGGAAATAAGCTTTTTCTATATTATTTTTCAAAAAAATATTTTATCTTTGCAGTCCAAAAATAAAAACAAAATTCGAAAATGACAAAAGCTGAATTGGTGAACACCATCTCCAATAAACTAGGGGTAGAAAAGAATGATACGCAGAAAGTTATTGAAGCGTTTATGCAGGAAATCAAAACTTCTCTTTATAACAACGATAACGTTTATTTAAGAGGTTTTGGATCTTTTGTTATTAAAACCCGTGCTGCAAAGACTGGTAGAAACATTTCAAAGAATACAGCTATCGAAATCCCGGCACACAACATTCCTTCTTTCAAACCTTCAAAAATGTTTGCTGAGAAAGTAAAAACCAAAGTGAAAGTAGAAAATAAATAATTGTTATTAATAAAAATTTTTAAACTATGCCTAGCGGAAAAAAAAGAAAGAGACACAAGGTAGCGACTCACAAGAGAAAAAAAAGAAGAAGATTAAATAGACACAAAAAGAAAAAATAATCTTTTTTAGTTTTTTAATAAAATATAATATAGTTAGTGTTTTATTTATTATCTTCACTAGCTATATTTTTATTTTATAAACGGTTAGTCATAACCATATTTTATGAAGAAAGAACTGATTATTTCACATGAAGATGACACCTCTAAAATAGCCCTGCTGGAAGATGGTCGTTTGTTCGAACTACATCAGGAAGAACAGAACAATCAGTTTGTAGTAGGTGATCTTTTTCTGGGTAAAATAAAAAAACTCGCTCCCAATTTAAATGCAGCTTTCGTAAGTATAGGTTACGAAAAGGATGCTTTTTTGCATTATTTAGACCTGGGACCACAGATTCTTTCCTATCAGAAATTTGTAAAAGATACTATTTCTAAGAAACAACAGAACTCCAGTCTGAAAAACTTCACCGTACAAAAGGAAATCCCTAAAGACGGTACTATAGACAAGGTTTTAGCAGCCGGAGACAGTGTACTTTTACAAATTACTAAAGAGCCAATTTCTACCAAAGGTCCGCGGATTTCTACACAGATTTCCTTAACCGGACGTTTTCTGGTACTAATTCCATTCGACAATAAAGTTTCTATTTCCAAAAAGATTAAAAACAATCAGGAAAAAGAACGTCTGAAGATGCTTATAGAAAGTATAAGACCTGAAGGTTTCGGAGTTATAATCCGTACCGTTGCTGAAGGAAAAAAAGTAGCAGAACTACATAATGATATGAACCAGCTGATTACCAAATGGGAAAGCTGTTTCAAAAACATTCAGAAAAATAAAGTTCCGTCTAAAGTTCTGAGCGAAGAAGACAAAGCTTCAGCTATACTTCGGGACAACTTTAATCAGGACTTTGTAAATATCATATGCGATGATGAGCAAATGGTGAACGATATGAAAAACTATCTGGAAGTTATAGCTCCGGAAAGTAAGAATATTGTTCAGCTTTATGATTCTCACATCCCACTCCTGGAATACTACAATGTAGAAAAGCAGCTAAAACAGTCTTTTGGCAAACATGTAAACATCCCAAGCTCAAAAGGTGCTTACCTGGTTGTTGAACATACTGAAGCTTTACACGTTATAGATGTTAATTCAGGAAACAATATTTCTGCAAGCCAAACCAATAAGCTTCACGCATTAAACGTGAACAAAATGGCAGCTACAGAAATTGCCCGACAGCTTAGGCTACGGGATATGGGTGGTATTATCGTTATAGATTTTATTGACATGACGGATCCTGAGCACAGGAAAGAACTCTTTGAACATCTGAAGGAAGAAATGAAGCGGGACAAAGCCAGACACAAAATTCTTCCACCAAGTAAATTTGGACTGATACAAATTACGAGACAGCGTGTCCGCCCTGAAAAACAGATCGAAACTAAAGAGGAAAACCCTAACAAAGATGGCGAAATTGTAGCCCCTATTGTTACTGTAGAAAAGATGGAAGAAGCAATCCGCAGCTTCCTGACTAATGAAAAAGGAAGATTGTACTTACATGTGCATCCTTTTGTAGAGGCTTATCTTACCAAAGGTGTAATGAGCATACAGAACAAGTGGTTTTTACGCTATAAAAAATGGGTTACTGTTATCCCTCGCGATTCCTTTAAATATTTGGAATACGCCTTATACAATTCGAAAAAGAAAGAGTTAATGAGTGACTCTAATTAAAAAAATACAGAGCTCCGGAATTCCGGAGCTTTTTTTATGCTCTTTATTTTCAGCAATTTCCTATCTTCGGCATACTAAAAACTTAATAAACATGACACAATCAATCAGAAGAGCCATTACAGGCTCCTTTCTGCTATTATTTTGCTTTGGGCTGCTGCAGGCTCAGGAAATCAAGGTACTTACCTACAACATCTACCATGGTGAAAAAAACTATGAAAGAGGAAAAAGTAATCTCGAAGCTATTGCAGCCGTTATTAACGAATACAAACCCGATTTTGTTGCCATGCAGGAAGTGGACAGCATGACTGTAAGAACTGCAGCATTCAATAACGGCGTACGCAAAGATCTGGTACAGGAATTGGCAAAACTAACAGGAATGTACGGGCACTTTGGAAAAGCAATGGATTACGATAATGGAGGTTATGGTGAAGGCATTCTATCCCGATTCTCGGACAAACCCACTGTTTATAAGCTTCCAATTCCTAAAGGAGGAGAAGAAAGAGCCTTAATTACTATACAACATACCTTCCCAAATGGTCAAAAAATTATTTTTGGAGGCACTCATTTATGCCATGAATTTGAAGAAAACCGTATAGCGCAAGCTAAACAAGTTGCTTCTATTGCCACAACTAAAGGTATTCCGGCGGTTATACTCGGTGATTTCAATATCACTCCGGATAGCAAGCCTTATAAAGCGATTACAGCAAAGATGAATGATGCTGCCGTATTACATCGTAATCCACAGCTTACTTTCCCTTATCATAAGCCTAAATACAGACTAGATTATATTTTCCTAAATAAAAATAGCAAGTGGAAAGTAAAAGATGTAAAGGTTATTAAAAACGATGCTTCAGACCATATGCCTGTTCTGGTAACTCTAAGCTTTGAATAATTTTATGAAAATAATATTAGCTTATTTAATGTTTAGCATTTCCATCACATTTATTTCCTGGATTGTAGGGATGATTATTAATGCTTTATTAAGAAAAATAGTTTCCTACAATCAAGAACTTGTAAATTTTAATTTCATTAAAAGTGAAAAGCTGAATAAAGCTATAGGAATTGGAGTTATCAAATGGATTGTGAAAAATACATTCTTTAAGTTTTTCAATCCAAAACTTAAATTTGATCGAAGTATTAATCTTACTGAATTAAAAACAATACGTAATGAAATGACTAAGTCTGAAATTGAACATTTAATTGCTTTTGTATTTGCTTCTTTTTTTGCTATTGCTAAATTTTATAATCACAATTATTTATTTTGTTTAATAATCATGATGGTAAACATATTAATGAATTTATATCCATCATTACTACAACAGCAGAATAAAAGGAGGATTGATAGGCTAGAGATAAAGTTTCAGAAATAAAAATCATCATTTTTCTGCTACTATAAATTAAAAAGGCCGGAATAATTTCCGGCCTCAATATGATTAATAATCACTTTTCTATTTCTGTTCAGGATTCTGACCTTCGTCTTTTTTATCCTGAGGCTTATCCCTCATATCATCGAAATTCTTTTTCTCCTGAGTTTTTTGTTCAATAATCTTAACGATTTCTTTCTCTTCAGGTTTACCCTTCAGGTAGCTTGGAAGGTTTAGTCCAGCCATATTGAAAAGATCATTCAACGGTGGTACTGATTTCATCATACCCGATACAAAGTTTGCTGTAGAGGTATTTCCGTTTTCATTGTTGCCATTACCATCCCATACAGTAACTTTATCAATTTTAATACCTTTAACGGCTTCAACCTGCGTTTTAACCAATTCAGGTAATTTCTCCAAGATCAGTAACTGGAATGCACTATTTGTATCACCACCTGCTGCTTTAACAACCTGATCGTAACCTTCAGCCTGCTTGGTTAAGATTTCAAATAAACCTTTTGCCTCAGCATCCATTTTTGCAAAAATAGCATCAGCCTCCCCTTTTGCCTGAAGTCTGATTTTTTCTGCCTGAGCTTCTGCCTCAATAATCGCTTTTTGTTTAGCAATTTCAGCAGGTACAACAATATTAGCATTCTGTGTAGAACGCTCTCTTTCTGCACGCGCAGCTTCTGCTTTCTGTTCTGCAACATAAGATTCTTCCAAAGCTTTTGCCGCTTGTACTTTTTCTGCAGCTGTAGCCAGTTTTAAAGCTTCTGCTTCTCTTTCTCTTCTTTCCGCATCGGAATTTGCGATGGTAATTTTAGCTTCGTTTTCTCCTCTTACAGCCAGGGAATTAGCCATTGAAGTCGCAATCCTCGCATCTCTTTCTGCTTCAGCCTTACCAATCGCCTGGTCCTTATCTGCTGCTGCAATACTTACTTCTTTATCTTTACTTGTAATCGCAATTTTCACATCACGATCTCTGTTGAATTCAGCAATCTGAATATCTTTCTGACGGTCTGCATCTGCTTTACCAGTTTCCCCCATTTTTTCCTGCTCAGCAACACTTACTTTAGCCTCATTTATTGCTTTTGCTGCAGCTTCTTTACCAAGAGCCTCGATATAACCCGATTCGTCTTTAATATCCGTAATGTTTACGTTGATTAATTTCAGACCAATTTTCTTTAATTCGGTATCTACGTTATTCGAAATATTCTCTAATAACTTATCTCTGTCCGAGTTAATTTCCTCAATTGTCATCATTGCGATAACCAAACGAAGCTGACCAAAAAGAATATCTTTAGACAATTCCTGAATTTGCTCAGGCGAAAGCCCTAACAATCTTTCAGCAGCATTACCCATACTATCAGGTTCTGTACTGATTGCTATTGTAAAACGACAAGGAACATCCACACGGATATTCTGACGGGAAAGGGCGTTCGTTAAATTAGCTTCAATAGACATAGGCTTTAGATCCAGGTATGCAAAATCCTGAATTACCGGCCAGATAAATGCACCACCTCCATGAATACATCTTGCAGATTTGCCTCCTGTTCTTCCGTAAATGACTAAAATTTTGTCCGAAGGACAACGCTTATAGCGTGAAATAAGCGCAATAAATGTAACAAAGAGTACAACTACTGCTACAATAACCAATGTAAATTCTCCCAACATACTTTTAATTTAATTTCTTAACGATTAATATTTTGTCTTTAATTTTTTCAACGATAACGGAAGTGCCTGAAGCCAATCTATCGCTTCCCTCTGTCATAGCATCCAGTTCGTGGTGAGCGCCTTTTACACTAATCTGCACCTTTCCTTTTCCATTCATATTTTCAGGAATAGGAATATAAACCTGTCCACTGGCATTTACCAGATTTTCGATATTGAAGGTATTATCTTCTGAAAGCTTCATAATCTGCTGAATCATCAGAAAGAAAAGATATACAAAAAGACAACCAATAAGTGTTGCCAAAATTATCAATACAAATCCATTTCCTATTGTATTGTAAAAAACGGCTCCTGTCCAGCCGAATCCCAGCATAAAGTTGATAAGATTACGAAATGAGAAAAACTGAAACGGCGCATCTACATGATCCAGATCTCCACTGAAATCAGCATTAATTCCGTCGGCATCATGTCCGCCAACAAAAGTCATAATTGATTGTATGGCAAATATTGCACTACTAATAAGTGCCACGTACCAAAAACCTTTCTCCAAAGGTGCCAATCCGTTTAAAAATTCAAGCATATTTATGTTTTTTCAGTGTTTCCAACAAATATAATATTTTCTGTGGATTAATTTTAGTAAATTCAACTAACAAAATTCAGCAACTTCTGTTTTTATGTTTACCGAACATTTGCATACAGCCTGGCTTTTTATTGAAAAATGGTACTGGATACCACTTACAATAGCCAACATCGTTATTATTGTTACTATACTTATAGAAAACAGAAATCCGCCAAAAACTCTGGCATGGATCATGATCATTGTTTTTGTACCGGTTATAGGCATTATCCTTTACTTTTTTTTCGGCAGAGATTTTCAGCGGGAAAAATATTTTAAAAAAATAGATAAAAAACAAAGGCAATATATTCTGGATCAATGGGAAAATCTGAACGATTCTATACAGCAAAATATGCTGGATATTGAAAATGAAATAGGCGATCTCTCCCAGGTATATCAGTTTCTGAACAAAACCAGAATTTCGCCACCCAGCTTCTATAATGAAACAGAACTGCTGATAAATGGTGAAGAGAAATTTCCAAAATTTATAGAAGCAATACGTAGTGCAAAGGATCATATTCATCTGGAGTACTACATTTTTGAAGAAGACAAAATAGGTAATGAGATTATAGAATTGCTTATTCAGAAGGCTCAGCAAGGTGTAACAATAAGGATGATTATTGATGACTTTGGCTCCCCAACCCTTGCAAAACATTACAAGCGCTTCGAGAATACGGGTATCGAATTTCAGGTGTTCCTGCCGGTACATTTTACCTCACTGGCAAACTCTAACTTCCGTAATCACCGAAAAATACTAATTGTAGATGCCAGCATTGCATTTGTAGGCGGAATCAATATCAGTGATAAATACATAAACCATCCCGATACAGACAAGCTTTACTGGCGCGATGCTTCTGTTATGATAAAAGGAGCATCGGTAAATATTCTGCAGCTGCGTTTCTGGCTTAGCTGGATGATGACCGATGGAGCTCCATATGCACTGGAAGACCCAAGGTATTATTGTGATTGGTATGCACATACACAAGGCAGCAGCATTGTAAGTTTTGCAGTAACAGCACCTGGTGATGAAATACAATCGGCAATGGAATCTTTAATATTAGGGATTACACTTGCCAAAAAAAAAGTACAGATCTGCACACCTTATTTTATTCCTACCGATTCTTTTAAAACGGCCTTATCCATTGCTGTATCCAAAGGAGTTGAAGTAGAAATGATGATTCCAAAAGAAGGCGATTCTTTTATTGTACAAAACGCATCGCTCTCGTTTATGAAACCTCTGTTAAAACGGGGCATAAAACTCTATCTGTACGAAAAAGGCTTTCTCCACGCTAAAACTGTAAATATAGATGATGCTCTTGCTTATATAGGAACTGTAAATCTGGACAACAGAAGTTTCCTGATCAACTTTGAGATTAATGCTGTAGTACACGATCATGAGGTACTGAAAAGGCTTAATCAACAGTTTGAGGAAGACAAAAAAGTTTCATCTCTTATGACAATTGAAATGTGGAACAAAACTTCTGTTTTCAAAAGAGGACTTGCCTCCGTATGCAGATTACTTGCTCCGTTATTATAGTACTAATAGGCAATGAGTAATATTCAATAAGTAATAACGAAACTATATTGTTTCTGTTTCTGGAATCCAGAAAAGTTTTCCCGTTACGCTATTTTTATTTAACTTTATGCAACAGAAGATACAGGATGAAAAGATTGTCGAATATTATAGAAAGATTTGCAAAAACAGAATTAGACGGGACAGTGTCTCATCAGCTATATTCACCTCCTTATCGTCCTTTACTTTCAACAGACCAAATTATGGCGCTAGATCCTAAACTGGCTGCTGTAAATATTCTTTTGTATCCGAAAGAAAACCAATGGTACTTCCCTTTAATGGTAAGAAGTGTTAACCAGCATGACCGCCATAGCGGACAGATAAGTCTGCCTGGTGGAAAATATGAAGAATCCGATGGCAACTTTGAGACTACAGCCAAACGAGAGACTTTCGAGGAACTTGGTATTGTTATGGAAAGCATGACAATTATTAAAACCCTTACTCCTATTTATGTTCCGCCAAGTAATTTTTATGTCCATGCTTATGTATCATGGGTAGCCAAAAAGCCAAAATTCCTCCTACAGGAATCTGAAGCACAAGAACTTATAGAAATGCCAGTAAGCTCACTTTTCAATTTACCGGACAAACCGGAAATGAAAGTACTGTCCTCTACAAGAGGAACAGAAGTCCCTGTAATTGACTACAATGGCTATATTATCTGGGGTGCAACATCAATGATTTTGTCAGAATTTAGAGACTTAATGAAAAAAGTTTAATTTTGCACTTTACTATGAAACCCGACTAACCATTCCGGGTTTTTGTATGATTTGCATAAAAATGGCAAAGAAAAATATATTTACCGATGCTTTTGGCAACGTCTATTTTCTAAAAAGATTCATCATCTTCGTACTCGGTATGATCTCATACCGTCGTTTTAACGGCTTCAACAAATTAAAAATAAGTGGTTCTGAAAATCTGGTAGACTTACCTAAAACAAATGTATTATTTGTATCGAATCACCAAACTTATTTCGCCGATGTAGCAGCAATGTACCACGTTTTTTGCAGCGTGAACAACGGCTATATCAATACCATCAAAAATCCGGTTTACCTTCTAAACCCTAAGATTGACTTCTATTATGTAGCTGCTGAAGAAACTATGAACAATGGTATATTAGCAAGAATCTTCAAACTTGCAGGTGCAGTAACCGTTAAAAGAACCTGGAGAGCTGAAGGTAAAGCAGTGAACAGAATGGTAGATCTTAGTGAGGTAGAAAACATCATGAAAGCTCTGGATAATGGCTGGGTTGTTACCTTCCCACAAGGGACTACTTCTGCATTTGCACAGGGAAGAAAAGGTACTGCAAAGCTGATTAAAAATCAAAGACCTATTGTTATTCCGATTAAAATTAATGGTTTCCGCAGGGCTTTTGATAAAAAAGGATTAAAAATAAAAGTAACAGGTATAGAACCAACCTTACAATTTAAACCTGCACTGGATATAGATTACGATAATGACAGTGCTGCTGATATTCTGAGCAAAATCATGCATGCTATCGAGCAAACTCCGGAACATAATGTTCTCCATGAATACGATCAGGAAATTGTTGCTAAAAAGAATGCCGAAAAGCTGCAAAACAAAAATGAAGGTGAATAAAACCACAATAAATTTATGAACATCCATTTCATTGCTATAGGAGGCAGTGCTATGCACAACCTTGCTATCGCCCTAAAAGAAAAAGGTTACCATGTGACAGGTTCCGATGATGCGATCTTCGAACCATCGAAAACCCGTCTTGACAAACGAGGAATTTTGCCAAATGAAATGGGCTGGTTTCCGGAAAAACTATCAGCCGATACCGATGCTGTAATTCTGGGGATGCATGCACATGCAGATAATCCGGAATTGGCAAGAGCAAAGGAACTAGGCTTAAAAATCTATTCATATCCTGAATTTCTGTACGAGCAGTCCAAAAATAAGACACGTGTCGTAATTGGTGGCTCTCATGGTAAAACAACCATTACTTCTATGATCCTTCATGTATTACACTTTCACCAGAAAGATGTAGACTACATGGTTGGTGCACAGCTGGAAGGTTTTGATGTAATGGTAAAACTTACTAAAGACAATGACTTTATGATTTTAGAAGGAGATGAATATCTTTCTTCTACTTTAGATCCCCGTTCAAAATTCTTATTATATCAGCCTAACATAGCACTAATGAGTGGTATTGCATGGGATCACATCAATGTATTTAAAACATTTGATGATTATATAGAACAGTTCCGAAGATTTGTTGCGACCATAACTCCGGGAGGTGTTTTGGTGTATAACGAGGAAGATGAAGAGGTTGTAAAGGTAGTAGACGCTGCAGAGAATTATTTCCGCAAATTGCCTTACAAAACACCAGAATATGAGATTGTAAACGGAGTAGTAAATCTTATCACCAGTATTGGTCATATTCCTTTATCTGTTTTCGGGCAGCATAATCTGCTAAATATGGAAGGAGCACGTCTTATATGCCAGCAATTAGGCATTATGGAAGAAGAGTTCTATGATGCGATTATGAGCTTTAAGGGAGCATCTAAAAGATTGGAAAAAGTAGAAAGGGCGGACAAAGGTATTCTTTATAAAGATTTTGCCCATGCACCTTCTAAGGTAAAAGCATCTGTGAAAGCATTTATAGAGCAATTCCCTAAACAAAAAAAACATGCTTTTCTGGAACTGCATACTTACAGCAGTCTTAATCCTGTTTTTCTGGAACAATATGACGGTTCCATGAATGGTGTTGAAGAAGCTGTTGTATTCTATTCAGAAGATGCATTGAAAATAAAAAGAATGGAGCCTATTTCTCCGGATATGATTAAAGATTCTTTTAAAAATACCGATTTAAAAGTATTCACCAATGCCGAAGATCTTCATTCTTATTGGAGTACACTCGACAAAACTGACGGAGTGTACATAATGATGAGCTCCGGTAACTTCGGAGGTCTGGACTTAACAAAATAAGTACAAATTATCATATATAACAACGCCCCGATTCTATTGAATCGGGGCGTTTTTTATTCTTTTAATCTTTTTTTCAGGTCCATTTCTGCGCCGAGAATTCTCTCAACTTCTATTTCATTTTGTTTTAGAATTCTGTAAAATATTATATGTTTGTTCGCTAAAAACCCATAAAACCCCGTGCCTATTTCCGGGTATAATTTTCCAATATTTGGATTTTCAGCAATTATTCGGCAAAATTCAATTAATTCTTCATAATATTTATCAGCTTGATTTTCCGACCAGAATTCATAAGTATATTCATAAATTTTAGTAAGATCTTCAACCGCTTTAATTGTAAAGAAATATTTAGCCATTATTCTTCATTTTGACCTTTAACAATTCAAGATGCTTTTCCGGGTTAAAATCTTTTGCAATTCCACTATCAATTCCTTCCTGAACTGAATTTTTTAGAAACTGAATTTTATTTTCTTCCTCTTCCAAAAGCCTTAATCCGGCACGAATCACTTCACTTGCGTTTTTATATCTTCCCTGAGTAACTTTTGCATCAACAAAATCCTCAAAATAATTTCCTAAAGAAACAGATGTATTTCGTCCCATTTTTATTTGATTTAAGATTCAATAAATCAAAGTTACCAAATTTTGGTAACTTATTTATTTTTTTTAAACTACTTATGCAAAATTATGCCTAAAGATTTGCATCTGGCTATTGTGACGTAGTTGAAGCAATTATTATAAGATTATTCTGTTATCTCATTTCAGCCAAGTCGCTGCTAATTGAGAGAGAACGCCGGCTTTTTGAGCAATACCCAAAGTATTTGGGAAGTCTTTGTAAGAAACAATACCCGTTTCATCAAATCTAATAAGTGCAATGGAAGATTGTATCTCGAAAGGTTCATTCGTGCTCAATGATTTACCCTTTGTAAAATACTCAACAGTGACTGCCTGGCTATCTGTACAATGGTATATCTTTGTATAAACACTTTCTATTTCTATCAACTTGGTAAGTGGATTTTGCTGTACATTATCAAAGTGTTTTTTTATATTTTCTTTCCCATTTATTAAAGTTCCGCCATTAACGGTAAATGGTATTTCAAAAGTTGCGTTATCTGTGAAATAGCTGACAAAATTATCATAGTTTCTCGTTTGTAGAGAATTTGACAGCTCCTGAATAATTGCATTTATTTTTAATTCGTCCATTTTTTTCATTTATTAAACGTGTTATTTTATACTTGTTCTTTAAGTTTTTATCAAACTTAATAATTCTGTTTGAAATCAATCCACTACGGATTTCCTCTTCGATAAAGTTATAATCTAAAAATTACTCACACCAACGATACAGCAAAAAGATACCTATCTTAATCTTAACAGATTTTCTTTAACAAATAAACAATATTATGAGGTATATCATTCCATATTCTTTACCTATTTTTTCTTCACGTGTGATAATTTGAGTAAATTTGAGAAAGTCACAACCTGATTTATGAGATACCATCACAACGGAAAAATTCCACAGAAAAGACATACCATCTTCAAATCTGAAGAGGGTAATTTTTATTACGAACAACTGTTTGGTACAGAAGGATTCCACGGAATTTCTTCTTTGCTGTATCATACACACAGACCTACCCAGATTAAAGAAATAAAAGGTGTAAAAGATGTTACTCCTAAAATCGCAGTAGAGAAAAACATAATCCCAAGACGAATTCAGGGGATGAAAGTGCAGGCTGAGGATGACTTTTTGGATAGCCGAAAGGTACTTATGCTGAATAATGATCTTAAAATGGGTATTGCTAAGCCGCGGAAATCGGTAACAGAGTATTTTTATAAAAATGCCGAATGCGACGAGTTATTATTCGTACAAAGAGGTTCTGGTGTTCTGAAAACATTTGTAGGGAATCTTGAATTCGGATATGGAGATTATCTTATTATTCCTCGTGGCACCATCTATCAGATAGAGTTTAAAGATGAAGACAATATCCTGTTCTTTATAGAAAGTCATTCACCTATTTATACCCCAAGAAGGTACAGAAATGAATTCGGGCAGCTACTGGAACATTCTCCTTTTTGTGAGAGGGATATAGAGGCTCCTGTCCATGTTGACCCGATAGATGAAAAAGGTGACTTTGTTATAAAAGTAAAAAAGGAAAATCAGATTACTGATTTTGTATATGCAACACATCCTTTCGATGTTGTTGGATGGGATGGTTATTTCTATCCTTTCAAATTTAATATTAAGAATTTCGAGCCTATTACAGGCCGGATTCATCAACCACCGCCAGTACACCAGACTTTCGAAGGACATAACTTTGTAGTATGTTCTTTTGTGGCCAGGATGTACGATTACCATCCTCTGTCTATACCTGCTCCGTATAACCATAGCAACATAGACTCCGATGAAGTTCTTTTCTATGCAGAAGGTGACTTTATGAGCCGGAATCATATTGATTTATGTGATTTCACTCTTCATCCCGGAGGTATTGTACACGGACCTCATCCGGGTGCTATGGAGCGAAGCATAGGACAGAAAGAAACCCATGAATATGCTGTAATGGTAGATCCTTTCAGACCTTTAAAATTAACCGAAGAGGCTCTGAAAGTAGAAGATCCTACTTATAAAACTTCATGGTTAGATTAAGATAATAACTTATAATAGTAATATATGTATCAATATGTAAGTGCCGAGGAGGCTATATCTGTTATTAAAAGTGGTGACAGAATATTTTCCCACGGTAGTGCCTGTACTCCTAATTATTTATTAAACGAACTTGCCAATCAGTCTTCCCGTTTTAAGGATATAGAAATGGTATCCATTACCCAACAAGGTGCTGTGGCCATTGCAAGACCAGAATATAAAGATAATTTCCATATCAATTCTCTGTTTGTGTCGACTCCTGTAAGGGAGGCTGTAAACTCTGACAGAGGTGACTTTGTTCCTATTTTCCTTAGCGAAATTCCGATTCTTTTCAAGAATAATATACTACCACTGGATGTAGCCATTATTACAGTTTCTCCCCCGGATAAACATGGTTACTGTACATTGGGAACCTCCGTAGATATTGCACGATCTGCTGTAGACTCGGCTAAAATAGTTATTGCTATTGTCAATCCTAAAATGCCAAGAACTCATGGTGACGGGATGGTTCATGTGAACAGAATTGACAAAATGGTATGGCATGAGGAAGAGCTAATGACGATAGATTATGGTTCTAAAGTTGGAGAAGAAGAGGCACTGATTGGAAAACATGTTGCTGAACTAATTGATGACAGAGCTACAATACAAATGGGTATTGGTACAATACCAGATGCTGTTCTTAAATGTCTGGGAAATCACAAAGACTTGGGAATCCATACAGAAATGCTGAGTGATGGTGTTATTAACCTTATTAAAGATGATATCGTCAACAACAAATACAAAGGTTTCCATGATAATGTAAGCATTACCAGTTTCTGCTTCGGGACTAAAAAGCTCTATGATTTTGTAGATGATAATCCGTCTATTGCTTTCTTAGACGTTCAGCATGTCAACTTCCCGATCAATATTATGAAAAATCATAAAATGCATGCCATAAATTCTGCTATAGAAATTGATCTTACAGGACAGGTATGTGCCGATTCTATTGGTACTTACCAGTATAGTGGTATTGGCGGACAAATGGATTTTATGAGAGGTGCTGCCCTTAGTGAAGGCGGGAAACCAATTATGGCGCTTACCTCACGTACCAAAAAAGGTATTCCGAGAATTGTTCCATTCCTGAAGGAAGGAGCCGGCGTGGTAACAACCCGGGGACATATCCATTATGTAGTGACTGAATACGGTACGGCTTATCTGTATGGTAAAAACCTGAGACAGAGAGCTAAAGCGCTTATAGACATCTCCCATCCGGATGACAGAGAGATGTTGGAAAGAGCAGCTCACGAAAGATTTAAAAACTAACAATTGTTAGTGGCATTCGCTAAAAAATAGTATTTTGCATTTCATAATCTAAAAGTAAAAAAATGTCTACATTAACATTCGCCGAAAAAATTGCACAGGCAGAAAACTTCCTGCCAATCAATGGTACAGACTATATTGAATTTTATGTTGGTAATGCCAAACAAGCTGCACACTTCTATAAGACAGCATTCGGATTTCAGTCAATTGCATATGCAGGGCCTGAAACCGGGGTTAGAGACCGTGCTTCTTATGTACTTCAGCAGGGAAAAATCCGTTTGATTCTTACTACAGGACTTAGATCAGACAGTTCAGTTTCAGAACATGTAAAGAAACACGGTGATGGTGTAAAGGTTTTAGCGCTTTGGGTAGACGATGCTTATAAAGCATTTGAAGAAACTACTAAAAGAGGTGGAAAACCGTATCTGGAGCCTGTTACTTTAACCGATGAATATGGTGAAGTGAGAATGTCCGGAATTTACACTTATGGCGAAACAGTACATATGTTTGTAGAGAGAAAGAATTACAACGGAACATTTATGCCTGGATATGAGAAGTGGGAAAGCGATTACAACCCTGCTGAAACAGGTTTATTATATGTAGACCACTGTGTAGGAAATGTAGGCTGGGATCGTATGGTTCCGACTGTTGAATGGTATGAAAAGGTAATGGGATTTGTAAATATTCTATCTTTTGATGATAAGCAAATCAATACTGAATATTCAGCGCTAATGTCTAAAGTAATGTCTAACGGTAATGGTTATGCAAAATTCCCGATTAATGAACCTGCAGAAGGTAAAAAGAAATCTCAGGTAGAAGAATATCTGGATTTCTATGAAGGTGAAGGCGTTCAGCATATTGCTGTGGCTACAAAAGATATTATCCATACTGTTGGCGAACTAAAAAAGCGTGGTGTAGAATTCCTTTCTCCACCTCCGGAAGCTTATTATGATATGGTACCGGACAGAGTTGGCCACATCGATGAAGACATCAAAAAACTTCAGGATCTTGGAATTCTTATCGATTGTGATGAAGAAGGTTATCTTCTTCAGATCTTTACAAAACCTGTAGAAGACCGTCCTACCCTGTTTTTTGAAATTATTGAAAGACACGGAGCTCAGAGTTTCGGGGCTGGTAATTTCAAGGCTTTATTTGAAGCTTTAGAAAAAGAACAGGCAAGAAGAGGAAATTTATAATTTTTGGATTAGTTTTTGTCTTAGTTTCACTAAATTTATAAGATGAAAAAAATACTTCTGGTTTTAACTCTTATTACCGCCGGTACAATAGTACAGGCTCAGAGTTATGGTGCTATTATCAAAAGACTGGACAGGCTAAGCAGTGAAAATTCAGGAAAGGATTATGATGAATTTATTCTGGAAGGAAAGAAATTCATTAATGTAAAAGATTCTATAGATCATTCTGAAAAGCATATCCTGGAATTCCGGCCGAACAATCAGGTTACAATGATTGAGATTATTGAAGATAAAAGTACAAAGCAGGAATATTCCAACATCTTTACAGGTGATATCGTAAGAAATCATAATGCTGTATCTATAAGACTTGATAAACTGGAAGACAAAGCAATGAGCTATCCTTTAACTTATAATTTATTACTAAGTCATCGTAAAGGCTACTATTACTTTACCAATATCAATACTCGTGAAAAATGGATTGAAATTCATTATCTGGATAAAACAAAAGAATCTAAAAAAGTACAGAAGAGAAAATAATCTTCGATAAATAACAAAACTCAGGTTCAAGGAAATGTTGTATTTTTAGTACACATTTTTTTGAACCTTTTTATTAAATAAAACTCTATTTAATTTATGAAATCATTCGTAGAAAATTCCGAATCAACAGATTTTTCAATATACAATATCCCTTTCGGTGTTGCAGTATTCAATCAGGAATATATTGCCTGCGCAACAAGAATTGGCAATCAGGTAATTGATCTGGCTACTCTTTACGACGAAGGCTACTTCGAAAACATTGAAGGTCTGGATGATAATATCTTTGAAGCTTATACCCTAAATCCTTTTATAGAATTGGGTAAACCTGTTACCACAAAAGTAAGAGAAAGAATACAGGAATTATTAACAGAAGGCTCTACTCTTTCAAAAGATGAAATAGCTATAGAAAGCTGCTTTTTCGATTCCGAAGAAGTACAAATGATGATGCCTCTGCATATCCCTAATTATACAGATTTCTACAGCAGCATAGATCATGCAACCAATGTAGGTTCACTTTTCCGTGATCCGGAAAATGCGCTTTTTCCAAACTGGAAACATCTTCCTGTAGGCTATCACGGAAGAGCTTCTTCAATTGTAGTTTCCGGAATTGATATCCACAGACCAAAAGGGCAAATGAAACCTGCAGATCAGGATAAACCAATATTCGGTCCGTCTAAACAATTGGATTTCGAACTGGAAATGGCTTTCATTACCAATAAAGACACCGAGATGGGTGAATCTATCTCTACAAAAGATGCAGAAGATGCTATTTTTGGAATGGTAATCTTCAATGACTGGAGCGCAAGAGATATCCAATCTTGGGAATACGTTCCTCTGGGGCCATTCTTAGGCAAGAATTTCGGATCTTCTATCTCTCCGTGGATTGTGACACTGGAAGCACTGGACATATTCCGTATAGAGTCACCTAAGCAAGATCCTGAAGTATTGGAATATCTTCAGTTCGAAGGAAACAAAAATTTTGATATACAGCTGGAGGTTTATATTCAGCCCGAAAACGGCGCCGAAAACCTTATTTCTGAGAGTAATTACAAATATATGTACTGGAATATGGCTCAGCAACTTGCTCATCATACTATAAACGGATGTAATATTGAAGTTGGTGATATGTATGCCAGTGGTACAATATCCGGAAAAGACCCTAAATCATTTGGTTCTATGCTGGAACTAACATGGAGGGGGGCTAATCCAATAAAACTTTCCGATGGTACAGAGCGTAAATTCATCGAAGATAATGACACTGTTATCATGAGAGCATATAACGAAAAAGATGGCAAACGTGTAGGCTTCGGCGAAGTAAAAGCAAAAATACTCCCAGCAACTTAGAGAAAGTTACACTAGTTATAGATGTTATAAAGCTATATGGGAATTCATTATAGATCATGACTGATATTAAATCTCATAAAGATCTGAAAGTATGGCAAGAATCGATGGATCTTGTCACAGACATCTACGAGTTAGTACAAAACTTTCCTGCTGAAGAAAAATATAATCTTACATCACAAATAAAAAGAAGTGCAGTTTCAATTCCTTCTAATATTGCAGAAGGAGCAGGGCGAAAATCTAATTTAGAATTTATACAGTTTTTAAATATTGCATCGGGTTCTCTTTCAGAGCTTGAGACACAATTAGAAATAGCATTAAGATTAAAATTTATTACAGAAAATGAAGAGTTATTTAAAAAGATAATTTTCATCAGAATCATGATTACTAATCTGAAAAAATCTCTGAGTAATAAACCTTCATCGCCTTTATAACTATATAACCCATTTAACCATTTTAATGAAGTCAATTCTGCCACAAGATATACCCGGACAACAATTACAAACAATAATGCAGACTGCAATAGCGCCAAGGCCTATTGCCTTTGCAAGTACTGTAGACGCTGAAGGTAATGTAAACCTAAGTCCATTTAGCTTTTTCAACATGTTCAGTACTAAGCCTCCGATTATTATTTTTTCACCTTCCCGAAGGGTAAGGGATAATACCACAAAACATACACTGCATAATGTACATAATACTCCTGAAGTAGTAATCGGAATTGTAAATTTCCCGATTGTACAACAGGTCTCTTTGGCAAGTACAGAATATGAGGAAGGTGTAAATGAGTTTATAAAAGCAGGATTAACAATGAAGCCTGCTGACCTTGTAAAACCTCCATTAATCGCTGAATGTCCGGTAAATTTCGAATGCAAAATCAATGAAATAAAATCATTAGGGGAAGAAGGTGGCGCCGGAAATCTGGTGATATGTGAAGTTATAAAAATTCATATCCGTGAAGAATACCTGAATGAAGAAGGAAATCTGGACCAGAGAAAACTGGACCTGGTTGCCCGGTTAGGAGGAAACTGGTATTCCCGTAATACAGCGGACAATCTTTTTGAAGTTCCGAAGCCTTTAGTAACTAAAGGAATTGGTCTTGACAAATTACCCGAACAAATAAGATACAGTATTGTTTTTACCGGAAATGACCTTGGAATGCTGGCTAATATCGAATCCTTGCCGGAAGGAAGTTTCAGCGATCAGAAAGAGATTCACGAGAAGGCTCAGGAATTATTATTAAAAAATAATATTGAAGAAGCCTGGAAAATTTTAAAAATCAGTTAATATGAAAAATATTGCAATACTTGCATTTGGTCTTGCTTCAGGCTTATATTTCTCTCAGGAAATAAAGGAAGCAAGAATTAAAGAAATTGTATCAACATTAGCCTCTGATGAGATGAAGGGCAGAAAATTTGGTACTGAAGAAAATCTGAAAGCTGCCCAGTATATTGCTGAGCAATTCAAACTAAACAAGCTGGATTACTGCTATGGTGATTCCTATCTTGTGCCTTTTACTTATAAAGATGGAAAAACTTATTACAATGTATGTGGTGTAAAAAAAGGAACTGAGGACAGCTATATCGCTTTCGGAGCTCATTTTGACCACATTGGAGAGGCAAAAGAAGGTGAAGATAAAATCTTTAATGGTGCAGATGATGATGCCAGCGGTGTAAGTACAGTTATCGGTTTATCCGATTATTACAAAGGAAAAAAAACCAAGGAAGGGCTTATTTTTATGGCCTTTAATGGTGAAGAAATAGGATTAGTGGGTTCTAAATATCTGGCTAATGACGAAAAATTCCAAACTTATATCCCTAAAATAAAAGCTTTATTCAATTTCGAAATGCTGGGAACACCTTCTGCTTTTGGATTAAATAAAGTGTATATGACAGGACATGATCAGTCTGACCTGGATGAAATCATTAACGCCAATGCTCCCAAAGGCTTCGAAGTTGCTCCTGACCCTTATTTATCAGAGAAACTATTCTTCCGTTCCGATAATGTGAATTTTGTGAAGAAAGGTATTGTTGCCCACTCCTTCTCTACAGTAGATATGGAGCATCAAAATCATTACCATCAGGTAAATGATGATATCAATGTCATCAACACTCAGAACCTTACTCAGATTGTTAACAGTTTTGCCAAAACAATTGATCAGCTGATGAAAAAAGATTTTAAACCTAAGTATGTAAAGCCACTTCAATAAATAAAAAAGGATGAATAATTTCATCCTTTTTATTTTTACAATAAGCGGTTAAGCTTTGATATCCTTTATAAAGAATTATTAAGAAACTCTGTCGAGTAGTTAACTACTTTTTCTAAATCCTCTGGTAAAGCATCGCTATTCCATGGTTCTCTTCCACCGAAAACATGATCTGCTCCTTCAATGACTTTTAGCTCGGAGTTCTTTGCCCACTTATGTAACAGCTCAGCTTCTTTTATCTTTACTGCTTCATCTTCGGTCCCATGAACAATCAGATAAGGCTTTTGAAGATTCTGTGCTGCTTTTTGTATATCTAATTCAGATTCATTTTCCCGGAAGTTTTCATAAAATTGCCAATAATGCGGCATTTCCTGCTTTGTTCTCCCATTAGTTACATAGAAAACTCCATTTTCTCTGTATCGTTCCAGTCGATCATTTTTCGGGAATCGGGTTACAAAATTATTAACCCCAGCCAGTGTAATCAATGCTTTAACTTTAGGATCCCTTTGCGCCTGCAAAACAGTATCGCCACCACCCCTGCTGTGCCCCATAATGGCAATCTTTTCGGAATCCACCTTAGGATGATTTTCAAAATAATCGATAACCGCCTGATAATCGGATAACTCTTTTGTATAGTTATTATTTCCAAAAGCTTCCAGATCACCAAAATTTTCCGGATCATTTATGGTTGTTCCATTATGTGAAAAGTTGAATTTAACAAAGAAATATCCAGCCTTTGCAAATGCTTCTGCCATTAGCCCCCAGGTTCCCCAATCTTTGTAGCCTTTATAACCATGTGCAAAGATTATTAAGGGCAACTTCCCTTCAGTTTCCGGGTAATAAGCATCTGCCAGAAAGCTCTTAGTTTCGGGGTTTTCTATAAGGATATTTTTTTCTGTTATGATGTTCATTTTTATTTTTAAAGTTAAACAATGAATTCCATCTAAAAAAGAAAGCTGCCCTTTAAAAGAGCAACTTTCCGTTTATATAAATTATTATTTGATTACCAGATTTTAACCCTATCCTCAGGTTTCTTATACAATTTATCACCCGGCTTCACATCAAAAGCTTTATAGAAAGCATCAGTATTTACTAACGGACCAAAAGCTCTGAATTCACCCGGAGCATGCTCATTAGTTTTAATCTGATTGATTGTAGCCTTCTCAGTCATTAACGTTCTCCATACAGTAGCCCATGACATAAAGAATCTCTGGTCTTGTGTAAATCCACTGATTTTTCCTGGATTGCCTTTATCTTTCAGGTACATTTGCAATGCATCATAAGCTACATTTACACCACCAAGGTCACCAATATTTTCTCCATTGGTAAATTCACCATTGATGTGTGTTCCTTTTACAGGTTCGTACTGACTAAACTGTTTTGCCAGTTTTGTTGTAGCATCCTTAAAATTCTTCAAGTCAGCATCAGACCACCAGTTAACCAAATTTCCGTCACCATCGAAAGTAGCACCACTGTCATCGAAACCGTGAGACATCTCGTGACCAATTACAGCACCAATTCCACCGAAATTAACCGCAGGATCTGCTTTGATGTTAAAGAATGGCGGCTGCAGAATTGCTGCAGGGAATACAATCTCGTTGTTTGTAGGATTGTAGTATGCATTTACAGTTTGTGGAGACATTCCCCACTCTGCTTTATCTACTGGCTTACCAATTTTATTTAGTTCTCTCTGATAGCTCCATTCCGATACTTTCTGAAGGTTAGCATATAAAGAACCACCGTCTTTCACTGATGTTTGCTCAAGCTTAGTGTAATCTTTCCACTTATCCGGATATCCTACTTTTACAGTGAATTTATTCAGCTTATCTAAAGCTTTTACTTTAGTTTCAGAAGACATCCATGTTAACTCATTAATATGTTTAGCAAAGCTTTTCTTCAGATAATCAATTAGCGTTAGCATTTCTGTTTTTGACTGCTGAGGGAAGTATTTTTCTACATACAGTTTACCGAAAGCTTCTCCAAGAACTCCATTGATAAGAGAAAGCCCTCTTTTGTTCATTGCTCTTTGTTCTTTTTGTCCTCTTAGAGTCTTACTATAGAAGTTAAACTGAATATCATCCAGTTTTTGATCTAAACGTCCTGCATTAGAAGAAATAAGATGGAATTTCAGGTAATCTTTAATTAACGGAATATTTTGCTCTGTAAGGAACTTATCCAAGTTTTTAACGTAGTTTAATTCACCTACGATAACTTTATTTGTATTTACCCCTACAGCTGTCAGGTAAGCTGGTAAATCTACATTCTTTACCAAACCTTTCAGCTGATCCATAGTCTCAGGATTATACTGAAGATTGGCATCACGGATCTGCTCTACGGTAAGCAATGACTTCGCCATATCTTTCTCGTAAGCAAAAATATTTTTAGCAGTTTCAGCTGAATTCTTATATCCTAAAACATCTAAAATTGAAGCAATATATTTCTGATATTCAGCTACTGTTTTAGCATTTTCAGCATTCTCTTTCTGATAATAATCTCTACCTAAACCTAAGTCTGCTGCTCCAAGATATACAGCATTCATTTTAGAATCTTTTAAATCAGCATCCACACCCCACTCATAGAAAGGATTAAACCCTTGTCTCGTAGATTCTTTTAGATAAGACTGCAGGTCATTAAGGTTTTTAATAGCATCAATTTTTGCTAAGTCAGCCTGAATAGGCTTAATACCATCTGCATTTCTCTTATTCATGTCCATGAAGGTCCCGTAAAGATCTTGAATTTTCTGACCTTCACTACCTTTTGAAAAAGAGTCTTTCAGAATATTGTTCAAGATTGTCAGAGACTGATTGTCTGTAGCTTCAGCAAGCTCATTAAACGCTCCCCAACTTGATTTATCAGAAGGGATTTTTGCTGTTTTCATCCAGCTACCGTTTACGTAATTGTAGAAATCATCCTGTGGACGTACTTTTCTGTCCATATTTTCCAGATGAAGGCCTTCATCTTTCATGGTCAAACTTTTTGTACTTTGAATTGTTTTTGTATTCTTTTTTTGAGCTATTACTACTCCTGTTGAAAGAAGTGAAACGGCCACTAACAGACTGGTAGTCAATTTTTTCATAATATTATTTTAACAAAAGCCTATACATAGGCTTTATAAACTTACACAATGAGTAGATAAAATCACTGAAAAGTTACAACTCTTTCTGTAATTTATAGCTTTTAATTGAAGAAAGCTGCACAACCTTTACCTCATCATTTTTCAACAGAAATAAGACGGTTTTAGTCTTCCCTATTAATTTAGCCTGTTCTTCCGTATTATCAGAATACAGAAAGCTCACTGGTTGATCTTTTATTATCTTTCTTTGAGAAAATTTTCCATATACTCCTGCCGCCAGCCAAATATAAAACGGAATAATCAGTAAAACCGAAACCCCATTATAATACATGGATGAAAACCAAGATGTATAGTTCTGAAAGCTATAAATATTGTAGATTTTGGGGTGCTTTTCCTTGATATAAGAATCCAGTTTATAAATAGCCCCTAGAATAAGCACAGATACAAATGTGAACAGAAAAATTCTGTAATCAGCAAATGGTGCGATCAGAAAATCTGTAATATCGGCGTAGTCGAATATATTGATATTAAAATGACTGTATTTCCGGTAATTGAAAATCATTCCTATACCAACTGCGAATAAATAAGCTATAGATAAAATAGTCTGAAAATCCTTCAACAATCGGTTATAAGTATTCTGTAGAAATTCCTTCATAAATTATTTTTTATAAAAATAATTTATTTTATTCATTTATAAATATTCTGTTATAAAAAAACCACTCTGATCACAGAGTGGTTTTAAAATATTAATATTCTACATGATAGTCTTTGGGGAAAGGCTCTCCTGCCCATGCTTTTTTAGCAGTCCACGCAGCGGGAGGATTAGTCCAGAATTTATCGGTAGCCGGCAAGCCTAGTGGTAAGAAACCTAATGTTGCCATATATAAACTCCCGGTGGATGTATAATAATCCGCTATTCCTGGCTGATGACCGTTAAACCCTAATACCAGCCATCCTGCTTTATCAAAGTTATTAGCATGATCGTACATTCTGTGCATAACCGCACTAAGCCCACATCTTACCTGTGCAGGATCTATATAATCGGGTAATTTATGCATCAGCGCTGTTTGCCCAAGTGCCTGGAATGCAGCTGTCCTATAAGTGATACTTCTTCCGAACGGTGGATAAGTACCTTCTGGGCTAATAAATCTTTCTGTAAACTCTGAATAACGAACCATTCTTTTTACAGCCTGATCGTATTCTTGTTGTTGGATCATTTTACGATCCAGTAAAACTTTGAAGAAATCTACCAGCATAGGATGGATAACATAAGAGTTATAGTAATCTATACTCATACTTGGTCCGTCACTATACCAACCGTCTCCCTGATACCATTCCAATATTTTTCTTTTAGCAAACTCGATACGAACCGGATCTGGCTGTTCTCCTACACTTAGTAAAAACGCTTCGTTTAGTCCTGCAAATAATAACCAATTGTTATAAGCTCCGGATCTTGTGCGAAGTGCTTTAAATTCTTCGATTACTCTTTTTTTAGTCGTTTCATCCAGAGGTTCCCACAATGCTTTTGGTGCTCTTATAAAGGCATGTGCCATATAAGCGGCATCTACAATCGGTTGCTTTTCTGTCCTGAAATTAAGATAATCCGGATTCTGAGGATCAACAGCATTTTTAAGACCCTTCAATAGTTCAGTTCTTAGTCTGGATCTTACTTTGGCTTCTTCCGTATTGTCATCCGGTAATGCCAACCATGGTGCTACACCTGCCATAGTCCGCCCTACAGCTTCCAGATGTGTTACTTTATTAAAAAAGTCTGGCTTTAATCCGGGAGGTATTTCCACGGGCATATTTTTCCGAAGAGTACCTTCTGCCAGATTATGAACTACGGGATAAGCAATTTTGTCTAATGTTTTCACCCAGAATTTACGGTCTTCCTGACCATCTTTGGGTACATATCCTTTAGAGGATTGTCCGAATAACTGAGATGCACAGCTTAATACAGCAAACTGCATCACAATTATTAATTTGATGTTTCTCATGTTGGTTAATTAGTTAGTTTTTATGGTTGACTAAGTTAACATTTTTATTACTATAAAAAGTAAAAACCACCCTTTCAGGTGGTTTTTGTATTATTTTATGGTTTATAATTACCAGATTTTAATTCTGTCTTCTGGTTTTTTATAAAGTTTATCTCCTGGTTTAATATCAAAGGCATTATAGAATGCATCAACATTTACCAACGGTGCAAAAGCTCTGTACTCTCCCGGTGAATGCGGATCAGTTTTAACCTGATTCACTTTGTACTGGTCAGTAGATAGAGTTCTCCATACAGTTGCCCAAGACATAAAGAATCTTTGATCCTGAGTAAGGTCACTGATCTTACCAGGGTTCCCCTTATCTTTCAGATACATTTGTAAAGCTTCATAAGCTACATTAACACCTCCTAAATCACCAATATTCTCTCCCATTGTAAATTTACCATTTACGTGAGATCCTTTTACAGGCTCATAAGTATCATATTGTGCCCCCAATTTTTGAGTTGCAGCCTCAAATTTCTTTCTGTCTTCGTCTGTCCACCAGTTGTTCAGGTTACCATCACCATCAAAACGGGAACCACTATCGTCGAATCCGTGAGAAATTTCGTGTCCAATTACAGCTCCGATTCCACCAAAATTAACAGCAGCATCTGCTTTAAAGTTGAAGAAAGGAGGCTGAAGAATAGCTGCAGGGAATACGATCTCGTTGTTTGAAGAACTATAATATGCATTAACAGTCTGTGGTGTCATTCCCCATTCTGTCTTATCTACAGGTTTACCTACTTTTTCAAGACCTTTCTGGTACTGCCACTTAGAAATCTCCTGAAGATTGCTATATAGTGAACCACCATCTGCATCAGACTTCAATGTTAATTTAGAATAGTCCTTCCATTTATCAGGGTAAGCAACTTTTACAGTAAACTTATTAAGTTTATCCAATGCTTTTTCCTTAGTTACAGAAGACATCCAGTCTAGTTTTTTAATACGGCTTGCAAATGCTTTCTTAACATAATCTACTAACACAACCATTTCCGCTTTTGCCTCTGCAGGGAAATATTTCTCTACATAAAGTTTTCCGAAAGCTTCACCTACAATACCATTTACAAAAGATAAACCTCTTTTATCCATAGATCTCTGTTCTTGCTGGCCCTGCATTCTCTTACTGTAGAAATTAAACTGAATATCATCCAATTTCTGATCCAGATTAGAAGCATTAGAAGCTATAATTCTGTATTTAAGATAATCTTTAATTAAAGGAAGGTTTTCCTGATTGATAAAAGAATCCAGGTTTTTATAATAGTTAATTTCACCTATAATTACTTTGTCAGTATTTACGCCAACTGTTTTTAAATAGTCTGGAAGATCTACATTTTTAACCAAAGCAGGAAGTTCAGCAACCGTCTTAGGGTTATAACGAAGATTGGCATCTCTTGCCTGCTCATTCGTTAATAATGTTTTAGCCATTCTCTTTTCAAAATCTAAAACATTCTGAGCTACTGATGCTGAATTCTGGTAACCAATTACACCTAATAATGTTGTAATATAGTTTTTATAATCTGCTAAAATCGCAGTATTCGCTTCATTTTCTTTCTGGTAATAATCTTTACCTAATCCTAATCTTGGTCCTCCCAAATAAACTGCATTCATTTTGGAGTTTTTCATATCGGCACCAGCTCCCCATCCATAGAATGGATTATCACCTGTAAGGGTTGCCTGATCGATATATTGCTGGAAACTTTTTAGATCTTTAATAGCATCTACTTTATCAAGATCAGCTTTAATTGGAGATATTCCTAAAGCATTTCTTTTAGTCCAGTCAGTATATGTTGTATAAAGTGCCTGAATTTTCTGACCTTCAGATCCTGCAGGATATTTAGATTTCAGAATCTCTTTCAGAATATTCATAGAGTTGTTATCTGTATCTTCTCTTAACTGATTAAAAGATCCCCAACTAGATTTGTCAGAAGGGATTTTTGCGGTTTTCAGCCAACCACCGTTTACATAGTTAAAGAAGTCATCTTGCGGGCGTACAGATGTATCTCTGTAGCTAAGATCTAGCCCTTCGTCTTTTTGCGTTTTAGTCGCCACAGTCTTTCCTTTTTTTTGTTGAGCATTCACCTGAACTCCTGTAAAACAAAGAGAAAATGCTAATGCTGCAAAAGTTATTTTTTTCATATACACAGATTTAATCAATCAGATAAAGATATTAATAATTTTTAAACAATTCTTAACATAATTATAACCTGTTATTTTTGTTTATATCTTAATTCATAAAAAAGCTACTGTGAGGTTTCACAGCAGCTTTTTTTCTTATTCTATATTTAATTTATTTGAAACTAATATTACCTCCGGCAATTTTTTTAGTTTTCTTATCTGCAGGATTTCCATATACTGTAATATTACCTCCGGCACGCGTTTTAGCATCTACTGATTCCGTTGCCGAAACCTCTGCCTCACCTCCTGCATTTACTGTAACACTAGTAGTCGTAGTTGCCAACTGTTTTCCATAATATTTAGCCCCTGTATTCACAATTGCATTTTGATTATTGGCATGACCGGATAATGTTATAAGCCCGCCTGTATTAGATTTCACTTCCAGTGTCTTAGCTTTAAGCCCCATAATAATTGAAGAACCTTCATTGGCTGTAAGTACAATTTTATTTCCTTCTAATACTCCTTCATTACTTACTGTCGCTCCCTGACTAGCCTGAATATCGTTCAGCCTGTCATAGAATACCCTTACTTTTACATCATCTCCCTGTAAAAGATTAGTTGTTGTCATTCTTACTTTTAGCTCTCCATTTTTATTGACAACCTCTACATCTGAAGATTTTTTCCCATTCACTTCTACTTTATTGGATGTAGAAGGAATTAATACTACCGGAATTTTATCGTAAACTTTCAGAGAACTGAATGTCCCAACGTTTTTAACCGTTTGAGCAAAAGAAAACTGAACTGCAACTATGGCGATAGCGCCTGCTATAATATTTTTCATAATAGTTATTTTAAAAGCAGACCGCAATATTCCTGCCATAAAATGTTAGAAAAATATTAAAGAATCTTAATACTCGAATAGCAGGTATAGAAATCAGGAACTATAATCACTCATTAACCTCTTCACCCTTCAACCCGATAAAACATTTACAGAATAAAAACAAATCATTATATTTAAAGATGTTATACCAAATTCACTAATCTTTAATAATAGATAAAACCTCAAACCTTTTTTATAAAATAATATAAAAACAAATAAAATGGAAAATCAAAAAAATCAGAATTCTATAGAAAAACTTCATAGAGAAATCAAGAAAATAAAAAACCAGAATAAAATACTATCCTTTAGTCTATTCATTATTGTAATTTCTTTTTTTGCTTATTCATTTAGCACTAATCCTGAAGCAAAATTCTCATCTATTCGTGTTAAAAACATTATTGTAGAAGATGGTATGGGTAAAGATCGTATCATTATAGCTTCTGATTTTTCAAAAACAAAATCCAGAATTCGAAAAGACTCTTTGGGAGGAGTTTTGGTGTTAGATGAAAATGGACATGATCAAGTTTTATTGGGACACTCTAGAACTGCACAGTTTAATGGAAAAAAAATAATACGTACTCAAAATGAAAAACCGTATGGTTTATATATTAATGATGAAAATGGTGATGAAAGAGGAGGAATTACTTACTATAACAAAAGAAAAATAGCTGTATTAGGTCTTGACAACAGTACTGGAGAGGGGGTGCATCTTTTAGCTTCTGAAAAAGGATTTAACAATTTCTCAACCGGTATATTGGTACAAAAGACAGGAGGAAACGGGTCTCTTTTTGCTGGCGAAACTACGGACGGAAAAATGATGTTATCTCTAAACGCCAACAAAAATACAACTAACTTCTATGCTGACAAAAGTAGTTCTGCAATTGAATATAAAGATCTAAAAACAGACTCAATAAAACAAATATTGAAGATTTATAAATAGAAATTAAAATTAAACCAGCTAAATTTTATTAGCTGGTTTAATTTCCTCACTAGTTAATTCAATGCCTCTTTTTGTTTTAGTATATGGTAAGACTCTTTATTCTTCCAACCAGACAATAAGCGTTTCTATAATTTTTTGAGATACAAAATTCACAAAATCATTTCTTTCAAAACCGGGCAGAAATAAATTAAAAGCCCTTATCTCATCTCCTTTTGCTATTGCATAATATACAGTTCCTACATCTTTACCATCTTCCCCTTTATTGGGACCTGAAACACCGGTAGAGGATATTGCGATATCAGAACTAAAAATTTTCTGACAGGATTTTGCCATTTCTATAGCTACTTCTTTACTTACTACAGTGTGTTCCTTGATAGTATCTTCCGAAACATTTAACAACTGTGATTTCATTTCAGTAAAATAAGGAATAACCCCTCCTCTATAATAACTGCTGCTTCCTGAAACAGAAGTCAGTAATCTGGCTAATTGTCCGGTAGTACAGCTCTCGGCGGTAGAAACTGTTAATCCTTTATCGAATAAAATAGAGGCCAGAATATTTTCTATAGCATCTTCGGACC
The DNA here is from genome assembly GCF_002024805.1 of Elizabethkingia bruuniana. Lineage (NCBI taxonomy): Bacteria > Pseudomonadati > Bacteroidota > Flavobacteriia > Flavobacteriales > Weeksellaceae > Elizabethkingia > Elizabethkingia bruuniana. The sequence goes on from NZ_CP014337.1 coordinate 2,365,892, forward strand.
AGGCAATTACATGATCTCCAATTAGAGATTTCAAAGGCTGTATCAGCTGCTCCAGCTGTTCTTCAAGTATAGCTTGATTATCTCCGGTTCCTGTTAATCTAAGTTTCACTCTTGTTCCTACCGGAAGATAAGATAGACTCACATTTTCAGGTAACGCCAATTCCCAGTCTTCAATAGTATCGGACAACAAACTTTCAGGAACTCCTACCACGCTTACAATACGGGTATGAATAAAACTAAGCTCCCATTGCTGCTTCAGGAATGGTATAATCTGATCCTTTATTAATGGTTTTACTTCGAAGGGTACTCCGGGCAAACAAAAAGTAAATTTACCGTTTTGTTCCATCATCTGACATGGTGCTGTACCGTAATGGTTATCAAAAATTGTAGCTTTTGATAATACCTCGCACTGATTTCTGTTACGTTCTAATAGTTCAAGACGGCCTCTTTTTTCCAAGTATTTTCCTAATTTCTCATAGAGTTCTTCTGAAAAAATTAATTCATCATGAAAAAATCCGGCATAGGCTTTTTTGGTTTTATCATCCTTTGTAGGCCCTAAGCCTCCGGTTGTAATTACAAGATTACTGTTTTCTAATGCTATTTTTAAAAAAGTTTCTATTTCAGAAATTTCATCAGAAATGGTGAAGATTTGCTGAACTTTTATTCCGATATCTTTTAGCTGCTGTGCTATAAAGTTAGAATTGGTATCTACGGTGTTTCCAGACAAAATCTCGTCACCAATAGTAATAATCGTCGCTGTTTTCAATTTTTATTTAAAGATTTTATTAAAAAAGGTTATCATTTCTTTCCATGAAGCTTTATCTGCGGCTTCATTATATGCAACCTTCAGTTTATATTTTTTTCCAACTGCCGTAGCATCGGGATTGGTAAAAGAATGTATTGCGCCAGGATAGTTAACAAACTCATACTTAACCCCAGCAGAATCCATCTGTTTTTTAAAAGATGCAATTTCATCTTTAGAAACAAATGTGTCATCTTCTCCATTCAGTACGAGCACAGGTATACTGTTAGTTGTTGGTTTTACACCAGTCATCAGATTTCCATGAAAACTAATGACTCCTTTCAGCGGTTCGTTAATTCTGGCCATATTAAGAGCCATTGCCCCACCAAAACAATAACCTATTGCTGCCATTTTCCCTGTATCAGCTTTTTCATTTTTTTCTATCTGTTTCAATGCAGCTTCAAAACTTTGCTTTGCAAGATCTGCATTACCATAAAACGGTTTCGCCAGCTTTCCGGCATCATCTGGATTACCTATTACTTTTCCATCACCATACATATCCACAGCTATCGCTATATATCCTAAATCTGCTAATTGCTTTGCGCGGTTTTTCACATAATCATTCATGCCCCACCATTCCGGTATAATAAAAACCACAGGTAATTTTCCAGCTTTACTTTTATCAAAGGCCAGAAAAGATTTAAATGTTTTACCATTTTCGGAATACGTAAGATCTTCGGCAACAATCTCTTTCTGAAGATTCTTTGTGTATTTAGCGTCAGTATTCTCTGGTGTCTTCTTACAAGCTATTGTCCCTGACAACAAGAGCAATAAAGACACGGATAAGATTTGTATTTTCATATTATTGTTTTTTTGGTAAAGTAAAATTAAAAAATATGCTTTTAATAAAGCCTATTTATATTCTTTTATTAATCACTGAAAATAAAAACAGACATCCCTTCGGATGTCTGCCTTCAGACTGTTAACTAACAAAAATAGGATGATGACAAATAAGCACCGGATATTAACAGTTTTTCTTCTTCTTTATGGAAAGTAATAAGTGATTGAATTTATTATTATTGACAAGCTATTATTTTCTTACCTACACCTAAACCTCTCATTACAGTAGCCCCAGTTACCAGCATAGTTGCCTCAACAGTATTTGAACCTGTAGTCTTCCATGTAACAGTATTGAAACGGGTGCCACCATATAATTCAAGAGGTTCTAGACCTGAAGAAATTGTTCTTCTCCCCATCATAGAAACTGAACCATCCGGACCGATTGTAATTCTGATAATCGGCGTTGTGTTTGTTGAACTTCCTAAAGAATAAATCTGAGAAATTCCGGTATCCCCCCATTGCTTCTTGTCTGACTTAAACCAGATATTTCTTGGATAATTATCTACACCTGACTGAAATTGAATTTCCTGAGTTGCTAAATCTACTCCGTTAACCTTCATATTGAAGGAATTATCCAGTTCATAGATGTCAAATACAAATCCAGCATCTGCAGCTGGTGCATTAAATGTTCTTGTTAGTCTTGTTCCTGATCCGGAATCAGACATACTAAAAGGCCAGGTTGGTGTTGCATCCATCGTACACGCAAACTTCAACTTAAGATTGTATTTCACTCCTGGAGTAACTACCAGATTATTAACAGAAAAATTTCTTTTGGTCTTAGCCCCTACGGTAATTGTTCCAGCTGCAGAGTCAGGAAATATTAACGTAGACATATCTGTTGCCAAAATACCGGGATTAGCAATTAGTGTAGGATTACTTGTCCATATTGCACTAGTTGATGTAGGAGGAGTAAAGTTAACAGACTTAGTTGCAGATGTACCACCAAAACTAACTACACCAGTAGATAAAGCCATACTGTTACCATTTCTTCTATGATTATCTAATACTATTCCGCTTCCTATAGAAGAAATTGGAGTTCCTGGTGCTACAGCAGAGGCATCTATAACCGTAGTAATCTGACTGAATTTATGTGCCAGTATAATATTCAAAACATTATCTCCTTTGGATACCCTTACATTATTAGTACGGAAATACATTAGATCATTATCTCCCGAAATACTTGGTAGTGTCGCAGTCGAAATGCTTCCTGTAACATCTCCCGGAGCCGTAGAATTATTATACGACAGCACCACAAAATCATATTTGTTAGTTGCTTCAGTATCTCCATCCAGCATCATATCACCAGTATCTGCCGTAGAAACCCCATTAGCGTCTATTGTATAGACATTACTTGCTACTTTAACTCCTGTACTTGTCCTGTATGCAATAACACGATATTTTACATTAGGACCTTTCAATGGATTCCTAATAACATCTGCTATAGGATTAACTGATGCTTGCGGAGCAATTGCTGATGAAGTAATAGGTGTAAGCGTAGCAATAACAGGTTGCTCACCTGCCATAAATGTACTTACCTGCTCTTTTACAACAGAAGATACACCTGTATTTTTAACAGATGCCTGTGTAGAGATAGTTTCCGTTTCATATTCACTTCCGAGCAAGTTCATCTTTATAAGAGCAGAACCATTAGTAATTAAATTTTCACCGGAATTATCTACAGCATTATCAGAGCTTCTGCACGATGTTATCAAAAGTGAACCGGATAACATAAAAACCGCAGTTGTTATTTTTAAGTTTTTCATTGTTTTTGAGGTAATAGATTTATTTCATATTTGTTTGTTTCAATCCAGATACCTACCATTCAATGGATCTGTTATCGTCATCACCCTGAGTCCACTCTTCCTGAACTTGGCCACCAGAATTTGGTGGAAGCACTTTAGCCGAACCAGCAGCTATTCCTTGCTCCATTTCTATTAGGAACATGTCAAATTTTGGAGATATATACTCCTCTTTTTTTAAATCATTCATTATACATTTGTTTGTGTTGTAATCTTCTTCTTTATGGGATAAGAGCGCTAGAAATAACCGGACAGTAATTTTTGTCTACTGACCATAATATTATTTAGACACTCTGATAAAGTTTATTATTTAGAGTATCCTGTACAATTAAATCTAATGTTTGTTATCACCTGTCTTTGGCGATCGATAAAGACGTGCAAAAATACTAGTAATAAAGACTACCACGGAAGTACTACTGTTGTCAAAATCCGGAAAATGGCAAATAGAAGTTAAAAAACAACTTTTTACTATATAGCTGATAATCAGTAATATAAAATTGTAAAATATAATTAAGGGCTATTTTGTAGTCGCTTTTATTATATTATTCAGAATGAGGATAAAAAAAATCAACAGATGAATAAAGCACTTGTACTATGGTATGAATTGTATTTAGGAGATATAATCTGATAGATTTAAAACACAAAAAATATCAGTGATCTTCATTTTTACTAATAAACTTAATAAACTCCGAAGGCGAAACACCTGTAACATTTTTAAAGGTAGTTGTAAATTTGCTATGAGAACTTATTCCTACCTCGTCAGCTAATGCACTTATTTTATATTGTCTGTATATAGGTTCGGCACTTAATTTTTTTAAAATATAATTAATTCTAAGCTCATTGGTATAAGTAGTAAAATCTTTCGCTCTATATTTCTTAATAATATAAGAGAGATATTTAGTATTGGTATCCATAAATGTTACCATATAGGACAAAGACATATTTTTATCTATAAACCGTACTTCCTGTTCAAATATATTTAGTTTTTCCAGAAGTGTCTTTTCTGTTTCTTCCGACATGACTGAAGTTGTATTATTATCAGATTTTTTTGGATTGGTTTGCACCAATTTATTTTCTTCAGCAAGCTTATTCAGTATATCTTGAATTTTATTGATACGCTTTTTTTGCCTGTATCTGTATATAATGAAAAACAATATATTTCCCAATATAAAAAGAACAGTCACATATATCAATATACTTTTAGTGAGTCCTTTTTTAGTTTTCTCCACACCTTCTTTCTCCAGGTTGAGGTATTTATTATTAATAAGCTCCGCATTCTGATCTTCTATTTCTGCAGAAAGAGAATCTTTTTTTCCTGTAGCTGCAAAAATTCTTTTTGCATCTTTTTTCTTAGTATAATATTCCTGTGCCGTGTGATAAATGTCTTTATCCAGATCTATGTATACAGACTTTCGGGCATATTCTTCAGCCCTGTCCAGATAGATTTTAGCTTTATCCGGTTCATCATTCCGTATATAAGCCAATGCCAGCTCCTGATAGATCCTTCCTGCCAAAGCACTTCCCGGCATTTCCTTATCTGTGAAGAGTAATGCTTTATTATAGCAGGCGATGGCTTTTTTGTATTCTCCGATATTAATGTAACATACTCCCATCAATTGATCATTGGAAGCTGTAAAAAACTCTTTTGAGGAAAGTTTATCAAAATATCCCTGGGCTTTTTTATATTTATCAATAGCTTCTTTATAACGATGTTGTTCAAAATCAAAATGAGCTAGTTCCTGCATTATAAGTCCCTGAACCTTAAAAGCATCAACACGATTACTGATTTTCTTTGCTGTTGCTAATGCTTTTTGGGAATAATATCTGGATTTATCATAGAGTTTCAGAAACCTGTACTGAGATGCCAGAAAACCATTTACTCTGGTTTGCCATGCATAATCATCGGTAATCTTTATAATTTCATCAGCTTTTTCAGCATAACTTATTGCTTTATCCATATCATTTTTCTGTTGATATAGTGTTGCTATGAGTAACAAGCTGCGGACTCTGTATGCAGGTATAACAGAACTCTTATACAATGAATCTGCAGCTACAATTGCTTTATCAAAATCTTCCTGAGCTATCTTATGAAGTATATTTTCATGAACTTTGCTATAAGCTTCATAATCCTGAGCTTTCACTAATAATACGAAAAAGCATATAACAAGTAAATAAATTTTATAAATCATAGCTTTTAATCATCAAACTATTCGGTTACACTCTGATTGTCTTTATTCTCAATATATTTAATAAAATGTGACGGAGATACATCCGTAACACTCTTAAAAATTGTTGTAAACTTACTGTGAGAAGAAAAGCCGGCATCTTCAGCCAGTGTACTTATCTTATATTGTCTGTATACAGGTTCCGTATTAAGTTTATCCAAGATATAATTGATCCTGAGTTCATTGATATAAGTAGTAAAATCTTTCCCTTTGTATTTTTTTATAACAAAGGACAAATATTTTGTATTGGTTCCTATATGAGTTGCAACATAGGATAGTGAAACTTTTTTGTCTGTAAATAATTGTTCTCTTTCAAAATTTTCAAGTTTTGTCAAAAGCAATTGTTCCGTTTCTAAAGACATTAGGGTTGTACCAGCATCTGTATTATCATCGGATTTCCCTGTCACTTCTATTTCAGCTTGTTCATTATTCTTTTCTTTAAGATTTTTTAAAATATTTCTGATTTTTAATATTTGTCTCTTCTTTGCTCTGCTGTAGAAAAAGAAGAACAGCAGATTTCCGATAATGAAAACACCGCTTACTGCAATAAATATACTTTTAGTGAAATTTTTTTTCTCCTGTTCTGTATTCTGTTTTTCAAGCTTAGAGAATTGCTGATTCAGAAAACTCGTATTAAGAGAAGAAATCAGTTCCGATAAAGAATCCTTTTTTTCCGTTGCTAATGTAAAATTTTGTGCATCATTTTTCTTAGCATAATATTCCTGTGAAGTACTGTAAATTTCCTGATTAAGTCCCAAATACTTGGAATCTTTCACATAATCTTCAGCTTTATCCAGATATTCTTTTGCTTCGTCCAACTCTCCATTCCGAACATAAGCCAGTGCTAAGCCCTGAAACACTTTTCCTGCCAAAGTACTTTTAGGAATGTTTTTGTTTGCATATACCAAAGCTTCTTTATAATAAGTAATTGCTTTATCATACATTCCTGCACCAATATAGCAGACACCCATCAGTTGGTTATTTGTAGCCGTAAAGAAATCTTTTTCACGAAGAAGACTGAATTTTTCCTGAGCTTTTTCTAATTTAAAAATTGCTTTTTTATATTGTTTCGTTTTAATATCATAATGGGCCAATTCCTGCAGCATCAACCCCGTTACATTATCCGATTCAGCAGGATCTTTGATATACTTTACAGCACTAAGTGCTTTCTCAGTATAAGATTTTGATTTATCATACAGACTGATAATTCTGTATTGTGACGCCAGGAAGCCAAATACCCTTGCACTATAATCATAAATTTGGTACTTCTCTATAATATCTTCCGACTTCTCCGCATAACTAACAGCCTTCTCTACCTCTCCTTTTCGTTGGTATAATTGCGCTAATAGCATAAGACTTTTAACCTGAAATGCAGGTTTAGCTGAACTTCTATATAGTGAGTCACCAGCAATTATAGCTTTATCAAAGTTCTTATGATAGGTTTCATGCAGTATTTTAGAATATACTTTATCATAGCTTTTAGCATTTTGTGCTTGCAATGACAATAAAAAAAGAACTGTCGTACATGTATAAATTTTCCGAAGCATCATTTGTATTATTAGCATTTTATAAATCTAAAGTTTGCAGAAGCTTCAGACCTTCTTCTGGTTTATGTAATTAATAAAATGTGACGGAGATACATCTGTTATATTTTTAAAAATTGTTGCAAACTTACTGTGCGAAGAAAAGCCGGCTTCATCTGCAAGCACACTTATCTTGTATTGTCTGTATATGGGATCTGTCGTTAGTTTTTCTATGATATAATCAACTCTGAGTTCATTGATATAGCTTGTGAAATCTTTTTGCCTGTGTTTTTTAATGATATAAGAAAGATATTTTGTATTGGTTTCCATATAAGAGGCTACATAGGATAGTGAAGCATTTTTATCTTTATAAAGCTGCTGTTTTTCAAACTTGTGCAAAGCTTCCAGCAAAGCACTCTCCGTTTCCGGAGGCATCATCTGTGTGCTTTTTTCTTTTGCAGCGCTATGTTCTGGTGCAGATGAATTTAAAGATGCATAAGATTCTTTTTGCCTTTTTTTATGCTGATCCAGAATATACTGCATTCTGACCAATTGCTGCTTTTGTCTCCTCCGGTAGAATGTAAAAATTAATATCCCGCACAAAATACCTAAACCAACCATAAGGATAGCAATATTTCTCAGAGAGCCGGTTTCTTTTGTTTTAATATTATTATTTTCTAACTGAACATAAGCATTATTGATAAAAGCATCTGTTTTTTTGGAAATTTTCTCTTCTACAACATCTTTTTTATCATTTATTTTACGAAGGTTCTCAATATCCTGTACTTTGCTGTAATACTCTTGGGTTCTTTTATAAACTTCTTTTTTCAGCTGCAGATATTCTGATTTATCTGCTATTTTCACAGCTTTATCCAGATACTCCTTAGCTTTATCCAATTCATCTGTCTTCATATATACCTCGGCAATTCCGGAATAAACAATTCCGGTAAGATAATTTTCCGGTCCGTCTTTCAGTAACGTTAAGGCTTCATTATAATATTTGAGGGAACGCCCTGTATCCCCTAGATTATAATAACACAAGCCTAAAAGTTGCTTATTACCAGCTGTCATAAAATCTTTATTCTGACTGATGTTATCAAAATACTTTTGAGAAGATTCTATATTTTCGATAGCCTTTTGGTATTTCTGAACTGCTATATTATAATAAGCCAATTCCTGCGACACAAGACCTTTGGCACTACTAGCTGCTTCTTTATTTTCTATTTTTCCGGCATACTCCAATGCTTTTTCCGAATAAGTTCTGGATTTATTGAACAGGCCCAAAAGACGATACTGAGTGGAAAGAAAACCCAAAACCCGTGTATTCCAAGATGCATCACTTGTCTGTTCTATAATTTTTTCTGCTTTCAAGGCATAATCTACGGATCTTTTAAGATCATGAGTCTGTTGATATAAAGTAGCAGAAAGCATAAGGCTCTTTGTCTGTAACAAAGGGGTTTGTGATATATTAAAGAGAGAGTCTGAAACAGCCAAGGCTTTTTTGAAATCTTTCTGAGAAGTTTCAAGATATGTTTTTACATATATTTTATTAAAAGCTTCAGCATCCTGGCCTTTCACTATTAGCGTAAGAAACAGACCAAGAAAGCAAATTTTTATCTTCAACATAAAGTATTTTTAACCTAACGAGTTTGTACAACTTTAGCAAGATTAACTTATGATCTCAGATTTTGCTCAGCAATCCATCTTAATTTCCCTAAAAGAAAATTACAATATACATTTATCTGTACACAATAGTCAATTCAGACTGCAAATGTATACAAACAATGTATTTATAACAAAAACATATTGAATAAAAATAACTTACACCTGTTATTTAAATAAATATAAGTGTAAAAAAGCACATGCTTATATTAAAAAAATATAAAATATAATACCTTGGTATACCAAATAAAAATAGCAATAAGATTTTATAAATGAGGTTATTACCATAAGTTATAGCTTGTATACCCTATAAAATCACAGGTTAAAAAAATACCCTTCGGAATTCCGAAGGGTATCATTTCACAAATTAAATTTTAGTGGATGTGTTTTTCTGCATGATAAGAAGAACGCACCAATGGAGAGCTTTCCACATGTCTGAAGCCTAGGCTTCTCGCAAAAGCTCCATATTCATCGAACTCTTCCGGTGTAATAAATCTTTTTACCGGTAAGTGTTTCTTAGTAGGTTGTAAGTATTGCCCTAGTGTAATAACATCAACATTTGCATTTCTGATATCTTCAATAGTCTGGAATACTTCATCTTTTTCTTCACCCAATCCCAGCATTACTCCGGTTTTGGTACGACGCTGTCCTGCCTCTTTCATATATCTAAGTACTTCCAGACTTCTTTCATATTTTGCCTGAATACGCACCTCACGGGTAAGCCTTTTCACGGTTTCCATATTATGGGAAATTACCTCCGGAGCTACCTCTATAAGCCTGTCAATATGTTTTGTTATTCCCTGGAAATCCGGAATTAATGTTTCCATTGTTGTTCCCGGAGATATTCTTCGTACTGCATTTACTGTTTCTGCCCACAGGATAGATCCCATATCTTTCAGGTCATCTCTGTCTACAGAAGTTAATACAGCATGTTTGATTTTCATTAACTTGATGGAACGGGCTACTTTTTCAGGTTCATCCCAGTTAACATCTAGCGGCTTTCCGGTTTTCACCCCGCAAAATCCACAGCTTCTGGTACAGATATTCCCCAGAATCATAAAAGTTGCTGTTCCTTCTCCCCAACATTCCCCCATATTAGGGCAACTTCCACTCTGACAAATTGTATTTAGTTTGTACTTATCTACAAGTGTTCTTAACTCGCGGTAATTTTTCCCTGTTGGTAGCTTTACCCTAATCCATTTAGGTTTTTGAGTTGTAGTATCGTTAGTTAATGTCTCGTTACTCATTGTATAACTCGTTATTTTTTAATAATTCTGCCAATACCTTTTTCGCCCGCATAATTCTGACTTTAGTATTAGCAACTGAGAGATTCAGCTCTTCAGCAATTTCTTTTATACTCTTTTCTTCAAAGAATCTAAGTCTGATAATATCCTGATAATTTGCATCCATAGAGGCAACAATTTGTAGGATCTCATCATTTTCTTCTTCAGAAATCAATAGTTCTTCCGGTGATTTTACAAAAACATTTTTCACTTCTTCCAGATCTCCGGTTGCATCTTCTGCTTCACGGCTTTTCTTTCTCCAGTAATCGATCACAGTATTCTGGGCAATCGTCAGAATCCACGTTTTAAACTGAAAACTCGGATCGAATAAATCCAGCTTCGTTAAAACCTTGGAAAATACATTTACTGTAATTTCATCTGCAAGGATATCATCCTGAACTTTCTTCATTATAAAAGAAAAAACATCCACCCAGAACATATTGATCAATTGGGTTTGTGCCTTCTGATCTTTACTTTGTGCTTTCCGGATAAGATGGATTAAGGATTCCTCGTTCAAAACTTTTTTCTAAAAAACAATACAAAGATACTGAAGAGTTTGCTGAAAAAAAAGTCAGTATTTTTCGTTTTTCCATATCGCCATAAGTGATGATAACGATAGTCATCTGATTCTTTTATTTTTTTTCTTTAATTTAACACAGAATAACAGCCTGAAAAAACAGCTGTAATACAAATTAAGAACAACCATAGTATGAAAAAAACTTTAAGTATATTTTTAATCTGCGCTATAACAATAGGCATTTCCGCACAGAGAAAAACCACAAAAAAACAACCTAAAAAATCTTCCGGAAAAGCTACAATGGTGGATATTGCAGGAGTTACTGATACTGCTTCTGATAAATCTGAAGCCGATACTTTAAAACTAAAAGCAGGCAAAGCTTATGTTTTATTAATAGATGTTGCTCCCAATATGAAGGGGGTATCAGTAGGAGGTGACGATCAGGAGAAGAATGAACTGATAAAGAATTTCAGTAAAAACACTCCGGAAATTATTCAGTTATACAGCTATACCTATGTACTTGCTGAAAATGGGCAATATATTGATCTTACGGGTGATGGCAATACTTATCAGGCCGTTGCCTACTGGAGTGGAAAGATGAATGACAATATTGTAGCAAGGGAGGGAAAAAAAATGGCGACAGAATTTGTTGCAACTCAGCTGGGACAGAAAAAAGAATCTTCCTATATCACGAACAGCAAAAAATATAAGGAGGAAGTTAAATCTTTACAGGGTAAAAATAATTTCACAAAAAAATCAGCAGAAGTAATGCAGTCATACTTACAACATCTCGCTGTACCCAAAATTTGCTTTATTGAAAATAAAATGCTTTTCAATAGGGACCAATCCAAAGTAAAAACAATTACCACCTATATTACAGGAGATAATGGCAAAAAGCAAAAATATCTGGTTACAGAGCTTAATGAATTAGGTCAGCCCATTACCATTACAGAATACAGATCTGATGAAAAAACTGTTCAGAAGTTCACCTATAAAGATGGTATTCTTACAAACATCCAGACACCTGTAAATACTACAAATATAAGCTATGATAATGACAGAATGATTACTTCCAGCGATTTGGGTGGAGGCATGGAAACTGAAATTTACCACCTGGAAAAAAATGAGCTATTACGTAAAAGCTATATTATAATGAAAGACGATAACAGTGATAATATGAATGCTGCTACTGATGAAAAAATAGAGAAATCTTGTACCAATTTCTATATAGACAATATTATACAAACGTCTAATTGCAGTGGTAATGCCAATGATTTTCCGTTTACCCATACCAGCACTGTTTATCAGGACGGAAAACTAATGCAGGAAACAAAATACAGAATTGAGAAAAAATCACCAGTAATATATGAAAGTCAATATACAAGAGACAATAATGTAAGAAAAGCGACATATCACCTGAACGATAAAGGATTATTGGAGTCTTATCAGAGGTACGATAATAACAGGAAAAACACGGTTTGGTTAGAATATACTTACTTCCTTTAGTATACAAACTACAGCAATCTAAAGTTCCTGAAAAAATCAAATATTTTTATAAGCCTGTGCAAAAGCATTTTTGTACCTTTGCATCTTAAAATTTTTATATAATGAATGCTTTTATTGAAGAACTGAAATGGCGCGGGCTATGGGCTGACATGACGCCGGGGACTGAAGATCAACTCAACAAAGAGATGACTACAGCCTATATCGGTTTCGATCCAACAGCAGATTCGTTACACATTGGGAGCCTTATTCCGATTAAGATTTTGGCTCATTTTCAACGTCACGGCCACAAACCAATTGCTTTGGTAGGCGGTGCAACAGGAATGATAGGTGACCCATCCGGCAAGTCCGCAGAACGTAATCTGTTAGATGAGGAGACCCTATTGTATTACGTAGACTGTTTAAAAAATCAGCTGTCAAGATTTTTAGATTTTGAAGGTGACGGCCCTAACAGAGCTGAGCTGGTAAACAACTACGACTGGATGAAAAATGTTACTTTCCTTGATTTTGCAAAAAATATCGGAAAGCACATTACTGTAAACTACATGATGGCAAAAGACTCTGTGAAAAAACGTTTTTCGGGAGAAGATGGTGCCGATGGAATGAGCTTTACAGAGTTTACTTATCAGTTATTGCAAGGTTATGATTACCTGCATCTATATAAAGAGAAAGGTGTAAAACTACAAATGGGAGGTTCTGACCAGTGGGGAAATATCACCACAGGAACTGAGCTTATCCGTAGAAAAGCACAGGGTGAAGCTTTTGCACTTACCACTAAATTAATCACTAAAGCAGACGGATCCAAGTTTGGAAAATCTGAAAGCGGAGAAAATTACTGGTTGGATGCTAAAAGAACTTCTCCATACAGATTCTACCAATTCTGGTTAAATGCTACAGATGAAGATGGTGAAAGATTCATCAGGTTCTATACTTTCCTTGAAAAAGAAGAAATAGAAAAACTAATAGAAGAGCACAGAACAGCTCCGCATGAACGTAAACTTCAGAAGAAATTAGCTGAAGAAGTTACGGTATGGGTACATGGCCGCAATGAATATGAAAGAGCTCTTAAAGCTTCTGAAATATTATTTGGACGTTCTACTGCTGAGGACTTGGTTAGCCTTGATGAAGAACTATTCCTTCAGATTTTTGATGGTGTTCCACAAAAAGAAGTTGCAAAATCTGAAGTTATCGGAAGCAATATTGTAGATCTTATTTCAGATAAGTCAGGATTCCTTAAATCTAAAGGTGAAGCTAAAAGAGAACTTACCGGAAATGCTATTTCTGTAAATAAAGAGAAAGTGAATGATACTTTTGAAGTTTCAGAAAAAGATCTTATTGACGGAAAATTCCTTTTATTACAAAAAGGAAAGAAAAGTTACTTTATTGTAAAGACTGTATAATTTATAAATTATATTAATAACAATGAGCCATCTCTTTTGAGGTGGCTTTTTTATATAAAAATGTTTTTGTGGTATTATATCTTTTTTCTAATTTCACATTCATAACACTCAAAAAATATGATAAAATGAAAAAAATACTTCCTTTAATATCTTTATTATTCTTTGGGCTTATTATCAAGGCTCAATATGTAGAACCTGAAAAAGCAGACAAAGAAGCTGCCAAGAGAAAAGCTTCCGAAGTAATTACAATGCCTACTCAGAAATTTGATTCGCTACAAGCCAAAAGTATGCTTGCATTAGGAAAGGGAACAATTGTAGGTGAAGCTTTTACCAGACAAAAGAATGGATACGGAATGAAAATATTAGGAAAAGTAAAAGCCAATAAAATAAAAGTAATTCTGTTCCCTGTTACACCTTACTTTGAAGAATATTACAAGCTTTGGAGTGATAAAAGCAAGAATAACCCTAAGAAAAACAGGTACGTTTATATGGACAGAAATGCGATGAGATATCGTATAGAAGCTATTACCAATAGCGATGGAGAATTCACATTTCCCAATATGAAGCCCGGGAAATATTATCTTTACGGAAGTATGGATTATAGCCTGAATTACAACTATAATAAATATACAGGAAGTGGCTATGACAATTATGGCAGAATAGACTACTACTCCCCGAGTTCTTACAGTAAAGACTATAATGAATTTTTAGAAACTTTTGTTGAAGTAAAGGCTGATGGAGAGGTTGTAAAAGTAAAACTGAAATAAAAATAAAGAGGCTGCCTCTAAAAAAAGCAACCCCTTTCCACTTATTACTACTATTTACTTATCAAATTAAATATGCTGCAACAAAGCCTGATAATAGTTTTCGAATAATGCGGCATCCGAGTTTAAGAATAAATAAGGTTCTATAAGTTCTAACTCCATTAGCTGAAATGTATTATTTATAAGTACTCCATCTACACGGGCATAGAGTGTTTGTTGAGGAACTACTTTCAGATACTCTTCTGCCTGAGCTATATGTTTCGGATCCGCCTCAGGATAACTGATGCTTCCACCGTGATAATGCTGCACTCTGAAATCTCCCTGCTTTGGCTTTTTCAATGCACAATGACTGTACTTACCATTAAAAAACAGAAATGACCACTCTCCTTCTTTTATTTCATTTACAAAAGGCTGAACCATATAATCTTCTTCCGAAATCAAAGTATTTATTTCAGCTCTTTTATCGGAAATAGTCTCTTTACTTACTGTTATTGTATTCTTGGCTCCAGCACTTACACAAGGTTTTACAACAAGATTATCCGTATCAAACATTTCAAAAAACTCATCCCGGAATTCGTTTCCTTTAGAAATATACTCCGTCCGAATCACTGGAAGTCCTTTGCCATTAATATCTTTAAGATAATGTTTATTACTATTCCATTTAATAGTATCTACAGGGTTCAAAACTTTAATCTGCAACTTGTGAAGAGAATCCAGCCAATCCGAAAATTCAGTAACATGCTCATGATAATCCCATGGGGATTTTATAATAACTACATCATAATCTGTCCAATTTATATTGTTGTCATTCCATATGACTAAACTAATATCCAGTCCTTTTTCTTTCAGAAAATTCAATAAATCTGTATCTTCATCATTAGTTGTTCCCGTGGAAAACTTTTCCTGTAACTTATTACCTACAAATGCTAATTTCATAATTCAGTTTGTATTTGATAAAGCAAATTTAAGAGAGAGCAATCGATAAACACAGTACCAGTTTTACCATTTTAAATAGGTACAGTTTTAAAACACAAAAGCCTCCCTTTTCCGGGAGGCTCTGCTATTATTAAGTAATTAAATTTACTTCTTAATCAATCCTAACTCTACAAGTCTTTCATGTAAGAATTCTCCGGCAGTTGTATCAGGATACAATTTAGGATTGTTTTCGTCAATCGTTTTTTCTAATGCATTTAGTGGCATTTCGCTCACCGGGTGCATAAAGAAAGGAATAGAAAATCTGGAAGTACTCCATAATTCTCTTGGCGGATTAACAACTCTGTGAATTGTAGATTTCAGTTTGTTGTTGGTATGTCTGGATAACATATCTCCAACATTAATCATTAATTCATCCGGTTCAGCAATAGCATCAATCCAATCACCATTGTGATTCTGAACCTGAAGACCTTTCCCTTGTGCTCCCATAAGAAGTGTAATAAGGTTAATGTCTCCATGTGCAGCAGCACGTACCGCATCATCTGGTTCGTGAGTGATTGGCGGATAATGAATTGGTCTAAGGATTGAATTACCTTCTGCAATATACTTGTCAAAATAAAACTCGTCCAGTCCAAGGTGAAGAGCCAAAGCTCTCAATACATACTGTCCTGTTTTCTCCAACATTTGATAAGTTTCTTTTCCAACTTCGTTGAATTTAGGTAGCTCATCTACAATTACATTGTCTGGGTACTCAGTTGCATATTTGGAACCTTCCTGAAGGTATTGTCCAAAATGCCAAAATTCTTTAAGGTCTCCCTTTTTAAAACCTTTTGCCGTTTCTTTTCCAAAACCAACATAACCACGTTGTCCTCCAATTCCCTGGATTTCGTACTTCTGTTTAGTTTCTAGTGGCAGTTCGAAGAAATTTCTTACTTCTCCGTAGAGATTGTCTACCAGATTGTCGTCCAAAAAGTGTCCTTTAAGGGCAACAAATCCAATTTCTTCGTAAGCTTTTCCGATTTCATTTACAAATTTCTGTTTGCGTTCCGGGTTATCCGAAAGGAAATCACGCAGGTCTACACTTGGGATTTTATCCATTTTATATTTAGAAATTTTCGTGCTGTAAATTTACATTTTTTTAATATAAATGAAATAATTACTGAAGCAGTTATTGAAGTTATCATTTAATAAACTAAAATACCTTGTATATAAAGCACAGATGCAGCTTTTAGCTAAAAAACACGATCTTAACCTATCTTTAATCGAAATATTGCTTAACTTAATTATATTTGTGGTATGAACATAAATTATTTGGTGAGAAAACCTGAAGTTATCACTCCAAAAACACAACTTTTGGTTATGCTTCACGGTTATGGAAGTAATGAAGAAGACCTTTTTAGCTTTGTACCTACTCTGCCGGAAGACTGGTTAATCGTTAGCCTAAGAGCCCCTAAGGATTCACCTTACGGAGGTTATTCTTGGTACGATATAGATTTTTCTTCTGCAGACAGATTTATCGATATAGAAGAGGCCACTGATGCTATGAAAAGCATTCTGAACCTGATAAGAGATATAAAAGAGGAATATCAGCTTACTGAAAGAACTCATTTAATGGGATTCAGTCAGGGTGGTATTTTATCCTATTCTATGGCATTAACGTATCCTGAACTCTTTAATAAAATTGCGATACTTAGTGCTTATCCGGAGACTAAGATTCTTCAGAATATCAGCAAGGATAAAAAAGCATTTACAGAAATGCGTTTCTTTATTTCCCACGGAATGGAAGATGCTGTAATTCCTTTGGATATGGGGAGAGCGGCGGCAGATATGCTGTATGATCTCGGATGTTTTTTCTCATTCCGGGAATATGTAAGCGGGCACAATATCAATCAGAAAAACTACATGGACTTAATGGCGTTTCTTTCTTAAAATGAAAATTCGGGACATCTATCAAAATATTTCAACTCGGGAAATCCGTATGCAGTCAGGAATACATCCTGTCCCGAAAATTATTGCCTGTTTTTTCCTATTCTCTTCTTTCTGTGTAAAGGCTCAGAAAGATAGTATAAGCCTACAGATAAAGCTGGACGAAAACAGATATGTTGCACACATACAGCAGAAAATTGTCTATCAGAACAGACTTTCGCGTCCTGTAGATTCTATAAAATTATTATCGTGGGCAAACGCCTACCGAAACAGAAGAACACCATTAGGCAAGCGAAAATTGCAGGAAAGAAAAACTGCATTATACTTCAGTAACAAAGAAAAACTGGGGTATATAGAGAATCTGAGAGTAGATTTTTCGAAAGATGTGAAGTCTTATTCTGATGAAAGGGGTGAAAATATATATCTTGGATTAAAACAACCTCTTCCACAAAACGGAAAAATAACATTAAATCTGGAGTATGATATCCATATTCCTGCATCCGATTTTACAGGTTACGGTTATGGAGACAACCAGATGCTTCTGAAATATTTCTTCATTGTTCCGGATAGTTTTGAAGATTCTAAACTATCAGAAAAATCATATCTGGATTTGGATGAAAACCAAAATAACGGCAGCTATTGGAATATTAATTTTGAAAAAGGCCCATATATTATTCAGTCCAACCTGCATCAGAAAGACAGCTATACCTTTGAAGGCTCCCTGTATGAAGATCCGGAATTTATGGTTTCGCATACAGAAAATACCAAAATGGATTTTGATGTAGACAAGCAAAAAGTCACACTGGATTTAGGCTACACAATATCCTCGGAAGAGCAGGCAAACCTTGCTTTTTTGGTTCCTTTACAATTAAAATTCATTAAAGATAAAATCGGTTTTTTACCGGGTAAGATTTTTATTTCCGATCGGGCGAGAGACCGAAACGGATTTATTGGAAGTGATGATATAAAGTTCCGCAAATGGAAATTCAAATTATTTTCTGATCCTGAAAAATCCGATTTCAATTACTTTAGTGTCATCTCCCAGAATGTTGTTAATCAATCTTTCTTAGCTGACAAGAATACAGATCACTGGTTGTACAACGGATTAAGAACCTATCTGGAAATAGAATACCTGAATAAAAACTATAGTGATAAAAAACTAGCCGGAAATCTTCCAGATCAGATTAGATTATGGAAAATAAAACCTCTGAAATGGTTCGAAGTTTCAAAAATAAAATTGACAGATCGTTATGGGCTTGCTTATGATTATATTCTCAATCAGAATTTGGACCAAAGCATAAATACCCATTTACAAGATCTTAGTAAGTTTAATATAACGGCTGTAAGCAGCTTCGAAACCGGGCTTATATTCAGTATGCTGAATGATAAGACGCAAAGCTTCGATAGTTTTGTTCAGGAGTATTTAGCAAAAAACCGTAGTAAGAAAATTGACAGTAAGGACTTCATGACCCAGTTGGATTCTTATACTAATCATACGAGTGAATTTTTAGAAAAATTTGTTCAGCATAAAAACAGGGTAAACTTTAATCTCAGATCTTTTAAAAAGACAGACGACAATCAGCTGGAGTTAAGAGTATCTAAGAATACACCACTAAAAATCCCTTTCAAAGTAGAAGCTGAAGATTTTAACGGGAAAATAAAATCCTATTGGTTCAACACTACTGAAAGTATCGACAAACAGGTTTACAGAATACCAAATGACAGTACTAAAAAGATTTCTATAAATAACGATTACACCTTCCCTGAAGCCAACTTCAGAGATAACTATCTTTATACAAAAGGAATGTTTTCTAATATGAAAAAAATTAGATTCAAGTTATTTACTGACATTCCTAATCCGGAGTATAATGAAGTCTACGTTGCTCCGATATTATCATGGAATAACTATGACAAATTCCTTCTCGGAATGAAGTTTACAAACAAAAGTCTTATAGACCGTAAATTTGTATACTCGCTTGTTCCATATTACAGTACCGGGACCAGTCAGCTGACAGGTTCTGCGGGAGCTAGTTATCAATTTATGCCGGCAGATTCTTTCTTTAGAAGCTGGCTATTTGCAGCTAATGGCTCTTATTTCCATTACGATTATAACCTTCCGTATAAAAAGGTAAACCTTCTTACCAGCATCAATTTTGCAAAAGATCCAAGAAGCCAGGTAAGCCGAAACTTAGGGTTCTCTTACAGCTACTTCGAAAGAACACTTTCTCCTGCTCTGATTGCAAAAAATGATTATGATAAGTATAACTTGTGGAATATCTCTTATTCATATTCTGACAACAAAGCTATTCATGAAAATTACCTGATGACTAATCTTCAATGGATGGAAGACTTCCAGAAGCTATCTGCTGAATATTATTACCGTTGGGAATATGCTAAAGATAAAAAAGTAATGCTAAGGGCTTTCGGAGGTTTGTTTATAGAGAACAAAACCCGAAATAACCTTTTCAACTTTGGTCTTTCCAGAGTTTCTAACTATTCATTTAGCTATGGTCTTTTGGGCCAGTCAGCTACGGACGGGGTACTTTCTCAGCAGTTTATTCTTGCAGAAGGCGGATTTAAATCCGATTTTAAAAACTTTGTGAACAGTTGGGTTGTTTCCACCAATGTGGATGCCCACTTATGGAAAATGTTCAACGTTTATGCAGATGCTGGCTTGTACAAAAACAAAGGCCAGAACATGAAGTTTATCTGGGATAGTGGTATCAAACTAAAAGTAATTCCTGATTTTCTGGAAATTTATTTCCCGGTTCAGTCTTCTCTGGGATTCGAACCTGCATTCAAAGGATACGGAAGCCGAATCCGATACATGCTGAATCTTAATCTGGGGGCCGTGATTGGATACTTCAGAAGAGGAGTGTTCTAAATTTAGAAATTAGAATTCAGAAAATTGGAACCCGAAAAGTTTCAAAGTATTTATAAACACCAAAAAACAAATAAGATTTTTCTGATGAAGTATTTAAACAGAAAAGTATTAATTACATTACTTTCAATTTTTTCATATTCTTATATCAGTGCTCAGCAAGGGCAAAACATTATAAAAAACAAAATAGATTCGTTGCTTGACACTGAAACTATCAAGCCCTTTAATGGTGTTATTCTGGTTTCTCTAAACGGAAAAAATCTGTATTTAAATACAAAAGGGTATTCTAATCTGAAATACAAAACGCCTTTAAAAACAGATGACCAGTTTATTAGTGGATCTATAGGCAAACAGTTTACTTCTGCTTTAGTATTACAAGCCTATGAAAATAATTTGTTGGCTATGGATGTTCCCATTCGAAAATATCTGCCAGAATTATCACAATCCTGGAAAGATACGATCACAATAAAACTGCTTCTAAATCATACCAGCGGTATAGAAGCTTTGGATAAGCCTACATTATTTGTACCGGGAACTCAGTTCGACTACTCCCACTCTACTGTTACTTATGATCTTCTGGCTAAGATACTGGAGAAGCTATATCATAAATCTTTTGCAGAAATCACAGCTGCGTTATTCCAAAAGTGCGGAATGAAAGACACCTATCATCCGGATATCAAAAAGTACACGAAACTAACAACTCCTTATACTGAAAATAAAAACGGACAATTAGATATTGAAACAAATAGCTTCATGTATTCTCATGCTCCTGCAGGAGGAAGCTTTATAACAACAGCATTAGACTTGGGTAAGTGGAATCAGCTTTATTTTGAAGGGAAATTACTTAAAAAGAAAACAATGGAACAATTGTTTACCAAGCAAAAGAATTCGGTAAGAAACCATCCTGTTTTTGGATTAACAGAATATGGACTGGGAATTACTATTGATACCAGTGACAATCTTCTAATGGCTGGCCAAACCGGATTTGTTCCCGGATTTGTTACAGAGAATTATTACTTCCCGAAAAACCATGTTGGCGTTACTGTTCTGAGTAATGTTGACTATAATTCCGGAGGATTTAAAGAAAGCTTCCGGTATCATACAGCAATTTTAAACATTGTACGGAAGTATCTGCAACACAAAAAATAAAGATTACTTTATCTCAAAAGCTTTATGAAGAGTTTCTTCTATATTTTTAGTATGTATTCCTGGAACAAAATCTTCCCTCGGCGTTCCATTCACATGATACAACCTTTCTGTAGGGAATTGATATCCAATCTTAGTTTCAGTCATCTGAAAGCCCGATATTGCACCTATTAATCCTGCCATTTTTGTCCCAATTACTTTAGCTCGTTTCATTCCGTCAAAGCCAATAGCCAGGCCCTCTCCCATACTTCCGGTCCAGTGTCCTACTAAAATATAAAGTTTTCCTTTGTAAGTTTTGCCTCTCGGTACAACGTATTCTACCCAATGTCTTTTAGTTTGATATCTTACCTCATCAAATTCGTGCACCTGATATGGAAGCATCTTATCTGTAAACCTTCCCATAATAGCTCTTGCAACAGTTGTATTTCCGCCACTCGGGGTTTCTGTTAAATCAATTATTACGTTTTTGTAATTCAATAATGAATCGAGCGCTTTATCAAAGGTTGATATTAAATTATTATCTCCTAATGAGTTGTTTACTTTTAAATATGCTGTTTTTTTATTTAATATTTTGCTTTCTAAAAGTTGTTTATTACCAGACAGTGTAATGAAATTATCAGGATAAAAGTTTACAGATTTACCCTTCTCAGCTATAGCAATTTCTCTTTTCACATTATGGGTACCTGCAAAAAGCATATCCAATGCATATTGATACATTGCGGGTGTATACTGATCTGTATACTTGGGAAGGAATTGTTTTAGCTGGTCTTCTATATTCTTTCCATTAAATAAGCTTACTTCCATTCCTGCTTTTAATCCGGATTTCTCTGCACCGTAGCCTTTTCTCACATCAGCAATAATATATTTATCCTGTTCTTTTTCAACGTATATATCTTGTCCGGAAGGAACCAGCCTATTTGAAATATCAAGATTAGTATTCAGAGACGAATGACCATTGTGAAGTTCATTAAGAATCTTTTCCAGCAACTGAACAAATGCATAAGTATTATTGATTTCCGCCACTTTCGGACTGTAAATTTCTTTTACCTTCTGCCAATTAATTTGTTGTTCATCCAGATAAGCATATTTCTGATCTATATCATTCCAAAATTCGTTAAAATCTTTCTGATACTTAGTTTGTGACCATATTGTATTTAAAGAAAATAAAAATCCAAAAAGTAAAATTTGTTTAATCATTCTATACTATTATACATTATTTTTCAAAAACCATATATTCAAAAGGCTGCAATGTAAATGCTGTTTGACTGGTAAAATCATGCTCCGTATCAGAAAACAGACTTCTGAAGATACCTAAAACATACGAATCTGTAAGGCTGAAATTAAGCTCCGCTTCTCTGGACATGTTAAGAATTACCAGAACCTCATCATCTCCATTTTTACGCAAATAAGAAAACACTTTACCCGGAGATGTATTCTGAAGCAGAATAGTTACAACATTGCTATCAGCACCTCTCAAAGCCGGATTATTAGACTTTAAAGTCAGCAGTTTTTTATAAAATGCTGCCATTTCATAAGTTCCGTTCCAAGGAATAGGATCTTTCTCAAAAAACTCCAGTCTTTTAGTTCTCAAAGGTAATTCCTGACCACTATAAATTAAAGGAATTCCGTCCCATGTAATACTGAACACGGCTAAAGCTTTGGCCATTTCACCATATTTCTCATACTCGGTACCATTCCAGCTGTTTTCATCGTGATTGGATGTAAACCAAGCCCGCATACTGGAATACTGAATATTTGAATATTGTTTTAACAGATTTATAAGATTCGAAAGCGGCAGATTGTTTTTATAAAAGTCTTCCGTAAGGTGCATCCATTTCCATGAATAACTGGCATCAAATGTCTTTCCGTACTCAGGATTTTCCAGTTCGTCGTATTCACCAATAAAAAATAAAGGTTTTATTTTCTCTGTTTCAGGGCGTGCCTGCTCCCAGAAATCAGCTTCTACCCAGGACGCCAAATCACATCTGAATCCGTCTATATCTGCTTCCCTTACCCAGAATTTCATTGCTTCAATCATTTCCCGACGCATTTCCTGATTTGTATAATCAAGCTCTATAATATCGTCCATACCTGAAGCTTTGTGAAAGCTTCCATCAGCATCATGCAGATAATATTCAGGATGCGTTTTGGTCCATATATGGTCCCACCCCGTATGATTGGCTACCCAGTCTATAATTACTTTAAAGCCTTGCTCATGCGCGGTATTCACAAGATCTTTAAAATTCTGTAAGGTTCCGAATTCCGGGTTGACAGATGTATAATCCTGTGCAGCATATGGGCTCCCCATGCTCCCTTTCTTCTGCTCCTGAGCAATAGGAGTAATGGGCATAAACCACAATACTTTTATTCCCATATCCTTTAGTCGGGGCAATTCCTTTTCAAAAGCTTTGAAAGTTCCTTCTTCTGTATATTGCCTTACATTAACTTCATAAATATTAGCTGTATGCTTCCAATCCGTTGATAATTGTCCAATCATAGTTTTTCAGGAATTGTATTTACATGAAATTGCACCGATATCAACAAAACAATTCTTGTCATCATTCAGGTGCCTAGTTGAAACTTCAAGATAATAAAAAAACCGGTTAAAAACCGGTTTAATATTTTTTAGATTTTATCGAGATCTTCTTCATCATAAAGATCGTCTCCATATCCTCCTTCTTCTTCTTCCTCGTCATCGTCAAAGTCATCGAAATCGTCTCCTTTAAAATCAGAAGAGATGTCTCCAAACTCATCATCTGCCATAGGCATTGCCATTTTACCACCTCCGTTACCAGATTTAGATGGTGCCTTTAATGGCATATTTCCAAATCTAAAAGCTGTGATAGGATAGTTAACTGCTGGCTTTTCTTCGATTATCTCCTGCAATTCGCAGAAGAATTCCCATAGGTCCAGAAGGCCATACTTGAAAAGCATTTTTGCTCCTTTCTCGGCAAATGCTTCATTTAAATAAATATCCGACATGGTTTCCCCATCTCCTTCATCTGACATATCTTCTAATGGGATTGCATTTCCTTCTGTCCATTCTTCATCTGAAAAATAAAAAGAAGAAAGCTCTTCTCCCTGCAGGCTGAAAGCACTTTTAATTCCTAAGTGCAAATTCCATAGAGTTTGTTTGTCCTTGATTTCTATATCACGGAAAACACTGTCTTTAGCATCTAAAATTACTCTTACTTTGTAAATCATTTTGGATTACTTGTCTATTTTACTTTACTGTTTAAATTAAGGTCTAAATTCAGCTACAAATATAAAACAGCGTTTGTATAAAAGAAGACTTTTTTTCAAAAATAATTTTTCCTATTTTCCGGCCCGATTATTTCACTAAATCGAGTCTAAAACTAAAGCTGGTTCCCTCCAAATAGACACTTTTAACATCTATATTCTTCTTATGGGCTTCCAGAATATGCTTTACAATGGCAAGTCCTAGTCCTGATCCGCCATCTTTACGGCTACGGCTGGATTCTACACGGTAAAAACGTTCAAAAATACGGGGAAGGCTTTCAGGTTTTATCCCCATTCCGTTATCCTTTACCTCAACAAGCACTTCATTACCTGTGATAATTGTATTTACAACAATCTGTGCTTTTTCCCGATTGGCATAATGGATAGCATTGGCCAAAAGGTTTATAAGTACCTGAGAGATCTTATTACGGTCTGCATTTACCATTACTGCGCTTTGTGAAGTCGTAAGCAAAAACTTAGCTCCCGTTTTGTGGGCTTCCAGATCCAGAAGATCGAAGATATCGCGGACAAGGATATTAATATCAAATTTGGATAAGGAAAGGCTTATCTGCCCTGATTCTAATCGACTGATCATATCCAGATCCTGAACAATATTCAGTATTCTCTCAACCGATTTATCAATCCTTTCTAAATATTTATCACGGATATTCATATCGTCCACTCCGCCATCCATTAATGTTTCTACATATCCCTGGATAGAAAACAGTGGTGTTTTCAATTCGTGGGCAACATTACCCAGGTATTCTTTACGGTAGTTTTCCATTTCCTTCATGGTTACCATTCTGGCATCTGCTTCTTCCCGCATCCCGGTAATTTTTTCTCCGAGTTCGGTAAAGGTGGTAGGATTTTCTTCCTGAATAAAATACTCCGGAAATGTCTGAGAGATTTTACGTATCTGCCGCTGATCGTAATTTCTGAAAAGGAAAACCAGAACCACATAATTGATTCCGGTAATTATAAGTAAGGCTATTATTACAAGTAATAATGTGATATTTCTGCTGTCGTAAAGGTGGTGAAATTTCTCATAAATCATGGCTATTGCCGCCATACAAAGCGTAAGAAATATTGCAGAAATAATTTTAACAGGGCTTACATTCATAGTGAAAAATTACACTACCAATTTATACCCGATACCTTTAAGAGTCTGAATGGTATCTATCCCTAATTTTTCTCTGAGTCTACGAATATGTACGTCGATGGTTCTTTCTCCAACAATAACATCATTACCCCAAACTTTTTCTAATATCTCGTCTCTTTTAAAGACTTTCTGAGTATTAGAAGCTAGTAAATAAAGTAAATCGAACTCTTTCTTTGGTAATAAAAACTGTTGAGTCCCTTTTGTTACTCTGAAGTTATCCTTGTCTATCGTAAGACTTCCGATTTTCAATTGTTGTGCCTGTGTTGCTACACGTGTTGTAAGTTCCATCAGTGCATTAACTTTCGAAATAAGTACTTTTGGCTTTATTACCTTCGTAATATAATCATTAGCACCTGCCTGGAAACCTGCTAGTTGAGAGAATTCTTCACCACGCGCAGAAAGGAAAATAATTAGCGTTTTTTCTAGCTCTTTAATGTTACGCAGATCCTGGCAAGTTTCTATTCCGTCTTTCTCAGGCATCATTACATCCAGAAGTATCATATCCGGAATAAGCTCTTTTGCTTTCTCAATTCCTTCTACTCCGTTTTTAGCGGTTTCAACCAAATATCCTTCTTTGGTTAGATTATAGGATAATAATTCTAAAATATCCGGTTCATCATCTATTAAAAGGATTTTTTTAGTGCTCATGTTTACTTTTTTAAAACCCAAAATTAACAAATTTTAATACATCAACCTCTCATTAACGATAATTTAATATTAACAACATTCTGTTAACACAAACTTAAAAAATACTTAAATATGGCTTAAAAAAAACTTAAACAATTCTTGGTTTCTTTGCCCCAATAAAATAAATGAAAAGTAAAATGAGAATAACTAAACTCTCAATTGGTGTTTTCTTCGCTTTTATTTCTACCACATCTTTAATGGCTCAGGCAACGCAAGATACCATTAAAAAGAATGAGGCTAAAAATATTGAAGGTGTAAAATTACAGGGCCAAAGGAACAAAAAAACCGAAACGGCTATTTTACAAGAGCAGAAAAAAGCTGTTATCCAAAAACAAGCCATGGGGGCTGAGGAGATTTCCAGAAAAGGAATTTCTAATATAGAACAGGGCTTAACCAAAATAACAGGGATAAATACCGTTGAGGGAAGAGGGCTTTTCGTACGGGGATTGGAAGAACGTTATAACTATCTTTTGATTAATGGACTTGGTTCTCCTTCTAATAACCCTTTCCAGAAGATTATTGCATTAAAGCAGTTTCCAACTGATGTTGTTGGTAAGCTTAATATCTACAAAACATTCAACTCTAATCTTTATGCAGACTTTGCAGGAGCTACATTTGAAATTGAAACGTTGAGTTTTGAGAAAGCTTTTACAAAAGTAGAATTTGGAATCGGAGTAAATACATTAAGCACTTTCAGAAATGATTTTAAAATAAGTGAGAATGCCAATACCATGAAAGGATATATTGGCCTTAATTCTCATGACAAACGCCTCCCTTCAGAAGTCAGAAATGATATTCCGAGCGGATACCGTTTCTCCAAAGACCAGTCCATTAATTCTTTTAAAGACAACTGGAATGTAGACAATGTAAAGTCTATGCCTAATACCAGCTTTGGGTTTACAACTGCACAAAAATTTAAAGCGGGAGAATCCGGAACTTTAGGTTTATTATTCTCTTTGAATCATGGAAGCAAATACAGATATCAAAATGGTGTTAAAAACCAGTTTATACCACTTGGGTCAAGTATTATTCTAAACAATGACCTCAACAGAAAAGAATATAGCTATGAATTAGAATCTTCTGTGTTATTAGGACTTGGTTATAAGAATAAAGGTACTAATATTAACTTTAACGGGATATTCTTACAAAACTCTGCAAATCTTATTCAGGATTATTTAGGTTATAGAAATAATGAAGTCCAGAACACTCAGTTTTTCAGAGTAAATCAACAAGATATTTCAAGATTTTTGGACTTGCAATTAACCGCTTCTCAGAAAATTGGAGAAAGGCACTTACTAAAGGCAGGAGCCAGTTGGGTAATCAATACATTTAGTCAACCAGACAGAAAGATTATTGATAACTCTAAACCAACTGGGAATCCGAATGAAGTTATGCTAAACTATGGTGGAAATAATCTTATCCGTCAGTATCTTGATGTAAATGGTAAAGATTATTTGTCTGCCTTTGCAGAATACTCAGTAGGGTTAGGTGAAAAAGGTGATAAAAAGGAGTTTCCTTGGACCCTTGCTGTGGGATATAATGGGTTCTTCGACAGAAGGAGTAATTCGTACAGGTTTATCTACGGATATCCAAACGACCTTTCACAGAGTACAGTACGTGTGAATATAGACAGACCACAGGAAGTCTTCAACCAGTCAATCAGAAACAATGCATTATACTACAGAGAAGATGCTTATTCATATGCATTCAAAAGTAATATTTATCAGTTTGTAAATGCTGGTTATCTAAATGTGAATTTCAAACCGTCCGAGAAATGGGATATACTAGTAGGCGGACGTGTTGAGAACAACATGAACATTACACGTTACAAGCAAGCCGGAGACAGAGCAACTGATCCATTCAGAAATCTAACGAAAAACCAATATTTTGTTCTCCCATCCTTAGCTGTAAAAATGGCTGTAAACGACAAATCTAATTTAAGATTTGCAGCCAGCAAAACTATTACCCGTCCTATTCTTATAGAATATATGCCAATTGTATATATCAATCCTGATAATGAGAATATTTTTGGTAATAAGGATCTAAAGAATAGTGAAAACTACAATTTGGACTTAAAATATGAGATTTTCCCTACCTCAAAAGAAATGTTTGCTGTAAATCTTTTTGCTAAAAGAATTGATAATGCTATTGAAAGATCTTTCATTACATCCGGAAACTCTAACGGGCAAACTATAACTTTTTATAATGCTAAAAAGGCAACATTGGCGGGGATTGAAATCGAGGGTTTAATGAACTTAAGTAGAATAAACGAAAATCTGAATAAGTGGAGCCTTGGTGCTAATGCAACATTTATGTATTCCAAAGTAACTAGAGGTGCAGATCAAACTGAAGAAACTGATGCTATTGCAAATAGAAACAGAACTTTACAAGGTGCTGCTCCATGGACCGTAAATGCTGATTTAAAATATGAGTTCAAAAACAGAAGCAATTTAACTCATACCGTGTCTTTAGTGTACAACGTATCCGGAAAGAAAATTTATGGTGTCGGATTCCAGAAGTTGGATAATATATACGAATTACCATTTCATCAGTTAGACGTCATTTATGCAGCTCAATTAACTAAAAACTGGAATTTAAAATTAGGAATTCAGAACATTCTGGACTCTACCTATAAACTAGATTTGGGGCCGGATAGTTTGATTCCGGTAGATGCAGCTTCATTGAGAATGACTGATTACAAAAGAGGAACAACATTTAATTTAACTATCGGATATACATTTTAATAACTAAAAAAAGATTTAACAATATGAAAAAGAACATTTTATCTCTATTAGCAATAGGCGTTTTATTTTCAATTAATTCATGTACAGTGGAAATTAATGAGGATAACGGAAACAATCCTAATGGAGGAGGTGGAAC
This sequence comes from Elizabethkingia bruuniana, assembly GCF_002024805.1. Lineage (NCBI taxonomy): Bacteria > Pseudomonadati > Bacteroidota > Flavobacteriia > Flavobacteriales > Weeksellaceae > Elizabethkingia > Elizabethkingia bruuniana. The sequence continues at coordinate 2,395,062 of NZ_CP014337.1, forward strand.
TGAAATCCCGGGAAATGTACTAAATGGAACTGGTACACTTAGTGGTACTATTACAAAAGATTTATTAGTAAAAAAGGGCAATTACAAACTTGAAGGTATTGTTACAATAGCTAATGGTGCAACACTTACGATTGAAGCCGGAGCTAACTTTACGGCAGTAAGCAGTGCTGGAAGTAGCTTGGTAGTTCTAAAGGGAGCTAAAATAAAAGCTGAAGGTACAGCAGACCAGCCTATCGTATTTACAACCGATACTAAAAAGCCAGGTGACTGGGGTGGTATTACAATCTATGGTAATGCTCCTATCAAAGCTTTAGGAGGCGGAGCAACTGCTCTTTCTGAAGACGGAAACAATCAATATTATGGAGGAGATGATGCTAATGATAATTCAGGAGTAATGCGTTTCGTAAGAGTTGAATATGGAGGTCGTAAAATTGGCGATGGTAAATCTGAGACTAACTCTTTTACATTCTATTCTACAGGGGCAGGGACTGTTCTAGAAAATCTTGTTGCATACAAAGGAACTGATGATGGTTTCGAATTCTTTGGAGGTACTGCAAGTGCTAAGAACCTTATCTCTTACGGTAACTACGATGATTCTTTCGACTGGCAGGATGCATGGTCAGGCCAGAATAATTCTAATTGGTATGCTTATCAAACAGAAGTAGGAAATTTCGGTATGGAGATCGAAGCTTCTTCTAATATAGATAATACTGCACCAAAAATTAATGGTATTACTTTAATAAGAGCTGCAGGAACAAAACCTGAAGTTGCAGGATCTGCAGAAATTTCAGCTATACAATTTAAAAAGCAAGGTTCGGGAATCTTCACTAATGTTTATGCTGAAGGTTATAAAGATTTGGATAAACAACAAGCTTTTGCAGTGTTAATTCAGGATAAAGCCACTGAAACTGATCAGTTTGCTAAGAAAAAAATTGAAGTCTCTCCTATTAATTATCTAAATTCTGATAATTTAGGTGTTTGGGGTTACGCTTATACAGATGTTGCAAACCCAATAAAATTCACAGCAGATACTAAGATTCAAAAATCTCAATTTGTATCAGGAGCATGGGCAATTGTAGACGGTGTAGATTTATTAGCGCCATTAAAAAAATAATCAATTTTTATTCATAAGTTCAAATTCAAAAAATCCCGAAGTTATATGACTTCGGGATTTTATATTATCTATTTAAAGATTTTTTTGAATCTGTATTTAATCTTCATCTTCAAACTGTTCCAGAAAATAGGAGAAAGTGAAGCCCTCAACATTTTCTTCTGCATCTTCCATCGTCTCCAACAAATCTTCAAAAGTCTCCAGCTGGTCTACACTAAGATTAACGAACTCTATATGCAAAGGCATTTCCAAATCACCTGTTAATACATCATACAGACCATCCAGATTGTCTCCGAAATAATCAGGTAACGGAAGTTTTTCCTTTAGTTGTTCGTAAAATTCTTCATAGTCACCTATCTGACTAAAATCTATGAATACTTCTTTCATTTGTTTCTATTCGTTATTTCTGTTCAAAACTTTTATAATGATCTTTACTTATAAATACCAATCCGTCGTTACTAAATACCATACGCTCAGCATCTCTTCTTCCGCAATCGTAGTTTACATCGGCTTCAAAGTATTTTCTGCCATTTTCTTTGGGCAGCTTTCCCTCTCTGTTTCCAAAGTAATCCCCACCAATTGCCTTGCCTGGTAAAACATCACAAAGATTTCCTTTAGATGGTTCCCAGCCTTTTTCTCTGGCTTCTCTTTTAGTGATATAGTAATCAGGCAGTTTTTTATTTTTTTTCACATAATCTGCTACAACCTTCTCATTTGTTAGTGTAGCTATATCTGTCTGGGTATTTTTAGAAGTTGCAGGATCGTAATTTACCACCTCATCGGTAGTAGGCATTCTCTTTCCTGTATTTTTGTTAATCAGAGACATCACTCCTATTCCTGCTGTAAAAGCAACAACGAAAAGAAGCATAATCTTTAAAAACTTAGAGTTCATTCTTTTATAGTTTATAGTTGTTGATTATCAGCATTTGTTTTCTCCGAATACTGACTCTCAATCTCTATTTATTAATTCAATAATGTTTCCGGAATTTCACAGACTGGTATCGGATTTATTTTATGCAGAGTTGCTCTGTGCAATTTATCATAAATCTGAAAAACTTCTTTTTCTCTCCCCGAAAAATCATCAGCTTTATGGGTATTATAAACACTCATTGCCCATTCCAATTCAGGATAAGAAGCTCCCATTTGTTGTTCATCAGTTCTTTCTTCATCCCATAATCCATCTGTAGGAATTGCTTTTTGTATACTTTCTACAATATCCAGATGTCTTGCTACTTCATATACCTGTGTTTTTACCAGATCTGCAATCGGACTGATATCCACCCCGCCATCACCGTACTTAGTGAAAAAGCCTACACCAAAATCTTCTATTTTATTTCCTGTACCGGTAACTAAAAGATTATGAATCTGCCCGTAATAGTATAAAGTAATCATACGCAAACGGGAACGGGAATTGGCTAAAGCCAGCTGCTCATTTGGAAAATCTGCATCATTTACATCTATCTGACTCTGAAAAGTATCGAATGTAGGGGTAAGATCTACTCTAAAACCATCTACATTAGGAAATTTGTTTTTCAGAAAATCAATATGCTCCTGAGCTCGGTTCACCTGATCTTCTTTCTGACGGATAGGCATTTCTAAAACCAAAGTTTTCATACCTGTCATCGCTGCTAGCGTAGAAACTACTGCCGAATCAATTCCGCCGGATACTCCGACTACGAAACCTTTCATGCCTGCTTTTTCCGCATAGTTCTTCAGCCATGCTACAATATGTTCTATAACTTTTTCTGATTGCATATTTTATTTAGTTCTGTTTGTAATTTTCTCTCTCTAGCTTATACCAGTAACACAGATCACCGTTGTCCAAGAAAGTTCCCAGCTCCTCAAAGCCTAACTTCCGCAGAACACGATTAGATCCTGTATTTTCGGTAACTGCCATTGCATATACGATGTCTGTTTTTATGCTATCAAATGCATAATTCAAGGCTGCTATCGCCGTCTCTGTGGCATAACCTTTTCCCCAGTATTCCGGCAAAAAACGATATCCTAGTTCATAAACATTCTTCATACCGTTTATCTCACTCGTCAGATATTTTAGCCCACTCCATCCAATAAAGAGATTGCTGCTTTTCTCGATTACCGCAAGTCTTCCTACACCATTTTCTTTATACTGTTTTTGTATAAATTCAATCATTTTACGGCTATGTCCAATTTCTGTAGAGACTACACCACCGACGTACTTCATCACTTCGGGATTAGAGTCTAAAAGAAAGAGACCTTCTGTATCTGTTTCTTCAAATGGTCTCATTATTAATCGGTTGGTTTCTAACTGCACTTTGTCCTTAGAATTTATTATTTTTGCACATTAAAATATAATGTAAAAGTAAAGAAGTTTTTCGAAAACTTTTATATCTGTTTTTCCTTTTGGTAAGGTTTTATTTTCCTTATCAGTAATATAAACAGATAACAGATTCAATTTCGGAAACTAATCGGATTAAACAGACTGTAGAAATTATGAGACAAACACAGATATCTATCAATGTAGAACTAGACGAAAATCACGTACCGGAAAAACTAACATGGAATGCTCAGGACGGAGGTATCGACAACCAGGAAACTAAAGCTGTCATGATCTCTGTATGGGATGAAAAGAAACATGAAGCGCTACGTATAGACTTATGGACAAAAGAAATGCCTGTTGACCAGATGAAGATGTTTTTCCATCAGATTCTTGTTTCATTAGGCCATACTTATGAAAGAGCTACCGGCGAAGAAGATGTTGCTGAAAAAGTAATGGAATTTGCTGAGGAGTTTGCTGCTCTTGCAAAAATCAAAGGATAACAAACACAAACCAACACCAAATATTAATATGAAAAAAACATTTTTAGTACTAAGCATACTCTCTTTATTTGCCTGTCAGAAAAAGACAGAAACTAAAGAAATAAACGCTAAAGATAGTATCACTATAAAAAAAGATACTGTAAAGGCTGATAAAACAACTATTCCGGCTGCACAATTAAACGTCGTGGATTTTAAACCGGATGAGATTCCTGCTGAAATGCTAAAGGGCAGTACACATCCATATGATATGGAAGGAGAATCTATTATGGAGTTGGTACCAAGTATGAAAGATTTTATCAAAGGGACTCCTTTAAATGTTGTTTATATTGATCTTTCTCTGAAAAAAGCTTTTATAAAAGCAGATGGTAAGATTGTTACTCTTAAGGAAACCGGAGAAGATCAGTATGCCAATAACGAGTATAAACTGTCTTTTACATCTAAAACTCCTGAAAAACTACCTCAGGAAATAGAGGTTGTAACGTATGCTTACGAAGGAAAAATAACAATTATCAGAAATTCTGACCAAAGTACAGTAGTAAGAGACTATTTTGCCGCAGGTCTTTAAATACAAATAAAAAATGAAATTCAATACTAAAGTAATTCATGGAAACCAACATGCTGAACCACATACAGGTTCTGTAAATGTACCGGTATTCCTTACTTCAACTTTCGCACAAAAAAGCCCCGGACAATTACGTGCAGGATATGAATATTCCCGTGGTGCAAACCCAACACGTCAGGCATTAGAAGATGCCCTGGCAAGTATAGAAAACGGAGCCAGAGGTTTAGCTTTCGGTTCAGGTCTTGCTGCTATCGACTGTGTACTGAAGTTATTAAATCCTGGTGATGAAGTTATTGCTGTAGACGATCTTTATGGTGGTACTTACAGAATGTTTACCCGCCTTTTTGAAAAATATCAGTTAAAGTTTACGTTCGTTAATTTTGATGATGTTTCAAAAATAGCTGGTCTTATCAATGATAAAACAAAACTAATCTGGTTGGAAACACCAACTAATCCTTTAATGAAGTTGGTAGACATTAAAGCGGTTGCAGATCTTATCCAGGGGAAAGATATTCTTTTAGCTGTAGACAATACTTTTGCATCACCATACCTTCAGCAGCCTTTAGATTTAGGTGCAGATATCATTATGCATTCTGCTACTAAATATCTTGGAGGTCACTCTGATGTTGTTGCAGGAGCGTTGGTTGCTAAAACGGAAGAATTAGGAGAAAAACTACACTTCATCCAGTTTGCATCCGGAGGTATTTTAGGTCCACATGATTCTTACTTAGTACTAAGAGGTATTAAAACTTTAGCATTGAGAATGCAAAGACATTCTGAAAACGGAATCAAAGTTGCTCAATTCCTTGAAAAACACCCAGCTATTGAACAAGTATTTTATCCAGGATTAGAAAGTCATTCACAACATGATTTAGCTAAAAAACAAATGAAAGACTTTGGCGGAATGGTTTCTTTTACCTTCAAGTCCGGTAAAAAAGAAGACTCTGTTAAGTTCCTGGAAAATCTTCGTGTTTTCACATTAGCGGAATCTCTTGGAGGTGTAGAGTCTTTAGCAAATCACCCTGCAATGATGACACACGCGTCTATTCCTGCTGAAAAACGTGCAGAACTAGGTATTACTGATGATCTTGTACGTCTGAGCGCTGGTATCGAAGATATCGAAGATCTTTTACGAGACTTGGAGCAGGCTCTGAATGCTATATAAGCCCGTTGGCAAAAAATTATAATTAAATATCATTAGAGGCGGGCAAAAACCCGTCTCTACTATAAAAATAAATGGAACAGATAATCAACATACTAAAATCCGGAGGCACTATTGTATACCCTACCGATACGATATGGGGAATTGGCTGTGATGCTACTAATATCGAAGCGATAAAAAAAATCTACGATATAAAGCACCGTGATGCTAATAAATCTATGATCATCCTTGTAGAAAATGAACGCCGCCTTCAGGAACTGGTAGAAGTACCTGAACTGGCATGGGAAATGATGGATCTTAGCGAAAAACCTATTACCTTTATCTATGACAATCCTAAAGGCCTACCAAAAGAGCTTTTAGCAGAGGATGGCAGTATAGGAATTCGTCTGGTAAAAAATGATTTTTGTAAGAAACTTATCTCCAAACTCAACAAGCCATTAGTATCTACCTCTGCTAATCTTAGTGGCAACAAAAGTCCGCTGAAATTTGCAGACATAGATTCTGATATTCTGAAAAAGGTTGACTATGTTGTAGAAGAGTTTCACGATGTTGTTTCTGAATACCCTGGATCATCCGTGATTAAAATCGGTCAGGATGGTAAAATAAAAATCATTAGAGAATAACGAAAAGATATATTTTGAAGATCAATCTTAACCAAAATAAACACTTAAAAATATTCAAACTGGTCTCTGAGGCTGCAGAAAAAAATGCGCAATCTGCTTATATAGTAGGCGGATATGTTCGTGATTTGCTTATGCAACGGAAGGATCCAACAGATATCGATTTTGTAACGGAGAGCAGCGGAATCAAACTTGCAGAAACCGTAGCAGAAAATATCAATCCCAAACCTAAGGTTTCTGTTTTCAAAACCTATGGTACAGCTATGATTAAATATCAGAATCTCGATCTGGAATTTGTTGGAGCACGTAAAGAGAGTTATAATGAAAACAGCCGCAATCCGGAGGTAGAAGTCGGCACATTGGAAGATGACCAGAAGCGTCGGGATTTTACTATTAATGCAATGGCAATATCTCTGGGGAAGGAAAATTTCGGAGAACTGATTGATCCTTTCAACGGAATGCAGGATTTAAGCGATAAAATTCTTCGCACCCCTTTGGAACCATCACAAACCTATTCTGATGATCCTTTGCGTATGATGCGCGCTATAAGATTTGCGTCTACTCTTAATTTCAGAATTGAAGACAATTCATTAAAGGCTATTAAGCAGGAAGCTAAGCGTATAGAAATTGTATCTATGGAACGCATTATGACAGAGTTCAACAAAATAATGCTTTCCGAAAAGCCCTCTATAGGATTGAGTCTTTTGGAGAAAACAGGACTTTTCGATATTATTCTTCCTGAAATCACAGCTCTTAAGGGGATAGAAGAAAAAGAAGGACAAACCCACAAAGACAATTTCTATCATACACTGGAAGTTGTAGACAATATTTCTGTAAATACAGACAATCTATGGCTGCGTTGGGCTGCATTGCTCCATGATGTAGGAAAAGCGCCTACCAAGAAATTCACACCTGAACAGGGATGGTCTTTCCACGGTCATGAGTTTCTGGGCTCTAAAATGGTAAAAACACTATTCCAAAGACTGAAACTTCCTTTAGGCACTGAAATGAAGTATGTACAAAAAATGGTAAAGCTATCTTCCCGTCCTATTGCCCTTATTACGGATGATACATCAGATAGTGCATTAAGAAGACTTCTCTTTGACGCAGGAAAGGACCTTGAAGATCTTTTCACCTTATGTAAAGCTGATATTACGACTAAAAATTCGAGCAAACAGAAACGTTTCAAGAAAAATTTCGAGTATGTAGAACAAAAAATAAAGGAAGTAGAAGAGAAAGATCATGTACGCAATTTCCAGCCTCCTATCTCGGGAGAAGAAATTATGGAAATGTTTTCTTTAAAGCCCGGTAAGGAAATTGGTATTCTGAAAGAAAAAGTGAAAGAAGCTATTCTGGAAGGAGAAATTCCAAACGAAAAAGAAGCTGCCAGAATTTTTGTTATAGAACAAGCCTCATTGATAGGCGTTGAAATAAAAAAGTAAATAGATAAAGCGTTTCAGAAAATTGAAACGCTTTATTTTGTAGATATTTTAGGAAGGCTAATTATCATACATGGATTATCCTAATTAAAAGAAACCCTGAAATGAATCACACTCAAAATCTAATCAAGGATACCCGCCACAGACCCTGGGAACTGCCAAAAGGAAAATGGCAATATTATCAGGAGTGGAATGATGCTTTATTCCTGCATTTTGAAGTAGATTTCAATTTGCTTAGAAAGCTTGTCCCTGAAAATTTAAATATTGATAGCTTCGAAGGAAAATATTACATCTCTGTTGTGGCCTTTAAAATGGAAAAAATACGTCCGAGAAATCTTCCTTCAGTAGGATTTATTTCAGATTTCTACGAGATAAATGTCCGTACTTATATCAACAATGACGATAAGCAGGGCGTGTATTTTCTTAATATTGAAGCCGAAAAACAACTTTCTGCTTTTGTAGCAAGAACATTATCAGGATTGCCTTATGAAAAATCTGAGATCAAACGCAGTACTGAAAGTTATAGCAATAGAAATACAAAAAAGAGATTCTCTCTCATAGCGAACTTTGAGCCTCGTGAAAGAATAGAGAACAAAACAGCTTTCGATTTATGGTTAACTGAGAGATATTGTTTATATCTTATCAAAGATCAGAAAACCTTAAGATATGAGATACATCACGCAGAATGGCCATTGCATTCTGTTAATCATTCAGATTTATCTTTAAATTATGGTTTTGAGGCAATTAATTTAAATGCTGAAAAAGTTATTGCCAGCCACTACTCACCCGGAGTAAAAGTACTTTCCTGGAAAGCAGAAAAGCTCTAAACTAAATAAACAGAAAATAAAACCCGCATCAGAATCTGATGCGGGTTTTTAATGTATCAATTAGAAATTAAAATTAAGCCTTGTAAAGACATAGCGTCCGTTCATTCCGAACTGCGATGTAGATCTGGTATATACAAACTGATCGTTATTAGAAGATACCGGAAGGTTTCTGGAAGGATACACATCGAATACATTATTGGCTCCGAGTGTTAAACTGATATTTTTTGTAAATCCATAAGCTACAGAAAGATCTGTAATTACTCTGTCGGACATAATCTGGTGAGTATCTGGTTGTACAATTATATCTGCACCTGTAACTTTACCATAGTAAGTGTTTCTTACATACACATCTAACTTACCAAATTGTAAAGTATGTGCAAGACTCGCCTTCACTCTCGGTACAGCCTCCTCCAAGTAAACTCTGGATTTTTCAGAAAAATATACATTATCCAAACCTGCATTATGCAATAAATCTGATGAATGAATATCTCCTACTCTTTTCGTTTTATTCAGGTTAATCGCAAAATCATTTTTCAAAGAGAATCCAGGTGTTTTATAGTTATGACTGATTACAATATCTACTCCACGGGTCTCAGTATCTATAGCATTAGCAAAAAACTGAGCTCCATCAACACCTAAAGCATTCATAGTGTTGTTTACTTCTTGTTGTTCAGGAGTAAGATTTGTTCCTTTAAACTTAGAAAATAAGTCTGTAAGTACAATTCTGTTCTTTACTTTAATCCAATAGCCATCAGCTGTAATATTCAGGTTTAAGGCCGGGATTTTATAGGTAAATCCTGCACTTACAGATTGAGAGGTTTCCTGCTTTAGTTTCGGTATGCCAAAACCTCTTGCAATTTGAGAGTCATTACTAAATGTTCCTACTTCCTGAATTTCTCCTATTGGATTTCCAGGTATTGTAACATATAAGCTGGATGTTGTATTATAATAAATCTGGTGAATAGATGGCGCTCTGAATCCTGTAGATCCAGCAAATCTAAAGTTAAGATCCTTCGTCAACTTTATACGTGAAGCTAGCTTGAAATTTACCGTATTCCCAAAATCTGAATAATTTTCATAACGTACAGCTCCGTCTACCAATAACCAGTTGGTAAAGTTAACTTCTGCATCTGCATAGGCAGCATAAGAATTACGATTTTTACTTACTGCATTCACACTTCTGTATCCGCTAAATACCTGTGATCCTCCAGGCAATGCATTACCAAAAAAGTCTGTTGGTCTTAGTTGATTTACATAGTCTGTAACCGGATTTCCATTAATATCATAGGTTAGATAAGAAGCCGGCTCCCCTTCATTTATTTTAAAATTCTCATGTCTTTGCTCACCACCAAAAGCAAAGTTTAATCCCTCAAAAACATCAAACTTCTTACTAAAGTCCAGGTTTATTGTATTTTGTAAAAATCTAAGTCCCCCTGCTTTAAATTTACTCGGAGAATTAAATCTTAAACTGGTATTTCCTGTATTACTAATTGTATAATCAAAAGAGTTTTGCCCAAAAGTATTACTAAAATCTACATTCCAGCCATCCCATGTTCCCTTTACACCTGCAGAAAGCGATACATCCTGTATATCTGTATTAATCTTAGGTAAATAACCATCTAAATAAAGCCCTGTAAATGTTCTGGACTGATTTGGCTTTCTAAAGAAACCTCCCGAAGTTCCGTATCTGTATCCATAGCCACCGAATGTATATACTTTCCAGGTATCACTTAACGGGATTTCAGCATTTACAAAAATCTGATTGTTGTTCAGCTTGGACTGCCCAACCCACATATTAAAGTCACGTCTGTCTTGTCCTCTGTAGGCTAATTCCTGATCTGTATAATTATTTCCTAAAAGCCCCTGAAGTGTCGAAATATTACCAGCATTCTGAATTTGTTGCTGGTAGGCATTATCAAAATAATTTACTTTTTGTGCATACTGTTTTATAACTCCAATCAATTGTTGCTGTTGCTGGCTGTTAAGCTGATCCATACGTGTAAAATATGATGAAAGGTTTACACCTCCTTCAGCAGCTCTCTTTTCAATAGCATTATAGGCATTGTATATATTTCCGCTTTCAGCACCTGCTCTGAAAGTTGGATTACGATACTGGGAAGAAAAAGTCACATTAACAAATCCTCCTTTTTTACCCACTTTAGCACCATAGTTTAAATCCACCTGAATCTGATCACCATCCCAGTTGCCTGTATGATTCTTGGCTGCATCTGTTAAGTAACCGCCATAACTAATCTGTCCTGTAAGTTTCCCTGTATCTCTTTTTAACTGTAAATTCATAACCCCGGCAATAGCATCGGATCCGTATTGTGCAGAAGCACCATCACGCAATACCTCGATTCTGCTTAAAGCAAAAGAAGGGATAGCATTAAGGTCTGTTCCTACAGTACCTCTTCCGGGAGAACCATTTACATTGATTAAAGCTGAAGTATGTCGTCTTTTACCATTAACCAACACCAAAACCTGGTCTGGTCCCAGGCCTCTTAATTGTGCCGGATCCAAATGGTCAGTACCATCTGCATTGGTTTGTACTGTAGATGTAAAAGATGGTGCTACAGCATTAAGAATTTGGTTAATATTGGTTTGTGGTAATACTAAAGATGTTTCTTTAAGATTGAAAACATCCACCGGAACCGGGCTATCTGCTTTGGAGCGCCCTCCGGAACGTGAACCTACAATAACAACCTCATCAATATTTTTATCTTTAAGGCTGTCCTTTTTTGTTTCCTGCCCATATACCTGTCCAAAACCGACAAAAAACAGAACAGAAGCTGTAAGTACAACTCTGGATTTTTTTTCAGTCAAAATGTTTTTCTTTATCATATTCTAATATTTTTCGATTAAAAAACCTCATTAGTAAAGCTAATGAGGCATTGCATTATATCTTTACTTATTTTCCCTTTCGGCTGAATGTAACACCTTACCTTTCGGCAGGTTGTCAAGACTTCATAGGTTCAGTTCCCTCCGTCTTTCTTAATAAGCTATTAATTCTGTGAAATAATTTCGGTACAAAGATATAAAAAATCTAAAATACTACAAATCTGATAGGAGTTATTTTATTCTTTTATTTTTGACTTAAACTTTGACTGAAATCTATCCCATTCATCTCTTGTCTTTATCGTTTTATAAGCTTCTGTAGAAATAAGGCTCAGATAGGGTTCCATTTCTTTCGGGGTAAAGAACCCCATAAGATTTGTAATCTGCATATAATCTTCGTCCATAAAAACCGTAGATGGGTAAGAGTATATATTCATGAATCTTGCAAACTCATGCTGCACTCCTCTGCCCGGTGTTTTTTTAAAATTAGGATTGTCAAAATCTCTTCCGTTAAAAAACAATTTTTCTTTCCCTTCAGCATTAAATTTTACCGGATAAAAGTTATCATTGATAAATTTAGAAATAATTGGGTTTGTATAAGTCTGATTGTCCATCATTTTACAAGGCCCGCACCAGTCTGCATAAAAGTCAATTAAAATCTTCTTAGGCTTTTTCTTCATAGCATCCATAGCATCAGTCATCGTCATCCATTTAACCTGACTATATCCAAAGCTTATAAAAAGTATACTGAAAAATAAAATTATTCTCTTCATCTTATTCAAATTTAGGCATTGTTGTGAATATATTAACGCACTTCCTGCATTAATTTTTTCACCAATGGCGATATCAAAATCAGTACCACACCTGCAATTAATGCATAGACTCCCAACATTTTATATCCTTCTGTATAAGTCATTAATGATTCTGCCGGTCCTGCATTTTCTTTAGCCTGAGCCATTCCTGCACCAATAAGTCCCGCAACATACTGACCATATGCAGAAGCCAGGAACCACATCCCCATCATAATCCCTTGCAGCCTTGCCGGGGATAATTTTGTCATAATCGATAATCCTATTGGTGACAAACAAAGCTCACCAAATGTAATAACCAATAATGCCAGAGTAAATATATTAAGAGAAGAAACTCCATTAACAGAAAAGAATCTTGTCGCAAATAATACATAATACCCTAATCCTAAAAATATAAAACCTAGTCCAAATTTGATAATCGTATTGGGTTCAACTCTTTTTTTACCTAACCACAGCCATAATAACCCGAATAAAGGTGCCAATAAAATAATAAAGAAAGCTCCTCCCGAATTATTTACTCCGTTGGGATCTGCTGTAATACCCAGCAAAGAATCATTCAGGTTTTTAGCTGCGAAAATACTCATAGAGCCTCCGCTCTGCTCATAAATTCCCCAGAAAATAATGGAGAAGATAATAAATACTAAAGCTGCAATTAATTTCTTTCTTTCAGCAACCGTAACTTTGGTCATCTCATAAAACAAGTAGATTAAAGTTAGTGGCCCGATTGTGTACATAAAATAATCGGTATACTCGGTTTTGGAAACCATAATCTGAATAAGAGGAATGAATAATAATGTTCCTCCATATACAGCATATTCTGCCCATTTAGGCAACGGTTTTGTTTTTACAATAGCATCAGGATGCCCTGGTTGTAATCCAATTGGTCCTAAGCGACGCTTTGTAAAATTAAAATTGATAAGACTGGCTAACATTCCTATAGCTGCCAAACCAAAAGCTACATTCCAACGGTGCGGTTCCTCGATTACGGAAGAAAGCATATAACCTTTCCCTATAGCTACACAAACATAACCTCCCAGAAAAGCGCCCAGATTAATTCCGGCATAAAATAAAGAGAAACCAGCATCTGTACGGTGGTCTCCATCTTTATAAAGCTCTCCTACCATTGTAGAAATATTTGGTTTGAAAAAACCAGTTCCGATAATGATGAAGGCTAATCCGAAAAAGAAAAATTTGTGGGGATCTATTGCCAGAAGTATACTTCCAACAATCATTAAAGAACCTCCCCAGAATAAAGATTTACGGAAACCTAATATTTTGTCCGCAAAAAGTCCGCCTACAAATGTAAACGCATATACAAATGCCTGCGTGGCACCATATTGTAAATTTGCCTGCACTTCTGCAAAATTTAGCTGGTGTATCATAAAAAACACCAACATCCCCCTCATTCCGTAGAAACAAAAACGCTCCCACATTTCAGAAAAGAAAAGGCTCCAGATCTGTCTTGGATATTTTCCTTTAAAATCCTGAATTTGTTCTAATGTTAAACTCATTAATCATTACATATTTAATTAATCTCCGTGAAGTTGTTTTTTAATAAAAAACAATCCGACCAAATTACAAAAAAACCTCTGATTGCTCAGAGGTTTTTATAATTATCTTCTAGTGAATAGGTCTAATTTTATTTTATACCATTCATCATTTTCTTTAAAAGAGGTGATATTAAAGCTAATACTACAGATGCAATACCACATAGTACAACAAATACCATAAAGAATTCAAATAAGTTATGAATCTCAAATCCGGCAAAAGTATGATTCTCTAACGGGATCTGATTCTTCGTTAACAAATCTGTCTGCTCTGCTGTAAGCGTAACCTTCTTGTCTAAAACATCCTGAAGATTAACCCCCAATTCCTGGGCTTTTTTGAATTTATCTCCCGTAGCAGGAAGGATAGACCCTAAAATACCTGCTAAAGCATAACCAGCAGCGTTAGAGATAAAGAATACCCCGTATAACAATGAAGCAAATCTCTTAGGAGCTAATTTACCTACCAATGAAAGTCCGATAGGAGATAAGCAAAGCTCACCGCAAGTCTGGATAAAGTATAGTAATATTAACCACTTAATAGCCAGTAATCCTGAACTACCAAGATCTTTTACATTGTGTGCAATAATAAAGTAAGACAATGCAATCAGTGCAAGTCCAAATGCTTGTTTCAATGGAGAAACCGGCTCTTTACCTGCAGCTCTTAACTTATCCCATAATAAACTGAAAGGTACCGCTAAAAGAACTACAAATATTCCGTTAAAGATCTGCACCATAGATGCAGGCATCTGCCATCCGAATAAGAATGTTCTGTCTGTCTGGTTAGAAGCTATAAAGGTTAGTGATGAACCTGCCTGTTCGAATGCAGCCCAGAAGAAAATAATAAAGAACGAAATAATATAGATTACTAAGATTCTCTGTGTTTCTACTTTTGTAAGTGTTTTATCTAATAAAATAAGAACAGCAAGCGATATCCCCGATGCATAAATAATAGGATAAATAATACCTTTTACTAATGTTCCGATCTCGAAGCTGCTAAAGAAAATTTCATCTACCAAAAGGTATCTGAATCCAAAGAACAACGCAACCAAAAGTACAAGGAATACAGCCAAAGATGAACCAGTAAATTTAGCCTGCTCTATAACCTCTCCTTCTGCAGTATTTTTAGAGGGTACACCACCAATTGGCTTACCTTCTGGTGTAACTACATATTTATTTTTAAGGATGAAGAACAATACAGTTCCTAAGACCATAGCAATACCTGCCATTAAATATCCCCACTTGAATGCAAATACATCCTGTTTTCCGTCTACAACAACATCTGCAAACATTGGTACAAAATACTGGCTTAAAAGTGCCCCGATGTTGATACCCATGTAGAAAATAGTAAATGCTGAGTCTAGTTTAGTTTTCTCTTGTGGCGGATATAAACTTCCTACCATAGAAGAAATATTCGGTTTAAAGAATCCGTTCCCGAATATAATGACAAGTAATCCTAGCCAGAATACACTCTTGGAAGATTCCAGCCCTGTATCGAAAATACAAGCACTATAGAACAGGAGTAACTGCCCTATAGCCATTAAAGATCCTCCTAAGATGATACAATTCCTGTTACCTAAATACTTATCTGAAATAAATCCACCTAAAAGTGGTGTTAAATAGCAAAGTGCCAAGAAACCTCCATAAATGATCGAGGCATTCGATTCACCAAGCATAAGGGCATGAACCATGAAAAGCGTAAGAATAGCACGCATTCCGTAGAAGTTAAAACGCTCCCACATTTCTGTGCCGAACAATACCCATAAACCTTTTGGATGTCTCGACTGAGATTGAACTGTCTCCATATTTTATTTAATGTTAACTTTTGTTAAGATGAGCAAATATAGTTTTTTTTAGTATGTAAGCCGGAATAATATTCAATATTACACTTTGTTGTAACATATTTTCAGTTAATTATATTCCGAAAAAAACTATAAAAAAGAAAAACCATCCTATATATCGGATGGTTTTTATCCGGACAACTTTTAGTTTAGTCCTTTCTCTTTCATTACTTTATTTAAGAATTTCAGCATTAATAAGCCTATGAAGAAGGCAAAAATTAACAATCCGAAATTCACTAAGAAATAGTATTCTTTATTCTCGTAGTTGTACCATGTACTTGCCAAAATACCGGAAAGCTTATTCCCTACGGAGTTAGCCAGGAAGAATCCTCCCATCATTAACGCTGTAATCCTTGGTGGAGAAAGCTTGGATACTATGGATAATCCCATTGGTGAGAGACACAATTCTCCTACCGTTACGACTCCGTAGCTGGCAACAAGCCATAAAGCAGAAACTTTCACGGCACCATTACTTGCGATATAGGCTGCTCCTACCATTACCAGACAGGACAATGCTGTTATAAACAGCCCCAGCACAATCTTGGTTGGTGTAGAAGGCTCTTTCTTTTTCCTTCGTAATAAAGTCCAGAACCCTACGACAACAGGTGTGAGCACAATTACCCAGAAAGGATTAATAGACTGGAAAAGCTCTGTATTGTAGAGATAGACATTCTTATTTTCTCCCGATTCCAGCTCTGCGCGTTTTTCTGGAGTGATATTTTTGAAATAAACATCCTTTCCTTGCTCTTTTACAGTCTTACCGTCTGCATCTTTCTGTGCACGGAACTGATCATCGTATGCTGTAACCTCTTTAGTCTCATAGCTTTTAGTTTCAACAAGATAGATATTTTCCAATGGTTTTTCAACTGCCGCCGGAACCGTTCTGTCAGTATAATAATTAGCCCAACGGGTAAGGGCTGTTCCATTCTGTTTAAAAATTGCCCAGAAGAACATAGAGACCATAAATATTAATAACAACGCTCCAATTGGTCTCTTTTCATCAGACTTCGCTTTAAGGTATAATGAAATATAGAAATAGATTACGGGGATACATGCAAAGATAAAGGCATCTGTATTATCACTCCCGAAAATATTCCCCGGAATAACCCATCCAATAACTCCGGCAACAATTGCAGGAACAAATACTTTGATCAGTACATCGGATATTTTGGTATCTCCTTTTTCTGCAGGCTTCATTTCAGTTGCATGGCGGATATGTCTTCTGCCCAGACTAAAGATTACCAAACCTAGTAACATTCCTACACCAGCCGTAATGAAGGCTTCTCCCCATCCGAATTTGTTACGCATAAAGGCAGCAATAATATTACAGATAAATGCCCCGATATTAATCCCCATATAGAAGATATTATAACCCGAGTCTTTATTGGCTTTGTAAGGTTCTTCACTGTAAAGGTTCCCCAATACAGTAGAAATTGTTGGCTTAAAGAAACCGTTCCCGACAATAATTAACGCCAGGGAAGTATAGAAAAGTCCTGGTTCTTTGAAAAGTCCCAGACCGATGTATCCGGCAGCCATTAAAATCCCGCCGAGATAGATAGATTTAATATATCCTAAAACACGGTCTGCAAGGAAACCTCCCAGAAACGGTGTAAGATAAGTTAATGCAATATAAGTCCCGAAAATGTCATCAGCCATTTTATCAGGGAATCCCAATCCTCCTTTTGCTCCTTCCGGATCAATCATATACAATACGAAAATTCCAAGGATCAGGTAATAACCAAAACGTTCCCACATTTCGGTAAAAAATAAGTAGGGTAAGCCTTTAGGATGCTTGCTCTTCATTCTTTTAATTTTTAGTTTACAGTAAATATTTACATTGAATAGTGTACAGTATACAGCCGGCAATGTATTGCTTCCAAATCATAGTATACTGTAAGATCATGTAGAATATATTCTATACCTTACAGTATACCTATTTTGTACTTTTAAAGATTTTCCAGAATATAATTGGTCATCTTTTCATACAATTGCGGACGTGTATTACCTCCGTAAATTCCATGGTTCTTATCCGGATAAGCCATGAAATCGAATTGCTTCTTATTCTGAATCAATGCCTCAGAAAACTCCATAGAATTCTGGAAGTGTACATTATCATCAGCTGTACCATGAATTAATAAGAACTTACCTTTTAATAGTTTTGCATATGTTGTAGGAGAATTCAGGTCATAACCATCTTTATTCTCCTGTGGTGTCTGTAAGAATCTCTCGGTATAAACACTGTCATAGAATCTCCAGTTGGTTACCGGTGCTACAGCAATTCCCATTTTGAAAACATCAGCACCTTTTGTCATTGCCAAAGAAGCCATATAGCCTCCAAAGCTCCATCCAAAGATTCCGATTCTGGATTTGTCTACATAAGACTGATTGCCCAGCCATTTTGCAGCAGTAATCTGATCTTCTATTTCGTATTTACCAAGATTTTTATAAGTAACTTTTTTGTATTTGGTTCCGCGGAAACCAGTTCCTCTACCATCCACACAAACTACAATATAGCCTTTTTGTGCCAGCATATCGAACCAGATACCATTTCCGCCATCCCAACTGTTGGATACCTGCTGAGAGCCAGGTCCTGAATATTGGAACATAAATACAGGATATTTTTTAGCAGGGTTAAAATCTTTAGGCTTAATTACCCAAGCATTCATCTGATCTCCTGCTGTATTTGGTATTGATATAAATTCCTTATTCAGGAAGTTATCTGCTTTTAACTTACCTAGTAAGTCGTTGTTGTTTTGTAATTCTTTTACATCTTTCCCGTTAGCATCTTTTAGTACATAGCTGGTTGGAACTTTCGCTGTAGAAGAAGTATTGATGAAATAATTAAATGTCTTGCTGAACGCAGCACTGTTATTACCTTCAGCATTAGAAAGTAATTGTGTTTTCCCTGTATTAATATTCAATTTGGAAACCACCTTGTTTGTACTTCCTTTTTCAGTTGTCTGAATGTAAGCCTCTTTTGTTTTTGGGTTATAACCATAATAGTTTATAATTTCCCAATCTCCCTTAGACACCTGCTTTTTTAGCTTACCATTGGTATCATACCAATAAAGATGTCTGTGTCCGTCTCTCTCAGAAGCCCAAAGGAATGAATTGTCTTCCAGGAACTCCATAGTAAGATTATCTGTTTCTATCCAGGCAGCATCAGTTTCAGTAAACAACTTATTTACAGAAGCTGTCTTTGTATTTACTTTCAGCAGATCTACCTTATTTTGGTGTCTGTTAGAGGTTGCTACAACGATTTCATCATTAGCATTCGTTTGGAATATCTGCGGAATATAATAGTTCTCGAAGCTTCCTAAGTTCAGCTGTGAAGTTTTCCCGGCAGATAACTGATATAAATGAGCCGTTACAGCAGAGTTCTCCTCTCCTGCTTTCGGGTATTTATAAGTCATCATCTTTGGATACAGATTCTGATAATAAATCGGAATATTAATTTCCGGTACTTTACGCTCATCGAATCTTACAAAGATTATAGCATCTCCGGCTTTATTCCACTGATAGTAATCCGGATGTCCGAATTCCTCTTCATATACCCAATCTCCTAATCCGTTAATAATTTCATTTTTCTTACCATCAGTAGTAATCTGAGTAATTTTACCACTATTCAGATCCTGATAGTAAAGGTTATTATCCGCAATAAAAGCTACTTTACTTCCGTCCGGAGAAAACTTTGGTTCCTGTACCCAGTTTCCGTTATTAAGGCTTACAACCTTATCGGATTTCAGATCTTTAACATCGAATTTCCCAAGGAATGAATGTCTGTAAATAGGTTCACTGCTTTTTTGCAATAATATTTTAGATTCATCATTAGAGAAAGTATAACCTTCAAAACGCCCGTCTACAATATTCTTCTCCTTCTGAGAGGTTTTATAAGAATATTTGGCAATTCCTGTAGGTTCAATTGTTGCATAATTCTCTCCGTCGTTTAGTGACGCTATTCCTGTAATACCTTTTGCACGGTAATATCCGGAATAGATTTTGTCCAGAGTGATTTCCTGCGCCGACACCCCATGAAAGGCAACAACCGCAATACTTAGCAAACCAAAAAACTTCTTCTTCATATTATTTATTGATTTTTTTAACTAAAAGTCCGTAAATATAAGCTTTTTAGTAAATATGCTAAAACACTGAATAAAACGCTTTTCAGCATTATTATAATCACAGAATATGACAAGAATAATTGTTTTGTCTTTAACAAAAAAATATATTTGTAAGTAAAGACTTGACTAACCATGAAAAAAATTTTCCTATCCCTTTTCCTGTGCTCTTCACTGGGAGCCTCTGCTCAGGGCTATATCCCGCCCAAGGAGCAGGAAGTACAGCAGAAACTAAAGCAATGGCAGGACAAAAAATTCGGCATTATTATTCATTGGGGACTTTACAGCATTCCCGGAATTGTGGAATCCTGGAATCTTTGCTCTGAAGAAGAAGATTGGATTCCCCGCCCAAAAAATATCAACTATGACGATTACAAAAAATGGTACTGGGGACTCAGCAAACAGTTTAACCCAATAAAGTTCAATCCGGAAGCATGGGCTAAAATGGCTAAAAACGCTGGTATGCAATATGTCGTATTTTCCACCAAGCATCATGATGGCTTCAATATGTTCGACACCAGGCAAACTGACTTTAAAATAACAAATCCGGAAGTTCCATTTTCTAAAAACCCGAAAAGCAATATTGCCAAAGAAGTATTTAATGCTTTCCGAAAAGAAGGATTATGGGTTGGTGCTTATTTCTCTAAGCCCGACTGGCATTCAGAAAACTATTGGTGGCCATACTACGCTACTTCTAACAGGAATAATAACTACAGTATAGACAAAAATCCCGAACGATGGAATGCCTTTAAAAAATATACGTATAATCAGTTAGAAGAATTAGCCTCTCAGTATGGCAAGCTCGATTTATTCTGGCTGGATGGCGGCTGGGTAAGACCTTCTAATCCTGAGAAGTATAAAGGTGACAAAATTTATAAAGGCAGTCAGGATATCGATATGGATAAAATTGCAGGTATGCTGCGTGGATATCAAAAAGACCTTATTATTGTTGACCGTTCGGTACATGGCATCTACGAAAATTACACAACACCCGAAAGAGAAATTCCGGAAAAACCATTGAACTATCCATGGGAGGCCTGTGATCCTTTGGGAGATAACTGGGGATATGTACCCAATGATCCTATGAAATCTACCAACAAAGTTATCCATACATTAGCCGAGATTATTTCCAAAGGTGGTAATTACCTTTTAGGAATTGGTCCGGACGGAAATGGTGAATTTGATCCAAGAGTAACCAAAACATTAAAAGAAATTGGTGACTGGATGAAAATTAATGGTGAAGCTGTTTATGGTACGAAACCTGTTGCACCTTATGCCGATGGCAACTTCCGCTTTACTCAGAAAGGAAATACTGTTTATGCTTTCTATCTTGTTTCGGAAAATAATACGCAGCTACCTCAGAATTTACAATTCTCTTTTCCTAAGAAGTTTAAAAAAGTATCTGTTTTGGGAAGTAACAAAGCTGTAAAATTTGAGCAAAAAGAAAATAAGATTAATCTACAAATTACAGGTATCGGACAATTGCCTCATGCTGTAGTTTTCAAAATGGAATAAATTAGAAATCATATCCAAACTTCATAGATTTTGGAGAAACCCTGTCAAGGTTTAGAACCTTGACAGGGTTATTTATATAAAGCTCAAACCTTAGTTGTACTAATAAATTATGAGGTTTATTCTAATACCAGACTCTTCGACTACGCTCAGAGTGACAGCAGGTTCTAAACTATGTAACTTCGTTATTTTTTACTTATCCGGTGATATTTGCACCTCGTGCTTCTAACTTCTAACTTCTAACTTCGTACTTAGAAAAGGTATTCCACAGCTCCAAACCACAGGAGTATAGAGAAGAAACCGACTACAATACTAATCCCGATAATAAGGTTGGTGAGTTTTGTGTTCAGCTTAAATTGTTCAGCAATAATACTGGACGAAATGAGTGTAGGCATTGCAGATTCCAGAATACTTACTTTTGCTACATTCCCCTTTATTCCGAAAAGTAAAGCCAATCCAAGCACCACAGCCGGAGCTAATAACAATTTATAAAACATTGAGGTAGAAATTTGTGGAATAAGTTTTTTCCAACCGTTAAACTTCAGCTGCAGACCTACTGAAAATAAAGCTAACGGACCTACAGTTGCCGCCAGTTTATCAAAGAAAGGTTCCACAGGTGCAAGGTCTACTACCTGCGAGAGAACCAAAGCGCTGATACAACCTAAAAATGGTGGGAAAGTAAACAAACGTTTGAGTATAAATTTAGCACTGATGGTTCCGGATGAACTTCCCCCTCTTAAGGCTGCTATAATTCCTAATGTAGAAAGAGCCAGAAACATGGTCTGGTCACAGATAATGGCGATACTCAGTAAACCGTCACCGTACAAAGCACTGATTAATGGAAAACCAATAAAAGAAGTATTGCTATACCCGCTTGCCAATTCCAGTGTACTTCTTGATCTGGCAGAATAGCCTTTTTTCTTACTGTACAACAACATGAAAAACCAACTGCCTATAGCGATAAGAAAAGTAGAAATAATGGGAAATAACATTTCCTGTGACCACTGAACTTTTGGCAGGTATTTAAAAGAAACTGCCGGCAGGGCAATATAAAGAATCCAGGTATTGATTCCTTTATGTGCATCGGGATGAATGGACTTGGTGGCTTTAAAAATCATCCCCGCTACAATACAAACCACAATCAGCACAAAATTAATCATCACGTATTTTTAAAGTGCAAAGGTACTTCAGTCAATTGTATCATTCCCAAAAACAGTATCGATTTTTTATAAAAAACACATTACCTATTTCAATCATTTTTTCGCTTCATTTTTCAACCTCCTGAAACATAAGGTTTCATAGGCATTACCAGAGTTTTCTTCGAGGCTTGTTCGGGGATCCTTCGGGAGCGCTTCGGAAAACAGGCACTTTTCCCGAACAACTCTCGAACAAGGGTCGAACAACACCCGAAGAAAAAGCCTCACATATCGTATCGATATGTGAGGCTTTTTATCAGAATCTATACTTTATTTTTTAGTATCCCAGAGGCTCATTATGTCTATTTTTTCTAATGGCTTACTAAGGCTAATTCTTTTCTTAGTATTTGGCATCAGATCAAAGAAATTATCACTAAACTGAGTATCTCCCATCAGGTAAATATCTTTCGCCAGAATATCTGTAGAAACTTCTATTTCTGTGGCCGAAATCTTTTTAACTAGTAAATTAGGTTTTGTCAGTTTCAGATCTTTAGGGTATACCAAGTAGAAATTGCTCTCTGCCAATACATTATTCTTTTCATCTTTCAACGTGTAATGTATTACCACCCGATCCTGAAGTTCTTTAGCTACTATATCTGCAATTTTCAGAGGGTTATATTCTACAATCGAATTTGCATTAAGCTTTTGATCTGTTTCATCAAATTGCTCAACAACTTCACCATTTAATTTCTGAATAGAAACAGATAGTCTTACAGATTTAAAATCTTTAAGTCCGTCATTAATTACACGGGTTTTCAGTATTCCGTCTTTATTCTCTACAGCAATTAACTGTTGCTCAAAACTTCTCTTCGCCTGATAATGTGCCGCTTTCCAATTTCCAAGATAATCGATTGACGACCATGATACCACCGGCCAACAGTCATTAATCTGCCAGTATAACGATCCCATATTGTAGGGCATAGCACGACGGTGAGCCTCTATAGCTACCTGCATAGCACGTGCCTGTAGCAGCTGCGACAGATAGTTGTATTTTACAAGATCCGTTTGCAATGTATAGTATCTTGTCATATACCCATCAATAATCTGCCAGCCTCTTGCGTGTTTTTCATGTGCTTTAATTACCGGATTTTGTAAATTGAGATCTGCTTTACCCGAAAACATGGACTTTACAGTCTCCATGCTTGGCATTCCCTGTACACCATACTCAGAAGCAAAACGTGGCACCTTCTCTTCATACATTTCAAAAGGCTGTTCACCCCACCATACACCCCAGTAATGAGAATCTCCCTCAGTAAGGCTTTCTTTATGTCCCCAGCCTATAGATGGGGAACTCGGCCAATAGATATTGTTATCGGGAGTTAATGTTTCTTTCAGCGTCTGTGGAATGGCTTCATGAAAAACTTTACGGTAATCTTTCCACACCTGCAAAGAATCTTCCTTGGTGTATTTAAACTGCTTCTGATATCCCCAGTTTACTATAGCTTCATCAACTTCATTATTCCCGCACCATAATGCAATCGATGGATGGTTTTGCAGTCGTCTTACCTGGTACTTCACTTCCTCTTTTACATTTTCCACAAAGGCATCATCCGAAGGATAGAAACTTCCGGCAAACATAAAATCCTGCCATACCAGTATTCCGTTTTCGTCACAGGCTTTATAGAACGCTTCATCTTCATAGGTTCCTCCACCCCAGATGCGTATCATATTCATGTTTGCATCCTTAGCATCCTGTATCAGTTTATAGTACTTCTGTTTGGTTATTCTCGGCAGGAAGCTATCCGACGGAATCCAGTTGGTTCCTTTAGCATAAAGCGGCTTTCCGTTCACCAAAAAATAGAAGGATTTTCCCTTAGCATCTTTTTCCTGAACAAGTTTCACTGTACGGAATCCATGCCTCAGGCTTTCTTCATCCAGTTTTTTAGATTGCTGTGTCAGTGTAACCTTAAAATCATACAACTCTGGTTTTCCCCAACCATTTGGCTGCCATAATTTTGGATTCTTAACTTCATAGGGTATAGAAATTTTATTTATTCCTTTCTGTAATGTAAAAGCTTTCGAAGCTAAATTGTTTACAGCTACCTGATAGTTTCCGGATTTATCTGCTACAACTTCTATATTAAAGGACAATTGCCCCTTGGCTGTGGTTAAAGATTTTTGTTCCAGCTGGATGTTACTTATTTTGGCATTGTTCCAGAAATTAAGCTTTACATCCTTCCATATACCTGCTGTTACCAGACGTGGTCCCCAGTCCCATCCGAATTGATACTGAGCCTTACGAACCATACTTCTCGGGCTCTCGGGCAGTTTAAATGGTACTTTTTTAGCCAGTTCATTTCCTACATTTACACTGGATTTAAATTTTATCTGTAAAATATTGTCCCCCTTCACCAATATGTTTTTTACAGGAACAATCCACTGACGGAACATATTATTGGTTTGCTGAAGTGGTTTTCCGTTCAGGTAGATTTCCGCAAAAGTATCCAGGCCATCGAAGATTAATTCTGCCTGATCATTTTTAAGTTCAGCATCGGAAATTTTAAAAGTCGTCTGATAGTCCCAATCTTCGGTTTCTACCCACTGTACATTCTTTTCATTTTCATCCAGATACGGATCCGGAATTTTGTTATTTGCCATAAGATCGGTGTGCACAGTTCCGGGCACCGAGGCGCTGAGCCAGTTAGCTTCTTTTGCATTTTTGAACTTCCAGCTTTCTCCGGAAAGACTTCTTGTAGTCTCCTGTCCAAACCCTTTTGACATCAATCCCAATGTCATTAACAAGTAAATACGCTTCATAATTGACGGATGAAGCACGAAAATAAGGAGTTTTATCCTAAAATAAAAGGATTGTAAAAGAATAGAGATTGGCAGGATGGTTTATTCAAGCAGTTTATTATATTATTTTTATAAACCGCAAAAGAAACGAAAGAAGAATAAGTATTGCTCTCAAACAGAGCAAAAGCTCAATAAAGAATTTAATAACCAAACCTTAACAAGATTTTGGAAGGTAAATCAATGTTTTGGAAATTACCCAATTTTCAGTCCGAATAAAAAAACAAAACTCTCTTTCCTTATCTACAAACAGGAAGTATGAACAATTTTGCAAAATATAATTTACACACCTTATAGATTTTTGGAACCTATGAGGTATAATTAACAAGCCATAAGTGAAATAAAGGAGATCATTAAAACAATTGTATAGTCTGAAAAAACATAAGCTACATTTCTCTTTTAATCTATTCCAATCTTTTGGTTTTCAACTTAACACCTGTAGAAATAATAGTAAGATTATATTTCTGAGTCTGACTATCTAAGGAAAAATTATAACTATCCTGTGACGAGGGATTGTCAAAAAAAGTAGTCTCTGTATCAGGATATAAAATTGTCTTTTCATTGTCCTTATCAGTGATTACTAACTGATGGTTTACTACAGAGATAATAAAAATCTGCGAGAGATCTGCCTCTAAAGCATATTTGCCTATATAACACTGTAAAACATCATCCGGCAATGTAATAGCTTTACGTTCTGTCTTTTTAGGAATCTGATAAGGCTTATTTTCCATCAGATTCACAATATCAGTTGTGACTTGCTGAAAAGGGATATCTGTATAATTTGATGTAAAAATAAAGGTTATATCTGAGGATAGATTTTGATAATAATATGCTCTGTATCCAGGTCTCCCTCCTGCCTGAATCAGAGTATTTTCTTTTTCAAACATTTTCAGTGCTAATTCTTTCTTCAGAAATTTACCTGAAAGCAGCAGTTTGCTAAAATTATATAGATCGGTAACAGTTGAAAAATAATTACCTGTCTCAAAACGGTTAATACTTTCTTTAGAAACGGGGATTATTTTTCCATTCTCCAAATTATAGCCATACGCAAAATTATCAACCTTGTTTATAGCATTAAATTCTCCGGTATGCTCCATTTGATATTTCTGCAAAACTTCTTTATTCATAAAATCCCAATAATTGCCAGATACTTTATTAATGATATAATGAAGCAATAAGTAGCCTATATTGGAGTAAAGAGTTTGAGTACCTGGTACAAATTGTAATTTTTCTTTTCGGGCAAGCTCTATAGTTTGTGCCATTGAAATATTTTCATATTTATCATAGTCTTGTAATTCCCTTGGCAAACCAGATTGATGATACATAAGCTGCTCAATGGTAATTTTATCTCCATATTCAAACCCGGGAATAAACTTACTAAGCTTATCCGATAACTTTAATTTATTTAGTTCTACAAGCTTCAGTATAGCATATTTCACAAATATTTTAGAAACAGAGGCTATAATAAATTTACTGTTCTTATCTACTTTCAGCCCATTTACATTCTCAGTAATATTATAAGATTTATCCAGAAGGATATTAGCCTTTCTGGCAATAATGACATTGCCGTTAAAGTTTTTTATTGCTGTTAAAGCCGTGAAATATTCGTCCAACTTCTCACTATCAGTTTTTGACTGTGCAACAAGGCTATTGGTATATACTCCGGAGAGAAATATCAACAAGAAAAGAGTCTTTTTCATACTAATATTACTTATTTTTTTATGCTTACATCATCTTTCCACATAAAGACAACCGAGCTAAACAACTGATTACCAAATTTATAATTTAATATCTAATCAACAGATATAAGACATTATTTTTTTGATCTGTGAAGAATTGTATAGAGTATAAAAAATTACAACAAAACAAAAAAGACTGTTTCCAAAGTATTAGAAACAGTCTTTTTTATATCATAAACTTCTTATAAGAATCTTTCTATAAAAGGCTTTATATGTTCGGCAATAAATTGATAACCTTTATCATTGGGATGAACACCATCACCCGATAAAAGAATATCTTTTTCTACAAAAAACGAGTGATATAAATCTATAAATACAATTTCGTGCTGTGCAGCAAACTCTTGAAGCGATTGATTATATTCTTCAATTATCTGATTTGATCTTTGCTTTCCGGAAGGAACCGTAATTCCATCTATAGCAGAAGCCACCGGAAGAATACTGATGATATACAAATACGGGGTAATCTTCTTCGCCTTCTCTACTACTTCCTGCAGATTAGCTCTGAGTTTTATAACATCTGTCATTCTTTTCCCCTCCTTCATAGCAACATCATTAGCACCATAAGCAAAGAAAATAAGGTTCTGATCCGGAGATGTACGTGCATCAGCTTCTATGCTAAATCTATTTACAAGCCCATTTGTTGTTTCACCTCCTATCCCCAAATTGAAAACATTCAGTTCTTCAATATTTTCATTTATAAATCTGGAATGAAAATAGCGCTTTAGTATATCGGTCCAGCCACCTGAAACACCATCATATTCACCATAAGTAATGCTATCTCCAAAACAAAGACAATTGATCATAGCTTACTGAATTACTTCTTTTATAGCTTTCAGCTCGTTGGCATCTATATTTTCTGTACCGTCTGTAATACAGGCTGAATGTATATAACCAAAATATTTTTTCAATTCACCGGCATTCGTAGAACGTACTCCTCCGCCTACAAGAATTGTAATTCTTTCATCTGCCTGCTCCTGGATAAGCTTAAGTTTAGATAATCCTTCCATTGCAGGATGCTCACCTCCGGAAGTCAAAATTGTAGCAAAACCACAATCAATTACATCTTCCAGAGCTTCTTCTTTATCCTGTATTCTGTCGAAAGCTCTATGAAAAGTACAAGGCAAACCTTCTGCTAATTGCACTAAAGCCGAGTTTTTTTCTTTATCTACTTTATTATCTTCTGTAAGAAATCCAAATACAAAACCATCTGCACCTGCTTCTTTCAGATTAAGTAACTCGGATTTCATTATCTCAAATTCTTCATCGGTATAAAGAAAACCTCCGCCTACCGGGCGGATCATTGTAAAAACCGGTGTTGAAAAATTGGCTTTTAATTGCTCCAAAGTTTCACGTTTGGGTGTAAGACCTCCTTCTGCATAGTTTTCACATAACTCTATTCTGTCTGCACCTTCTTTTGCAGCAGTTAGAGCGGATTGCTCGTTGAAACAAGCTACTTCTATTTTTGTCATGTATATTTTTATCGTTTATGGTTGAATATCCTCCTGTAATACATCTGCAATCAGGAACTCATTGTTTTCCTTTATTACTTTCACCTTTATAGGATAATTAAGCTGATGAGAAGCATCAGAAAGTATTACATCAAATAAGAATTCCTTTCCTTTCTGCGAAACCAGCTGGCACTTTACAACTTTTATAGAATCCCAATCCTGCCCGGTAATTAAAAAACCTGCACCAACACCAGCTTTACTCGTATCAAATTTAGTTTTCCATTTTTGTTCAAATTCTTTTTGGGTAAGACTTCCGTCGACTTCCATATCTACATTCATTGCATCACTTTTGTAGTCATAGTAGTCTTTGGTTGTCATATCCTTCATCATCTTATCCAAATTACCCAAGTCTCCGGCAAAATAGTTCTCAATGTGTATTTCCAGCCAATTATGTGCTTCATCAGTTTCTTTTTTCTCATCATCATATACTGCACTTCCCGATTGCTGTACACTAATTTCTGCAGTCTCTTTTTTAGGCCTTTCTTTACAGGAAAGGATAGCAAGAGCCCCGATAATAAATATTTTTTTCGTCATATTATGTTTTTATAATGGTATACTACTTCAGAGCAAAGCCAGGCGTCTCCAAACGGTTTCCTTTTTGGTCATGCACCGCAAAATTAAACCCGTCCTGAATACAATAAGCTCCATACTCGCCTTTTTTATTCAGTGCAATAAAACCTACCTGAATATCTTTAAGGTTCTTTCCTCTTCTGTTTACAATCTTTACAATTCTTTCCACAGCTTCTTTACATGCTTGTTGTGGTGTTCTTCCTTGATTCATCAATTCTACAACCAAATGTGTTCCCACAGTACGGATAACCTCTTCACCATGTCCGGTTGCTGTAGCTGCACCAATCTCATTGTCTACAAATAATCCTGCCCCGATAATTGGAGAATCGCCTACTCTGCCGTGCATTTTATAAGCCATTCCGCTCGTCGTACATGCTCCGGAAAGATTTCCCTGCGCATCTAAGGCTATCATACCAATAGTATCATGGTTTTCGATATTTACAATTGGTTTATACTGACTGGTTTTCAACCATTCTTTCCATTCTTTTTCCGATTCTGCCGTAAGAAGGTTTTCTTTTTTGAATCCCTGAGATAAAGCAAATTCCAAAGCTCCGTCTCCTACTAACATTACGTGAGGTGTTTTCTCCATTACAGCACGGGCTACAGAAATAGGATTTTTGATATGTTCCATGCATGCCACTGAACCTATATTATAATTTTCGTCCATAATACAGGCATCCAGAGTCACTCTTCCGTCTCTGTCCGGGCGTCCGCCATAGCCTACGCTTCTTTCTGTAGGGTCATCTTCTACCAGACGAACTCCTTTTTCTACAGCATCCAGGGCCTTCCCTCCTTTAGAAAGAACCTTCCATGCTTCTACATTAGCATGAAGTCCAAAATTCCAAGTGGAAAGAACGATTGGTTTATTCGTAGTTTTAGGCTCGGATGTATCTAATAAATTTTTAGCTTCTAGCGGATTGATAGCAATTGCTGCGGTTGCGATTCCCAGTTTTTTGATAAAATCTCTTCGGTTATTGTTCATAGTTTGTTGCTTATATATAATACGCATAACAAATATCTAAAAAAAAATGCTCTGATAAAATTATCAAAGTCATTTAATGAAGTTTCTGCCGCATTTTTATTTATCTTTACTCCCATAATGGACATGCTTACTACTTTCAGGAATATTAGCTTCTTCCAGGAATTATCTGATGAAGAAATTAATATTTTAGTAAACATGAGCACTCCGAAACTGCTTCATAAAAAAGAAAAACTAATTGCCCCGGGACAATCCTTTAATTATTTTTTCATTCTCTCTAACGGCTTACTCAGATTTTTCTTTGATGATGAAAACGGGGTTGAAAACAATCTTTTCTTACCATCGGAAAAAGAGGCGGCTATAATAGAGAATCCCGAAGCTTATTCTTATGAGAGCACAACAAAGTATACGGTTGAAGCTGTTGTTGATACTCAGATTTTTCTGTTCAACAAAAACGAGTTTGAAGAGGCTGCTTTTAAGTACAGAGGGATCCATAATCTGTATATAAAATCTCTGAAGCAAATCATCAGCACCTTAAAAACACGAACAGAACAATTATGTTCTTCATCTCCTCATTCGCGGTATGAAGACTTTTTAAGAGATCGCCCCTTCACTTCTCAGAATGCCAGCAGAAAGCATATTGCTAACTTTTTGGGTATTACTCCAAACTCACTTTCACGTATGACAGCGAGAATTCACCAGAAGAGAAATCAAAGAAAAAAATAACTTAAGAATATTTTTTCTCATTTTGTTCAGTCTATTTTTGCCTACTGAAAACATAAACAAAAATGAGAAGAAAACTGTTTACCAATATTTTAACTAATCAAGTTTATTAGAATTAGCGGAAACAAATCAGGAATTGACTAATTCCGTTCTTGTTTATTACAACCTTATCAATATTATTATTTCACTATGCAAAGAATATCCATTTTTCTCTGCCTGTTACTATCATGCAATTTTGTTCAGGCAGCATCGGGCAACATTGAAGATAACATAGCTGATTTTGCGTCATGGCTAATTTTACTGCTGTTGCCGGCTGCAGGAATTTATCTTTTCTGGAAAGTTCATATTTATCCGGAAAAAGTAGCCGAAAAGAAAAACCATCCTCAGCTGAATGCCATTAAAAGCATGTGCCTGTTATCTCTGATATTCGGAGGACTATTATGGCCTGTTGCACTAATATGGGCCAACTATAATTACACAGATCAAAAAAAAGACACAAACATTACTGAAGAAAATTAATTATGCTGGAATTACTTGTCGCTATATACGCCGGAATATGCTGGTTATTTATAAAAAAACTGAAGCTTATTCCATGGACTTTCACTACACAGGTCGTTGTTTATTCTCTTCCTATATTTGGAAGCATTGCTCTGATACTGAGTCTTAACTATTTCTGCCCCATAACATCTGATGTTAAAGTAGGAAACAGAAGTGTAGATATTACAACCCAAATATTAGGAAAAGTAAAAAAGGTATATGTGAGCACCAATCAGGAAGTGAAAAAGGGCGATACCTTATTTGTACTGGACAGAGAGCCTTTTATACAGGAAATTAAATCTCTTGAAGCTAAATTGAGTAATACAAAGGCTACGGTCAATTCATATAATGCCGATATTCAGGCTTCTTTGAAAAATATTACAGGATTACAGTCTCAGCTGGAATTGGCTAATAAAAGAGTGACTCAATACCAGGAACTCGTTGCTGCCGGAGCAGCCAATAAGTTTGATCTGGAGCAGGCTGTTACAAACGCTCGTGATTTGCAATCTCGTATTAGTGCTGCACAATCCCAGCAACAATCATTAGAAACCAAATACAACGCCTCTTATAATGGAGAAAACTCTTCAGTATCTGAAATTCAGGCTAAACTGGATCAGGCTAAATGGAATCTATCGCAAACTATTGTCTTAGCACCTACAGATGGTATAATTCCCAACGTTCAGCTAAACGAGGGCGCCATCATGGCGCCCTTCAAATCCGCCTTTGTTTTAATCCAGAAACAACAATCTGTAATTGGATTCTTTGCTCAGAATGAGTTAGAAACAGTAAAAAAAGGAGACGAAGTTGAACTGGCCCTTAAAACAGAACCGGGAAAAGTTGTCAAAGCCAGATTAGAGTATGTGATTGACGCCACCAGTCAAGGAATTATGAATAATGCAGGAGGAATGCTGGGAGGAAACGGCTCTACTGCAGGCTTACCGGACACTGCAAGAGTATTGCCTGAAACAGATGGAAAACTTATTGCAAAGTTTGTATTAGAAGATAGCCAAAAACAACTAACCGTTGGAGCAAGAGGAACAGCAGTCATATATTCCGATCATATAAAACCATTGCATCTTATCCGAAAAGTAATGGTACGTGTGAACAGTAAAATAAACTTCCTGATTCCTAAACTCCACTAACATGTATAAAAAGTTAATTATATTGGGGATAATTTCCGTGAGCTTAACTTCTTGTATCGGATACAAAGAAGCGACTAAAGAAACAACAGATTATTTAAAAGAGAAAAGTGAAATAATCTCTAATATTAAAATTCCTGATGACTGGATTTTCGACAGAAATGCTCTGTCAGATTCGTTTTCCTATGAATGGATTAATGATCTTAAATCTCCGCAATTAGAAGCACTGATTAATGAAGGGATGTTGTACAATGCAGATATTATCATTGCAAAAGAAAGACTTAATCAGGTTGAATTGGCAATGGAAATTGCAGGAACCGATCTCTACCCAAGCATTAATGCTGTTGCTAATACATCTAATAACCTTATCAGCGGCAGTCAGATTAGAAGTCTGGCACTAAAAGCCAATTGGGAATTAGACATCTGGGGAAAAAGAAAATCTTCACAAATGGCCAGTACAAGTGATTACTTTTCAGCAGTACATCAAAATATTCTGCTACGCCAGTCCATTGCCGGTATGATAGCCAAGGCTTATTTTCTGAATATCGCAGGTAATATTCAGGAAGATAAAATTGAAAGTTATATTCAGGAATCCCAAAATCTGGAAAAACTATATACTATACAGAAAAAAGTAGGTACGGCCAATGCACTGGATTTATCAAATATCTCGGCTGAAATTATTTCTTTGAAGGGGTATCTGGAAAAGGTAAAAAATGCCAATATCCAATCCAGAAGGACTCTTGAATTGCTTACAGGAAAATATCCGGAAGGAAAGCTAACAACACAGGACGCTTTTAATCCTGTAAAAAATAAAATTCCGGAATCTATCCCGTTGAATCTTTTAGAAAAAAGACCTGATATACTGGTTCAGCATTTCAAAATAGAGAAAGCTTTCTATGAAGTACAGCAAGCCAATGCAGCAAGGCTTCCTTCTCTTAATATAAGTGCTTCTTTCGGGACAGCAGGAAGCAATGTAGATGCTATAAATTCTTTGTTTTCCAATCCATTATTAAAAGTGGGTGGCGGATTGGTTTCACCATTATTTAACAACGGAAAGCTCAAAAAGAATGTGGAGGTAAAAAACTCCCAACAAAAACAGACTGTAGAAGAATATTCAAAAACAGTTCTGAACGCTTTGAGTGAAACAGAATCAGCTTTAGCAAATTTACGTTCTGTTGAAAAGCAAATTGGCTATAATCAAAATGCTATAGATGAGCTTAAAAGCAACATTACATTAACTCATAAACAGATAAAAGTAGGTACCAGCAATAGTTTTGTACTAATCCGAAAGCAAAGGGATCTTCTAAAAAACGAAATGAATCTCATTAATCTGGAACTGCAAAACAGAATAGAGCGTATTAATCTGTATATGGCCTTAGGTGCAGAAAACCTCATATCATTATAATTTTTTCAAAAAAAAAGAAGTCAGATTATCTGACTTCTTTTCTATATATAAACGGTTGTATAAATAATTAGTTTACTGCAATCTCATCTACAAATAACCATGCGTTATTACCTGCACCAGCTTTTCCGTCAGCAACCTTCCCTATGTTTTTAATTTCAACTTTTATAAACTGTGCTGTTTGTTTCGGGAAGTTAATCACTACAACTCCGTTACTCTGCTGAATAGTTGCTGCATCTACACTTTTTACTTCTCTAAAGTCAGTTCCGTTATCAGAAACATAAACTTTAGCAGATGAAGGCCAATAGATCCAGCTTCCAGGACGTTCTAATGTAGAAAACTGAACGCTGGTAAAATCTGTTTTAGCACCAAAATCTATAGTTGCTACAACATCTTTACCGGAAAAACCTAACCATGATTTACCATGATTTTTCATATTCCCGCGGATACCATCTACTAAAGAAGCTGCACCACCTGTTGAATAAGCTTCGCTAGGCTGCTTTTCCAAAGTAATTTTCTTACCCGTAGACTTTGTAATCAAGAAATCCTGACTTGTTACTGCGCTTGCTTTTTTACCATTTTCAAAATAAGCTGCCTTTACAGTCATTGTTTTGTTTACCTCAATTGGTTTGCTGTATACATTAGACTGTAATGTAGGTTCAGATCCGTCTGTTGTATAACGGATATTTTCTGGCTGATTTGCAGAAGTAAGGTTAAAGAAAATCTTGCCATCCTTGGCCATAGATTTTCCATCTACTTCATAAATAGCTTTACTATAGTCAACTCCTTTACGATCTAATATTTTGAAGTGCTGAATAACTCTTCCTTCAAAGTTCTTGTATTCATCCGGGTTAGATGTTCCCCATGCCACTTCAGAAAGCGCCATCATTCTCGGGAAAATCATATGCTGTACATGTTTGAAATCCAGAATATATTCCGTCCACAGATTCCCTTGTGTTCCCCAGATATATTTTGCCTGTTCTGGTGTTAATTCTTTTGGAATAGGATTATAAGCATATACTTTAGGCAGTCTCAGATCTCCGCCAATAGCAATTGGTTCTGTATCCGGGCTTCCCTGATAGTAATCGAAATAGTTGGTAGATGTAGGCGTCATAATAGCCTTATGTCCTGTTTTAGCAGCATGTATTCCGCCTTCAATACCAGTCCAACTCATTACAGTTGCATTTGGAGCAAGACCTCCTTCCAGAATTTCATCCCAGCCAATAATCTGCTTCCCTTTAGAGTTGATGTACTTCTCCATACGGGTAACAAAATAACTCTGAAGATGAAGTTCGTCTTTCAGGTTAAGTTTCTTGATAAGATCCTGAGCAAACTGGCTTTCTTTCCAGCGTTTTTTAGGAGCCTCGTCTCCACCAATATGAATATACTGATACGGGAACAACGGAACTACCTCATCAATTACACCTTCTAAGAATTTGAAAGTTTCTTCTTTAGGACAGAAAATATCATCCATTACCCCCCAGGTTTTACCAACTTTAAAAGGTCCGTCTGTACATCCCAGATTAGGATAAGCTGCTAAAGCTGCCAATGCGTGCCCCGGCATTTCTATTTCAGGAATAACATCGATATGAAGCTTCTTTGCATAAGCTACAACATCTTTTATTTGTTCCTGTGTATAGAAGCCTCCGTATCTCTTATCATCGAATTTCATGTCGATATAGCGACCAACTTGTGATCCGTCCCTCCATGCTCCGACCTCGGTAAGCTTAGGATATTTTTTTATTTCGATTCTCCATCCCTGGTCATCTGTAAGGTGCCAGTGGAATTTATTGTATTTATATGCAGCAAGGTAATCCAGATAGTTTTTCACTTCATCAGCATTGAAGAAATGACGGCTTACATCCAGCATCATTCCTCTGTAAGCAAACTTAGGATAATCCTCAATCTCTAAATAAGGAATTTTAAGATCAGCTTTATGTTCTTCTACTAATTGTAAAAGTGTTTGCACTCCATAGAATAGACCTTGATTATCGTAACCGGAAATATTAATTCCCTTATCGTTTATAGTTAAAGTATAATACCCATCCTTTTGCTTTGCATCTTTTTTCAAAAGAGTAAAGGTTACATTGGCTTTCGGGGATAATTTATAATCCTGTCCTGTAATACTTTTCAGTTGCTTCTGTAAGTATACAGCTTCCGGA
Organism: Elizabethkingia bruuniana; assembly: GCF_002024805.1. NCBI lineage: Bacteria > Pseudomonadati > Bacteroidota > Flavobacteriia > Flavobacteriales > Weeksellaceae > Elizabethkingia > Elizabethkingia bruuniana. Next base: position 2,430,989 of record NZ_CP014337.1, read on the forward strand.
ATAGCTTTGGATGACTGAATAGAAATATTATTGAAATTGTAAACAGATTGTTGTACTGTTATTTTCTGGGGCTTGGGAATAATTGAGTTTTGCCCGTATGTTGCTGTCCCCACAGATAAAGCAGCCAACAGGACCATGGAATTAAGTTTTTTCATATTACTGATTTTAACAAAGATAGTTTAATTTTTTCTTATTCTTAATAGCGATTAAAATTGGGAATCACCTACTTCACAAAGCGTCTCGTTAATTTATTAGAGCTTAGCAATTCTGTTACTCCATAGCTCACTAAAAAGCTTACAATAGCAATACATAAAATTCTGACAGTTGCCGGGAGAAATTCCAGATGAAGAAACACGTCTGTAAAAGCTTGTACAAGGATAAAATGGCACAGGAAAATACCAAATGTTGCCGATGACAGATTCTTCAATAATTTAGATTCTTTAATATTGATTTTCTGGAAAACAATAAACATTGCAAACGTCATCATTGCAACATTTATATTACAGAAATACCATACAATTTCCAGATTGGCATAATTAGCCGGAAAATACTTTTGGGTAATAAGAAACCCTGAGAAAGTAATTCCGTATCCTACGATAAATAAAGGTATCGCTACAGCCAGTGTTTTATTCCAAGACCAGTTCAGCGGATATTTTACCAGATAGTAGGCTAAAATAATATAACCTAAAAACCCGGAAAAGTAGTAAAAAGTTCCAAACTCATTCCAATTGCATACACCCCAAATCCCTGCATTATCATAATTACCCGTATAGCCCAGCAGAGGAGCTGCCATTTTAATATAAGGTGCTATAAGCGATACAACCCAGAAGCTCAAGAAGAGGCGAATATCCTTAGCAGAAGCAGTATTCAGCCATACTCCTATAATGGGAATGAACAAATAAACACCTATCAACATATAAAGATACCACAACGGCGTTGTATCATAATTAAAATTAAAAATCGATGTTCCAATCTTCTTCAATGTAGCTTGCCATGTAAAATTAGAAAGGTCGATCACTGCGCTGGTACTTGCCTTTATATAGTTTAGATACAGAAAAAACAGCAAAGGCAGTACAACAGACCAAAAGACCAGAGGAATTACAATACGTCCTATTCTCTTTTTGTAAAATGTGGAAAGATCTGTAGTTACCGGAAACAAAAGTATTCCGGACATCATGGCAAACAACGGAACACAAGCCCGTACAAGACTTCCCCAGAAAACTCCGGTATGAAAGCTAAAGCTGTTATCAAAAGATCCGACAAAGGCATCGCAGCTATGTGAAATAATAACCATAAAACACGCAACAATGCGCAGTAAGTCTACCCAGGGAATGTAGGTTCGCCCCGTTTGAGTTTTCATATTTTCGGATTAGTTAGTTTTTAAGTCTACTAAAATAAGGAAGAAAAATGAATTTATTATCCCGGATCACTATTTATAATCATAATCCAGTAAAAAACTCATGTTTTACATTAAATACAAAACAATTTGTTATATAAGGTGGTTTTCTATAATTTTATCCGGACTAAACCATGACATTTCAATTAATTATGAATGAGATAAGATTGTATGCACTTTTTTGTCTGAGTGCTCTTGCAGGATTTTCCAATAGGATACCTGCCCAACAGATAGAATGGAACAAAGGCCAGACCTTTACAGAAGCTTCTATGAAAACAAAAGGATATGAAGAAACGTGGAAAGGCATAACTCCCGGTTTACACAGTTCTTTTGTGAGTATTGATAAACGTTACAGTAAAGACCAGGCCCCTGTCATTATAAAGAACAATACCATTTCCTTAAAAGGATGGAAGGGTGAACGTCTGTCTGCTCAGGTATTACTATGGACAACAGATCCTGTATCGGATATTAAAATGCAGATATCCGACTTCACTGCTAAAAGTGGAAAAAAAATAGGATCCATAGGTTATGCCAGATTTGAACGCTACATAGTAACAGATGAATTCGGTCCCGGATGCGGATGGCGAAAGCCTGAAGATTTTAGTTCTTCATTGTCTCCGGATATGCTGGACGACCTCACCTCGTTCAGTATAGAAAAAAAAGAGGTAAGACCTGTATGGATCACGATAAATATTCCGAAAAATGCCGCAAAAGGGGCTTACAATGCTAAAGTGTTAATCACCTCTCCTACAACAAAACAACAAGAACTCAACATATCTCTGGATGTTATTGACATGCTTCTTCCGGAACCTGCAAAATGGACATTCCATCTCGACCAATGGCAGCATCCTTCGGCAGTAGCTCGTGTAAATAAAGTACCTGTCTGGAGTGATGAACACTTCAAGGCGCTAAAACCACAAATGCAAATGCTGGCAAATCTGGGACAGAAAGTGATTACCACTACCCTGAATAAAGATCCATGGCATGTACAGACCTTTGATCCATACGAGGATATGATTATCTGGACCAAGGAAAAGGACGGAAGCTGGTCTTATGATTATACAGTATTCGATAAATGGGTATCTTTTATGATGGATCTGGGGATAAAAAAAATGATCAACTGTTACTCTATTGTTCCTTGGAATAACGAAATCCATTATAAAGATGCTGCAACGGGCAAATTTGTTGATGTTGTTGCCAAACCGGCTACCGATGAATTCACAAAGATATGGGAGCCTTTTCTGAAAGACTTTGTAAAACATCAAAAGAAAAAAGGGTGGCTGAAGATTACCAATATAGCATTGGATGAAAGAGATAAAAATGAAATGGGTGCAGCCTTTGCCCTTATCAAAAAAGTAGCTCCGGAACTGGGTGTTTCTTATGCAGACAACCAGCAGACCTTTAAGCGTTATCCGGACAGTAAGGATGTAAGCACAGCAGTACAACATCCATTATCTCCTCAGGACTTAAAAGACCGAAATTCCAGAGGGCTTAATACAACCTTTTATGTTTATTGCGGAAACAACTTCCCTAACCAGTTTACTTTCTCGGATCCGGCAGAATCTACTTATATGGGCTGGTATGCAATGGCTGCAGGATATAATGGTGCATTGCGTTGGGCATTTAATTCCTGGGTGGAAAATCCTTTGGTGGATTCCAGATTCAGAACCTGGCCAGCCGGAGACACATATATTGCTTATCCACAGGCAAGAAGTTCCATTCGCTATGAACGATTATTAGAAGGTATACAGGATTATGAAAAAGTATCGATTGTAAAAAAGCTCCTGCAAGAAAAGAAAGAAACTGAAAAATTAAAAGCACTGGACAATGCCATCAGTAAGCTTAGCAACGATAAACGTCATGATGGTTGGAATCAGGATCTGAATACCGCTAAAGAACTTCTGAACAACATCTCTGAATCAATGACTAAATAGAACAAATTCATTAATATACCTGATAAACAGAACTATAGTAAGATTCTGGCCTATATAAAAATGCTATTAAATTTTACTATTCTAAATTTTGACTTGCTATAAAACGCATAATATTGCAAAAATTGCAATATTATGCGTTAAACTTAAATAATTATCAATAGTTTTGCATCCAGTTAATTTATATGGAAATGCAAACTCTATTAGTCAAACCTCCCCAAGCAAGAAATGCCATAAGGTTTATTTTCTTTGTCTGTGGTCTTGGACTTGCCAGCTGGGCACCAATGGTTCCCTATGTCAAAATGAAGCTTGGAATCGATGACGGTATTCTGGGACTCTTAATGCTTCTTATCGGAGGCGGAGCACTCTTTATTATGCCCTTCTCAGCGATTCTCTTGAATAAATTCGGGACACGGAAAGTTATTTTTTTTTCCGGAATCTCTCTTGCTGCTGTCTTACCCGTTTTATTAATTGCCAATTCAGTTCCGGCTATAGTTATAGCACTCTTTTGCTTTGGCATGTGTATGGGAGGAATTGAAGTATCAGCAAATGCACATTCTATCCTCGTACAAAAGTTATATGATAAGCCTATTCTTTCCGGATTACACGGAATCTTCAGTGTTGGTGGATTAACCGGATCACTAGTTCCCGGATTACTGATGAAAGCTGGATTAGAAGCTATTTATGTAATGATATTTATATCCATACTTATTCTGATAATTATGCTTTTAATGCATAAAAAACTCTATGCGCGGACAGATGAAGCAAAAATTAATAATTTTCACAACCATGGAGCGACAGCTAAAAATCAGTCAAAATGGTCCGGATGGATTAATCCGAATGTTTTATTTCTTGGAGCACTTTGTTTTTGTGCCTATCTTGCTGAAGGTTCAATGTTGGACTGGAGCGCTGTTTTTCTTCATGATGAAAAGAAAGCTCCCCTGGAAATAGCAGGGATAGGCTACGCATCCTTTTCTATATCTATGGCTTTTATGAGACTTTTTGGAGACAAACTAATCGTACATCTGAATCACAATACTGTTGTTATTGCAGGCAGCCTCCTTGCTGTTGCAGGATTAGTTATTGCAGTTATTTCCCCCTCATATCCGGGAGCTTTAGTCGGATTTACAATATTAGGTCTTGGTGCTTCTAATATCGTTCCGGTACTATTTAGCCATGCCGGAGACCTGAAGGGAATAAGCAGTTCCGCCAGCATTCCTGTAATGTCTACTATGGGACATTCCGGACAATTATTAGGCCCTGCGTTATTAGGAGGAGTTGCTGAATACTATGGAATCTCTGCATCCCTGTTATTAGTTGCTTTCCTTATGCTGCTTCTTTGTATATCCTATTATATTAAACAGAAAAAAGTACAGTAATACAGAATCATTAAAAAGAATACCAGCATATTACATTCACAATATGCTGGTATTTTTTTTAACCAATAAAAAAACGATATACGTCTTTCCAGTCTTTCAGCCTTTCAAATCTATTCTCGTTAACGTTATGAAATGTATCAAACAGAAGACTCTTCCCTGAAAAACTAATCAGGTTTTTAGCATGATCATCAATAAGAAAATCTGTATTGATGATTTCTTTATTCCCACAGAAAACTATATTCTTCCAGGAAATAAACGGAAAGTGTTCAGCCAGCCATTCTTTCTTTTCAAAAAGACTACGGGGAAATTCCATTGCTGCAGAAACTACAAAAATATCATAATGAGCCTGTAAATCCTTAACCACATCCTGAGCATCTTTAGCTACAGGAATTGTTCTGAAAAAATCCGGCTTATTCAAATAACGACGTACAGCAGTTTTATCCGGTACACAATCTATTTCATCCATTCCTATAATATCTTCATTATTTATACGAATACCGGTTTCTTCAAAATAATGAGACAGATAATGTTCTTTAATATCAGCCAATACACCATCCATATCTATGGAAATAGTCTTTCTTTTCATGTTTCTTGATTTTATTATGACAATGCAAATGTATACAAACAAACATAAATAACTGCAAAACATTGCAATTATAGCAATATTTTGCGAATTGAATTTTTACAACAAATACATATATTTGTACTCATGCTAAAGTATGATCGTTTACAAACCATTTTAGATATAACAAACAGAGAAGGTTCCGTTTCGTTTCAGGAGTTATGCAAAAAACTTGCGGTATCGGAAGATACTATCCGAAGAGATATAAAAGAACTGGATACAAGAGATCTGCTTAGAGCAGTAAGAGGTGGTGCCCATAGTATTGTTCAGAAAAAACACCACTATCGCGACCGGGAAAAAGAAGGTTTGGAAGAAAAAAGGATTATCGCAGAAAAGGCTTTATCCTTAATTAGAAATGATCAGGTTTTATTTTTTGACGGAGGTACCTCTGTTTTGGAATTGACCAAGATTTTGCCGAAAGATCTTAAAGTTACCATTATTACCAATAGTTTTCCTGTAGCAAGCATTATAGAAGATCATCCTTCTGTAGAATTAATCTTTTTAGGAGGCAGGCTTTACAAATCTGCATTTACTACTTTCGGAAATGCCACTTTAGAAAGCATTACAGGCTTTAAAGCAGATTTATACTTCTTTGGAGTATGCTCTGTTACCACCGAAAATTTATACGGAGCCTATCTAGAAGACGCGGAAGTAAAGAAGGCAATGATAAAGCAGAGTAAAAGAATAATCGGATTATGTACAGCTGATAAACTTGACACTGAATCTAATTTTATAATTGATAAAACAAGTAAACTTGATATAATCATTACTGAAAAAGACAATACCAGCGCTCAGGTAAGCAAATATATCGCTCAGGGTATAGAAATGATTTAAAGTACGGACAGATGAACCGTAAAAGATGCAAAACATATTTTTTGAATCAAAAAATATTATGAAAAATAGCCGGGTTCTTCTTCCGGTTATTTTTTATTTTATCTATTTTTAACTGATTCAGGATTATGGAGATCATAATTAAAAAGATAATTCTTTATTCAAAATACCTATCGGATTTTATCCACAACTGTATTCTTATTTTATTTTTTCGGACTAACTTGCAATAAAATTTCTCATGTTTGCTCTGGTCGACTGCAACAATTTTTTTGTAAGCTGCGAACGGGCGCTGGATAGCGACCTGATCGACAAACCCGTTGTAGTACTTTCCAACAACGATGGGTGTATTATATCCAGAAGTGAAGAAGCTAAAGCTTTAGGAATACCTATGGGCGCTCCTACTTTCAAATATGAAAAGTTTTTTCAGGAAAATAATGTTATAGCCCTTTCTGCAAAGTTCGAACTGTACAATTTCAGAAGCCAGAATGTAATGGCCATCATTAAAAAATATGCCCCGGAAACAGAAGTTTATAGTATAGACGAGGCTTTTCTTAATCTTTCAGGATTCAGATACATTAATATTATTGAACACAGCATAAAGCTAAAACAAGATGTACTGGATACAGAAGGCATTCCTGTAAGTGTTGGCATTGCACCTACCAAAACCTTATCAAAGATTGCCAACAGAATTGCAAAGAAAAATCCCGAAAAGTTTAATGGACTTTTTATTCTGGAAAAACCCGAAGACATAGAAAAAGCACTTCGGTGGCTGAACATAGAAGATGTTTGGGGAATTGGGCGCAGACTGGGTGCCCGCATGAAAGATGCAGGTATCTATAAAGCTTATGACTTACTGAGCAAACCAGAACAATGGATCCGGAAAGAAATGGGTATAAACGGAGTCCGCTTAGTGAATGAACTAAAGGGTATCCCTCAATTAGAAATCCCAAACACTTCCTCTAAAAAGTCTATAGCTGTAACCCGCAGCTTTATGGAAATGATTAAAACTAAGGAAGAACTACAGGAGCGCATCTGTTCTTTTGCGTTTTCTGCCGGAGAGAAGCTACGTAAACAAAAGAGTTGCTGCAAAGTACTTACTGTATTTGTAGGTACCAATCGTTACCGTAAAGACTTACCGGAATACAAAAATGTGGTTTCATATCACTTCCCGAATCCCGTAAGCTCTTCAATAGATCTTGCTAAAACCGCTGCAAAGCTTCTGGACGAAATATTTATTGAAGGTTATCATTATAAAAGAGCGGGTGTCTGGATTAACGATTTTGTTCCGGAAAATGAAAGGCTTATCAGTCTTTTCGAAGAAGATCATTTCGACAGACATAAAAACATTATGGAAGCAATGGACAAGCTTAACCGTCGCTATGGAAAAGATAAGATACGTCTTGGCAATCTGGACTTCAAAAGTAATTATGGCAGAAAGAAACTTTCCGCCAACTATGAAGATTTCTTAAAAAACAACACGCTCCCTGAAGCCGATTACAGATTCCAATAATAGTATCAGTATTCAAAAAGATATGCGGAACCTTGATTCAGAATTCCGCACAAAAGCATTAAAATTATTTTAATCGGGTTTACTTATCTAAGGAGTACTGCGTCTCGTGGTATCATTCCGGACGAAGTTGTCTGTTTAAACAGAACAGTATCTTCCCCATCTATACCCAAGGTACCATCGGCTATAACAGAGCCTTTCTTATCTCTAAGCCTAATATAAGCCGTCTTTCCCTTTACATACCCTTTGACTGACAATGTTACGCTCTTCGCTTTAGCTCCATAAGTATTATAACGGGCTGTACCTTCTACTTTAGTTCCGGTTTGTGAAATATCAAAAGCTAAAACTCCGTTTTTTTCACCTTCACTGGAATACTTACCTTCAAAGCCGCCATCCATACTCTTTGTAGTGGTTGTACCTGAAGTATTTTTTGATTGCGCCTGTATCTGAGATGTACAGCTAAATAAAACAATTGCAATAACAATAAAAATCCTGTTCTTCATATCATGTATTTATAAAATCTGATGTTTGTTTATATGATAAAAGTACAAATTAATCATGAACATTATTTAACTTAGTCAGAATATTGAAAGTTCTCTGTTTTAAGGAAAAAATATTTCCAACACTCCACACATCCCTATAAAAAACAAAACACCCCAAAGACAACTATAGGTTAAAACAAGTTCAAATGTTAAATTTTACATAACACCCCTAAAAAAAATAGGGGTATTGTTATTTTATTTCAAAAAATATCTAAATTTGCATCACTTAACCAACACAACAATGTCAACATTAAGATTTAAAGCCTTAGCAGAACTTCCTTTCAGAAATTACAGACAAGACAATTTCGTAGAAGTTCCCGGAAAACTTTCAGAATTATTCTGTTCTAATGTATTCTCTGAATACACTATGAGAGAATACCTTACTAAAGAAGCATTCAGTTCTATTATGGATGCTATTAAAAAAGGATCACAAATACAGCGCCATATCGCAGATCAGGTAGCTGTTGCAATGAAAGACTGGGCTATGTCTAAGGGGGTTACCCACTACACTCACTGGTTTCAACCATTAACAGGTTCCACAGCTGAAAAGCACGATTCTTTCTTCACTCCGATTGAAGGAGACAGAGCTATCGAGCGTTTCAACGGCGGAATGCTGATCCAACAGGAGCCGGATGCTTCTTCTTTCCCTAATGGTGGAATCAGAAATACTTTTGAAGCAAGAGGATATACTGCATGGGATCCTACATCTCCTGCATTTATTATGGGAACCACTCTTTGTATTCCTTCTATCTTTATCTCTTATACCGGAGAAACACTGGATTACAAGACGCCTTTATTAAGAGCCCTGAATGCTGTTGACGAAGCTGCTACAGATGTTTGTAAAGCTTACTTTGATAAAAACGTAACGAAAGTTATGCCTACTTTAGGCTGGGAACAGGAATACTTCCTTGTAGATTCAGCTTTATATATTTCCCGCCCGGACCTTGTACTAACAGGAAAAACTCTTTTAGGACATTCTCCGGCAAAAGGACAACAATTGGATGATCACTATTTCGGCTCTATTCCTACAAGAGTAATGAACTTCATGAAAGAGTTGGAAATAGAATGTATGAAACTGGGAATCCCTGTAACTACCCGTCACAACGAAGTTGCTCCAAACCAGTTTGAGCTTGCTCCAATGTTTGAGGAAGTAAACGTAGCGGTAGACCACAACTCCTTATTAATGGATGTTATGGCAAGAGTTGCACACAAGCACCACTTCCATATCTTATTCCATGAAAAGCCATTCGATGGTGTAAACGGAAGCGGAAAGCACAACAACTGGAGCCTTGCAACAGATACAGGAGAGAACTTATTAAGTCCTGGTAAAAATCCTAAGAAAAACTTACAGTTCTTAACATTCTTTGTAAACACTCTGAAAGCTGTACATGATTATGCAGACTTACTGAGAGCGAGTATTGCTTCTGCAAGCAACGATCACAGACTAGGTGCAAACGAAGCTCCACCTGCTATTATCTCTGCATTTATCGGAAGTCAGCTATTCTCTGTTCTTGAAGAATTAGAAAAAGTAACTGACGGAAAATTATCTCCGGAAGAGAAAACAGAATTGAAATTAAACGTTGTTGGAAAAATCCCTGAAATCCTTCTGGATAATACCGACAGAAACAGAACTTCACCATTTGCTTTCACCGGAAACAAATTTGAAATCCGTGCTGTAGGATCTTCTGCAAACTGTGCAGAACCGATGACTGTAATGAATGCAATTGCGGCTAAACAACTAAAAGTATTCAAGGCAGAAGTTGATGCTCTGATTGAAAAAGGTCTGAAAAAAGACGAAGCTATTTTCAACGTTCTTAGAGAATACATCAAGCAATTGAAAAACATCCTTTTTGAAGGTGACGGTTATTCCGATGACTGGGCTAAAGAAGCTAAAAAGAGAGGCCTGAACAACTTAAAGACTACTCCTGAAGCTCTTAAACAGGAAATGGATAAGAAGTTTGCTGATCTTTATGAAGAGCTAGGCATCTTCTCTCACAGAGAATTTGAAGCCAGAAACGAAATTAAATTCGAGAAATACTCTACAGTTATTGATATTGAAGCAAGAGTATTAGCTGATATTGCAAGAAACCACATTATTCCTGCTGCACTTAACTATCAGAACAGATTAATTGAGAACGTTAAAGGCTTGAAGGAAATCTTTGGAGACAAAGAATTCCAGACTTTGGCAAAAGAGCAAATCAGTCTTATTACTCAGATTTCTACAAATGTTTCTAACATCAAAATTGGTGTTGACAACCTATTAACAGAAAAAGAGAAAGCTAAAAATACAAAAGACAGCCACAAACAAGCAGAAGCTTACTGTAACAAAGTAAAACCTTTATTTGACACTATCAGAGAAGCTTCTGATGCATTGGAAATGATGGTTGATGACGAGCTTTGGCCGTTGACTAAATACAGAGAACTTTTGTTCACACGTTAATACACCAATTTAACATCTATATAGAGGAACAGACTGCCGCTGGCAGTCTGTTTTTTTATTTTATAAAGCTATTTAATTATACATTTCCCTGTAATATTCGTCCGCCATTCGATCGCTTGCAAAAGCATAACGCACATCCTCCATCCCTTGCTGTGTTAATGTACGCCATTCATCCGGACGATCATAATAAGTCGGCAGAATTTCATTCTCCAACAAATCATAAAGCTTATTCAGATCATACATATCCTGATCATAAGTGCTCATATTGTTATAATCTGCTTTAGGTACTACAAATGAATTTTGTCCGGGTTTTGCAAACTCGGGAACCCAACCATCATCTGTAGAAAAGTTTACCGATCCGTTCATTGCTGCTGTCATGCCACTGGTACCAGAAGCTTCACGGGGTACACGCGGGTTATTCAGCCATACATCGGACATTCTTTTCAGAGACTTACTCAGGTAGATTTCATATCCCGTCAGCACAGCCATATTTTTATATTTCTTGCTTTCTTCTACCAAGCGATTGAAAGTCGAAATTGCCGGATAATCCAATGGATAAGGCTTTCCTGCCCAGATAATCTGGATCGGATATTTTTCGTTTTCCATCAGTCTGCGAAAACGCTCCTGATCTTCCAACAGCAAATCTGCTCTTTTGTAGCCTGCAAATCGTCTGGCCCAGACCATCGTAAAAACATCAGGATTGAATATATTTCCGGTCTGATCGGATACTATCTTGAAACCTCTGTACTTCATTATTTTTTTACGTTCATCAAATCCTGCAGCATCTGCATTGTCTTTGGCAGCATAAAGCTTTTCGTCTGCCCAGAAATTATAATCCTGAGCATTGGTAATCGATTTAATATCGCAAATACCGGAATATTTACCCCACATCTCACGGGAAACCTCACCATGGAGCTTGGAAACCCCATTTGCAATATGCGCCATTCTTAAGGCACACAAAGAATGATTGAATACTTCACCATCGGTTCCGGACACCCTACGTACTTCCTCTTCGCTGATACCGGAAAAATAAGACATATTATAACACAAATGGAAATCGTGTTTCTCGTTTCCGGCTTCTTCAGGTGTATGAGTCGTAAACACCAGCTTTTTCTTTACCTCATTCAGATCTTTATACTTCTGCAACAGATAGAAAGCCGCCGGCAATCCATGCGCTTCATTCAAGTGATAGATATCCCGGCCAAGATTCATTTCATCCAGAAGCTTAGCCCCACCCTTTCCTAATAAAATATACTGAGCGACTTTAGTTGCCTGATTGGCATCATAAAGTCTGTGTGTAATCGTTTGTGATATATAATCATTTTCCGGAATATCCGTAGACAAAAGGAAAATAGGAGCTGTACCGAAAGTTTCCGGCGCCAGATACCATACTTTCACCCAAACCGGAGCACTATGAATATCTATCTGGAATTTTATACCGGTATCCTGAAGAAAGTTATAACTCTTCTCTGTCCAGGCTACATTAAGCGTCTGATTCTGATTTCTTGCCTGATCATAATATCCGTATTTCCAAAGAATACCAATACCCACCAAATCTTGCTTCAATGTATATGCACTTCTCATATGTGATCCGGCTAAAAAACCTAGTCCACCGCTGTAGATTTTCAGGGGTTGATCGACTGCGAACTCCATGGAGAAGTAAGCGACACGCTTTTTATACTCGGGGTTAATTTCAAAAGGAATAGTAAAGTTTCTAAAATCCATATTTTTTTTCATTATTCGGTTTACAAATATACAATATGAATTTAATCTTAAATTTTGATACATAACCCTTTATATCAAAAAAAATGTTTAGCTTTATATCAGTAGAGAATTGAAATTCAGCCAGCTATGATTTCGTTTCAGGATTTACAAAAAAGTCTGGAATTGTGTGTAAACAACCAGAACATTAATCAAAACAACCTCAACCTTTGGTATCAACAGATTGAAGGAGCCTGTCTGTCTGAAAGAGAAGAATATCAGAAAAAGCTGGAATTATTACTTATCACCTCTCTTTTCCATCACTTCCCGGAAATTGAAATTGAAAACTTAATCTGCGAAAGTCCCGACTTCATCATTAAGTACAAGAATAAAAAAATAGGATTGGAAGTTTCAGAAATCATTAATCATTTTGAACTCAAGAAAAAAGAAACTCAAATTTCAAAAATCTTCCGGAATATTGAAAAATATCTAGAGAAAACCCAACAGAATTTTTCCGGAATCTATTATCTAAGCTTAAATGAATATGATAATGATTTTCATAAAAAACCAGAAATGATTGAACAGGAAATCATCAGCTGTATTACCGAAAATAAGAAGTCTAAATATGTACAAAAAATAAGAAGAACACCCTATAATAAAGGTGTTCTTCTTGTTTTAGATTATAATTTATCTCTCTTTGATGAGCTGAATTCCGAAAAAATAGCGCAGGCTATTTATAAGAAAAATAAAAAGTTCCGCATTTATAAAAAGGATGTAGATGAATGCTGGCTGGTATTGGTTTCTAATATGAACAACCTGGCTTCCCGCTATAGTTATATCAATCACAACAAACAGCTTTCTTCCATCAAAAGTCCGTTTAGCAGAATACTGCATATCGAGAATTTATACAGCCAGATGATGTATATTAAATAATTGATAAGCCCTGGCAAAGTTCAATTCTTCAGGCTATGTAATACGAATAATACTTGTCAAGGTTCAGAACCTTGACAAGGCTTTATTTTAATAAATCACTTACTTATTAGATAACTTAAATACCGTTTTAGAAGCAAATTTATCTCCCGGTTTCAGGATAACGGAAGGAAAATGATTGTGGTGAACTGCATCCGGAAAATGTTGTGTTTCCAAACAAAATGCTTCTCTCCATCCGTCTGTTTTACCAGACTTTAAAGTATGTGTTTCATCCATAAAATTCCCGGTATATAAATGCACTCCCGGCTGATCCGTATATACATCCAGAACAATTCCTGTCAGATCTCCTGTTGCTTTTGCTGCATGCAGTAATTCCGAATCAAATGCTTCTTTTAATACATAAGTATGATCGAAACCACTTCCTAAAACCACTTGATGGTTCTCTGCATTAATATCCTGTCCTATAGTTTTCACCTCTCTGAAGTCAAAAGGTGTATTTTCTACAGATTCCAAAGTTCCGTTCGGAACAACATTTTCCGTTACCGGCAAATATTTTTCTGCAAAGATCTGAAGCTGGTGTTTCAGCATATTACCATTCCCTTCTCCATTCAGATTAAAGAATGCATGATTGGTAATATTAAAAGGAGTTTCTTCATCCGATTCGGCTTCAAACAAAATTTCCAGAGCATCCTCATCCGTCAGCGTGTAGCTGACCTTTACTTTTACATTACCCGGAAAGCCTTCTTCGCCATCTTCCGAATGATATGTCATTTTCAAAAAATTGTCTCCTGTATTTTCTACATCGAAAACCTTTGTATGAAAACCATTTTCTCCGCCATGCAAAAGATTGTTCGGGATATTAGGATTTAACTGATAATTCTTTCCGTTCAGTGTAAACTCAGCACCGCCAATTCTGTTGCACACCCTACCGATAACACACCCGTAAAAGTTACCTTTAGGTTCCAAATACTCATCTATACTGGCATGTCCCAGGTTAACATCTACTGGATTATTATTTCGGTCATTAAACAAAAAGCTTACAATTCTGGCTCCGTAATTGGTCAGGAAAACTTCCGTATTATTTTTATTTTTAAGCTGAAATAAATCTATTTTTTTTTCGTCTTTTTCTTTTTGGAATTTTTGTCTTTCAGGTCTATAGTTCATAAATACCATACAATTTTAAAGAACATGTCCACCTTCGGAAGGCACAACTTCTATAGGTGTTAATTCAAGGTTAAATTTAGCTTCATAAGCTGGCTTTAGTTTAGCAATAAGTTCAGGTACAAAGCTTTTCTTTAAAAGGTTCAGTGTACAGCCTCCAAATCCGCCCCCCATCATTCTTGCGCCCAAAACTTCAGGATATTGTCTTACTTCGTCTACCAGAAAATCCAGTTCATCACAACTTACCTCATAGTATTCACTCAAACCTTCATGCGAAGCATACAGGAACAAGCCTACTGCTGCCAGGTCTCCTTTTTCCAAAGCTTTGCATACCTCTTCTACCCTTTTATTTTCATCATGAACATAACTTGCTTTAACGTAGAGTTCCGGATAATCAGAATATAAATATTCCCGAAGCATCTGGCTGTTCACATCCCGCAATGATTTCACATCATGAAAATCTTTACTGATAATCTCAACAGCTTTTTCACAGGCTTCCCTTCTGTCGTTATAAGCAGAAGAAGCCAATGAATGCTTTACATTAGTATTCAGTAAGAGTAAAGTATACTCACCAAGCTCTAAAGGGAAATATTCAAACTCTAGGCTTCTGCAGTCTAATTTCGCCACCTTATCTTCCTTACTAAAAACTGAAGCAAACTGGTCCATAATACCACATTTCACTCCGGCAAAAGTATGCTCGGCAGTTTGTGCAATTTTAGTCATATCCCATTTAGATAAACCTAAATCAAATATTTTATCCAGAGCTACTGCCACTGCACTCTCTAAAGAAGCGGATGAAGAAACACCTGCTCCCAAAGGAACATCTCCGTCAATCACCATATTAAAGCCTTTTAGCTGGTGTCCATTTTTCTGAATATGATACACCACTCCCAGAATATAATTAGCCCAGGAGTTTTCCAGTGCCTTTATCTCTGAAAGTTTAAAGTTTAGCTTTTCATTAAACAACTGAGAAAATAAATGAATTTCATCGTCGTTGCGGTGACCAACAGCTACATAACTGTATTTATCAATCGCTGCAGGCAGAACAAATCCGTCATTATAATCCGTATGTTCCCCTATAATATTAATTCTTCCGGGTGATTTAGAAACGACATCTGGTGCCTGACCAAATACCTCTTCGAATTTCTCTGTTATATATTGTTTTGAAATTGTTGCCATGTTTAGACAGATAGATAATGTGTTAAAGATTGTTCTCTCAGTTGCTGCGCTGCCTGCTCCGGTGTAATATCACGCTGTGGATTAGCCAGCATTTCGTAGCCGACCATAAATTTTTTCACTGTAGCAGACCTTAACAAAGGCGGATAAAAATGCATATGCCAGTGCCATTCCGGGAAGTCTCCGGAATTAACTGGCGCCTGATGTATTCCCGCAGAATAAGGAAAAGATGTTTTAAAAAGGTTGTCGTATTTTACCGTTAAAACTTTTAGCGCTTGCGCCAAATCGGTTTTTTCAGAGCTTGTAAATTCTGAGATATACTGTACCGAACGTTTACTGATGATCATCGTTTCAAAAGGCCACGCTGCCCAGAAAGGAACCAGAACAACGAATGAATTATTCTCATAAATAATCCGCTCTTGCTTTTCCAATTCTGCTTCCAGATAAGACTTCAGTAAAGTTTTCTGATATTTTTCAAAATATTTCTTCTGCTGTACAGATTCTTTTTCCAGCTCAACAGGCAATGTATTTTGTGCCCAGATCTGACCATGCGGATGCGGATTACTGCACCCCATAACTGCTCCCTTATTCTCAAATATCTGAATGTATTTAATCCAGTCATTCGAACGCAGTTCTTCAAATTCTGTTTGCCATAAGTTTACTACAGATTCAATAGAAATTTCATTCATGGTTGCAAGAGTAAGATCATGTCTTGGAGTAAATGCCAGAACTTTGCAGATTCCTTTGATGTTTTCAGTTACAAAAAGGCCTTCCTCATCCGACTGATGATCGGGAGTATCCTGTAATAAAGCAGAAAAATCATTAACAAAAGAAAAATGATCTGAATAATCCGGGTTTACAGTACCGTCTGATCTTTTATTTCCCGGACACAGATAACATTCCGGTTCATATTCATTTCTCCGTTCAGAAGAAATCGCCTCCGTTTGTCCCTGCCAGGGTCTTTTGTTACGGTGTGGCGACACTAATACTTTTTCACCCGTTAATATATTGACACGAGTGTGTGGTACGTTAGAGTCGAAATTCATGTTTTAGTTAATAGTTTTAACAAATGTAATAAATTAATTGACGCGAATTTAAGTTAACCACAAAAGGTAAAATTATATACTATAAGATGATGTTTTTAGCACTAAGGCACAAGTAATCTTTATATTCTCATGCTTTTTAAAGAACGCAAAGCCGCTAACGCTTAGCAATGATCACTGAAATCTTAATTGTCTTAATATCTAAATGTTAGAAATAATTTCACCGTAATGTAAAATTTTTATACCCTTATGCTTATAAATTTATGCTACGCAAAGCCATCACTGCTTTATATCCGCCGGTTTAGCTGTACATCATACTAGTACACGATAGAGTCAGTAGTCTATTCGCCAAAGAATAAAAACACTTCAATACAATTTTATAATAATTTCGTAAATTTGCATTCTCGTTTTTAATTATGGAATCAGGTCTAAAATCAGTTGCATTTCACACATTAGGATGCAAGCTCAACTTCGCAGAAACTTCTACTATTGCCCGTCAGTTAACAGATGCAGGTTATAAGAAGGTCTCGTTTGATGATGCGGCTAATGTTTTTGTGATCAATACATGTTCGGTTACCGAAAATGCGGATAAAGAATGTAAGCTGATTGTAAAAAGAGCATTAAAAGCTAATCCGGATGGCCTCGTGGTTATTATCGGCTGCTATGCTCAGTTAAAGCCTGAAGAAATTTCAGAAATTGAAGGTGTAGACCTTGTATTGGGAGCTAAAGAAAAATTTAATATTCTTAGCTATCTGAATGATCTGGAAAAATCCGAAAATCTTGCAGAAGTGCATTCTTGTGAAATTGAGGAAACCGATTTCTTTATTGGTTCTTACTCTATTGGTGACAGAACACGTGCGTTCCTGAAAGTTCAGGATGGATGTGATTACAAATGCACCTATTGTACTATTCCTTTAGCAAGAGGAATTTCCCGTTCGGATACTGTGGAAAATGTAATTAAAAATGCAAGCGAAATTGCATCTCAGGATATTAAAGAAATTGTATTAACCGGAGTAAATATCGGAGATTATGGTAAAGGGGAATTCGGTAATAAAAGACACGAACATACTTTCCTCGATCTGGTAAAAGAACTTAATATGGTAGACGGAATCGAAAGAATCCGAATTTCTTCTATCGAACCTAATCTTCTAAAAGACGAAACCATTGATCTGGTATCGACCAGCAAAAGCTTTGTTCCACATTTTCATATTCCGCTGCAATCCGGAAGCGACGAAGTTCTGAAAAAAATGAAACGCCGCTATCTTACAAAGCTTTACAGAAACAGAGTTTCAAAAATCCGTGAGGTAATGCCTGATGCTTGTATTGGTGTGGATGTTATTGTAGGATTCCCGGGGGAAACTGAAGAAGAGTTTATGAAAACCTATCAGTTTCTAAACGAACTACCAATTTCTTATCTACACGTTTTCACTTATTCTGAAAGAGAAAATACTGAAGCTGCTGCAATGCAGGGTATTGTTCCTGTTGTAGAAAGAAAGAAGCGTAACAAAATGCTCCGTATACTTTCCGAAAAAAAGAAAATGGCTTTTTACCAGACTCAGTTAGGCAAAACATTACCTGTTCTGTGGGAACACGAAAATAAAGATGGCCTTATGTATGGCTTCACCGAAAATTATGTTCGTGTCCATAAACCTTTTGATGCATTGAGCATTAATAAAATCGAACTGGTAAAGCTAGACAAAATTGAAGCTGACGGAACAGTAAGCATATTGGCTGCCTTTGATGCTTTTCTGGCTAAAGCCTAAAGCTTCATCAGCATAATATGCTGTGGACCTTTCACTCCTTCGTAGATTTTACCTGAATCCTGATATCCTGTTTTCAAATAGAGTTTGTAAGCATTCTCATTTGTTGCATTTACACCAAAAGCAATTTCATCAACTTTTGGGAAATTTTGTTTCACAAAAGCCGGAAGCTCTATCATTGCTGATTTTGCAATACCCTTCCCCTGAAACTTAGGGTTTATAGATAGTGCCCGAAGTAAAACGGCATTTTTATTATCTGAGTAAGTAAGAAGATCTGAGGAGAAATCGAGTGAGAAAAAACCAACTATCTCTTTTTCATGTATTATAGTGTACTGAAAACGATTTTTAAGCCCCATTATATCAGGATTATTCAGTACCTGTCTTGGTACAAGCGAAAACTGAGACTGTTCTTCGTCCAGTATATAGGAAGTTAGTGCATCGTAGTGTTCTTCAACATAAGGGACAATTTCTGTCATGGTTTATTTTTAAACGAATTTACAACATTATTCAAAAAGCAGAATTCAAATTTCTTCGAATTATTCGGTATTTCGGGATATATATAAAAGGATAAAACTTTGAAGTTACAGTTCCTTAACCATAATATGCTGTGGACCTTTAGGCCCGTCAAAACTTTCACCGGAATCCTGATATCCTGCCTTCAGGTACATCTGATAAGCTGATATATTTTTAAAATTCACTCCAAAAGCAATTTCTCTTACATCAGGAAACTGTTTTCTTACCAGATCCGGAAGTTGTATCATCATTTCCTTGGCAATCCCTTTTCCCTGAAATTCAGGATTTAGAGTAAGCGATCTTAATAATGCAGCTGTTTCATCCTGAGGCTTATACCATCTGTCATGCGCAAATTCCAGAAGAAAGAATCCTACAGCTTTATCATTATACATAATTGTATAGTAAAATCGATCCGTTTCATCATCTATTCTGGGGTTGTTCAGCACTTCTGCCGGTATTCTGGAAAACATAGCCTGTTCTTCGGGTAATGTATAAGAGGTAAGGTCTGCAAAATGTTCTGTCTGGTATTCAAGAATTTTAACCATATTAATTGTCATCAGATTTTAGGCTCAAATTTAGACTAATAATCTATTTTATATTTTAACAAATTGTTAAAAATATCTATTATGACGATATACATTTATCTTTTTATCACATTATGATGAATAATTAACAGGGGGTTATATTTAGTCATTCATACTTCATAATTAATTTATATATTTGGAAAAACTAAAACCAACCATGACGAACAAATTATTTGACCTTAGCGGTAAAACTGCTCTGGTCACAGGAGGCAATAAAGGTATTGGCCGCGGAATGGCTATAGGCCTCGCTCAGGCAGGTGCTGATATTATTATTGCATCCCGTAGTATAGAAGCCAATTCTGAAATAGAACAGGAGGTAAAAAAACTGGGAAGGAATTTCCATTTTTATAAGATGGATGCTGAAAACAGGGATAATGTCTATGAATTTATTCAGCAGCTCAACTCCAATCATCCACATATAGATATCCTTATCAATAATGCCGGAACCATTCTTAGAAAACCTGCTGCAGAACATCCTGACGAATACTGGGATTCTGTAATCAATATCAATCTGGATACACCATTTATCCTGGCTCGTGAAATAGGAAAAAAAATGATCGATCAGGGGAAGGGTAAAATTATATTCACCTGTTCTTTATTAAGCTTTCAGGGCGGGATCAATGTTCCGGGCTATGCTGCCAGCAAAGGAGCTTTGGCCAGCTTAGTCAAGGCTTTGTCCAACGAATGGTCTTCTAAAGGTGTCAACGTAAATGGTATTGCACCAGGTTATATCGCCACAGATAATACGGAAGCTCTACGTAACGATGAAGAGCGCAGTAAAGCTATTCTGGACAGAATACCCGCAAGCAGATGGGGCACTCCGGAAGATTTTGCAGGTCCCGCAGTCTTTCTTTCATCTTCAGCCAGTGATTATGTTGACGGTACAATTCTTACTGTCGACGGCGGATGGATGGGACGTTAATTTCTTTCCACAATCAGCTGTGTAATAAAGTCAGGAATATGTATTGAAATACCATGTAATCAGTACAATATTCTTGGTGACCACAATAAAAACTAACAACCATAAAAACATTACAACTATGCAAATTAGATTTGAGAGCAGTCCCCGTGAGGTCAAAACGATGGACACTGCATCTTTACGCCGGGAATTCCTGGTGGAAAACCTTATGACTGAAGACAACATCAGCCTTACATATTCACACTACGACAGACTTATTATAGGCGGAACCAAGCCTATAAAACAATCTACTGAACTGAAGACACATGAAGAACTAAAAGCCGATTATTTTCTTCAGAGAAGAGAATTAGGAATTATTAATGTAGGTGGAAAAGGTTCTGTAGAAGTAGATGGTGAAAAGTATGCACTGGATAAATTAGATTGTCTGTATGTAGGTAAAGGGGCACAAAAAGTTTTTTTTTTCAGTGACAATCCTGCTGAACCCGCTACATATTATTTATTATCAGCTCCTGCTCACAAGGAATACCCTACAACAAAATACACAAAAGAACAGGCAGCTCCTGTAACGCTGGGTGATGGTAAAACATCTAACAGAAGAACAATTTACAAGTATATCCATGAAGCAGGAATCCAAAGCTGCCAACTCGTAATGGGTCTTACTGTTCTGGAAGAAGGCAGTGTATGGAATTCAATTCCTGCACATACCCATACCCGCAGAACTGAGATTTATTTTTACTTCGATCTGAATGCAGAACAAAGATTGTTTCATATGATGGGTGAAACGACGGAAACGCGCCATATCATTATGAAAAACCATGAGGCCGTTATTTCACCACCATGGAGTCTACACTTTGGTGCCGGTACTTCCAATTACGGATTTATCTGGGGAATGGGTGGCGAAAACAAACGATACGACGATATGGACCCGGCTCCTTTAAATGTACTTTTATAACCATAAGCGTTTAGATTATGGAAAAAAGTATCGGAAAATACAGGTGGACAATTTGCGGTCTTTTATTCTTTGCTACAACAATTAATTATTTAGATCGCCAGGTTCTCAGTCTTCTGGCCCCGGAGCTTACCCATCAGTTTGGCTGGAGCAATAGCGACTACGGAAATATTACAGCAGTCTTCCAGTTTGTATATGCCATATCTCTACTCTTTGCTGGAAGGTTTATCGATAAACTAGGCACAAAATGGGGATTTGCCATTGCTATTATTATATGGAGCCTTGGAGCTATGATGCATGCACATGCTATAGATATTGGCAACGCAGCCAATTCTGTTATGGGATGGGTTGGCCTGGCGAGCGTTCCTGTATCTATACTGGGATTCGTCATCGCTCGGGCAGTATTAGGAATTGGTGAATCCGGAAACTTCCCCGCAGCTATTAAAACCACAGCCGAGTACTTCCCTAAAAAAGAACGTGCTTTAGCTACCGGAATCTTTAATTCAGGAAGTAATATCGGTGCTATTCTGGCTCCATTAACAGTACCTGTTCTCTCTGAAAAGTACGGATGGGAATCTACATTTATGATTATCGGGGGTATAGGTTTTCTTTGGTTAATTTTCTGGTTTCTCTTATATGAAACACCGGAAAAACAGAAAAAGCTTTCTGCCGAAGAACTGGCTTATATCCGTAGTGATGTTGATAGAACAGTAGATCAAAGCGAGAACCCTGAGGATGCTAAAAAAGTCCCATGGTTCAGGTTGCTACAGTATAAACAAACCTGGGCTTTTGCTACCGGAAAATTCCTGACCGATGGTGTATGGTGGTTTTTCTTATTCTGGCTTCCTAAGTATCTGGAAGGGCAATATCATCTGAGTGGAAAAGAGCTTGCTCTCCCTTTGTTTGTATTATATAGCATGACAATGGTCGGCAGTATATCAGGCGGATGGTTCCCTATGTATTTTATTAAGAAAGGATATCAGGCTTATGACGGAAGAATGCGTGCCATGTTCTTTATAGCATTATGTCCTTTAATTGTATTGGCCGCTCAGCCTCTGGGTTCATTCGGCTACTGGGTTCCGGTAATCCTTATCGGCCTCGGCGCTTCTGCACATCAGGCATGGAGTGCTAATATCTTTACTACAGTGTCTGATATGTTTCCGAGAAAAACAGTAGCATCCGTGACTGGTATTGGCGGAATGGCTGGTGGTATTGGCGGTGTAATTATCTCAAAAATAGGAGGCCCGTTATTTGATTTTTACGAAAAGAAAGGCAGTATTGAAACCGGATATTCCATTATGTTTACTTACTGCGCTATTGCCTATATTCTGGCATGGGGTATTATGAAAATTTTGGTTCCGAAATACAAACCTATTACGGATTTATAGAGAATAAAATTATACCAACCACAAAAGGTACAAAAGAACCAATGTTATGAAAAGTTCAAAAAACAGCTAACTTTTACCTCAGCATTACATAAAAAAATCCCCGGAAGTTCCGGGGATTTCATTTTAGTGATAAATATCGTCATACTTTACTCCTGCTCTTATCTCTACAGGAAGTTTATTTTCTATAGGTACAATAGGACAGTTATAATCGAAAGCATTGTATGCACAATAAGGATTATAAGCTTTATTAAAATCAATAATCAGATGATCCTTTTTAGGAATCCTCAAATCAATATAACGTCCCCCACCATAAGTTTCTTTCTCGTTAGTTGCATCTCTGAACGGCAGAAAAAGATGATCTTTAAAGCTTGGCTTTTTAATCAGATCCTGACTCTGGTATACTTTTAGTGAATATTGCTGGCCTTCCAAAGAGAAGGTTACAGTTCCATATTCTTTATACTTTTTTGTTTTCCCGGAAGATGTAGGCAGTTCAAAAACTTCTGCATCTTTTGTCGGAACCAGCTTAGCTTTTACACTGTATTTAAGATCGATATCAAAAAAAGGTATTGCTTTAAAATCCTTTAGTAAATCTCCGCGTAACGGGCTTTCTTTAGGATTTTTGTATTCAGCATTCAGGTCAGCCTGAAATTTCTGAATCTCTTTTATTTCGGCTTTTTGTCCAAAAGCAAAAATGCTAAACAGGAAAACAAACAGATACTTCATTAGTAATCTAATTCCAGCTTTTCTTTAGTATAATTTCTCACTCTGTTTGTAAGCTCAGCACTGTCTTTTAACTTTCTTCCGTAGGTAGGAACCATTTCCAGAAGCTTATCTCTCCATTCTTTCTGAAGCTTGTCTCCGAAGCATTTTTCAAGAATATTAATCATGGCAAAAGCTGCTGTACTCGCCCCCGGAGAAGCGCCTAACAGAGATGCAATAGTTCCTTGTTTGTTCGTTACAACCTCGGTTCCGAATTCCAGTTTACCTCCTTCAGCATCATCTTTCTTAATAATCTGTACTCTTTGCCCGGCAACCATTAATTCCCATTTGTCGGCATTAGCATCTTTAATGAAATCTCTAAGGTGTGCAATTCGCTGATCTTTATTCATCGTTACCTGTCTGATCAGGTATCTCGTCAATGACAGATTATGCCACCATGCACCGAATAAAGAACGGATATTTTTGAAGTTTACACTTTCCGGTAAATCCAGGTAACTTCCGTTTTTAAGGAATTTAGTAGAGAATCCTGCAAATGGCCCGAAAAGCAAAGCCTTTTCTCCATCAATAATTCTAAGGTCTAAGTGAGGCACACTCATTGGTGGTGCATCTACAGTAGCCTGTGTATATACTTTTGCATGGTGCATTGCAATAAGCTCAGGATCTTTGGTCACCAACCATTGTCCACTAACAGGGAAACCTCCGTAACCTTTACTTTCTTCAATACCTGAACTGTCTAAAAGAGGCAATGCATACCCCCCTGCTCCAATGAAAACAAAATCTGCCTCTACTTCTACAGGATGGTTGTTTAACCTGTCTTTTATTTTCATTCTCCATTTACCATTGTTATCATCTATATCCTTGATCTCGTGATAACGGAATACTTCAACGTTAGAGCTTTCTTCAAGGTGTTTTACCAACTTTTTGGTTAAAGCCCCAAAGTCTACATCTGTTCCCATTGTTGCTCTTGTAGCGGCTAATTTTTCAGAAGCATTACGTGAACGCATAACCAAAGGAACCCATTCTTTTAGTTTACCATGATCTTCAGAAAATTCCATTCCTTCAAACAAATGGGATTTTATCATTGTCTCATGACGTTTTTTAAGAAACTCAATATCTTTTTCTCCAAATACCAGACTCATATGCGGGCAGGAATTGATAAACTCTCTGGGAGAATCAATATATCCTTTGCTAATCAGATAAGCCCAGAATTGTTTTGAAATTTCAAATTGTTCTGCAATTTTTTCAGCTTTACTGATGTCTACCGAGCCGTCTTTCTTCTCAGTAGTATAGTTCAGTTCACAAAAAGCAGAGTGACCTGTTCCTGCATTATTCCACGCAGATGAGCTCTCGCGGGCTACATCTTTTAATCTTTCGAAAAGTGCAATTTTCAGGTTTGGGTCAAACTCATGTAACATAGTACCCAAAGTAGCACTCATTATACCTCCGCCAATAAGAACGACATCGTATTTAGGTTTCGGATTCATTTTATTATAACAATTTTATATTATAGGATTAGTTAAGTTTCGCTGTTAGTTTCTTGAACTGCTTTTCAGCATTCTTGTCCTCATATAGGATTTCATACACAGTATTAACAATCGGAAGCTTTAATTTCCTTTCCTTTCCGATTTCATAAATACTTTTTGTTGCATAATAACCTTCCGCCACCATACTCATAGACTGGATTGCTGATTTTACAGTATATCCTTTACCTATTAAATTCCCCAGCATTCTGTTTCGGCTGAATAAAGAATATGCCGTTACCAATAAGTCTCCAAGGAATGCAGATTGGTTCACATCTCTTGGTTCCGGATAGATTGCATCCAAATACAATTCCATTTCACGGATTGCATTGGAAACATATACTGCATTAAAGTTATCTCCATAACCCAGACCTGCTGCTATACCTGCACCGATTGCATAAATATTTTTCAGGACTGCGCTGTACTCGTTTCCTAAGATATCCGAAGATTTGTTTACTTTGATGAAATCTGATTCCAAAAGTTTAGCTACTTTGGCAGCATTTTCTTCTTCAGCAGCCGAAACCGTAAGATAAGAAAGTCTCTCCATAGCAACTTCTTCAGCATGACAAGGACCAGAAATTACAGCCTGGCTTCTGAAACCAATATTGTGTTTTTCTCTCAGGAAATGTGCAACAATATCATTTTGTTCTGGTACAATCCCTTTAATTGCAGATACAAATAGTTTTCCCTGAAGATCAACATTCAGAGGTTCTAAAGTCTTACCAAGGTATATAGAGGGAGTTGCCAGAATAATAACATCACAGGCAGATACCAGTTCATTGATATCTGTTGTTATTTGCAACTGTTTGAGGTTAAAAAGTACAGCTGTAAGATATGAAGGATTATGCTTTTTTAGTTCTATCGCTCCTTTTACAAATTCGTTTCTTACACACCAGTGAATCGTTTTACAGTTTTCTGTCAGCATCTTTACTATTGCAGTAGCAAAACTCCCGCTCCCTACAACGCCGACGCTAATACCGTTCCCGGATTTCTTCTTAGCCATTATTAGAATTTAGGTTCCACAAATATACAACTTAACCAATAAAACATTCAAGACTTTGGCCTTTATTTATTCAGGAAAAAGGGCTAAAATATTTAACATTAATTAACAGATTGACAACATAATATAACTTTTGCCAGTGAACTTTTTATAATATTTTCTTTATTTTTGCCTCCCTAACATTTCATGCTTATGAAACATTTTTTTTCGTCCCGTAAGAATCTAAGATATACCATATATGGTTTATTAGCTGTTGTTCTGGTACAAGCTGTAGTTATGATAAACTTTATAAACAAAAAAGATGATAAAGTCTATCAGGTGAATCTGGTACAAATAAAAGATAAAAAAGACAGTCTGGATTATACGGAAGTAAAAAACAACCTTACACAGTTGGACAGAGTTGTTAAAAGTCTTTCCAACTTTTTGGCATCTAATAATATTGAGGCTCCACAAATTGAATCTCTGGATGCTGAAAATCTTTCAAACGGTATTTACTTAAGCCAGCAGGCCAACCGGTATACGCAAGCTCTTGTAGATTATCAGACAAAGCTTCAGCAAATTCCTCTTGGGATTCCAACCAACGGAGAGATCTCATCTAACTTTGGTGTCAGAAAGAATCCTATTCCTCCAAAAAGAATTGTGATGGCTGGTGTAAACCTTCCTAAAACGGATTCTGCAGGAACTGCAACAGCTACAGTAAAACCAACCCAGGATCCGGAAGTTATGCAGTTTCATAAAGGTTTGGATATTGCCGTTCCTTTTGGTTCTGATGTAAGAAGTGCTGCACAGGGAACTGTAATATTTGCAGGTCAGAAAGGTGGTTACGGAAACTGTGTTATTGTATCTCACGGAAATGGATTAGCTACCTTATATGGACATTTATCCAGCGTATTGGTAAGTCCTAATCAGCAAATAAAAGTAGGCGAAGTCATTGCAAAGTCAGGAAATACAGGGCGTTCCACAGGACCACATCTTCATTACGAAGTACATAAGAATAATACTCCGGTTAACCCAAGATTATTTCTGGGAATAAAATAAACCGAGCTAAAAAATATAACCCTCACAGATGTGAGGGTTTTATTTATATATCGTTAACCAGATTGATGTCCGGTTATACTAAATTCTTACTGCAGTTTTTTTCCTTTAAATTTTTTGACTGAAGAACTCATTTCCATAACTCTGTCGCCATCCCATTCATAGACAGCCGTTTTGGTAAATCCATCCATTTTATATTCATCATTATCCGGATTAGCATTTTCTGCCTCTTCTGTCGTCATGACAAACTGATTTGCAGTTTTTCCGGTAAAGTTATAGTCTTCTGAATGGTAATAAATACCAGCATCTGCCACAGATTGCAACAATGGTAAGGCTACTAAGAATCCTTCCTTTTTCATAAAGTAAGTTTGTTTATAGGTAGGTATACCACAAGCTTCACCAGAAACAGATACATCTATGATATAGTCAATATTTTTGAATTTTTTAGTTCTGTCAACCTTAAATTCAACTCCTGCAATATTTTCCATAGTACCTGCATTGAAAACTCCGGAACCTAAAAGCTCTCCTTTTTCCAGAACACTTACCTCTCCTTTTAATGCATTGCTACTGATGCCTTCTATATCTATAACCTTCTGAGTTCCGCTAACTCCAAAAAGAAATTCTTTTCCATCTAATAGCTTATTGGCTACACTTAGATTGGCTCCCCAGACATATCCCTCCTTTCCATTATACTGGATTTTGTACCACTGGGCACTTCTTTCCTGTATTTTGTTTATAATATTGGTCTCCTGAACAATTTTCACAGAAGTCCCTTGCGGCAAAGCATCTACAACATTCCCTGTAAGCCCCGGAAGATCTCTGATATTGGTTTTATCTACAAAAATTTTAGCCGTACTTCCAACCTCTTTGTGAAATATATAATTTTCATAAGCTTCTTCCACTGGTACAGCAATAGCTGCAGCTTTATCCGAAGCATCCCGCGCCTTTACAGCAACTTCGACAGCAGCTGTTTCCTGAGCAAAATATAAGGTAGAAATATTAAGAGCTAAAAAATAATAAATTGTTTTTTTCATAATCATCATTAATGCTCTCAAAGATAAGAAAAAACCGAATCTTACTAGATTCGGCTTTATTTTTATTTAGTCAGAAGTAATGAAACCCATTCTTCTCTTTGTAACTTCTTCTGCAACTGAAGATTCTGTTCTTCGCAGACCTGTAAAATATCGTCTACATCGAAGAAACATAATCCTGAAAGCAATAAAGAACCTCCCGGCTCCAATACCTCAACATATCGTGGAATATCGGAGATAAGAATATTACGGTTAATATTCGCTAAAATAATCTCGAATTTTTCCTGTCCCAGGTTATCAGCAGTTCCCAATTCTACACGCATTGGTGTATTATTACGTTCTGCGTTCTCTCTGGAATTCTCCACTGCCCATTCATCAATATCGATTCCTAAAACATCTGAAGCGCCTTTCTTTTTAGCATAAATAGCTAAAACAGAAGTTCCACACCCCATATCCAGTACTTGTTTTCCCTGGAAATCCATATCCATCATCTGTTGGATCATAAGATATGTAGTAGCATGGTGCCCGGTTCCGAAAGACATTTTCGGCTGAATGATAATTTCTTCTTCCAATCCTTGTGATTCATGGAATTCTGCACGGATTAAAACTTTATCTTCTACATTAATCGGTTGGAAGTTTTTCTCCCATTCTTCATTCCAGTTGATGTTAGGCATTTCTTTATAGGTATAAGAAATTTTCACATCATCATGATTCAGCAGCCACTGATTTTTAAGCTCTTCTTCATTAAGTAATTCCGCCTGAATATAAGCTAAGATCCCATCCGGGTTCTCAGTAAAACTGTCAAATCCCTGCTCTATCAGTTCAGCCATCAGAATTTCATTCCAAGGCTCTACAGGTTCTATTTTAAAATCGAATTCTAAGTATTGTGTCATTTATAAAATGTTGCAATTGGCAAAGTTAGCTTAAGTTTAGTCAAAAGCCTTAATAATTGCAGTGAAATCTTCTATTTTCAATGCAGCTCCACCAATAAGACCTCCGTCCACATCTGGTTTAGAGAATATTTCTTTTGCATTATCCGGTTTTACACTTCCGCCATAAAGGATAGAAATTTCATCAGCTACTTCCTGCCCGTATTTAGCAGCAATAAGTGAACGGATATGTGCATGAATTTCCTGAGCTTGCTCTGGTGAAGCAGTTTCTCCGGTTCCGATAGCCCAAACCGGTTCGTAAGCGATTACTACTTTTTTAATCTCTTCTGCTGAAAGAGTGAAAAGCGCAACTTCAGTCTGGTTTTTAATAACCTCAAAATGCTGTCCAGATTTACGCTGCTCCAAAGTTTCTCCGTTACAGTAGATTGGCACAAGACCATTATCTAAAGCTAATTTTACTTTTCTGTTGCAGTGGCTGTCTGTTTCCCCGTGGTATTGTCTTCTTTCTGAGTGGCCAATAATAGCACCTGTTGCATTAACTGAAGCCAACATATCAGCTGAAATCTCACCAGTATAAGCTCCGCTGGTGTGTTCCGACATATCCTGAGCAAAAACACCTACGTTATCATTTAAGAAAATATTTTTAGCAGTAGTTATATAAAGTGCCGGTGGTGCAATGTAAACCTCACAGTTGATAGCATTATGCTTTTTATATCTGTCTAACTCATGCATTAGTTCCTGAGCTTCAGTATAATTTTTATTCATTTTCCAGTTTCCTGCAACGATTTTCTTTCTCATAGTTTATATAAGTTTTGTTAAGTTATTTATTAATTCCTTCTAATTTGAACATAAAAGCATATACTAAGGCAACATCTTTCAGATAATCGAATCTTCCTGAAGCTCCGCCATGACCATAGTCCATATCGGTTTTCAGCATCAGTACATTTTTATCCGTTTTCATATCTCTCAATCTCGCCACCCATTTCGCAGGTTCAAAATACTGTACCTGAGAATCGTGTAAACCTGTAGTGACCAAAAGATTAGGATAGTTTTTCTTTTCTACATTCTCGTATGGAGAATAAGACTTCATATAGAAATAAGCTTCTTTATTATTAGGATTCCCCCACTCATCATATTCATTTGTGGTTAACGGAATACTTTCATCCATCATTGTATTCACAACATCTACAAACGGAACCTGAGAAATTACACCATTCCACAGTTCGGGTTTCATATTTACAACAGCTCCCATTAACAGACCTCCGGCGCTTCCACCCTGAGCGTACAAATGTTTTGGAGAAGTATATTTTTGGTTCACCAGATATTCTCCGGCATCAATAAAATCGGTAAAAGTATTTTTCTTTTTCATCATTTTACCGTCTTCATACCACTGTCTTCCCATCTCCTGTCCACCGCGGATATGTGCTATGGCATAAGCAAATCCTCTGTCCAGAAGGCTTAATCTTGTACTGCTGAATGTGGCATCCATAGAACTTCCGTAGGAACCATAAGCGTATAAAAGCAAAGGAGACTTTCCGTCTTTCTTGTAGCCTTTCTTATAAACAATGGAAATCGGAATTTTAGTCCCGTCTTTTGCTGTAGCAAAAAGTCTTTCGGTTTCATAGTTATTTTTGTCATAACCACCTAAGACTTCCTGTTGTTTCAATAATATTCTTTTTCCCGTTTTCAAATTTTGTTCAAACTGAGAACTCGGCGTAATCATAGAAGTATAACCGAAACGGAAATTATCGGTATTATATTCCGGATTTCCGGAGGAATAAACGGTATATGCAGGTTCATCAAATTTCAGAAACTCTTTTTTACCGGTTTTTCTGTCATATATTACCAGTTGTGAAAGTCCATTTTGTCTTTCACTAAATACCAGATAATTTTTGAATTCTGTAATCCCTTGCATTAGCACATCTTTTCTGTGCGGGATAAAGTCTTTCCAGTTTTCAACTCCGGTTTTGTCCAAAGGAGTCTCTACAACTTTAAAGTTTAAAGCATCTTTGTTGGTTGTAACTAGAAATCTGTCTTCCAATGGCGTAACATCATATATTACATCTTTCATTCTCGGCTGGAAAACTTTGAATGTTCCTGCAGGATTATCTGCATCCAGATATCTTATTTCGGAAGAGGTTGTAGCCCCTGAAGAGATCATAATGAATTTCTCATTCTTGGATTTTCCAACTCCGATATAGTTACTTTTATCTTTTTCTTCATAAACCAATACATCCTTTGAAGGATCGGTTCCTAAGCTGTGTCTGAAAATTTTCTCTGTTAAAAGTGTTTCGGGATTTTTAGCTGTATAGAAAATAGTCTTATTATCATTGGCCCATGTTGCAGATCCCGTTGTATTGATTATCCCTAAATCTGTTGTTTTACCTGTAGATAAGTCTTTCAGAAAAAGTTTATACTGTCTTCTGGATACATCATCTACCCCATAAATCATTTTCATATTATCGGGGCTTATACTAAATCCTGATGCAGCATAGTAGGCATGTCCCTCTGCAAGTTTGTCTACATCTAAGAGTACTTCCTCGGGAGCTTTCAGGTCACCTTTCTTCCGGCAGTATTTAAAATATTGCTTACCAGCGTCTGTACGGGTATAATAGTAATAACCATTTCTGAAAACAGGAACAGACTCATCTTTTTCCTTGATGCGGTTCTTCATTTCCTGGAAAAGTTTTTCTCTGAAAGGCTCCGTATCCTTCATCATCCCTGTCCAGTAAGTATTTTCAGCTTTCAGATAGTCTACAACTTTTTCGGAGTTAGCTCCTTTTTTGAAGTAATCTATCATCCAGTAATAAGGGTCACTTACTTTATCACCGTGAATTTCCCGTATGTGTTCCTGCTTTTCGGCAACTGGTGCTTTTATATCAGGAAATTGCTGAGCCTGAAGTATAGTCGTACTCATAAGTATTAATCCTAAGTATTTATTTTTCATATATTCGCTTTTGGTGTTGTGTTTTGTCTTGTATTATTTCATCTTCCAGATAGATTTCATCGAGGAATAAAACTGGTGTTCTTCTTCGCTCACCTCATCGTTTGCTTTAATTAGTTTTTTAGCAAACTGACGAAAATCTTTTCTTTCTTTTTCTGTAGAATCATCATAAAAGCACTGTGCATGGAATTCAAAATGTTTCTCCCATTCACCAGGGCTTAGATTGGCTATTATTTCTGTTTCAGCATCAAGGCTTACAAAGAAAGGAAACTCATCTTCTATATATTCTTTAATTACTTTTTCTTCTCCCGGATGAAATTTATAATCTACAGCAGAAAGAATCATTAAAAGATGATATCCTGCGATTGATTTGTTCGATTTATGTGTCATTTTTATATGTTTCTTTTTCAAATTTAGTTATTAAAATTCCATCTTCTATCTTTCTAAAGAAAAATTAGGAATTAAACCCGGACGTTGAGATTCATTGGCTACTTTCCATGAAGTTCTGTACATCCATTCTGTCATCTTATACAGTTTTTTGTAATTGATATTTTCCGACTCGTCCTGAGGGGTATGGTACTGATTGTGCAAAACACTGGTAAAAAACAATGCCGGAATTCCAATCCTTGCATATGGAAGATGATCACTTCTGAAGTAAAAATATTCAGCATGTTCAGGAGAATCCCAATCTTTCAGGTATCTGAATTTTGTTCCTTCATTATTAGCCTCTTCAGCCATTTTCACAAGCTCTTCGGAATTTTTATGCGGAGTATTTCCGCCTAATAAAGCTGCTTCATCATTACTATTCCTCCCGATCATATCCCCGTTCAGTACAGCAACGATTTGCTCTTTTGGAACTACAGGATGTGATGCATGCCATCTGGATCCCAATAATCCTCTTTCTTCAGCACCATGAAATACAAAAAGAATACTTCTTTTACCAGGCTGCAGTTTATAGGCTCTTACCATTGCCAGCATGGCAACACAGGTACTGGCATTATCATCCGCACCATTATAAATTGTATCATTCTTTACAGGATGCCGTATTCCATCATGATCCTGGTGGCCGCTAATCAGAACGTATTCATTTTTTAATTTCGGATCTGTGCCTTCTATTTTGCCGATAACGTTTACAGAAGGATATCTGTAAGTTTCAGTCATCAGATTTAATGAAACTTTAGTACTATTTTTCAACTGGTCTGCATCAGATTTTCTAATCCATACAACAGGCATATTGTTCTCTACTTTCTCTCTCAGACCTTCAACACCATACAATCCTCTTGTCATTTGC
Source organism: Elizabethkingia bruuniana (assembly GCF_002024805.1). Taxonomy (NCBI): domain Bacteria; kingdom Pseudomonadati; phylum Bacteroidota; class Flavobacteriia; order Flavobacteriales; family Weeksellaceae; genus Elizabethkingia; species Elizabethkingia bruuniana. The sequence continues at coordinate 2,464,192 of NZ_CP014337.1, forward strand.
GGATATACTTCTACCCAGCTTTTTTCAGCAATGTCATCGGTAATAAATATAATAGCCTTTGCCCCAAGCTTAAAAGCTGTATTATAATATTTTGCTTTTACAAATCCCGGATACCGTCTCTGGAAAAGAAACATATCTTGTTTTATCCCTTTTGCCGAACTGTTGACAACAAGAACTTTTCCTTTAATATTTAATTTTTGTAAGTCTTCCGGTTCTGCATTTCCGGCATATAACATATCAGCATTGATATTAGCATTTACGGGTTCCGTTACCAGAAAGTCTTTCCATAATTTTAAATCACGATCTCCAATCTTCAGACTGCTCTGTGGAGACACCTGGTGTCTGTACATTTCATAAAACTGAAAAAAAGTTCCGTTATCTCCTGCGGGTTTCATTCCGGACTCACTGGCTTTATTAGCCAGCCACATAGATACCTTAAGTTCATCCAGAGTTCCCGCTTCCCTGCCACGAAATTGATCCGCAGCAATCTCGAACATATCTGTTCTAAGATCTGATTCTTTGATAGCTGAAACCAACGGATTTTTATACTGTTGTGCATTGCCCAGACAAAAAAACGCCAGACCAATAACCACTTGTAAATATTTCTTTTTCATTCTGTTAATTAAACCTGGTTACTATGTAAAATATCAGAGCCATCAAGATTCTTAATTATTAAAATAATCTTTTGCTTCCTGCTTGAAAACAATTTTTCCGTTTTCCAGAATCAGTACAAAAGGATTGCTTCGTGCAATAGTTTTTATAGCTGTACCATCCATCGTACCATGTGGCACTTTGGTAAAGGTATTTTCTTGTGTAGAAACCGCATATACTTTAGACTTTCTGCTTAGAAGTCCGTTTTCAATTTTGTTAATCATTTCCTTCGATAGTTTTTCAGGCTTATAGGTAAAGATCATTATAATTCTTGGTTCATTAAGGATCTGCTCAGTAACATCCTGTCCGTCTGAATCTGTAATCTTAAAGTTTTTAATAGTAGAATCGTAACCTTGCTTTTTCAGTTTCTCCTTAGTCTTATCAGACTCTATCTGCCAGGTTTCATCTTTCCAGATATTGGTAGAAAGATAGTCGTTCTGTGACATTGTTTTCTCTTCTCCTGTCTTCGTATTTTTCAGGGTATAGAAAACTTCGTATTCGGAAGGATTAGCTTCTATTTTCGCTTTTTCAGCTTTCAGATCTGTATCGATTTTATAATCTCTGAAGTCTATGTAAGGTTCTCCCAGTATCCCTTTCAATATAATAACAGTAAGGAAAATACAGCTTAACAAAAACAACGTCATTCGTGGGAAACCACTTTTCAGAAAATGTACTTTATTGCTTTCGTCATTTTTATACATTTTAAGCAATATCGCTATCAGTACCAACAATACCATGTCCTTTGTAAAAGAGGTCCATGGTGTCATTTTCAGCGCATCACCAAAACAGCCACAATCCGTTACTACATTGAAGTATGCAGAATAGAAAGTAAGGAAAGCAAAGAATATACAGATGATAAGAAGTGAGAGTAATGTACGTTTTACTCTTATTTTCAGTAACAGCAAAACGCCTAACAGAAGCTCTACTGTAACGACTATTATAGCGATAGGCAATGCCAGTTTTTCCAGAAAAGGAATATTAAACACTGAAGGCGAGAAATACTCTTCCAGTTTAAAGGAAAATCCTACAGGATCTACTGCTTTTACAAAGCCCGATATAATAAATATAATGGCTACAAAAACTCTGATAAATCTTTTCATCTTATATAATTATGGTGTTTAATAAATTTTAGTTCAGCTAACTAATCTTTCATTTTGATGAGACAGAAAACGGCATAGTTCAGCATATCGAAATAGTTGGCATCTAAACCTTCGGAAACTAAAGTTTTTCCTTTGTTATCTTCAATCTGTTTTGTTCTCAGTACTTTTTGGTAGATCAAATCCGTAATAGAAGAAATGCGCATCTCACGCCACGCTTCTCCGTAATCATGGTTTTTACGCAGCATAAGCTCTTTGGCTTCGTTAGCATAATGATCATACAGTTGGATAATCTGTTCCTGATCATCGTCCAGCGATTCGGCAAGTCCTTTTTCAAGCTGAATTAATCCAATAATAGAATAGTTAACGATAGCAATGAATTCTCCCCTTTCGTCTTCATCTACCATTTTTACTGTCGTCATTTGCAGGGTACGGATACGGTTCACTTTTATGTAAATCTGATCGGTAATAGAACTTGGGCGCAATACCCGCCACGCAGCTCCGTAATCGTGCATTTTTTTACTAAACAAATCTCTGCACTCGGAGATTATTTCATCAAACTCAATTGCTGTATTTTGCATAAATTAGCGTTGTAATGCCAAAGATACAAATTTAGCCTAAAGCGAAAAAGCTGATGAACACTTATAAAAAACAACTTTCTGTAAATCATAATTTTAGTATCAATTGCCGTGGAAAATTAGTTTCCCTTGAAAAACCACTCATCATGGGAATTCTGAACCTTACTCCGGATTCTTTCTCTGATGGCGGGCAATTTGGTCAGGAAAAAGCAGCTTTAGAACACGCTGAAAAAATGATTTCGGAAGGAGCTTCTATCATCGATATCGGACCTCAGTCTACCAATCCTAACTCAAAGCAGATTGATGCAAAGGAGGAAATAGAACGCTTGGGTAAAGTAATCTCATTACTAAAAAAAGAGTTTCCGGAAACGCTGATATCTGTTGATACGTTTTATGCTGAGACGGTAAAATATGCAGCTGATGAGGGAATGGATATCATTAATGATATTTCAGGCGGTCAGTTTGATCCCCAAATGTTTAAAACGGCTGCTGAAACGGGATTACCTTATATTCTCATGCATATTAATCCAAGCTTTGGAGAGATGCATGATAAAATACAGCACAAGGACATCACACTTAGTATCAATCAGTTTTTCTCTGAAAAAGTCTGGGAGCTTACAGAACTAAGGGTACACGATATTATATTGGATCCCGGATTTGGATTCGGAAAAACAATAGAAGACCAGTATACAATGACTGAAGAAGCTGAATATTTCGGATTCGGAAGACTTCCTTTACTTATTGGTATTTCCCGAAAATCTTTTATTTACAAATCTCTGGGCAAATCACCTTTGGAAATCGTAGAAGAAACCCAAAAGTTACATTTAAAATTACTGCATAAGGGAGCAAAAATCTTACGGGTACACGATGTTGCTGAAACTAAAAAAACAATTGATCTTTTCCTGAATAATTATTGATTTACTTGTTGTATTGTTAAATCGGTTAATCGTTGAATTGTTTACTCTACATTTTCTAACTCTAATTTCTAACTTCTATTTTCTATTTTCCCGGAATAGGAATCTGTAGGCCATTTTTCACCGTATGCATATTGACAAAAGTTTTAAAACGTTTGATATTGGTATTACTAAAGAATAACTGCCTTGTCAGCAATTCATATTCCTGCATTGTATTGACGACCATTACCAATACGAAATCAACTTCTCCGGTTACATAATAGCATTGCTGGATCTGAGGCACTTTGCTAAAGGTTCTCTCTATTTCGTCTATAAATTCAATTTTATCTGTATCCAGTTCTATTTCTACAAACAAAAGAATTTGGGCGCCTACTTTTTCCGAATCAATTACAGAAATATCTGATGTAATAATTTTATTTTCGCGCATCCGCTTAATACGTCGTTGTACTGCAGCTGCAGAAAGTCCTATTCTATCGCCAATATCCCGTTGCGACGTTTGGTTATCTTTTTGTAAAATATCCAGAATCTGTAAATCGAATTTATCCAAATCTTCCATAAGCAGGTTTAATATGAAACAAAATTGCAAATAAGAGGTTAAAATTAAAGAAAAAACACATGTGTTTTGAAGTAATTTCGTGAAATAAATATGACAAACTAATTTTATTCCTAATCTTTCACAACAAAATGAAAAGTACAAATACAAAAGGCTTTCTTTTAGCACTTATTGCTGCATCATTATGGGGAGTATCCGGCACCTTCGGACAATTTTTATTTCAACAGAGAGGTATTAGCGTAGAATGGATGATTACCGTCCGCATGCTTATTTCTGGTGCAATACTCTTATCGATTGGTGTATTTGGTAAAAACCCCGATTTATGGGCAGTATGGAAAGATAAAAAAGATTCAATAAAACTGGTATTATTCGGAATTACGGGTATGCTAATGGTTCAGTATACTTATTTTGCAGCTATTAAACATTCTAATGCCGCTACTGCTACCGTATTACAATATGCGGGACCTGTAATCATAGCTGTTTACCTGGCCATTAAAAACAAAAAAGCTCCCAGATTTATAGACTTTGTGGCCATAGCTTTTGCGGTTCTTGGTACTTTTATACTGGTAACACATGGTGACATGGGAAGACTAAATATTTCCTCTACCGCTTTATTTTTCGGTATAGCTTCAGCTTTCGCACTGGCTATTTATACTATACAGCCTATAAAGCTTCTCCATAAATATAATTCAGCGGTTATTATTGGCTGGGGAATGCTGATTGGTGGCATTGCTTTTTCCTTTGTAAAAGCTCCATGGCATGCTGAAGGGCATTGGGATACCCAAGCATATCTGTATACTGCATTTATTGTCATCTTCGGAACATTAATTCCATTCTATTTTTACCTGACAGCAGTTCAGCTAATTGGTGGTCAAAAAAGCAGTCTTCTGGCTTCCGGCGAACCACTTTCGGCAACTATTATTGCAGTATTGTGGTTACATGTACCTTTTACTTATATCGACTGGATTGGGAGCTTACTGATCATATCTACAATATTCCTGCTGAGCTATGAAACCAAAAAGGAAAAAACCCTGCGCCTGTCTGGTACCTAATCTTTTAGATTAACAGAGCTTTTACTGACATTTTGCAACGAATACAGAACCAGAAAGTGGTTTAAAGTCCGGAACTGTTTTATTTTCAGATTTTATCCTGTCAAACTTCATTAGGACATCAGTATAATGAAAATCATCACTTTTATAATTTAAACTTTTGGATGGTGCATAAGGATTGACATAAACGTTACGTACCGGATCGTATTTGTATTGAGCTATATCTATTTTTTCGGACATATCATCATTAGTATTGTAAGCATAATTGACAAGTTTAACATCTGTACTATAAGCCATATCAAAAGAGTCTTCTAAAAACTGCAGTTCTTTTTCATTTTTAAAGAATTCTTTTAAATTCTGCTTTTTGATAATCTTACTATCTGTATCAAATAAAGATTTTAATCCTTCTTTTTTTATTTCAAACCGGAATGGATTATGATAAAGATTAGGACTCATATACTGTACAATAAAATCATTATAACCTGCTGTCTGAAAATGCTGCATCATATTCTGCACTTGCAGCTGATAAGGATTGTCTGATTTCGTCTGATCTATAAAAGTCAGAATTTCGGGAAGCTCTTTGGAACGATGTATATAAGGATAGTCAAAACAGTTTGCTTCCTCATTAAAAAAACGCTTCATTTTATTCGGAAAGACACCTACATAAATATCATTAGCAGAGTCGTTTCCGGAAATCATTAACCGCATTCCGCCTTTTATATCCGGATTTTTTCTTGCATAAAGATAAAACGGAGCATCAGGATTTTTAGGAGTCAATGTTATTGTATTTTTATCAATACCCCATGTCCCTTTTATCAGAGTACCCATTGCAACAACTAAAAAGGTATTGTCTTTTTTGATAATAAAAGAAGTACCCCCTCCATTATAGACTCCTTCAACATCTGTATTCTTATATTGAGCCGGGATTAGTGCACCTGACATCAAAAAAAATATAACATATAACCTTATCATAATTTTCATACACTTGCTTTTGATTAAATATATTGTTTTTTTATATACTCTGGCTGCTAAAAACAATATATTTATTCCGCATAAAGCCTGTATTTTAATTTAAATATTTTGTATGAAGATCGAAACCAGTTCCATAATCACAGAGAATCACGATGAAATAATAACCGATTTTCTAAACCAGTACAATCAGGAACGTGCTGTTTCTTTTGAAGATGAAATCAATGAAGATGTGGAAATTGTAATCTATGATGGTGAAAAGATTATTGGTGGAATCGTTGGCCGTTCTTTATGGGGAACCTTAGAAATAAAACGTCTGGCTGTCCATCCGGATTACAGAAACAGAGGTATAGGATCGAAACTGATATCTGCCGCAGAAACAGAAGCTAAAAAAAGAAAATGCAGCTACCTGAGCCTAAATACTTTTTCTTATCAGGCTCCGGAGTTTTATGAAAAATTGGGATTTATAAAAGTAGGAACAGAAGAGGATTTCCCACGTGGATTTTCCCGTTATTTTTATCAGAAGAAGATTTAATCAAAAAGAAAATGATTTGGATTAATTTTATTTAGGCAATTTAAAAATTTCATTCACTAAAGTAAATCAGCCACTTCCATTATCTTTTAACCAGATTTTTGCATAAATTTACGTAAGTATCAAATCTCTCACTTCTCAATCATTCTTTAAAAATCTGGAAATGACGCATCATCATTTAGAAAAACATTATGTAAATCGTGTAGGCTGGCTAAGGGCTGCTGTTCTTGGGGCTAATGATGGTATTTTATCTACTACCAGTATCACGATTGGTGTAGCTGCCGCTACACCTTCCAGAGAAGCAATTATACTAGCTGCATTAGCAGGTCTTGTTGCCGGCGCAATGTCTATGGCTGCTGGCGAATATGTATCGGTAAGTTCTCAGGCTGATACGGAGAAAGCTGATTTGGAAAGAGAAGCTAAAGAGTTAGAACGTATTCCTGAGATAGAATTGAAAGAACTGGCCAAAATATATGAAGCTCGTGGACTAAACTCTGAACTGGCTTTAGAAGTAGCAGAGGAACTCACAAAACATGATGCTTTGGAAGCCCATGCCCGTGATGAATTGGGGATCAACGAAATTACAACGGCAAGACCATTGCAAGCTGCTGCTTCATCATTTGCCTCATTTACTGTAGGAGCCATATTACCATTTCTTGTGGCCATATTTGCGCCAATACCACAAATGCTGTATTACGAATATGGTTTTTCCATTATATTCCTCATGATTCTGGGGGCTGTAGCCGCTAAAGCCGGAGGTTCTAAAATAAGTACTGCAGTTATAAGAATTTGTTTCTGGGGGACTGCTGCAATGGCACTAACTGCTCTGGTAGGCTACCTATTCGGAGTCAATGCTTCATAAATTAAATAATAAAATATTATGTGGTGGATTTATGCACTTCTTTCTGCTTTATTTGCTTCGCTCACTGCAGTATTTGCTAAAATAGGTATTTCCAACATCAATTCTAATCTTGCAACAGCCATCCGTACAGTGGTTGTACTGGTTATGATATGGGGAATTGTTATTGTCCGTGGGGAGACAAAAGAAATAACCAGTCTCTCCAAAACCAATATTATATTTTTAGCAATATCCGGAATAGCAACCGGACTATCCTGGATATTCTATTTTAAGGCTTTACAAATGGGAGATGTATCTAAAGTGGCACCTATAGACAAACTAAGTATAGCTCTCACGATTATATTAGCCGCTGTATTTTTGCGCGAAACAATAGATACAAAAACAGCAATTGGTGCAGGGCTAATTATTGCCGGAACAATTGTTTTATTGCTAAAATAATTAGTTCTGAGATAATTTCTCCGTGAATGTCTTATTGAAGATTTCTTTATCGGCTTTCAACTGATCAATAGTTTGGGGCAGAATATAAGTTGTTACTACTTTATCATCTTTATCCAAGAAGATAATCTGCTTCTCTTCCCCATCTACCATTTTCTCGAAAACGTCCCACATAGAAGCATCCTGTAGCTTTAGTAATTCAAAAAACTCCTCGGTTTTTATCTGAATATTTTTCATGCTGCAAAAGTAAAAAAGCTTCTCCATCCGTCAAAGCTTCCTTAGAAAATATAAATGTATTTTTTATGTTTAGCGAAACATTCCAAAATTGTGTTTTTATTAAATAAAAGAAGGCGTAAAACCCTTAGATTTTACGCCTTCCCTTCTAAACAAATATGAAAAAAATTATTTTTCTACTTTACGTTGCAAAACTTCATCTACCATACCGAAGTTTTTAGCTTCTTCGGAAGTCATCCAGTAATCTCTGTCGGAAGACTTCTCTACCCATTCATAAGTCTGACCTGAATGGTGAGCGATAATATCGTATAATTCTGTTTTTAATTTCAACATTTCACGAAGGTTGATTTCCATATCGGAAGCTACCCCCTGAGCACCTCCGCTTGGCTGATGAATCATAACTCTTGAATGCTTTAGAGCAGAACGCTTACCTTTTTCTCCAGCTACTAATAATACAGCACCCATAGACGCTGCCATACCTGTACAGATTGTAGCTACATCCGGCTTAATAATCTGCATGGTATCATATATTCCTAATCCGGCATATACACTACCACCAGGAGAGTTGATATAAATCTGAATATCTTTAGCAGGATCAGCGCTTTCCAGGAATAATAACTGAGCTGTTACAATATTGGCAACCTGATCATCGATCCCAGTTCCAAGGAAGATAATTCTGTCCATCATCAAACGGGAGAAAACGTCCATTTGCGCTACATTTAAACGACGCTCTTCCATGATGTACGGCGTTAAATTGGTTGGACCATATATACCCATATACTGATCAGCAGCAAGACCATTCACTCCAAGGTGTTTTACTGCATAATCTCTAAATTCTTTTTTAATATCCATTGAATTAATTTTTCTATTGTGTTACTAATTTTGTTCCAAACGAATATACGGACATTCTGGCAGAAATTAATTACAATATCCTGTATAATACTTTGTCCAGCTCCATTTTAAGCCTGGTGAGTTTTACAATTGTGGCATAATACTGTACATCATTACCAGGGTCTTCCTGCACTTTTACCTGTAAGTCCTTTATAATCTTCAGTATATACTCCCGTTTATGACGGAGAATAATATCCTGAACCATCTTTTCTACAACATCTTCTTCCGAACTAAAATAAATATTGAACTTATTCCAGTCACTTAACTGATAAGGATCGATCAATGCGTCTGCTACTTTTTGGTTCACCTCTTCATCCATCAGGCTAAAGAAAAATTGCCCGGAACGTAATTCATTTTTTTCAGCACCCTTACGTATTTCATCTATAATTTTCTGATGCAGAGGGATCTGAATTTCATAAGAATCTTCATCAAAATGATTTAAAATCTCCTGAATAACAGAAGACTTTACCATTCCCTCTTCTTTCTTTCTTACAATTTCTTTATCACCATATTTCAGCATAAGTTCGACCAGTTTTTCCTCCAATAGCAACAACGGATTGATGGTTTCAATCTGGGACATCTCCACTTTTTCCAGTTTAGGCTGGATTTGCGGTGCTTTAGGTTTTTCCTGATGCTGTATTCCGGTTTTCTGGACCTGTAGTTCATTGAACAGGTTTTGCTCGGAAACATGTAATAATTTGGATGCCTGCTGTATAAATATCTCCTGTTGAAGATTGTTCGGAACAAAGGCTATACTCTTTACAACTTCCTTTATCAGATCTGCTCTTTTAAAAGGGTCGTCTCCGGCATCTTTCTGAAGAACATCTATTTTGAAGTGAATAAAATCTACTGCATGCTCTGCGATATAGCTTTTTACATAGTCCTGTGGAAAGGCTTTGGCAAAACTATCGGGATCATGTCCATCCGGAAACAGCATTACCTTAATGTTCATCCCGTCTTCTAAAAGGAGATCGATACTTCTGAATGAGGCCTTAATTCCGGCAGCATCACCATCGAACAGGATTGTTACATTAGGCGTAAGCCTTTTGATTAGTTTGATCTGCTCTTTTGTCAGGGCTGTACCACTACTGGCTACAACATTTTCTATTCCTGCCTGGTGTAGTGAAATAACATCCATATAACCTTCCACAAGAAGGCAATGATTCTCTTTGGATATTGCTTGTTTAGACTGGGCAATTCCATAGAGTACGTTGGATTTATGATAAATCTCGGTCTCTGGTGAGTTGAGATATTTGGCTGTCTTTACATTACTTTTCAGGATTCTGGCACCGAAACCTAATACTCTTCCTGAAAAACTAAGAATAGGAAAAATTACCCGTTCGCGGAAACGGTCGATACCATCAGGGGCATTTTCCGGAAAAATAGATAATCCGGATTTCTCCAGGAGGTCTTTATCATAGCCCTTTTCTTTAGCAGATTTGGTAAAAGCATTCTTAAGTTCCGGTGAATATCCTAACTGGAACTTTTTCAGAACCTCATCATTCAGCCCTCTTTCTCGGAAATAGGACAAACCAATATTTTGCCCTTCTTCAGTATCATACAACTGCTCCTGAAAGAAATTATTGGCAACCTCATGGATTTTATATAATAGCTCCCGCTGATTACGGGATTCTTTTTCAGCTTCTGATATCTCCTGAACATCTTCTTCTATCTCAATTCCATATTTCTTAGCCAGATGACGTAATGCTTCAGGATAGGTAAAGTTTTCGATTTCCATCAGGAAAGACACTGCAGTTCCCCCTTTTCCGGAACTAAAATCTTTCCAGATCTGCTTACTTGGTGACACTACAAATGAAGGCGACTTTTCATCATGAAAAGGACTTAGCCCCTTAAAGTTTCCACCAGCACGTTTTAGCTGTACATATTCACCAACCACCTCTTCCACTCTTACAGCGGAGAAAATTTTATCTATTGTGGTTTTCGAAATCATACTAAGTTTTTAAAAAGTAAAAATATTAATTTATTTATTGAAGAAAAAAAGAGATTGCTAAAAGCAATCTCAATCTATCTGTATATCAGGGAAAATTAATTAGACCCTTCTATTTCTTTTTTCTTATCTCCGCCCGAAAGTAATTTAATAGCAACTGGAGCTGTAGTGATAATCACGATAATAATAATGATCCACTCCAAATGACTCTTCAAATCGATATTGAACTGATCCTGGAAAAATTTATCCAGATAATGTCCTGCATATACCAAAGAGAATGACCAAAGTACCCCTCCAATTACATTATAAACAAAGAAACGTCCTTTGTCCATTTTCACAATTCCGGCAACAATAGGAGCAAATGTTCTTACAACCGGAAGAAATCTAGCCATAATAACAGCTACTTTACCATGATCTTCGAAGAAATCATGCGCCTTGAACAGGTATTTCTTTTTGAATATCCAGGTATCTTTTCTTTCATACAACATTGGTCCGCTTTTGTAACCAAACCAGTATCCTACCATATTACCAATAATAGCAGCTATAGCTATTAACGAAGCTAATATAGTAGTATCTATAAAATCACTTCCTGTAGAGCCGAAACTCTCTGATATAATCTTGGTCGCATATATTCCGGAAACAAACAGAAGACTATCTCCTGGTAAGAAGAAACCTACAAATAAGCCAGTTTCAGCAAAAATAATAAACAATACAATCCAAAGCCCTCCATTCGTAATATAAAAATCGGGATTTAACAGATCTTTCCAACTTTCCATTCAGTAGATTTATATGATTGACAAATATAAATAAAATTAAAAACTTCTAATGACAGAATCTATTTAATCTTTTGTTAAAATTAAGCTCAAACTTTATTTGGCATCCAGAAGTATGGCCAGCTGAATGCAGTTTCCGTCCGATCGATTACTCCATGCATGATTCGTGCCACGCTGAATGACAATATCTCCAGCCTTTAATAATGTTTCGCCTTCCTCCAAAATCAAATATATTTCACCGGAAAGAATCACAATATAATCCAGCGTTTTAGTCTCGTGCATTAATGGATGCGGCTGACCTTCTTTCACCTCTATTCCTAATTCTTTATCAGGCGGAATGCTTACATACCTGAAGTAAGTACCATTTGTCGGAACTTTTGGGATAGGTGTATTCTCTATAACAAGAGTTTTCTCCAAATCTACCGGGAAAGTATCGGTTGACCAAATATCAGAAAGCACAAGGCCTTTAATATCCTCATTTATGTTGGTTACAATACTATCTTCTGCTATTACAGACTTTCCATCTTTAATACCTGTAACAACTCTTCTTGGGATTTTAGGAATTTCTGACATTTTTATTCTTTAAAATATATCTTCTTCTTCAGAACTCTGTCCTTCATTCATTAAGAAGGCTTTTAGGAATGGTGTGATATTACCATTCATTACACCATCCACATCAGATGTTTCGTAAGCAGAACGCACATCCTTCACTAGTTTATACGGATGCATTACATAGTTACGAATCTGGCTTCCCCATTCAATCTTCATTTTGTTAGCTTCAATCTCGTTACGGGCTTTCATACGCTCTTCCAATTCGATTTCGTATAGTCTGGATCTTAGGAGCTGCATTGCCTTTTCTTTGTTTTGTAACTGCGAACGGCTTTCGGAGTTTTCTATAATAATACCCGTTGGAGCATGTCGTAGACGCACAGCTGTTTCTACCTTGTTTACGTTCTGTCCGCCGGCACCGCTGGCACGCATTGTTTCAAACGTTATATCGGCCGGATTAATATTAATCTCAATAGTATCATCTACCAAAGGATATACATATACAGAAACAAAGCTGGTATGTCTCTTCGCATTAGAGTCAAAAGGAGAAATACGTACCAATCGGTGTACTCCGTTCTCTCCTTTCAAGTAACCAAAAGCATAATCACCATCTATTTCCAGTGTCACTGTTTTTACTCCTGCAACATCACCTTCCTGATAGTTAAGTTCTTTTACCTTGAAGCCTTGTTTTTCTGCCCACATTACATACATCCGCATGAGCATACTTGCCCAATCACAGCTTTCTGTTCCGCCTGCACCTGCTGTAATCTGAACTACAGCCGACAATTCATCACCTTCATTGGATAGCATATTGCGGAATTCCAATTCTTCAATTTTTTCAACCAGCTGAGGAAAAGCCTCATCTAATTCTTTTTCGCTTTCAGGATCTTCTTTTGCAAACTCCTGCAGAACTAATAAATCTTCAAAAGTACTTCTGATTTCATCATAACCTTCTACCCATCTCTTTTTTCCACGAAGTTGCTTCAAAAAGACTTCCGCTTCTTTAGGGTCATTCCAAAATTCAGGAGCAGCTGTTTTCTCATCATCATTAACAATTTCTATCCGCTTTTTTTCAATCTGTAGATATTTATATAGATCATCGATGCGTTTTAGCACATCTTTTGTTTGCTCATTATTTATCATTCCGCAAAGATAAAACTTCGACAACGAATGCTAAGAATAATTTAATATTTAACAAATAATTCTGATTTTTCAAAAAAACCGCTATATTTACTACTATAGTAGACATCTGACATCTATTCAACACACAAATACAAATAAATAAAAACACATTTTTTAAACAAACACACAACAGATTTGATGGAAAAAATACGAGAATTGTTTGATAATATTATCGAGCTAACTGATGCTGAATTTAATTACTACCTACAGAAAATATCCAGTAAAGATTATAAGAAAGGAGACATTATAACGCCTAAAGGAAGTATAGAGCGTTATGCCTACTACATTGAAAAAGGTATTGTCAGACGTTTTATTGAAAGAGGTGAAGCCGAGGCTACTTTCTATTTTGCTTTCGAACAGGACTTTGTTTCTGCATATGATTCTTTCATCACTCAGACTCCGTGTAGATATTCATTACAAGCACTGGAAGACACCAGCCTTTTAAGAATATCGTGGCATGATGTTCAGGATCTCTATCAGCAATCTGCAAAATGGGACAAAATCGGACGCATACTGAATGAGCAAGCTTATGTAGAAAGGTCTGACAGGGAATTTTCTTTACTGACCAAATCTCCGCAGGAAAGATATGAAAGCCTGTTCAAACAAAATCCGGAAGTCATAAAAAGAATTCCGTTAAAGTATATTGCATCTTATATCGGAGTGACTCCACAGGCTTTAAGCAGGATCAGAAGGCGGATTTTTTAACCTAAATTCATTTCCAGCCATCAAAAAAAGCCATACTTTTGTTGAGGTTTTTGACTTCAAGAATAAAACCTTTCTCAAATCTCAAACTCACAAATGAAAAAAAAGCACCTAGGCTTTGAGAAAAAATTTATTGCCTGATTAATTCAGGCAATATTTTTCTTCAGTTGGTTTTATATTAGTCTTCATCATCCTGATTAAATCCTATTTTCCGTATAGGCTCTTCTTTAATACGATAATGATCCAATTCTTCACTTAGTTTCTGTATACGTAACGGGAATTCCGTAGAAAGATTCTGATTAAACTCCGAGATAAAAACAGCGCACTGATTCAGATACTCAGGAGTAAGTTTTGCTAAAGACTCGCTTAAAGCGGCATTAATAATCTTTTCAGAAATCATAACATTCTGTCCCTGCAGGCGCATATATTCAGAATGCAGCCTTTTCTTTATTCCCTGAGTAAAATCAATCATCATGGTATTAGAGAATAGCTTCATTTTCTCCGCAGTTTCTTCCCAGAAAGGCTTTTTATCAGCTTTATTATCTCTCAGAATTTTCAGAAGCGGAGAACTTTCTACCAAATCTTTCATCATATGATACAGAATTAACTGTGCTCTCTCATCTTCATTGGGTGGAAAAACAGGAATGAGCAGATCAAATCTACCCGGCGCCAGTATTTCTTCATCGAATCCGACAAGAGCATCTGTAGAACCTACAAATAAAGCTTCATCTTTCAGATTATTCTGTATAGCGTGCAAAATGGCACTCTTAACTTCCAATGCCTCTGGTGTTAATACAACATCAGCTGTTTTTTCCAATGCTACATCTTCAAAATGCTCCATAAACAGTAATGTCTTGGGCTTTTTCATTTTACCAAAGAGAAAATCTTTAAACTTTCTCATTTTACCGTCATTATAACGCACCGAAAGATAGTCGTTTCTTACTTCTACAAAGTCATAGCCTATCATTTCTGCTATTTTCTTAGCCCAGAAAATTTTACCGCTACCGGGAGGGCCATACAGTATAATACCTGCAGGTTTTGCAATTCCCCAATTTTCCAGCTGATTTGGATTAATAAAAGGTTCTATAATATCCGTAACATAAAAAAACAGATCTCTGTATCCTATAAAGTTATGCTGTGTAAGCGGTGTTTGTTTTCCAAAATAATTATAGATAAAGTTATAATCTCCGCCCAGCTTGTTGTCTATACCATAACTGGAAACACTCGTTTTATAACCGTTGGCCTCAAACAAGTTTGGACATTCTTTTTTTAAGACTTCATCTACCTGTTCTACAGGCTTCTTGATACGTTGTGCAATCTCCTCAGATGTTTTCTCAGCGCGAATATCTTCAGCATATTTCTTTAGAAAATCTGCATTCTCTTCTGCAAACTGTACAAAGTTATCTTTAAGATTCAGCTGTCCATCCATTACATCCTCTACTCCCAGATCAAAATCCTGTATAAACTGTTTTATACTCTCCTTAGAAATTGTAAGATCATTTGTAAGTTCTGCTAGTTTCATCCGTTTTGAAATTTTAATTCAAGATACAACTATTTCATTAGAATTCTCCCCGATTGTAACATTTATGTTTTTTTAACTACTATTAAATAAAACTAAAAATGGAAAAAGTTTTATCCGTCAGGAATCTTACAAAGAAATTTAAAAGAACGGTTGTAAACAATATTTCGTTCGATGTTGAACAAGGAAATGTCTATGGACTTCTTGGCCCCAATGGAAGTGGAAAATCAACAACATTCGGAATGCTTCTCACAACTATTAATCCAACTTCCGGCGAATGGTACTGGTTTGGCAAAAAAGGAACAACCACAGAAACTTTAAAAAAGATAGGAGCCATTATTGAGCAACCTAATTTCTATCCTTACCTGAGTGCTGCTAAAAACCTGAAAATTGTTGCTGAAATTAAAGGAACTCCTTATTCGGAAATAGATAAAGTACTTTCTACAGTTGGTCTTCTCGAAAGAAAAGATGATCCTTTCAGAACTTTTTCTCTGGGAATGAAACAGCGTCTGGCAATAGCCTCTGCATTATTGAACAATCCACAAGTTTTAATTCTGGATGAACCAACAAACGGACTGGATCCTGAAGGGATAATTCAGATCCGGAACATCATTTCTGATATAGCCAAACAAGGTATCACCATTATTATCGCAAGCCACCTTCTGGATGAGATCGAAAAAATATGCAGTCATGTTATTGTACTAAAAGAAGGAAATGCAATATACAGTGGCAGTGTTGATGGTATGACCAACTCCAAAGGTTACTTTGAACTGAGAGCAGACAATAATGATTTACTTCTTAAAATACTTGAAGAACTTAACCTGTTTTCGGATTTAAAACAGAACGGAGAGATTATCATTGCCAATATCCATGAAGATTTATCGGCTTCAGAGCTTAACAGAAAAATCTCTGAAAAAGGTATCTACCTTTCTCACCTAGCCAAAAAGAAACAATCTCTTGAAGCTCAATTCCTTGAACTTGTAAAAAAATAACCACGATGAAAAGATTAATCGCAATAGAATACTATAAAAACCTTACTTACAGGCCATTCAAAGTATTTACAACCTTATATTTCATTATATTAATAGCCCTGCTGTTTATCGGACTTATCGATATAAAATTTTCAGAAGGCTTTCAGATCAATTTAAAAGATCAGGGAATTTATAATTTTCCGGAAATTTGGAATTTCACAACCTGGATTGTTGCCCTTCTGAAAATATTCCTTGGGCTTATTATTGTTTTTTCTATTTGTCAGGAATTCACAAACCGAATGTTTAAACAAAACACCATTGACGGGCTCAGCAGAGAGGAATTTATAGGCTCCAAACTGCTTACAATTTTTATATTCACTTTTATCTCCACTCTTATTGTTTTTGGTATTACTCTGGCAATAGGTCTTTCCTATTCAGAATCGACACAATCTGAATTAATTTTCAAAGAAATATTTTTCATAGGTCACTATTTCCTGAAATTGTTTACGTTCTTTAGTTTCCTCATGTTCCTGTCTATTCTTTTAAGAAAATCCATCTTTGTATTGCTTGCATCTTTTATGTGGTGGATTGCTGAAGCTATTTTTGGTGGTATTGAGAGCTATTCCAAATTCAGAGGATTGAATAATGAGCAGGCAGCAACTGTAATGCATGATTCATTTTTCATTTCAAAAATCCTTCCGTTGGAAAGTATGTCTCAACTGATTCCTAATCCGGTAATGAGACTAAAAGCCATGAAAATATTTGGTGTTCCGTATAAATTTGAATATCCTACCGAAAGTGTTATTGCATGTATTTTCTGGTGTATATTATTCGTTTATGGTTCTTACTATATCCTGAAGAAAAGAGACTGGTAAATCCATTCTGACTGATATTATATCAGCATAAATTCAGATCATATTCAAAAGGAACTTTCCCCGAAAATAAAGGAGAAAGTTCCTTTTTTTATTTGCCTGAAACAGTATATCATTCTGTTTATTTAACACTTTATTGATATTAGTTTTTTATATCATCATATACAGTACATCACTTTCTTTTAAAATCATTATTTTTGCACATCAAATTTTCATATGACTTCACAAGAAATACGCCAAAGGTTCTTAGATTTCTTTAAAGAAAAAGGACACCAGATCGTTCCGTCCGCACCAATTGTGCTAAAGGATGATCCTACACTGATGTTTTCCAATTCGGGGATGACGCAATTCAAAGATTTTTTCTTAGGCTACAAAGAGCCTTCAAGTCTCAGAATTGCCGACACACAAAAATGTCTTCGTGTTTCCGGAAAACACAATGACCTGGACGATGTAGGCCGCGATACCTACCATCACACAATGTTCGAAATGCTGGGTAACTGGTCTTTCGGTGACTATTTCAAAAAAGAAGCAATAGCCTGGGCGTGGGAGCTTCTTACAGAAGTATATAAGATTTCTAAAGACGATTTGTATGTAACCATATTCGAAGGTGATGCTTCAGAGAATCTCGAAAGAGATCAGGATGCCTATAATTACTGGAAAGAATATGTTGATGAATCCAGAATTATCAATGGTAACAAAAAAGATAACTTCTGGGAAATGGGTGATACCGGACCATGCGGACCATGTTCTGAAATTCATGTAGATATTCGTAGCGCTGAAGAGAAAGCAAAAGTATCGGGAAGAGAATTAGTAAACCAGGATCATCCACAAGTCGTTGAAGTATGGAATCTTGTATTTATGGAATTCCTGAGAAAAGCAGATAAATCTCTGGAAAAACTTCCAAAACAGAATGTAGATACTGGTATGGGCTTCGAGCGTCTTTGTATGGCATTACAAGGAAAAGAATCTAACTACGATACAGATGTATTCACACCACTAATCTCTAAAGTAGAAGAAATTTCAGGTAAAAAGTATACAGGTATTCTGGAAGATGAAAAAGATATTGCTATTCGTGTAGTAGTAGATCATATCCGTGCTGTAGCATTTGCTATTGCCGATGGACAATTACCTTCCAATGGTGGTGCCGGATATGTTATCCGCAGAATCCTAAGACGTGCCATTTCATATGCATACAGATTCCTGGACATGAAAGAAGCTTTCCTTTACAAGCTTGTTGCTGTTCTAAAGGATCAGATGGGTTCTTTCTTCCCGGAAATTGTAAAACAAGAGAAACTGGTTACCGAAGTAATTAAGGAGGAAGAAAATTCATTCCTGAAAACGATTGAACACGGATTGGTAAGACTGGATGCAATTATCCAGGCTACTATAAAAAATAACGAGAAAAACCTTCCGGGCGAGCAAGTATTCGAACTATACGATACTTTTGGATTCCCGGCTGACCTTTCCCGTATCATTGCTGAAGAAAAAGGATTAAGCATAGACGAAGCTGGTTTTGAAGAGGAAATGAACAAGCAAAAGCAACGTTCAAAACAATCTTCTGCTTCTAAAACTTATGACTGGGTTATTTTGGAAGAAAAACCTGAAAACTTTGTAGGTTATGATCTTACTGAAAACGAAGTGAAAATTACCCGTTACAGAAAGATTGAAAATAAAGACGGTGAGTTTTACCAGATCGTACTGGACGAAACTCCTTTCTATGCAGAAGGAGGTGGCCAGGTTGGAGATAAAGGAATCTTAGAAAATGCTACAGAGAGTATTGAAATTCTGGATACAAAAAAAGAGAATAACCTTAATATCTCTTTAATCCCTACTCTACCACAGGATGTAAAAGCCACTTTTACAGCAAAAGTTGATGTTTCCAAAAGAAAGGATACAGAAAATAATCACTCTGCTACTCACCTTTTACACGAAGCTTTAAGAAGTGTATTAGGAACTCACGTAGAGCAAAAAGGTTCATTTGTAGGACCAGATTATTTACGTTTCGACTTCTCGCATTTCAGCAAAATGACAGAAGAAGAATGGGCTGCTGTAGAGCAACAGGTAAATGAAAAGATCAGAAAAAATATAGCACTTCAGGAATACAGAAATATTCCGATTCAGGAGGCTATGGACAAAGGTGCTATGGCTTTATTTGGTGAGAAATACGGTGACAATGTCCGCATGATAGAATTTGGAACATCCAAAGAATTATGTGGAGGAACACACGTAAAGAATACCGGAGAAATAGGACTTTTCAAAATAGAATCTGAAGGTTCTGCTGCGGCCGGAATCCGTAGAATTGAAGCAATCACCGGATCTAAAGCTAGAGAATATTTCGAAACATTAGAAAAGAACTACCAGGAAATAGCACAGTTCCTCAAGTCCAAAGATGTTTTAAGATCTGTTCAGAAACTGGTAGAAGAAAACCAATCTTTAAAATCAGAAATTGAAAGCTTTAAAGCTGAAAAAGCGAAACAAGAAGCTTTACAATGGAAAAATGAATATCAGGATAAAGGTGATAAAAAGCTATTGGTAAAGAAAACTTCAATGGATGCTGGTTCTGTTAAGGATATTGTTTTCCAATTGAAAAAAGAGATTCCGGGATCATTAACGATTATCTTATCTAATGCTGGTGATAAACCAATGATTACAATCGGAGTTTCTGATGATCTTACTCAGACTTACCAGGCCGGAGCTTTAATTAAAGATCTTGCTAAAGAAATCCAAGGCGGCGGTGGTGGTGCTCCTGCATTTGCTACAGCCGGAGGTAAAAACCTAGACGGACTGGAAAAAGCTTTTGAGAAAGCACAACAGTTATAACAACATCGTTTATACATAAAAAAAGCTACCTGAATAGGTAGCTTTTTTATTTTGTAAAACTTATTTACTAAGGATTTGTAGAGAAAATAGAACCATTAGCAATTAGCGCTCTTCTGTTCATTTTCAGGATATCTCTAACCCACTCTGCAAAGTCTTCCGGCTGTAATACTTTATCAGGGTTACCATCTGTTAAGCCTGCTCCAATACTCATATCCGATGCTATTGTACTTGGCGTAAGCGTAATCACACGGATATTTTGTTTTCTCCATTCTGCCATCATTGACTGAGAAAGTGATATTACCGCTGCTTTAGAAGCTGCATAAGCCGACATTCCGCCGCCACCTTTCAATCCAGCTGTAGAAGCAACATTTACAATATCTCCCTGGCCATTTTCTTTCATAAACGGATATACCGCCTTTGAAGCATAATACACACCAAAAAGGTTGGTTTTAATTACCTGCTCCCATACATCAGAAGACATATCTTCCAGTTTTCCCATATTTCCGATTCCGGCATTGTTTATCAGGATATCTACACTTCCTAACTTACCTGCAAGATCTGCAATACCTTTTTGTACCTCAGCTTCCTGATCTACATTGAATACTGCATAAGCCGATTTCACACCCAGCTGCTCCAATTCGGCTACTGTGTTCTTTAAATTTTCTTCATTTCTTCCGGTAATTGCAACGTTTGCTCCTTCATTAGCCAGCGCTAAAGCAACTGCCTTACCTAATCCTTTTCCACCACCGGTTACAATGGCGTTTTTTCCCTTTAGATCCATTATGTTATTTTTTATCTGTGTATACAAATTTACAAAAAGCATCAGAGACTAATGTTTCAAATTGTTTAAATCTCAACACTTAAGTTACTTGAGATTCCAACTATTAATACATATAACTAGGTTCACTAAAGATAAAAATCAAAGATTTTCAAAAAACTAAAGTCTTCTAATGTGAACTATTATTATAATGAATAACTTTTTCCTTAAGTGTTTTATAAAATTTCAGTCAAACCATTAGCATCTATTAAATCCTTAACCTCCGAAACCGTTATTTCTTTGCTTTATCTTATTTCTTTGTTGCTTTCTGTATTCCCACGGCGCTATTGCATGAACATCCTGCCACAACCCTAACTTCTGATTCTTAGCGACCTCCTGTAAATCACCCAAAGATTTATCCTTTGAATAATTAAAGTACCACCAGCCCAATCCGGCTTTGATAAGTTCTGCAGAAAGATATTTTCCATTGTCATAATATACTTTAGCTATTGACCTTCCATAACGGTCCGTATCAGTTTCTACATAAGTAATGCTTTTTCCAAAAATTTCTGAAGAAGTAAATTTTTTGGCATTTTTACCAAAAGGCTGCCTGCTTTCCGGACAATCTACCTCTGCCAGTCTTAATGTTTTCTGTACATTACCTTTTAAAAGAACCACAACAGTATCCCCATCCTTAATCCCTACTACTCTTGCTACTGTCTGTGCAGACAATAAAACAGGAAATAATAATAGTGCTATTATTTTTTTCATGGCCGCAAATATAAGCATATACAATACGAATTAGTTTCTTTTACTATCGCTGTTTATTTGAAATTTGTCCGTATTTTTAGTCGTCAAAAAACACAGTATTTATGCTTTTGGAAGATTACACTTTCAGTATTGGTTCAGAAAAGATTAAAATTCAGGAAGTAAATGGAGTTTTTAAAGCCAAAAATATTCGTTATGCCAAATCAGAACGCTATCAGCTGCCAGTACCCGTAAGCATTACCGAAGCATTAGCTGATATACCTGTACTGACACCTGTCTGCCCCCAATACCAAAGCGCAATGCTGGAAAGACTGATTGAACCTACGCATGTTGAAGATTTTCTGGTTGAAGAATCTCCACAATATCTTTCCATTACTTTTCCAAAAGACATTTCACCAGAGGAAAAACTCCCTGTCATTATCTGGATTCATGGCGGATCTTATGAGATAGGATGTGGGAGCCTTCCCACTTCAGATCCTTCAGTCTGGGTAAAAGAACAGCGCATTATTGTTGTCTCAGTCTCTTATCGCTTAGGCCTATTTGGATTTTTAGGGGGTTATGATGAAAGACCTGCTAATCTGGGATTATTTGATATCATAGAAGCATTAAAATGGATTAAGGCAAACATTTCAGAATTTGGGGGAAATCCTGAAAATATTACTCTGTTAGGACAGTCTTCCGGAGGTGATGCTGTTACCCATCTTATGATTGCCGAAGGTGCCGAAGGTTTATTCAAGAGAGCTATTATCCAAAGTGCACCCTTAGGACTTCGTGAGAAAAGACAAAAAATGTCAGAAGAATTTTCGTTGAAAACAAGCCCTATCAAAGAGGATGCAGATTTTATGAAAATGGTAGACGAATATTCAAAGTTTCGTCCTTCCCTTTTAAAATATGGTTTAAAAGCAGCTATGCCATTCGGTCTGCAATATGGTTTTCCGCCTATGGCACCAGAAAATAAAATTCGAAAATTATGGAAGGATCATGCTGCAAAATATGATGTCCTTATTGGGCTGAATGATGAAGAGACTGCATTCTACTTAAGAACTTCAGGAGCACTGCAAAAATATACAGAGAAGGGCTTCGGAAAGAAAATACTGGATAAAACGATACGTCTGACCACTGAAAAGATATACGGAAAACCAGCGGCTGAATTTGCTTCATCCTATGCAAAGGCTGGAGGAAATGTATATTTATTCCGGATTTTCTCAAAACTGGAAAGCAATAAAATAGGAGCGGCTCACTGTTTAGATCTTCCATTGTTGTTTGGTAATGAAGAAGCATGGAAACATGCAGAACTATTAAAAGGTATTCCATGGGCGGAAATCAATAAAGTCGGAAAGAAAATACGAGCTATTTGGGCAGAATTTGCCAAAAATGGATCTGTTTCAGAAAATTCAGAAAAACCCGAAGTTTTAAAAATTTCCCAAATAAGGGACAAATAATATATTCCGGCCTAAACACCTTATTAATAAGCATTCCAACACATTTACTTTAACAAAAATTTAAATTTTATTTGTGTTTTCTGTAACTTTCTTACACATAGCTTTGTCTTATATAAAAACAATATATGAAACAAGCTTTATCCATTCTATTTCTCTTCTTTATAAGCTTTTATTTTAGTCAGACTCAACTAAAAGTTATTAATGCTGACAATAGAAAACCCGTTCCGGACGCTTCTGTTTACTGTGATGACAATTTACTTGGAAAAACCGACCAAAACGGTATTTTATCATTTAAAACCAAATGCAAGAAAGTCGATATTCTGGCTAATGACTTTGAAGACGAAGAGGCTGCAGTAAGCAAGGAAATGCTTGTTTCCCTGAAACCAACTTCCGAAAAAACAAAGAGTATCAATCGGGTCACTATCGCTGATAAAAGCGATCCGCGTGCCTTAAAAATTCTTGATGAGCTTTTAAAGCGCTACAAAGAAAACAGTCCGCAGTCATTAGACTCTTACAATTTCAAATCTTACAGCAAAATATCTATTGACTTTGATAAAGACTCTATTAGTGCTTATCAGGATTTTATTTCTAAAAGAAAAGACTCTATCGGTAAAATTCAGAACAGAAATCTGAAAACCCCGGAAACGAAAAAGAAAGATTCACTAGCCGAGGAGGATTTGGTAAGTACTGTAACCCACAATCAATATTTTCTTTGGGAAAAGGTTTCAGAATATCTTTTTTCTAAAAAATACGGAGAAAAAACAAATATACTGGACAACAGAATGTCCGGCTTTCCTAATCCTATTTATGAAGCATTGGCACTGAATATTTCAAACCTCAACAAAATCCCCAGACAGATAAGACCTGAAAGCAGAACTATTTACAACTATTATATATCGGATACAACTACTATAGACAATAGGAAAACCTATGTAATTAAATTCAAGGAGATCAACAATAAACTAAGGCAGAATCCACGAAAATATAATGGTTTCATCTATGTAGATGCTGAAAATTATGCTTTAAAGAAAATAGAAAGCAATAGTAAAAAGACAAATGAGGGGAACGTAGTTTCTGTATGGAAACCAATCAACAACAAATGGTTTCTGGATTACGAAAACCTGAAAATAAAAATGGGTGACCAAAGTTTTACTACCGGAAAGGTACAAGACAGCGCTAAGACCTCCGAAAAACCTAAACTAAAAAGAAAGAGGTTTGGCAACTATCTGTTTATTAAAAATCAGTTCTTTGGTTTTGAAATCAATAAAGAACAAAAAGCTGAAGATTTCCGGGGGTACACCATGACTGTTAAAAATTCCGATGGAAAGCTCCTGCAGGAGTACAGAACAGACAGCCTTACAGAAAGAGAAAAAGGCACCTATGTAAAAATAGACAGCCTTGTTCAAAAATATGATTTCGATAAAAAAGTAAGTCTTTTCACCAATCTGATGAAAGGAAATCTACGTTATAAAATGTTAGATTTTGACCTGACTAAAATTATTAATTACGATAAATATCAGGGCATAAGACTGGGAGCCAGTGTCAAACTGAATGAAAAGTTCAGTAAAACGTTCTCTCCTGATGCTTATTTCGGCTATGGATTCAAAGACCATCGCTGGAAGTATGGTGCAGGTCTGGATATGAAGCTTTCAGATAAAAGAACATCGGTTTTCCGCGTAGATTATCTTGATGACGTATTCCCTGCTGGGCGAATCAATACCACATTCTGGGACAATCCAATGAGGCTAAAAGATATTCTTGTTGATATGCACAATGCAAACTTTTACCGGAGTCAGAAATGGGGTGCTTCTTTTTTATACGACCTGTCCAATACACTAAGTGCTAAAATCAGTGTTAACCATGAAAATCAAAATGCTCAATTCGACTATCAGTATCAGAATATGGGTAACAGCTTTAAAAATGTCAGCACTACTCTATCCTTGAAATATGCACCGAATGATAAAAATTTGATGACACCTGGTGGAAAGCTTACCTACGAAAAGCATTATCCTTATTTCTTTGTAAACTATGAAAAAGGAAGTAAAATATTCGACGGAGATCTTAATTATCACAGATTAGATGCCTTAGCTATCCATCAGTTCGGAACTAAATTAGGCTATACCAATATTAAAGTTTTTGGTGGCTTTTCTTCCGGAACAGCACCGATATGGAAAAACTTTGAGATTACCGGACAAACAGGAGATTTTAGCAGTAACTGGGCATCAAAAATAAACAAACCTTCCAATTTAGGATTCGTAACTATGCCAGCTGGAACATTCTATGCAGACAAATTTGTTGGTTTTCAGATTTCTCAATCTCTGCCATTCAGATTCAGAACTCTTGGAAAAGCTTATTCCAATATAGAACTGGAATACCAAACTGTAGTAGGTAATTTCAAAAATAGTGCAGACCATCAGTTTAATTTTCGGGTACTGGATCACAACTATCAGGAAGTGGGGATTATATGGAACAGATTTCTGGGTAGTAAATTTGGTGTAGGTTTTTCTTACAGATTAGGTTACTATCAGATGCCGGCATTCAAAGACAATATTGGGTTCCAAATCAAATTAAATGCCTTTTAGAAAATTTCTTTTTACAGTTTACAATATGATTAAAATAACAGATTGTTTATTTTTGTAAAAACATTTATTGACCCTATGTCCGAAAACATTCAACAAAAGATAGAAGAGCTAAGAGAGGAGCTTCATCAGCATAATTACAATTACTATATTCTGGATGAACCTTCTATCTCGGATTTTGAATTCGACGCAAAACTGAAGGAACTTCAGGATCTGGAAGCTCAGTATCCTGAATTCAATGATCCTAACTCACCTACTTTACGAGTTGGCGGCGGGGTTACCAAAAACTTTCCCACTGTACAACACCAGTTCAGAATGTACTCACTGGATAATTCCTATGACTTCAATGATCTGGAAGATTGGGAGAAACGGATAATAAAAACCATTGATGAGCCTGTAGAGTTTGTTGCAGAACTAAAATATGATGGTGCTTCTATTTCCATTCTTTATGAAAATGGAAAACTTATTCAGGCAGTAACCCGTGGAGACGGATTCCAAGGAGATGAAATTACAAGTAATGTAAGAACTATTTCCGATGTTCCGTTAAAGTTAAAAGGTGAATTCCCTGAACATTTCTATATGCGTGGAGAAATTTATCTTACCCGAAAAAACTTCGACAAACTCAATGCACTGCGTGAGGAAGAGGGGCTTGACCCTTTTATGAATCCACGAAATACAGCCAGCGGAAGCCTTAAAATGCAGGATTCCGGTGAGGTAAGAAAACGTGGACTTTCTGCAGTATTATATCAATATATCGCTGAAAATTTCCCTGCAGAAACCCACTGGGATTTATTGGCAAATGCAAAGCAATGGGGCTTCCGGGTTTCCGAAGATCAGGCTAAATTATGCAGAACCTTGGATGATGTAAAAAATTTCATCAATTACTGGGATCAGGAAAGACATAACCTGCCTTTTGAAATTGATGGTATTGTAATAAAGGTAAACTCCCTAAAACATCAGCGTGAACTTGGTTATACTGCCAAATCACCACGTTGGGCTATGGCCTATAAGTTTAAGGCAGAGAAAGTCGAAACTGAGCTTCTGAGCGTTTCTTATCAGGTTGGAAGAACTGGCGCTATTACCCCTGTAGCCAATCTTCGTCCGGTTCTATTAGCCGGAACAACTGTAAAACGTGCATCACTACATAATGAGGATATTATCAAAAAATTAGATCTTCATGAAAACGACTTCGTTTATGTAGAAAAAGGTGGTGAAATCATTCCTAAAATTGTAGGTGTCAATACTGAAAAAAGAACATCTGAAAGTAAAGAAATAGAATACATAAAGCACTGTCCGGAATGTGGGACTGAGCTTGTAAAAATAGAAGATCAGGCAATACATTTTTGTCCTAACGAACTGCATTGCCCGCCACAGGTAGTTGGCAGAATGATCCACTATGTTTCCCGTAAAGCTCTGAATATAGAAAATCTGGGTGGTGAAACTATCGAACAGCTTTACCGTGAAAAGTTAATTGAAAATCCGGCTGATCTTTATACACTAACCAAGGAACAATTACTTCCATTAGATCGTATGGCTGAGAAATCTGCACAAAACATTCTGGATGGTGTGGAAAAATCAAAAGAAATACCTTTTGAAAAAGTATTGTACGGAATAGGTATCAAGCATGTGGGGGAAACAGTTGCTAAAAAGCTGGTGAAAAACTTCCCAACAATAGAGGAATTAAAAAATGCGACAGAAGAAGAGCTTTGCCAGGTAGAAGATATCGGTGCAAAAATAGCTGTAAGTATCACTGAATTCTTTGCGAATCAGGAAAACCTTTTGATGATAGAACGTCTGAAAAACTATGGTGTACAATTGGAAAAAGGGGAAAATACCAATGACGTAATCAGCAATGTTCTGGACGGAAAAACGTTTCTTTTTACCGGAAAATTATCTCTTTTCACCAGAGAGCAGGCTGAAGAAATGGTAGAAAAACATGGTGGTAAAAATATTTCTGCTGTGTCTAAAAACCTAAACTATCTGATTGTTGGAGAAAAGGCCGGAAGCAAGCTGAAAAAAGCTCAGGATATCGGAACTATTACGATTCTGGATGAACAACAGTTTTTAGATCTTGTTAATAGCTAAGAGCCGTTCATTTATAAAATTCACGCCTCACAGATTTTAAATATCTGTGAGGCGTTTTTTATTATTTTTTAGGCAGTTGTACTGCGATCTCATAAAGTTTCCCAGCCATTAGGAATTTAATTCTCTCTCTTGTTGTTACAGTATTAATACTACCATCCCTCAGAATAATAATTCTGTCCCCAGGCGCTATATTCTGATCGGCAAGCCAGTCTTCCGGAGCTACATCATTTTCTTTACGTTTCATAGCTTCCAGAATATCTTCCGCCAGCTCCTGAAAACGTTCATCATGAGAATATAAAATTTCATACTCAGCAGGAAGTTTCACTCTGAATACAGCACGGTTATCAATTAGCTTCGCAAAATCATCGAATAACGGATTATCTGCACCGTCTGTAAATCCTATTTCTACAAGATCTCCCTGATGCTCCTGAGCATATTGTTCTGCATCCTCGAAAGTTTCAAAGTTTAAGATCAGCTTATAATTATCAAAAGAGTATTCTTGCAGTCTTTTTTTAGTATTTTCCATAATCAGGTTTTTATTTGTCTATATACAATTTATAAAAAACTGATTATTAATCAATTATAAAATAGTTGTTTTAACAAAAATTTAAAATTTATCCTTAAATTTGTTATAACATCAAAAATCTAATTATTAATCCGGTGAATACGCAAAGAATAGAAAATATCCTCGACAATAAAAAGATTCCCATTACTTCTATGCGGATGCTGGTTCTGGATGCTTTTCTAGAGGCTCCACAAGCTCTTTCGCTGTCCGATTTGGAGGAAAAACTAGTACAGTCTGATCGTAGTACTTTATACCGCACCCTGAAAACTTTTGAAAAGAAAGGTCTTATTCATGGTATTCAGGAGCATAATACGACACAATATCTCTTATGTAGTGATGACTGTAATGAAGAAATCCACCATGACTATCACCTGCATTTTTACTGTACAGAGTGCAAACAAACGACTTGTCTGGAAGAAGTAAGCTTTAACAATGTTCCTTTTCCGGATGACTATCTGGTAAAAGAGTTAAAGTTTCTGGCCACAGGTATTTGTAAAGAATGTCGTGAAACTATTCAATAACCTGTTATTTTAATCTTCTCATAGGAAAAGTCTGGTGACGTACATTTCCGTTTTTAACGCCTGAAATTTCTGCAACCAGTGAATCAGCATTTACTTTTGTATAAGAAACAGATTGTGGAAAATCATGTTCTGGATTTCCAAAAACCATTTTATGGTCTGTAATGGTATAAGCTTTAAAACTAACCGGTTCACCATTATTCTGATTTCTTACTGTAGGAATGTAATATAAATTTTCCCCTTCTTGCTTTAACTGTACCATTTCGAATATAATAGTATCTGCGCCTTTAACAGCATAGCTCTTTCCCGCCAACTCATTTTCGTTTATTTTCTTCCAGGATTCATAAACACTTCCACGAGAGGTTTTATTCTCCCAGGTACCAATAAGCCACATAGCATTATCAATTGGCTTCACAGAGTAATGAGCCCAGCTGCTCACAATAGATACTACAATAATTGCAGACAAAAATATTTTTACAGACTTCGTTTTCATACCAATGATTCTTATTTCAAATATACAGAAACCACACTTCACCTTTATAACCAAAAACCTTAATCTGCTAATAATCTCTTTTTATCGTTTAATAAGATGATTTCATCGGTAGCTTTCGATATCCGTACGGGATAAAAATACCTTTGAAAAAAATCAAAAACTATGTCATTATTTACACCTTTTATCTGGATCTTAATTCTTCTTCCGGTTATCATTTCAGCTTTTATAAAATCTAAAAACAGAAATACTAAATACCTACTCTACTTTCTGCTTTACTTCTTTGCAGATTCATATCTTCAGATATTAGGAAGGCAGTATATCAATTTGGAATTCATAGGATTAAAGTTTGCATGGATTACTAAACTTATAAGCCTCTCCATTGCCCTAGCTTTTATATTGTCGGTGTCCAAAAGTGAGCAGGAAGCAATTGGATTCACGACCAAAACCAACAGTAAAAAACAATTGCGATATGGTATTCTGGTATTTTTAGGCTTTACTCTTTTCGATATTATATTCAAATTGATCTTATTCCCTAAAGGAGCTTCTTTTGATGCTGAAACTTTTATCTTTCAGGCGACCATGCCTGGTCTGAGTGAAGAAATATTATTCAGAGGGATATTCTTATGGATTTTGGAAAAAGCTTTTCCTCCTCAATGGAATTTCAAAGGTATTAAGTTTGGCTGGGGCTTTATTATTATAACTATTTTATTTGCAGTGATGCATGGTGTTGTACTAACTGATACACATCAACTGAAAACAGATATTATCACGATTGTTTACCTTGCTTTAATCTCCTCTCTTAGCGTTGGCATTTTGCGAAAGTTCTCCGGCAATCTTATTTTTCCTGTATTGGGTCATAATTTGATCAACACCATCAATGTCATTATAAGAATTCTATAATACTAATCTGCAAAAGCAACTTCAAAAAACTATCTTTGAAGTTGCTTTTAAATATGCAAAAAACTAAATATACCAGTGTCTAATAATTACTTTTCGGATAAAATTGCCACATTCGACTTTGACCAGTTTTATACTAAAAAAAGAAGAATTTTATTCCATAGTATTATGTGGTTGCTTTTTGCCACATTTTTACTGCTTAGCTATATTCTGGCTTATGATATTCCACCACTTCATAGCCTGATTCTAACCCTGCGTATGACGATTTGCAATATGGCAGTTTTTTATACTTTTTTCTATATTCTTTTACCCAGAATCTTTGAAGGCGGAAAAATAAAGGCCACTGTATTATTACTTCTTAGTATTCCTTTCTGTATATACTTGTGGATGGCTATCACCTACTTTACTACATTGGTCTACAATAATTTTGGATTCGATATACCTACAGGTGAACTAAAAGGTGTTATTTCTAAAGCGGCTGAACAAAGTTTTGCACAAGCCCTATCTTTCAGAAGAGTTTTATCTCAGATTATTATTGTCATCTCACTCTTATCGCCCTTCTTTTTTGTCAAAATTCTTTTCGAAATTTTCAGAATGTACAACAGAACATTAAAGCTACAACAACAGAAAATGGAAGTGGAAATTCAGAATATTAATATGGAAAAGAATTTCCTGAAAGCTCAGCTCAATCCACATTTTCTTTTTAATACTCTAAATAATCTATACAGTCTGGCTATAAAAAAAGACAATCAGACTCCGGAAGTTATTCTTAATCTTTCTGAGATGATGAGCTACACTTTATATGAATCAAATACTGAAAAAGTTTCTCTGGATAAAGAACTAGACTTTATCAAAAATTATTTTGAGTTAGAAAAAATGCGCTATCCTACGGATAAAAATATTCAGATAAATATTTCTAATGAAGGCTGTACTTCAGATTTATATATAGCACCTTTGCTCACGTTCAGCTGTATAGAAAATGCCTTTAAATACGGGCTAAAAAGTACAGAAGAACAATTTATTCTTTTAGATATAAAGACTGAAAACAACACATTTTATTTCCAATTGGAAAACGATGTAGAAAGAATAAACCAGGATCAATCTGTTGGCGGAATCGGGCTGGAAAATATGCGAAAACGTTTAGTGTTATTGTATCCTGAACAGCATGAATTACAAATAGAAAATACCGGGAACAGATTTAAAGTAACTTTAAAAATAGTTTTAGAAAACTGATGGAAAAATTACATTGCATAATTATAGATGATGAACCACTTGGTAGAGATGTTATAGAGACTTTTGTACAAGAAGTTCCATTTCTTAGTTTAACAAAGTCCTTTGGAGATCCCACAGAAGCTCTGATCTATCTTCAGAATAATACTGTAGATATTATTTTCAGTGACGTTCAGATGCCTAAAATCAACGGAATGGAGCTTGTAAAATCACTATCAAATCCACCCATCATTATTTTTATTACAGCCCATCGTGATTTTGCGCTGGATGGCTTTGATAACGGAGCCACAGACTACCTTGTAAAACCGGTACGTTTTGATCGTTTTCTGAAAGCCATTAACAGAGCCAAAGATTATATCGCTCTAAAGCAGATTCCTTCAATCCAACAAGTCAATCCGGATAGAATATTTATAAAATCTGAAGGCAAACTCATTAAAATATTGCTGAGTGAAATCCTGTATGTTGAGGCTCAGGGTGACTATCTAAAAATTGTAATAGATTCTGCAACCTACACTACACAGGCAACCTTAAAATCCATGGAAGAAATTCTGACCTTACCCGGTTTCTTTCGTGTGCAGCGTTCATTTATATTGAATACAGAAGCTATAAGAAGTGTAAACGCTAATATGGTAGAACTTATCAATGGAAAAACAATATCAATAGCGCTGAATAAAAAAGATGAACTATTCAGTCTGTTAGGCATAAAATAGAACTTTGCAATAGGGTTGCATGCTTCCCCGCATTATCTTTGATAAAAATTAAAAGTTATGAGTTCAAATAGCGACTGCTGCAGCACAAAACCGCAGCAACAACACAATCATCAGCACAACGGGGATGGACATGATCACGATCATGGTCACGACCATTCTCATGATAATAGCGAGAAAACAAACTTCCAGTTATTTTTGCCAGCTGTGATTTCCTTCGTTCTGCTTATGGTAGGAATCGCATTGGACAATTATATAAAACCTGAATGGTTCAAAGGCTGGGTAAGAATTGTATTATATGTAGCAGCATATATTCCGGTAGGGCTTCCGGTACTAAAAGATGCAATAAACAGCATTAGATACAGCGATTTTTTTTCAGAGTTCTTTCTGATGAGTATTGCAACTCTTGGTGCTTTTGCTATCGGAGAATATCCTGAAGGCGTTGCCGTAATGCTTTTCTATTCTGTAGGCGAAGTATTCCAAACGATGGCTGTACAGAGAGCCAAAAAGAATATTAAAGGACTATTGGATCAGAGACCGGATGAAATTACGATTCTGGAAAACAATATTCCTAAGACTATTAAAGCCGAAACTGCACAGGTTGGGCAGATTATTCAGCTAAAACCAGGTGAAAAATTGGCATTGGACGGGGAACTGATTTCAGAAAGCGCATCTTTTAATACCGCTGCACTAACGGGTGAAAGTAAACCAGATACTAAAAGAAAAGGCGAAGCTGTACTTGCGGGAATGATCAATCTTAATTCGGTCTCTCAGGTACTGATTCAGAAAGAATATAAAGACAGTAAACTTTCCAAAATTCTGGAACTGGTACAAAATGCCACTTCTCAAAAAGCACCAACAGAATTGTTTATCCGGAAATTTGCTAAAGTATATACTCCAATTGTTGTCGTATTGGCTATTGCGATCTGTCTTTTACCTTACTTCTTTGTACAGCAATATGAATTCAGAGACTGGTTATACCGCGCATTGATATTCCTGGTTATTTCATGTCCTTGTGCCTTGGTTATTTCTATTCCTTTGGGATATTTCGGCGGAATTGGTGCCGGAAGTAAAAACGGAATCCTGTTTAAAGGTAGTAACTTCCTGGATGCATTAGCCAATATTCAGAATGTGGTAATGGACAAAACCGGAACAATGACAGAAGGTGTATTCAAAGTACAAACTGCAAATATTGAAAACGGATTTGATAAAGATGAGATTCTGAAATATCTGAATGTTATTGAAAGTAAATCTACACACCCTATTGCAACTGCTGTACATGAATATGTTGGTGAAGTAGACCATTCCGTAGTATTAGAAAATGCAGAAGAGATTCCGGGACACGGATTGAAATCTACAATCAACGGAAAAGATTTCCTTGCCGGTAACTTCAAGCTAATGGATAAATTCAATATCCAGTATCAGGTTAATCACTCTGCAATTTCCGATACATTAATCGCTATCGCTTACGGAGGACAGTTTGCAGGTTATCTGAGTATTTCGGACCAGATAAAGCCAGATGCAATAAAAGCTGTTACAGAACTTAAAAAACTCAATATAAAAACAACTATGTTGAGTGGTGATAAAACAGCCGTAGTAAAAGAAGTAGCACAAAAGATAGGAATTGAAAATGCTTTTGGCGATCTTTTACCTGAAGATAAAGTTGAGAAAGTAAAAGCCATAAAAGCACAAAATGAAACAGTTGCCTTCATCGGAGATGGAGTAAACGATGCTCCGGTTGTTGCCCTAAGTGATGTCGGAATGGCGATGGGCGGATTAGGCAGCGATGCTACAATTGAAACGGCAGACGTTGTTATTCAGGATGATCAACCTTCAAAAATTCCTACAGCCATCAGAATAGGAAAAGAGACTAAGAAAATCGTATGGCAGAATATTATACTGGCATTTGCCGTAAAAGCTATCGTACTTGTTCTTGGAGCAGGAGGTTTAGCTACTATGTGGGAGGCGGTATTCGCTGATGTTGGTGTAGCGCTGTTAGCTATTCTAAATGCAGTAAGAATCCAGAGAATGAATTTTTAAAATTAACATCAATAGAAAACGCCAGAAAATATTTTCTGGCGTTTTTTTATATCTAAGTACTTAAAAATATTTTTTATAAATTTGATTACCAAACAGATAACATTTTTTTAATTAAAAATGTAAGATTTGGAAAATAATTTAGATACCGATTTTCATAAAAGATTAATTGATTTTATTAAAAATACAAATCATATTTTTTTCACTACGCATACTAAAGTGTGTTACTCTATAATAGAAAGAATACACAGAAGAGTTTTAGATGGGTATGGCACTAAATTTGGGCCTATAAAAGTAGATCAAAAGACTAATCTTATTGTAGATGGAAATCACAGATATATTGCTTATAAATTAGCTAATTTCGATTTTGAGACTATTCCATGGAATAAAAACTATAGTGATTTATATAATAATATCAACGATTTCATAATAGTCATAAATGAAGATTGGGACATGAATAGTGAAAAAAACAGAAAATATTGTAGTGATGATTTTCTTAAAGATTTATAAATATTCAATATGAAACTTTTTTTAGACATTGACGGTGTAATGGTTCATGCCAATCCACATAAACAAGTGGAGATGGAAGATGATGGATTCTATAAATTCAATCATAAGGCTGTTGATGCCCTAAATTCAGTTGATCACACCAATATTGAATTAGTCCTTTCAACTTCCCATAGATTTAGATTTAACCTCAGCCAATGGAAACATATCTTTAATAAAAGAGGAATCAAATTTGATAAAATATCTATTATAAATCAAGATTTAAACCATAAATACTCCAGAAAAACAGAGATAGAAAAATGGATTACAGATCATCATATCAATTCGAATGATGTTATTATTATTGATGATGATAAATCATTAAATGGTCTACCAGAAAGTTTAAAAACGAGATTAATTCTAACTGATCCTTATATCGGATTAATCGATTCTAAGGAATTAAAAAGAATTTTGACCGAGAAATAAATCAATATAAATAGTCAGAAGCAGGTTTCTGACTATTTTTTATATTTTGAATTACTTCTTCTGTTTTTCGATGCCGAATAATACGTAAGTTTGCATCTCAATTCTATCATATGCCGGGAACTATCCTCATCATTGACGACGAGCTGAAACTTCTGAAACTTCTGGGAATGATTCTTTCTCAGGAAAAATTCAGTGTAAAAGAAGCTTCGACTGCAAGATCAGCTATGACCATGCTGGAGCAGCACGATTTTGATGTTGTCCTGAGTGATGTCCGGCTTCCTGATGCATTTGGTGTAGAATTGGTAAAAGCCATTAAAACTAAGTATCCTGAAAAAGAAGTTATTTTGATGACTGCTTTTGGAAATATTTCTGATGCTGTGCAGGCAATGAAAAACGGTGCATACGATTATCTTGTAAAGGGAGATGATAACGAAAAAATTATTCCTCTTGTATACAGAGCGCTGGAAAAAGCAAAAGATAACAGATCCCATAATACAATTCCAGTATGTAAATTAAAAGGATTGGATCAGATCCTGGGAACTGCAGAATCTATTCTTCAGGCGAAAAAATTGGCGGAACGAGTTGCCCATACAGATGCTACCGTATTACTAACCGGGGAAACAGGAACCGGGAAAGAAGTATTTGCCCATGCTATCCATGAAACAGGAAGCCGAAGCAATAAAAACTTTGTTGCAATCAACTGTTCTGCTTTCAGCAAAGAGATTTTGGAGAGCGAACTGTTCGGACATAAACAAGGATCCTTCACCGGAGCTGTAAGAGACAAAAAGGGATTGGTAGAAGAAGCCAATGACGGCACATTATTTCTGGATGAGATTGGAGAAATGCCAATGGATCTACAGGCGAAATTGCTACGCGTACTGGAGACTGGAGAATTTATTAAAATGGGAGAAACGAAAGTATCGACCTCTAACTTCCGTCTTATCGCTGCTACCAACAGAACCCTTTTGGAAGAAGTAAAACAGGGAAATTTCAGAGAAGATTTATACTTCAGACTTAATGTCTTTGAAATTCATTTGCCGGCATTGCGTGAAAGAAAGGAAGACCTGAAAATTTTGGCCAAAAACTTTATCGATGTCTTCAGTAAAAAAATGAATCTGATTTCAAAAGTTCAGGTTTCCGAAGATTATTATAAAACCTTAAAGAAAAATAACTGGCAGGGAAATATTCGTGAGCTTAGAAACACTGTTGAAAGAAGTCTTATTCTGATGAATAACAATATTCTGGATGCCGACAGCCTTCCTCTATATTCAGAACAAACTTCTGCAGAAACAGATTCATTGAGTATTAAGACTCTTGAAAAAGAACACATCCAGAAAGTATTACAATATACCAAAGGTAATAAAGCTGAAGCTGCACGACTTTTAGAAATCGGTATAGCAACATTATATCGTAAGCTAGAGGAATACCAATTGAGATAAGGAATTCTATTTATTATTATATATAAGACACCCCATAACTTATGAAAGTTATGGGGTGTCTTATTTTAACAAACCTATTCCCTATTTATCATTTTGGATAATGAGCCTATCATTTTGATAAGGTTTTCTCTGTGAACAGTATGTCCGAAAAACACACAACTCATTACACAACAATACTTTAAGAACATTCATAGTGAATTGGAACTGGTTTTGGCATATATCGTTCAGATAAAAATTATGAAAAATGACAACTTTAAAAAAAACCAGTCAGAAGCCCAGCCAGTCTTCTTATACCTGGTTACTGACGTTTCTGGCAGCACTCGTGGTCTTAACCTTAATTATTAGAATAGTATGATGCTTTTAGTCCTTTTATTACTCAGTATTGTTTTGTTCTGGCTTTTGTATAAAACAGTTCAATTTTTTGATAAAATATAACATATCATGTGGAGTTTATTCATCCTTTCCGTTCTGGCATTCATTTACATCTGTTATGTGCTTATGAAGCCTGAAAAATTTTAAATTATTATGAATACAGAAATTTTAGGCATTATTGCCATGTTTGTTCTAACCTTAATCATAGGTCTTTTCTTAGGAAAATATATTGCCCGTGTATATGGTTATGAGAAAACCTTTTTAGACCCGGTTTTTAATCCTGTTGAAAAGTTATTTTTCAAAATATCAGGAATAAATCCCAATCGCCAGATGAACTGGAAGCAAAATATGTATGCCATGCTTACCATTAATCTGATTTGGTTTGTTATCGGGTTCATCCTCCTGCAAACCCAACAATGGCTGCCTCTGAATCCGGACAACAATCCTAATATGTCACCGGATTTAGCTTTTAATACAACAATATCTTTTCTTGTTAACTGTAACCTTCAGCATTACTCAGGTGAAACCGGGGTCAGTTATCTCAGTCAGCTTTTTCTGATGTTTCTTCAGTTTGTAACAGCTGCAACCGGAATGGCGGCTATGGCTGTACTATTTAAAGCTTTCAAAGAAAAAACAACTACAGAATTAGGAAACTTCTACGATTATTTCATGAAATCCATGACCCGGATCCTGATTCCTATTTCCATTATTGTAGCATTTATTCTTTCTGCAAACGGAAGCCCAATGACTTTCGAAGGAAAAGATCATATTACAACGCTTGAAGGACAAAAATCAGACGTTTCAAGAGGTCCTGTAGCTGCATTTGTTGCTATTAAACACCTAGGTACTAATGGTGGCGGCTTTTTCGGTACTAACTCTGCCCACCCCTTAGAAAATCCTAATTACGTTACCAATATTACGGAAATGGCTACTCAGATGATCATTCCGTTTGCGTTAGTATTTGCATTGGGCTTTTATCTTAAAAGAAAAAAATTATCCCGGATTATATTTACAGTAATGACTGTAGGCTTTCTTGCATTAGCAATTCCTAATGTAATCAATGAGACTTCCGGAAATCCACTCATTACTCAGATGGGTGCAGATAGCAGTCTTGGTGCTATGGAGGGCAAAGAAATTCGCTTTGGCAGTGCTTCTTCAGGTTACTGGAGCATTGCAACTACTGTAATCTCTACCGGATCTGTAAACTCTATGCACGACAGTACCATGCCTCTTTCCGGAATGAATGAACTTCTGGCAATGATGATTAACTGCTTTTATGGAGGTTGTGGTGTTGGAATTCTTAATTACTTCATCTTCATTATTCTGGCAGTATTTATCAGCGGGCTAATGGTCGGAAGAACTCCGGAGTTCTTGGGTAAAAAGATTGAAGCTAAAGAAATGAAAATCGCTATGATTGTAGCATTATTCCACCCGTTTCTTATTCTTGCAGGAACTGCACTTACAGCCTATCTGCCGGAATTTGGTACAAAGACATTAAACAATCCGGGCTTCCATGGCTTCAGCGAAATGCTGTATGAATTCACTTCTTCTTCAGCAAACAACGGATCAGGTTTTGAAGGTCTGGGAGACAATACACCATGGTGGAATATTTCCACAGGGATTGTCCTTCTTCTTTCAAGATTTATCCCGATTATAGGCCCTATTGCCATTGCAGGATGTCTGGCCGAGAAAAAATTCATTCCTGAGGGGTCCGGAACACTAAAAACTGACACATTAACTTTTGGATTCATGACGCTTGCTGTCATCATATTAATTGCTGCACTATCCTTCTTCCCTTCTCTTACACTGGGACCAATCGCAGAACAGCTTCAATATTTTTCCAAATAACAGAACATTTTTAACATTAAAAAAAATGAAAAATCAATCTCAAACATTATTTCAAAAAGATTTGGTAAACGAAGCGGTGAAACAATCTTTCGTAAAACTGAATCCGAAAATTATGTTTAAAAATCCGGTGATGTTTCTTGTAGAAATTGGTACAGTAGTTATGCTTATTGTATCATTATTCAGCCTTGCAGGAAATACAAGCCAGGGAAGCTTTGCTTATAACTTTTTAGTTTTTATTATATTATTTTTCACTGTTCTTTTCGCCAACTTCGCTGAAGCAATCGCTGAAGCCAGAGGCAAAGCACAGGCCGATTCTCTTCGAAAAACCCGTGAAGAAACTCCTGCAAAAGTTATTACAAAAAACCAGCCGGGATTTCAGATAGAAACCACATTGAAAAGATCTGCGGAAATGCAATTGGGAGATATCTTCTTATGTAAAGCCGGAGATCAGATTCCAATGGATGGTGAGATTATTGAAGGGTTGGCTACTATTGATGAGTCAGCCATTACCGGAGAAAGCGCTCCTGTTATCCGTGAAGCCGGAGGCGACAAAAGCTCTGTAACCGGAGGTACAAAAGTACTATCTGACAGAATAAAAGTAAAAGTTACAACTAAACCTGGTGAATCTTTTCTGGACAAAATGATTGCTCTTGTGGAAGGAGCTTCCCGCCAGAAAACACCTAATGAAATAGCATTAACAATACTTTTGGCGGGCTTTACCCTTACTTTTATTATCGTTACTGTAACACTGAAACCTTTTGCAGACTATGCGCAAACCCCAATTACTATAGCGGCATTCATTTCCCTCTTCGTTTGTTTAATCCCCACTACAATTGGAGGTTTGCTTTCTGCAATCGGAATTGCAGGAATGGACAGAGCACTTCGCGCTAATGTAATTACTAAAAGTGGTAAAGCCGTAGAAACTGCCGGAGATATAGATGTACTACTTTTGGATAAAACCGGAACTATTACAATAGGAAATCGTAAGGCCACTCAGTTTCACCCTTGTCTGGCTGTAGCGAAAGATGATTTTGTAAAAGCTGCTGCTTTGAGCTCTGTTGCAGATGAAACCCCTGAAGGAAAATCTATCATAGAACTAAGCCAGCTGAAATCAGAAGACCTGAAAATAAACAATCCTCATTACATAAATTTCACAGCTGAAACAAGAAGTTCGGGTGTAGACTTCGACGATACCAGAATCAGAAAGGGAGCTTATGATGCGATAAAAAAACTGACAGAGAAAGCAGGAAATATTTTCCCTAAAGAAACAGAAGAAGCGGTAATCAAGATTTCTGAAAATGGAGGTACTCCATTAGTGGTATCACTTAATGAAAAAGTAATTGGTGTAATAGAATTACAGGACATTATTAAAACCGGAATTCAGGAACGTTTCCAGCGGCTAAGAAAAATGGGTGTAAAAACGGTAATGGTTACCGGAGACAACCCTTTAACTGCAAAATACATTGCTGAAAAAGCAGGAGTAGACGATTTTATTGCCGAAGCTAAACCTGAGGATAAGATGAACTACATCAAAAAAGAGCAGCAATCTGGTAAGCTGGTTGCGATGATGGGAGACGGAACGAATGATGCGCCCGCATTGGCCCAGGCAGATGTAGGTGTAGCAATGAACAGCGGAACACAGGCAGCAAAAGAAGCAGGAAACATGGTGGATCTAGACAATGACCCTACTAAACTTATTGAAATTGTGGAAATTGGAAAACAATTGCTAATGACCCGCGGAACGCTGACTACCTTTAGTATTGCTAATGATGTTGCCAAATATTTCGCGATTATTCCGGCCTTGTTTATCACCTTTATTCCGGCGCTTCAGAAGCTTAATATTATGCAGCTTCACAGTCCGCAATCGGCTATATTATCAGCGATTATATTCAATGCTGTAATTATCCCGATTCTTATTCCGCTTGCACTAAAAGGTGTGGCTTACAAACCAATAGGTGCCAGTGCTCTTCTGAGAAGAAATCTGCTTATCTACGGATTAGGAGGAATCATTGTTCCTTTCATCGGAATAAAAATTATTGATCTGTTCATCAGTGTATTCTTTTAAAGTTTAAAAAAATGAAAAATTATATTCTACCTGCCGTAAAACTCACATTTGTGATGGCAGTACTCGTTGGCATTTATCTTATGTTTGTATATGCTGGTTCAAAAGTTCTTCCTACCGGCGGAAATGCCGAAATTATTACCTATAAAGGTCAAAAATTCTATAGAAATATCGGACAGGAATTCAAATCACCAAAATACTTTCACGGACGTCCTTCTTCAGTAAATTATAAAGCTGACGGAAGTGGCGCAAGCAATAAAGGCCCAAGTAATAAAGAGTATCTGGATATTGTACAAAAGAGACTCAATACGCTGAAAATGGAAAACCCTGGCATGGAAAACACAAAAGTTCCTGTGGAACTTATCACTGCCAGTGGCAGCGGATTGGATCCTGATATTTCTCCTGAAGGAGCTCTTTATCAGGTAAAAAGAATTGCTAAAGTTCGTAATCTTTCTGAGGAAGAGGTTAAGAATCTTGTTACCCAAAATACAACTCCACCAGTTCTTCACCTTCTGGGACCAGCTAAAGTAAACGTATTAGAACTGAACGTGGCATTAGACAAACTTAGCACTCACCAATAATCATGAAACGTTTTTGCAATGCTTCTAAAAAGCGGCATTGCATCTGACAAAAACATCAGCTGCAGGAAGCGGCAAATTAAAAAAATCTACGAATGAAAAAGAGCATGATAGCCCTTGTGGCAATGGGACTGAGTTTTTCAGCAAAAGCACAGTCTTCAGACAGTATTTCAACAGCTAAGAAAATAACATTCTCTGCCTATGCAGAAGTATTTTACAGTTATAATTTCAATGAACCAAGACAACATATACATCAGAATTTCCTGTACAATTTTAACCGCCATAATGAGATCAACCTCAATCTGGCCGTTGCAAAAGCAACTTATCAGGACAAGCGTATAAGAGCCAACTTAGCACTAATGGCAGGAACCTATCCTCAGGACAATATGGTTGCAGAACAGGGAGCACTGCGCTACATCAATGAAGCCAATATTGGGGTGAAAATTTCTGAAAACAAAAATTTATGGATCGATGCAGGGATTATGCCGTCGCATATTGGATGGGAAAGCGCAATTGGCAAAGACAACTACACGTTAACCCGAAGTATAGCTGCTGAAAACTCTCCGTATTTTGAAACGGGTGTCAGACTTTCTTATACTACTGACAACGGAAAATGGTACCTCAGCGGACTTGTACTAAACGGATGGCAGAGAATAGCCAAGCCTGAAGGTAATCAGAGTATTTCTTTCGGACATCAGGTTACTTACAAACCATCAGAGAAAATAACCCTGAACAGTAGCTCATTTATCGGAAATGATAAATCAAGAGAAGAAAAAAGAATGCGGTATTTCCACGATTTATATGGAACCTTTCAATTAACTGATAAATTTTCTGCTATTGCAGGCTTTGATATAGGAGCAGAACAAAAAGTAAAAGGTAGTGATGCCTATAATATATGGTATTCTCCTAACCTGCTGTTAAAATATCAGCTTAATCCGGATTGGGCTGTAGCAGGAAGACTGGAATATTATAATGATAAAAATGGGGTAATTATCAATTCCGGCACACCCAATGGATTCCAAACTTTTGGTTATTCCGTAAATGTGGATTACACTATTTTCAAAAATGTAATGTTCCGTACAGAAGCAAGAGGCTTTACTTCTAAAGATGCTGTTTTTGCAAAAAATGATAATTTTAAAAAAGCTAATTTTATTATAACATCAAGTCTTAATGTATGGTTTTAAAAAATTACAACTACAAAAAGAGGTGAGAAATGGTAAAGTTGTTTTTTTGATTTTTTGTTATTCTGCAACTTTACAAATACACAAAAAGACAACTTTACGATTCCACAATTTTACAATTCATTAAAACATCAATAAATTTAGGTTATGTCATCAGCAGACCATTTTTTACAACTTATCCAGAAGTCCAAACGGGGAAAATTCAAAATATACATCGGCATGAGTGCCGGAGTAGGAAAAACATTCCGCATGCTTCAGGAAGCGCATACCCTTTTGAGAAACGGTATCGATGTAAAAGCGGGCTTTATTGAAACCCACGGCAGAGAGGAAACAGATGCTCTTGTTGTAGGAATCCCAACTATTGAAAGAAGGTCGATTTTCTATAAAGGGAAATATCTGGAAGAAATGGATCTTCAGGCTATTATTAACGATCATCCGGAAGTAGTTTTGGTAGATGAATTAGCCCATACTAATGTAGAAGGTTCCAAAAACAAAAAACGCTGGCAGGATGTACTGGAAATTCTGGAAAACGGAATCAACGTAATCAGTGCAATGAATATTCAGCACATAGAAAGTCTGAATGAAGATGTAAAAAATATTACCGGAATAGAAGTATCCGAGCGTGTTCCTGATAAAGTTTTGGCACTGGCGGATGAAGTTGTAAACATAGACCTTACGGCTGATGAACTGCTAACCCGGCTAAAGGAAGGTAAAATCTATAAAAAAGAAAAAATAGAAACTGCACTTGCCAATTTCTTTCAGAGCAATCATATTCTTCAGCTCAGAGAACTGGCTTTGAAAGAAGTCGCTACCCACGTAGAAAAAAAAGTAGAAGCCGAAATAAAAACAGAAAACTTTAAACCTGTTAAATTTCTAGCCTGTATCAGCAGTAATGAAAAAGTAGCAAAAACCATTATCCGAAAAACAGCCCGTCTGGCAAGTTACTACAGTAGTCCGTGGACTGTCCTTTATATACAGAAACCTTCAGAAAGTCCTGAAAAAATAGCCCTGGATAAGCAACGTTACCTGATTAATAATTTTAACTTAGCGCAGGAATTAGGAGCCAAAGTTGTACGCATGAAGGAAAG
Source organism: Elizabethkingia bruuniana (assembly GCF_002024805.1). Classification (NCBI taxonomy): domain Bacteria; kingdom Pseudomonadati; phylum Bacteroidota; class Flavobacteriia; order Flavobacteriales; family Weeksellaceae; genus Elizabethkingia; species Elizabethkingia bruuniana. Next base: position 2,507,908 of record NZ_CP014337.1, read on the forward strand.
CAGTGTTCACCAGGGGATTCTGGAATACGTTAATCAGCATAATATTACCACAGTATGTATAGGGAAACCCCGTCATAAACTATGGCAACGCATATCCGGCTACAGCTGGATTTATACGTTAATGAACCGACTGAACGAAAAACATATTGATATTATCATTTTATCTTAAGCACTATGAAACTTAAAACAAAACTCACTTTAGGAGTCGGGCTTCTGTTTTTACTGATTGTTTTACTTTCGGTGATTGGTGCATTGTATATCAATAAACTAAAATCCGACACTGAAAAAATTCTTACAGCCAATTATAACAGTCTGGAATATGCTAAAAACATGATGCTGGCACTGGATAAGATAGATACAGATAGTGCACAGGCTGTAAAAAACTTCAGAATAAACAATGCTTTTCAGGATAAGAATCTTTCGGAACCCGGAGAAAAAGAAGCTACTCACAGTCTGAATATCCATTTTAAAAAGTATTTAGAAGAAAAGACTATTGCAGGCGAAAAGCAAATCCGAAGTGATCTGGCAAAAATCATGTCGCTGAATATGAAAGCCATTGAAAGAAAAAGTGATACGGCTATTGTTACAGCTGGTAATGCTACCTTTTGGATTGTTAGTTTAGGAACAGTATGTTTCATGATTGCCTTTACACTTCTTTTTAATCTCCCCCAGACCATTGCCGAACCTATTCGCCAACTTACATCCAGTATCCGTCAGATTGCCGGTAGAAATTATCATGAAAGAGTTCACTTCAAAGGCAGTGAAGAATTTAATGATCTTGCAGATTCATTCAATATTATGGCTGAAAAGCTTGAGGAATATGAAAGCAGCAATTTGTCCAAACAATTAATGGATAAAAAGCGTATTGAAACACTTGTTAACAATATGCACGATGCTGTTATTGGTCTGGATGAAAATCATTTCATCTACATGATCAATGATCAGGCATTAAGAATAACCAATCTGAAGAAAGAAGAATTGATGGGAAAAACAGCTCATGAGGTTGCTATAAATAATGATTTGCTTCGTGAACTCCTTAAAAATATAGACAATCCTTCGGAAGAGCCTATAAAAATTGTAGCTGATAACAAAGAGAGTTATTTTGAACAGGATGTAATTCCTATCAGCGCCATTAAAACCGGTGAAAAAGAAAAGAAAAACATTGGTAAAGTAATTCTCCTTCGCAACATTACCCCTTTCAAAGAATTAGACTTCGCCAAGACCAATTTCATCGCAACTATTTCTCATGAACTGAAAACACCAATTGCGGCTATTAAAATGGGCGTACAGCTATTGGGGAACCAAAAGTTCGGTAATCTTAATGAGCAACAGCAGGAATTATTAAAAAGTATAGATGAGGACGGGCAACGTTTGTTAACCATAACCAGTGAGTTACTTAACCTTTCTCAGGTAGAAAGCGGCAATATCCGTCTGAATGTTGAATCTTGTAATCCTGAAGAATTAGTTTATACAGCCGTTAAAAATGTTGAAATGCTGGCGGAGCAAAAAAATATTTCTGTTGTCACAGAGGTAAAGACAGATAAAGAAGACCGCGTAGTTGCGGACTTTGATAAAACGGTATGGGTTATTAATAATTTCCTGAGCAATGCCATCAAGCATTCATTCCCCGAAGAAAGCATCCGCATTCTCATAGAAAAGAAAGGTGCATTTGTACGGTTCGGGATTTCTGATAGCGGAAAAGGAATTGACGAAAAATACCACCGCCAAATATTTGACCGTTATTTTCAGGTACCCGGAGAGCATCAAAGCGGAACAGGTTTGGGACTGGCAATATCCAAGAATTTTATTGAAAAGCAACATGGCGAAATCGGTGTATTTAGTTCCCTGAATCAGGGCAGTACTTTTTATTTTACACTACCCCTTTCTGATACATAAATAAAAAAATACAAGATTAAAAGGCCTGTTACTAAAATCATAAAAACGTAACAGGTTTTTTTGTACATTTATTTATCATTTTCAGCATTATGGATATATTTGATAAACTTCCTGTACAGAATGAATTATTACTTATTATTATTTCCGTTATTATTGGACTTATTATTGGTGCTGAACGGGAGTATAGGAATAAATCAGCTGGTTTGCGTACCTTTATTCTGGTATGCTTCGGATCCTGTTTATTTACTATACTTTCTATAAAAATAGGCGTTGAAAATCCGGATCGGTTAGCTGCCAATATTATTACTGGTATTGGATTTCTGGGCGCCGGGGTTATCTTCAAAGATGACAATAAAATTGGAGGAATTACCACTGCCACTACAATCTGGGCCACAGCATCACTAGGGATGTGTGTAGGCTCTGGCTATGTTTATCTGGCATTATTAGGCTTTGCGCTGGTAATGGCTATTCTTAGTTTGTTAACCTATCTTCAGGATTATATCGACAATCATCACAAAATCCGGGAATACAAAATCACGACCTCATCACAAGATGACTTTATCTACTGCGAAAACATTTTTAAAAAGCACCATCTTAATTTCACTATTATCAAACAACAATACGGACAGGGTATATTGGCCACAACATGGAGACTTTCTGGTAAAAACAGACATCATCAGGCCCTCATCCATCAGTTGATGGATGATGAAAAAATCACTTCGTACCAATTCTAAAACATATTTCAATGAAGAAAACTACACCAAAAGCAGATATCTGGCTGGGAGAACCGGAAGAACATGATTTTCCTGCAGCACAGGATTATTTAGAACTTCTTTTTGTACCTGATGAAGCACAGAAAATTGTTGCAAAACTAAAAAAGGCTCCTACTATAAAGAAAAAATCGAAAGATATACTAAGGGCAAGTAAGCTAGCGTTGCTCCCTGAAACCAATATTCATGTAAAAGAAAACCTGAAGAAAGTAGAAAAGAATAAAAAGCTCTCTCCTATCTTGTTGGTAAGAGGCCAAAATGAATTAATTATAGCTGATGGATACCATCGTTTATGCAGCAGCTATTATCTAACAGAAGATCTGGATGTTCCCTGCAGACTGGTATAAAAAACTCCCTGAATAATTTCAGGGAGTTCTCTTTTGTTATCTATAAACCTTATTTCTTTTTAAGAATATAAAGATCTTTATTAGGTCCGGTAATTTCTTTTCCGTCCATATCCAAATGGATTAGTTGATTTTCACCAACAAAATACTGTCTCTTACCATCTTTACTGATTAAGGATACTTTGCTACCGCTTTTATCCCATTCAAATTTTCCTTTATCCTCTGCTTTTGTTTTTCTTTCCAGATATTCTTCTGAGATTGTATAGGTATTATCATCTTTTAGCGTAATGGTTGTTTTAATACCCGGACAATCTGCACATGGTAATGTTCCTTCATAAGTTCCTGCCCAGTCTAAAGAATTCTGTGCATTGTGTCCATCATCGGTAATTGGAGCTACAGATGCAATAGAGTCTGTTTTAATCTCAGTTGATGTAACTTCGGCACCACTTTCCGGTTTTAGCTCCTTCTTTTGTGAGCATGACATTAATAAAGCTCCTGCTGTAACAGCAAATAGTAATACATTTTTTTTCATCTTTTAGTTAATTTTAGGTGTGAAATTTATCGCCTACAATCCAAATTTCAAGCCATTTTCACCTACTTGCAGAAATTAATATAAAGTCCGTCTATCCTAAATATTCTTCGTAAATTGGGGCAAATTTTAGTTTATGAAGAAAAACATCCTATTAGCACTAGCTTTACTCCCCGCAGTAACGGCTTTTGCTCAACAGGCGGGAGGAATGTGGATTCCTACAGAGTTAAATGAGAAGGAAATGAAGGAATTGGGCATGAAAATTTCTGCGAAAGATATTTTCAATACTCAAAAACCTAGTATTAAAGATGCTGTAGTGCAATTCAACGGAGGCTGTACTGCTGAAATAATCTCTCCAAAAGGTTTGTTATTGACAAATCACCACTGTGGCTTCGGACAGATTCAGGCTCATTCTACTGTACAAAATGACCTTCTAAGTAATGGTTTCTGGGCAAAAAATATGGGAGAAGAACTTCCAAACCCTGGTGTGGTTGTAGATTTCATCACCGATATTAAAGAGGTGACTAATCAAATTCTTCCGGGAACAGAAAATCTGGCTGCTAAGGATGTAAAAGCTGCAATTGAAAAAAATATAGAGGCTGCAAAAGCAAGCTTTAAATTAGAACCTTCACAGAAGGTTGTTATAAAATCCATGTATGATGGTAACAAATATTATGCGTTTATCATTGAGACTTTCAAAGATATCCGTTTAGTAGGAGCACCACCTCAATCTATTGGTAAATTTGGTTCTGATACAGACAACTGGGTATGGCCAAGACATACAGGAGATTTTTCTATGTTCCGTATCTATGCAGACAAAAACAATAAACCTGCAGAATATTCTAAAGATAACATTCCATACACACCGAAATATTCACTTCCGGTATCTGTAAAAGACCTTAAAGAAGGTGATTTCACATTCGTTTTCGGATTCCCGGGAAAAACAACTGAATACCTTCCTTCAATTGCTGTAGAAAAGATCATCAACGATACAGATCCGGCTAAAATTACAGTACGTGATATTGCGCTGAAGACTCTTGATGAAAAAATGCGTATTGATAATGCAACCCGCATTAAATATGCATCTAAATATGCATCCGTTGCTAACTACTGGAAAAAATGGATGGGTGAAGTGGAAGGTTTGAAAAAATCTAATGCAGTAGCTAAAAAGCAGGCTTATGAACAAACTTTAGCACAGAAAAACCAGGAGGTTAAAGCAACTGTTGATAAATTTAGCCAATTGTATAACGAGCAAGCTCCTTATGCATTAAACAATGCTTACTATACTGAGGTTACAAGGAATGCAGAGACATTGCGTCTTGCCAACTATTTCATTACATATTTTCAGGATGTTGAATCCGGAAAGGCAACTCCGGAATCTACTAAGAAACTAAAGAACACTTTAACTTCTTTCTACAAGGATTATGAAGGAGAATTGGATGCTAAAGTAACAGCAAAATTATTGGCGTTATATGCACAGAAAACTCCGGCTGAATTTTTACCTTCAGGATTTGCTCAGTTCAGTGATGTAACCAAAAACCTTACAGTAGTTGAGGACTGGTCTAAAAACTCTATAATCAGTGGACGTAAAGCTTTAAATGGCACTTATACAAATCAGAATATTGACAAAATATTTGCTGACGCTGGTTTTGCAACTGCTATTAAGAATGATCCTTTCTACAAACTAGCTTTATCTATGAAGGATGCCTACTCTCAGAAAGTAGAGCCTAAATATGCTTCCTTACAAACTGAAATAGATGCGCTTCAGAAAAAGTATATGAAGCAACAGCTGGAAACTGATAAGGATAAGAAATTCTTCCCGGATGCTAATTCTACACTTCGTGTAACTTATGGTGTAGTAAAAGGTTCTAATCCAAGAGATGCTGTAACCTATGGATACAAAACTCATCTTGCAGGTGTAATGGAAAAATATGTACCTGGAGATTATGAATTTGATGTTCCTAAAAGGCTTATTGATTTATACAACAAGAAAGATTACGGAATGTATAAAGATCAGACAGGTGATGTTCCTGTAAACTTTACAGCAACTAATCACACTACAGGTGGTAACTCCGGAAGTCCTGCATTAGATGCTAACGGAAACCTTGTGGGTCTTAACTTCGACAGACAATGGGAAGGAACAATGAGTGACATTAACTTCGACCCTAGATTCAGCAGAAACATTATGGTGGATACAAAATATATTCTGTTCATTATTGATAAATTCGCTGATGCTAAATGGTTAATTAACGAAATGAAAATTGTAAAATAATCTTCGTTGTAACTAAAATAAGAAATGCCGGAATTCTCCGGCATTTTCTATTTGTAATTAACCTAATATTACTGAAGTGTAAACTTCACTTTTGTTTTAATATCTGAAGAAGAAGCTCCAACTAATGCTTCAAATTCTCCGGGTTCAGCTACCCACTGATGTGTAGCTGCATCAAAGAAACTTAATGCTGATTTATCAATCGTAAAACTTACTTCTTTTTGCTCACCCGGTTTTAAATTTATTTTTTCAAACCCCTTCAGCTCTTTTACAGGACGTGGCACAGATGATTTAAGATCACTTATATAAAGCTGTGCTACCTCGGCACCTTCTCTTTTTCCAGTATTTTTAATACTTACTGTAAATGTAATTTTTCCGTCTTGCGCCATCTGAGTTTTATCTGCACTAACTTTTCCATATTCAAAAGTTGTATAGCTAAGACCATGACCAAAACTGAACAATGGTTTTATATTTTTAGTATCATGCCAACGATAGCCTACAAAAATCCCTTCGTTGTATGTGATATTAATTGGATTTTTCTGATCTTTTCCTTTTCCGGCAGCCAGTTCTTCTTTGTTTCCCGGATACTCACCCATCTGATGAGCTGCGTTATCTTCCAGCTTTACAGGGAAAGTAAACGGTAATTTTCCTGAAGGATTGGCATCGCCTGCTAATACAGCAGCCAAAGCATTTCCTGCTTCAGAACCCAAGTACCATCCCTGAACAATTGCAGGCACTTCTTTTACCCACGGCATTGCTACAGCATTACCGGAAACCAGTACTACAGCAAGATTTTTATTGGCTTTTGCCAATGCAGAGATAAGCTGGTCCTGATTATATGGTAATCCCAATCCTTTTCTGTCATGTCCCTCACTATCCTGATAATCACTTTTATTAAGCCCGCCAACAAAGATTACAACATCTGATTTCTTAGCCAGAGCTACCGCCTCATTCAGCAACTCTGAAGTCGGACGGTCATCTTTCAGATTCTGACCAGACTTCACACCATTATATTCTCCACCGACATCTCCTACATAGCCACGTGCAAACTGCACATCGGCTTTTTTACCAAACCTTGATTTGATACCTTCTAAAGGAAGTGTTTCATATTTTACTTTTAGTGACGAAGAACCTCCGCCAACAGTCATCATCTTAATTGCATTCTCTCCGATTACTGCAATCTTTCGGACTTTATCCGTATTTATTGGCAAAACATTGTTATTGTTCTGAAGCAATACAATTCCTTCTTCTCCAATCTCTTTGGCAACAGCCATATGATCTTCCGAAGCTATATTACCAAGAGGTTTATTAGGATTCATTGTTGTATTATAGCCCAAACGCAGAATCCTTCTTACTTTATCATCCAGCTCTGTTGTGCCTACCTTTCCGGATTTTATAAGATCCAGATAAGGTTTTGCCAGATAATAGTTGTCATATGCATTTCTGGTACCAGCCGACAATCCGTTTGTCCAGCTGCCGAATTCCATATCCAATCCGTTATGAATAGCTTGTTCAGTATTGTTTACTGCGCCCCAGTCGGATACTACTACACCTTTATAGCCCCACTCGCCTTTCAGAATTTTGTTCAGCAGATATTCATTCTGGCTCGCATACTGATTCTTATATTTATCATAAGCTCCCATAATTGTCCAGGAATCTCCTTCCTGAACTGCAGCTTTAAATGGCGGTAAATATATTTCGTATAAAGTACGATCGTCCACAATAACATTGCTGGTATGGCGGAATTCCTCTTGATTATTAAGTGCAAAATGCTTTACACTGGTTGCTACACCATTAGACTGTACTCCTTTGATATACGGAACAACCATCTTGGAAGTGAGATACGGATCCTCTCCCATATATTCAAAATTACGTCCGTTAAGCGGTGTTCTGTAAATATTGACACCAGGACCCAATAAAATATCTTTTTTACGATAGCGGGCTTCTTCACCCAAAGCTTTACCATAATTCCATGACATTTTTTTGTTCCATGTAGCTGATAATGCTGTAAGAGCCGGATACGCTACAATAGAGTCGTTACTCCAGCCTGCCTGATCCCATTCATCCCACAAAACTTCCGGACGTACGCCGTGCGGACCATCTGTAGTCCAGAATTCCGGTATTCCCAGACGTGGAACCCCGGGAGAACTAAATTTGGACTGCGCATGAAGCATGGCTACTTTCTCTTCCAGAGTCATTCTGGAAAGTGCATCTTCAATGCGCTGCTCTACTGGTTTTGATGCATCCAGATAGGCAGGAACCTGTTTATTCTGTGCCTGTAATCCGGGAGCCAGCAAAGATATCAATGAGGCTAAGATAATTCTCTTCAGCATAGCTATCGTTTTTACTTTATAATTATTAATAATGTAAATGTAATAAATTTTTAAATTGTCTCAAAATGAGATAATAAAAATATGGTACAAAAATAAAATAACCAGGGGGATTCGTCTTAAAATTACTATTTCCCTCTGGTTATTTTATGTTATTCTACAGTTATTTATTATTCCTGCATAATTTTATTTACTTCTTCAAATTCACTTTCAATAACCTCATCTGGCTTGTAAGTTAATGTAGAAACTACCAGATTGGTTAATAAGGACAATATGAAACCTGGAATCATTTCATACCAGTCTTTAAACGGATGTTGGATATATACCCAGGCCAATACTGTAATTCCTCCAACCAGCATACCGGCAAGACCTCCCTGCCAAGTTGTTTTTTTCCAGAGAAGAGATAACAGAATTAAAGGTCCAAATGCGGAACCAAAGCCTGCCCATGCATTCCCTACAAGATTAAGAATACTATCTTTAGGATTAAGGGACAAAAGTACAGCTACCACAGCCACTAACAGAACTGAAAGCCTGCTGGTAAGCAAGAGTTGTTTTGGCGTTGCATTTTTATTCAGGAAAGCTTTATAAATATCTTCAGTTAATGAACTGGATGTTACTAACAATTGAGAGGAAATAGTACTCATAACTGCTGCAAGAATTGCTGTTAATAGAAATCCTGCAATAAGCGGATGGAACAGAATACGGGAGAAATAAATAAAAATAGTTTCCGCCTCTGTTTTAGAACCATCAAACTTCATCATCGTTTCAAGATCAAACTTTTGAAGGTAAGCAATCCCGATTAAACCAATCGCTAATGCTCCGGCAACAGTAAAAATCATCCATGTAATTCCTATTCTCCTAGCTTTAACAAGGTCTTTTGGCTTATCTATAGCCATAAAACGCACCAGAATATGTGGCTGCCCGCAATATCCAAGCCCCCATGCTAAAAGAGAAACAATGCTGATAGTGGTTGTCCCTCTAAACAAATCCAAATATTTAGGATCCTTGGCTTTGATAAGGGAAAAAGTCTCCCCAATACTTCCGATTTGTGAAATTGCTACAATAGGCACGATAACTAAGGCTAATACCATAATAGTCCCCTGTACAAAGTCGGTAAGACTTACTGCAAGGAAACCTCCCAAAAATGTATATAAGACAACTACCAAACTGGTCAGTAATAATCCCACCGTATAGTCAATTCCAAAGGCTGATTCAAATAGCTTACCTCCGGAAACCATACCTGCAGAAGTATACAATGTGAAAAATACCAGAATAAAAATGGAAGAAGTAACCTTCAGAAGGTGATTTTTATTTTTAAATCTGTTTTCAAAAAATACAGGTAATGTAATTGCATTCTGAGCAACTTCGGTATAAATTCTCAGCCGCGGTGCTACAATAATATAATTAAGAAATGCTCCGGTAGTAAGCCCTATTGCAATCCAGGAACTGGAAATTCCCGATAAATACATAGCGCCTGGCACACCCATCAGTAGCCAGCCACTCATGTCGGCTGCTCCGGCCGAAAGCGCTGTTACGGCCGCTCCCATTTTCCTTCCGCCTATTAAAAATTCCTCGGAATTGCTTGTTGATTTTTTATAAGAATATACGCCGATACCTATCATTAACAACAGATACAGCCCCACAGAAATCGCTTCGTATATTTGCATATCGTTTTTTATGGTCCCGAATATAGCCATTTTCAAAAAAATACGGGGTCTAATTTTAAGAAAAAATTAAGGTTTTAAAGCAGCAAAACCTATGTTTAAACTATTTCAACTTCATATAGCCTCCATTTCAAAAGTAAAGCGTACATGATAACTTGTAGTAAACCGGACAGATATAAAAAACCTCATAGCCTGTAATAGTCTGTGAGGTTTTTAAATACTGAAAGTCGTGTTTAATTTTCAATAAAAAAATCCGGGAAGTTTCCCGGATTTTTATTTTTAATAACCAAAGATTTCTTCTAAGCTTACTTCCCGGAATGTTCCCAGTTTATTTATTGCATTCATATCCAGATTTTCTTTCTTACCAATAATAGCTGTATTATAGTTAACAGGCTTAACTTCTGTATTATAGAAATTGGATAACTGAGGTAAAGTAAGTTCTTTTACTTCATTATAAATATCTTTACGAACATCATAATCAATCCCCAGCTTCTTCATTCTAAGGTAGTTGAAATAGATATTACGCTTGGTAATTCTGTTAGACGCAATTTGTTTTAGTGCAGATCCTTTAGCATTATCAAACTGTACCTGAATTTGTGGAAGTTCTGCCATCAACTCATTCATTGCGGAAACTGCCTGTAGCAACTTATTAGATTGTGTTCCGATATAAGTTGTTACATAATCGTGCTTCTTCAGTTCATCTGGATAAACATAATTTACGTAAGCAGAATATGCCAGTGAACGCGATTCACGGATTTCCTGAAAAACAATAGATGACAAACCTCTACCAAAGTATTCATTGAATACATTGATTTTCCCAAAATTAGCGGGCTTAATTTCTTCACCACGTCCAATTTTGCTCATCTCCATTTGTACCATATCGTAGTTTGTAAAATACACCTGTCCACCGGTTGGCAATTCAGGATATACTTTAGCCACAGGATATTTCAGACTTGCTTTTTGTACATATCCGCTTACTTCCTTCTCAAAAGCACCAAGGTCTTTACCATAGAAGAACAATTCATACGGGTATTTTGCAAGAGATTTTATTTTATTCGTGATTTCATCCGCTTTTATAGCTGTAAGACGCTCTTTGGAAATAACATCCCTGAATCTCGAATCTTTTCCAAACTTAGCGTAGTTACTCAACGCAGCCATAATACGGGCTTTGTCTTTTTTCGCTATTTCGCGGCCTTCCAGTATAGTTTTGACTGTCTTGTTATAAATCTCCTGATCTGGCTTCACATTCTGAATCCAGTGATTTACCAAAGCAAGACCTTTTCCTATATTCTTCTCAGGTCCCGAAAGTGAAACATTGATTCTGTCTGCGCCAATCTGAAGATTGTAAGAGATACCTATCTTGTAGAATTCAGCCTTTAATTGCTCCGGAGTATATTTATCTGTTCCCAGGTATTCCAATACACTTAGTGCTAATCCCAACTCCTTATCATTGTCAGTACCAAAGTTGAAGATATAGTTCATCTGTGCTATATCATTTGTTTTATTCTGAATATAACTCAGTTTTACACCTTTAACTGCGGTTTCTTTTATTTCTTTTTTGAAGTCCACAAATAAAGGAGTAATATCTGAAACTTTTTCGGAAATGATTTCTTTAAGGAAAGGTGACTGTGCATCTTTATTTAGCTGAATTGGTGTAATACCTGGATTCTCTACTCTGACAAGTTTATCATTTACACCTTTTTCTTTGTAGACAACGACATAGTTATCTTTAAAGAAATCGTTGGCAAATTTTACAATATCTTCCTTTGTAATCTTAGAATATTCGTTGATCTCATTAAGCTCCTGGTCCCAGCTTCTACCTTTGATATAAGTATCATAAAGATTGGTTGCAAGTCCGTCAGCTGTTTCCAGCTGTCTCATTCTGGAGAGCTTCATGTCTTCTATAATTGCCGGAATCATCCAATCCGGAAATTCTCCTTTTTTAACAAGATCTATCTGTTGCAGTAATAATTGCTTTGCATCCTGCATGCTTTGCCCTTCTTTAGGGACAATAACCATAGTAAAGTATCCATAGGTTTTCAGCGGAGAGTTATAAGCAACTGCACGCAGTGCTTTCTGCTGCTGATTGACATTGGTATCCAAAAGTCCTGCTTCCCCACTATTGCTAAGAATCTGTGCTGTTATTTCTGCCAGATGGGATTCATTAGATCCATAGCTATCTGTTCTCCATGCCATTTGCAATCTTGGTGTGGTAGGACTTTTCACTGTTTTCTCAACAATTTTAGTCATGGGTTCTTCCGAAACCATTTTCTTCATTGGCAGCTCTTTATACTGGAAAGTTCCGAAGTATTTATCTGCGAGTGCAATCGTTTTATCAAAATCCAAATCTCCTACCAATACTACAGCCATATTGTTAGGAACATAATAAGTATCAAAATATTTATTGATCGCTACCATGGAAGGGTTCTTCAGGTGTTCCGCTGTTCCTATAGTTGTTTGCTGACCGTTTGGATGTTTTGGAAACAAAGCATCCATCAATTCGTAGTTTACAAGTCTTCCGTCATTATCCTGTGCACGGTTATATTCTTCGTAAACAGCTTCCAGTTCAGTATGGAATAATCTAAGCACTAATTCAGAGAAACGTTCTTTTTCTATTTTAAACCACTTCTCCAGCTCGTTATTTGGAATGTTATTTTTATAAACAGTTTCATCCAACCAGGTATGCGCATTGGTACCGGTAGCACCAATAGAAGATGTTGCTTTATCGTACTCGTTCGCAATTGCATATTTGGAGGCTTCCTGAGAAACAGCATCTATTTTTTTATAGATCTCTCTTTTTTTAGCAGGATCTTTTTCTGCTTTGTGTGCTTCATAAAGATCTGATATCTGCTGAATCAAAGCTTTTTCTTTAGTCCAGTCTTTAGTTCCTAGTTTTGACGTTCCCTTAAACACCATATGCTCTAAATAATGGGCTAAACCAGTATTGTCTGCAGGGTCATTATTGGAACCTGTACGTACAGGAATATAGGTTTGAATTCTCGGTGCATCTGTATTCTTAGCCAGAAATACCTTCAGACCGTTCTTCAGGGTATATACTCTTACATGATCCGGATCATTATTTACCGTTTCATAAGTATAACCTTTATTATCTTTTAATGTCTGTATTTTAAAATCTTGTGCGTTCATCATATTCATCAACAAAACTAAGGAAAGTGTAGATACTATTTTTCTCATATTATATATTTTTATAAAAGAGCGTATATTTAGAATAAAAGAGGAGTAAAAAACTCCTCTCTATTTGTTAATATCATTTTCTTTTAGAATTTTGCATGTGGATTCAGCATGTTTTCAGGTGCCAGAATCTCATCCAGTTTTTCTTTGCTTAATAATTCATGCTCTAATACCAGATCATATACACTCTTACCAGTATCAAGGGCTTCTTTAGCAATCTTAGTACTATTTTTATATCCAATATATGGATTAAGTGCTGTAACAATACCAATACTGTTTTTCACCATATTCAGGCAAACTTCTTTGTTGGCTGTAATACCATCTATACATTTTTCACGAAGAGTATCCATCGCGTTTTTCAGAAAACGGATAGACTCCATGATTGATTGCGTAAGAACGGGTTCCATAACATTAAGCTGTAACTGACCAGCCTCTGCTGCAAAAGTTACAGTAAGATCATTCCCAATAACTTTAAAACAAACCTGATTTACCACTTCCGGGATTACCGGATTTACTTTTCCAGGCATAATAGAGGATCCGGGCTGCATTTTTGGTAAATTAATTTCATAAAAACCAGCTCTCGGTCCTGAAGCCAATAATCTTAAGTCATTACAAATTTTGGAAAGCTTCACAGCCATTCTTTTCATTGCAGAAGAATAAATAACATAAGCTCCGGTATCAGGTGTTGCCTCTACAAGGTCTGAAGCCAACACTACATCTGCTCCTGAAATCTTAGCCAGATTCTCTGTACATTTCAAAGCATAATCCGGATGCGCATTAAGCCCTGTACCAATTGCTGTTGCTCCCATATTGGTTTCAAGGAACAGATCTGCATTCGTATTCAAACGGGCTATTTCCTCCTGAAGAGTATTGGCGAAAGCATTAAACTCCTGCCCCATTGTCATAGGCACTGCATCCTGCAGCTGGGTACGCCCCATTTTAATGACATCTTTCAGATCATCCGCTTTTTTTCTGAATGATTGAATCAGTAATTCCAGACGCTCTACAAGTGTTTTATTCAGGTTGTATAATGCTATACGAATTGCAGTAGGATAAGCATCGTTAGTAGACTGAGAAAGGTTTACATGATCGTTTGGAGAACAGAACTGGTATTCACCTTTCTGGTGTCCCATAAGTTCCAAAGCTCTGTTCGCAATTACTTCATTAGCGTTCATATTCATTGAAGTTCCTGCTCCGCCCTGGATCATATCCGTTGGAAACTCTTCATGCATTTTCCCTGCGATAATCTCATCACAAGCTGTTGTTATATTTTTATTGATGATCTCATCTAAAAGTCCTAATTCAAAATTAGTCTGAGCAGCTGCCTTTTTGACGAAAGCAAAAGCTTTAATAAACTCCGGATGATCCGATAAGTGATCATTGGAAATTTTAAAATTATCTATCGCTCTCTGCGTCTGTACTCCATAGTATGCATTTACCGGAACCTTTAGTTCACCTATCAGATCACTTTCAATTCTGTAATCATTCATTATTCAAAAATTTTAAACTCTAAAGTTAAACCAAATATATTGGATTAGAAAAAAATCATTTATAATAAATCAATTACGAAAAAAAATTCCTGCTCCTTATGTTCAGGGGCAGGAATTAAGAAAAATATTAATCAAATATTTCTTTTAAGAAATATTTTTCAATCCATTATTTTGACGGATACTTTTGCAATAATGCCAATAAAGTAGCATAAGTTCCCATATCCAGAACTCCGTCTCCTAATTGCGGCCAGAAATGATACTGGAATGACTGAACAACTAGTTTAGTCTGATTATCCCATTGCCCGGATAAATCAACTTGGTATCCTAATGACTGAAGCTGGCTCTGTACTTTATAAATGAATGGTGGTGTATTTTTATCGGATTCAAAAGTTCCTGTCTCTAACTGATTAAGGAACCCTGCACGTATACCTTCATCATACCACATTCCAATCTGGTATTCGTCATATAGTTTTTTCCACGGGAATTTTGGCCCTGGATCCTGCTTTCTGCCGGGGGCTATATCTGAGTGTGCCAAAACATTCGTTGGCGGAATATTATAGCGTTGTACGATATCTTTAGCTAATGCAGCTACTTTTCTGATCTGATAATCCGGGAAATCTGCAAAAATCCTCTGACCTGAAGCATTTGTTGTAAATCCGCTATTCACAATTTCAATCCCAATGGAAGTATCATTTAGGTTAGAGTCTTTTCTCCAGTTGCTTACCCCTGCATGATAGGATCTTTTATTTTCGTCTACAATCTGGTAGATTTCCTGATCGTTGATATCACTTACCAAATAATGGGCACTTACACCTCTTTGTGTTAATGCCGTAATGGATCGATCATTATCCAACGCTGTATAGTGAAGAATAAGATAGCGCTGTCTGAAATTTTGTCCTATAGCCGGAAAATAGTTTTTTGTAATCTGGTAACCCATTGGTTTAGCAGTTACAATACTACCATAACTTGCTGTATTATCGTTTTTAGTAATGTCAGCAATATTTGTTGTATAAAACTCTACTCCATGGTCTTTCTGTATAGCCGGTTTTACCGGGGTCTGCACAGACGGCGTTTGTGGTTTTGCAGTAACATTACTGGTATTATTTTTATTTACTGGTAAGTTTTTTTTCTGAGGTGTAACATTTTTAGAAGAACCGCAGGAAAAAAGCACTGCACTTAATCCGATGAAATATAATGTATTACGCATCAATAGGTGTTTTAAAGGTTTTTATTTTGTCAAAAATACAAAAAATAAATGCAAAAAAGTTTTGGTAAATTCAAAAATCCGTTCTATATTTGCACTCGCAAACGCAGAACAAAAGATCATTAAAAAATAAGGAGGGTTGCCGGAGTGGTTAACGGAGCAGTTTGCTAAACTGTCGACTCGCAAGGGTCGCAAGGGTTCGAATCCCTTACCCTCCGCAGTATAAAAAATATTCGGGATGTAGCGTAGTCCGGTCATCGCGCCTGGTTTGGGACCAGGAGGTCGCAGGTTCGAATCCTGCCATCCCGACTTAAAAAAAGCTTTTTGGTTCAAAAAGCTTTTTTTTACCAAAATGGGTGCGTAGCTCAGCTGGATAGAGCATCTGCCTTCTAAGCAGACGGTCACAGGTTCGAATCCTGTCGCGCTCACAAAAGCCTTATCTAATAAGGCTTTTATTTTTTTATATTTTTTTCTGCATTTGTAAAAATCTTTACAGATTTTAAAAATACTCGGGATGTAGCGTAGTCCGGTCATCGCGCCTGGTTTGGGACCAGGAGGTCGCAGGTTCGAATCCTGCCATCCCGACTTAAAAAGCTTTTTAGTTTAAAAAGCTTTTTTTATACATGAAGGGTGCGTAGCTCAGCTGGATAGAGCATCTGCCTTCTAAGCAGACGGTCACAGGTTCGAATCCTGTCGCGCTCACTTTAAAAAGCCTTTACAGAAATGTAGAGGCTTTTTTCTTTATATTTAGCTATGTGTTTCTGCTATATGTTACACTCCTCTACTCTCAATCAATTTTATATTGGTCATTGCTTAGAAGAACTTAATGAGAGATTGAGAAAACACCTTTCTAATCATAAAGGTTTTACTTCCCGTGCTAAGGATTGGATTATTGTATATTCTGAAACTTTCAACGATAAGAGCTCTGCATATAAAAGAGAACGCGAAATAAAAGCATGGAAAAGTAAAAAGAAAATTGAACAACTTATAAAAAGCTCGACTGGATAGAGCATTCCGATTTCAATCGGAACGGTCACAGGTTCGAATCCTGTCGCGCTCACTTTAAAAAGCCTTTACAGAAATGTAGAGGCTTTTTTGTTTATATTTAGCTATTTGTTTCTGCTATATATTACACTCCTATACTCTCGATCAATTTTATATTGGTCATTGCTTAGAAGAACTTAATGAGAGATTGAGAAAACACCTTTCTAATTATAAAGGTTTTACTTCTCGTGCTAAAGATTGGATTATTGTATATTCTGAAACTTTTGATGATAAAAGCTCTGCATACAAAAGAAAACGCGAAATAAAGGCATGGAAAAGTAAAAAGAAAATTGAACAACTTATAAAAATCTCGACTGGATAGAGCACTCCGATTTCAATCGGAACGGTCACAGGTTCGAATCCTGTCGCGCTCGCTTCATAATCATCAGAACTTTTTAATTCTACTTGCTATCCTCCTTTCATACTCCAACAACAGATGCTTATTTTATCGCAGGAATTATATATTTCAATAAGACCGCTTTAGAATCATTTTTTATTTCCCAGTTATTGTAATTTCCTGCTGTTATCACAACTAATAAATTTAACGGCTTACAAAAAAATATCCTTTGCCCACCATTTCCTTTAGCTTCCTGAATTTCTATTTCTTTATCTTTTATTGTTTCCTTGAATGTCCAAAATTGGAAACCATATCCTGCATTTTTATCTTTTGTAGAAGGTCTTGTTATGGCTGAACTCAGAGATTGCTCTGTCCAATCGGTATTTAAAATGTCTTTATCTTTCCATTTTCCGTCATTCATATACAACATCCCGAATTTAAGTAGATCTCTTGAACGTAATCGAACTCCTGATGCTGCGGCAGGCATATTTTTGACCAACGGAAGCCATTCATATTTATTGATACCTAGAGGGGTAAATAATTCTTGTTCAGCAAATTTATCTATGGGTAAACCACTGACTGATTTTATTATTTCTGCCAATAATTGTGTATTACCGCCATTGTAATTCCATGTAGCACCGGGCTCTGAAACCATTGGTCTACTCAAAATAAAATCAATTGGATCAGAACTCATATCCATTCTAAGTTCTGTGTTTCTTGGATCTCTATAAGAAATATCTTCATTCCACTTAAGACCACTTGTCATAGTCAGTAAATGACGAATGGTGATTTTTTTCTTTTGCTCATCGAAATCATTCTGATATTGCTTAAAATAGGGGAAAATAGAGTCATCAATATTTTTAATAAGTCCTTTTTTTACAGCAATTCCTATACAGGCAGATGTAACACTTTTTGACATACTCCGACAGTCATGCAAATCCTCAATACCGTGTTCTACATAGCCTAGTTTCTTTCCCACAATTTCATCATCTCCCGCAAAATAGTTTTCATAAACCAGCTTATTATCTTTAAGTATGAGTAGGCTGTGTATATTCGGAATAGTATCTGACAATATGAGTTTTGTAAGATTTATTATTTGAACGGTATCCATTCCAGTATTATATAGGTAATCTACTTTAATACTATCGGATAGTTGAATAGGTTTTGTGTATGAATAATCAGTAGAGCGTTTATAGGACTTTTGGCAACTTAACAAAGACAAAAGCAATAAAAGGTAAATGATATTTTTTTTCATTTTCAATTTTTGATATGGTTGTAGCTAATTCTCAAATATTTGAAAGTTTAACATTACTTTAGAAAATCATCAGAATACAAAAATAATATAATATAAAAACTGTAGTTCTCTACTTATTTTTCACTTCACATCATTTACACTCCTTACTCAAAGTAAAAATATTCAATTCAGGATCTTCTTTGAGCGTTTCTATCGATTTTACAAAATCGAATTTTAACAGAAGATTGGTTGAACTCTGATTCTTATAGTGTGTAACAGCAAGTATTTTTTCGAGTTTCAAAGTGTGAAATACGTAGTCAATCACAACTTGAACAGCTTCTGTCATTATACCTTGTCCTTGAAATTTTGTCATTAATTCATATCCTATTTCACAGCTATCATTTTCGGTTGAAAAGTCAAATAAACATATTGTACCAACAAGTGTATTAGTTTCTGTTAAAGTAATTGCCCAATAAAAAGAATTGCCTTCTTTAATATTATTATTAACCTTATTAATGAAACTTATTGCCTCTTCATTTGTTTCACATATTTGCCTGCCAAGAAACTCGTTAATTTCCGGGTCGGAACGCAAAGCAAAAATATCTTGATGATCATCAATTGATAATTGCTTGAGCGTTAATCTTTCAGTTTTCAAAATTGGGAAAACTGCTGAATTCATATCTATCTTGCTCATAATTACTTATATGAAACTAATATACAAAAAGCTATAAGCCGTACAATATGCTGTACAAAATACGAGCAAAATATATCGTTAGAACATCATTAAGACCAAGGCCTGTCCGGAGAATAGCTTATCTTTGTTATTAACCGAAATTTTATCAATTATGAAGCTAGAATTATATCAAATAGATTCTTTTACAGAAGATATTTTCCATGGAAATCCTGCATGTGTTGTTCCGTTAAAAAATTGGTTACCTGATGAGATACTCTTAAAAATAGCCCGTGAAAATGCTGTAGCAGAAACGGCCTTTTTTATCGACAATGGCGATACTATTCATCTAAGATGGTTTACACCTGAAATAGAAATGGATTTGTGTGGGCATGCTACTCTTGCTACAGCTCATTGTTTAGCTTCCATCTTAAACTATCAGAACGACAGAATCATTTTTCAAACCAAAAGTGGTGAATTAACAGTGGATGTAAAAGATGGATTTTATTATATGGACTTCCCGTCAAGGATGCCTGAATCCTCTACTCTTCCGGATATTATAACCAGATCTCTCAATATACAACCTAAGGAAGTCTTCAAATCACGAGACTATGTACTGGTATATGAATCTGAGGAAGACATAAAAAAAATTGAAATTGAAAGATCTATTTTCGACCTTATCAATCTGGATCCGGGCGGTGTTGTTGTGACAGCAGCAGGTACCGACAGTGATTTTGTTTCAAGATATTTTACGCCACAGTCTTCGATTCTTGAAGATCCTGTAACCGGCTCTTCACACTGTTCACTCATTCCGTTCTGGTCATCGAGATTAGGAAAGGATAAACTTTTCGCCCGCCAGCTATCAGAAAGAGGCGGCCAGCTTTATTGTGAAAACAAAAATGAAAGAGTGATCGTAGCGGGTAAAGGCAGAACCTATTCTATGGGACATTTGTGGATAGAGTAACCTAAGCTCTATTATTAACAACTCAATCCCAAGAACAACAAGGAAAGTTTATAGCTTACTTTTAATTAGGTTCAAAAGAATTATATTAAAGTCTTACATAGTCAGGTAAGGCTTTTTTATTTTCACAGAGGTTTATCCTTAACATTGTCACTTTTCACTAACAATGAATTGGCTAAATGATTAAATTGCAAAACAAACCAATTCACTTATTATGAAAACATTACAAATTATTTTAGTACTATTTTCTATAATATTTTCCGGCTACTCATCTGCTCAGAAGTTGAATAATGAAATTAAAAACAAAATTGAAAAAGTAGAAAACTCTCTAAGTCCATCTGTTATTTCAGGCAGTAATAAAGTACCTGATTTTAACATTATTGAGAGAATGAAGCAACTCAACGTTAAGGGAGTAAGTATTGCGGTTATCAATAACTATAAAATAGAATGGGTGAAAGCATACGGATATGCAGATGAAGAAGAGAACAGAAAAACCAACGTCAATACTTTATTTCAGGCAGCTTCAATAAGTAAAACCATCAACAGCCTGGCTTTTATGAAACTGGTACAGCTTGGCAAAATAGATCTTGATCAGGATATCAACCATTACCTAAAAAGCTGGCGTTTTCCCTATGACAGCATTTCCAAAAATAAAATAATTACTCCCAGAAATCTGTTGAGCCATTCCGGAGGTCTAGATGTTTCAGGATTCGGAGGTTATGAAAGAACAGCAGCTATACCCAATATTATACAAATCTTAAACGGAACTCCACCTGCCAATTCCAAACCTGTACGTTCTGTAAAAGAACCAGGAATTGCATTCGACTATTCAGGAGGAGGCACTATGATTTCCCAACTAATCCTTACAGATGTAGCTAAGAAAAGCTATACAGATTTTATAAAAAGAGAGATTTTTATTCCGTTACAAATGACCCATAGTACATATTCAGTAAAAAATGACACCTTGAATATTGCTTCAGGATATTATACAGATGGGAAGAAGGTAAAAGGAAAATATCATTTGTATCCGGAATATGCCGCCGCCGGACTTTGGACTACACCTGAAGATCTGGCTAAATATATAATTGAATGTCAGCTGACATTACAGGGGAAATCTCAAAAAATACTATCACAGAAATACATGAAAGAACGTTTTACACCAGTTGTAAACTATGATGAGAGCAAGGCCGCTTTGGGTGTTTTCCTTCGGTATAAAAACGGAGCTTACTACTTTAATCATAACGGTGGCAACGAAGGCTTTACCTGTGCGTCGTATGGGAGCCTGGACAAGGGTTACGGCGTTGTGGTTATGACCAACAGCAATAACCAGGAACTAATGCTTGAAATTTGCAATAGTGTTGCCCGTATTTATAACTGGGATCGCTTTTTTGTCCCTCAATTTAAATAGCACAAAGTTTTTATTTTTACTCTAGTTCAATTGGATTATACGGCTTACTATATCTTGGATCCACTTTTACTTCAGTTCCGTCTGCATTATAGGCTCCACCATTTATATAAAAACCGGGATTGCTATGGTAATTTTTCTGAACTTTTCGAAATTGATCGCGGCTCACTTTTATAATATGCTTCCCATTATTGAGGTAAATTTCTCTTGGATTTTTATCCATAGCAATTGCTGTAAAGTTAAAATGATCTTTGGAATCCGAAATGGCTAAAATAAGTCCCGGAAGGCCTTCAAAAACATAAGGTCCACTACTAATTGGAATATCCGTCGTATACCAAGCTGTATATTTTCTTCCTCTATATTCCGTTGTTGCTTTATTGCAAGTATAGCCCAAAATAGTTTTGCTTTCTTTTTCTAAATTCCATTTTAATTCAGGCTGAGTTCCTTCATATTGAAAAGTTTTACTCGCATGATCCTGAAAAATAATATTCTTAGTCTGAATATCTCTTATCAATACATTTTCCCAATTGGTTTTAAAGGCAAGCATAGCAGTCAATTCCTTTCCGGTAATTTCTTTTTCAACACTGTATTTCTTCGTCAGAGAATCACTTTTTACACTATTAAAATCAAAAAATTTAGATTTAATTTTTCCTAACTCCAGAATACAGACAGCCTGCTTTTTAGAGTCGGGCTTTTCAGAGTTATTGGCAAAAGATAGCTGGTAATAAATATTCTGATAACTTGTATCCAAACTTTCCACACTATAAGGAAACGGCTTGAAAGAAGCATTATCTGCAAATTTAAATTCCTGTGCATAACAAAATAAAAAAGTAAAAAAAGAGATGAAAGAAAAAATATATTTCATTTTAACAAATTTCTAATACCTCATAAATATACAATTATGCGCGGTATTTAGTAATTTAATTTACTAAAATACATACTCATAATTTATAATACTCATTCAGTACTTGGCAGGAATACTTTTTTGTTACTTCACAGAATATCATGAGAAAAAGAAAAACCCCGAGGTTAATCGGGGTGTAATTATGCTGATTAAATTTTAATAATTAGAAAAACAAAATCCAACATATATTAATTTATATATCTTAAATATTGATATCTATTTTAGATGAATAAATACGGCCAGGATCTCCAAACAAGGCAATACTTTCAACCATAACACCAAGGCTATTCTTTACGTTTCCA
Organism: Elizabethkingia bruuniana; assembly: GCF_002024805.1. Classification (NCBI taxonomy): domain Bacteria; kingdom Pseudomonadati; phylum Bacteroidota; class Flavobacteriia; order Flavobacteriales; family Weeksellaceae; genus Elizabethkingia; species Elizabethkingia bruuniana. The sequence goes on from NZ_CP014337.1 coordinate 2,530,453, forward strand.
TTATATACCTCCTTTCCATTTAGGGTAACCACAATAGGCTTTGAAAAATCTACTTTATCAACATAGAGACTTATTTTTCCGGAAACTACTCCTTTAACATCCTTTGTAGTGATATCATAGTTATTACCGTCCTTTTTAATTTCAAAAGACTTGCGACCTCCTGTTTTATTAAGCCCATCTAATCTAACATAACCAAATCCTTTTCTATAACCACCATCTGTGTCATAATACATAAATGATAAGATATTAGGATAAGTATCTCTCTTTTTTTGCTGGATTAACCAAGGAGTCACATTATAATAATTAATCCCGTGGCCTTTGCCTGGTTGTATAGTAACGACATGGTTAAAGTAACCCGGGTTTGCAGAAGCAGCACTATCAAGTCTTTGCTTCCATAATTCCCCCATCTCATTACGACCAAATCCTGTATCAAATTCACCAACCTCGATTCTAATGGAAGTATTTCTTAAATTTTCTATGGGAGCAGCTTCTTTGGTTTCAGGTCCGGCCATAGGGCCAACTCCTGCAAAATAATCAGCATAAAAAGCACCCATTCTAAAGCTTCCATATCCTCCTTCGGAGATGCCTAAGATATACGTTCTATCCGGATCTATTTCATTTGAAAGTACTGCTAATTGCCAAGCTCTCAGCCAAGTTGTCTGCTGGGGTTTATAATACCATCTTCCAATTCTATCATCCGCCATTCTAGGCACAAAATAATAACTCGGATTATCCTGGTATGCTTTTCCCAAAGTTTGTGCTGCACTCCACTCTCCTGAATTTGTAGATGATTCCCATGGCCCTGATAGGTTACTATAACCACCACCTCCATGAAGATTAATAAAAAATGGATATCCAGAAGCAGGCTTACTACCTTTAGTAAAGGTTTTTATTTTCATACGTTGACCTTGAGGAATATCCCAGATAAATTCTGTCCCATTTGCATTAGTACTAGGCAGAGTACCTAATCTACTAATATTAGCGTCTTTCCAGAGTTTCCAGATTCTTTCTTTTTCAGATTTCAAACTATCTGTAGTAACTACCTTATCGTAATAAGATTGTTCAATTACTTCTAAATTTTCTGATTCTAAATTTCTTTTAAAGTAATCTACAACATATGTAGCATTAACATTCTGGAATTTTTGATTTACTGCCTGTAGCTCATTTCTATTTTTAGGTTGCAAATCATCATTATTACAACTACTAATAATACACAATAATGCTACAGAAAAAATGGTTTTTAGTTCTTTTTTCATTTTTATATTTTTGTGATTTGATTGACTCAAAATTAAAGAAAATAAAATAATTGAACACTTTATTTCAAATTAAAACATTGATAATCATATAAATTCCCTCACCTTCTTATATCATTCCCTCCGCTAGCGCAAGCCTATGGCTCCTATCAATATAGATGTCACGAGCCATAGGTTCGCACCAGCAGAAATTCTCGATTCTTATGTAAAAAATCCCCAACAAGCTATGCCGGGGAAATATTCAATTCGTAAATTTTATTTTAATTATTCGAATGAAAATTTTTGTTTACAGAAATTAATTAAACGACGCCCTAAACTCCAATGGGGAAACAGAAGTACGATTTTTAAATAATCGATGAAAAGATTGTGGATGTTCAAAGCCCAAATGATAGGCAATTTCGGAAACAGACATTTCAGTAGCAGACAGCAGTTCTTTTGCTTTTTCTATCAATCTGTTCTGGATATGCTGCTGCGTAGTCTGCCCAGTTTGCACCCGAAGCATATCGCTAAGATAATTGGCACTAAGGTGTAGTTGCTCTGCAATAAAATGAACTGTAGGAATACCACTCACAATCTGTCTGTCATTTTTAAAATAATCATCCAGTAAAGCTTCCAATTTTGAAAGTAAATCATTGTTGGCTTTTTTTCTGGTTAAAAACTGACGGTTATAAAAACGGTCGCAATATTTTAGCAAAAGATCCAGATTAGACACCAACAGATCCTGTGTAAACAAATCCATGTTAGCATCTATCTCCTGCTCTATATTATGGATAATGTCCATAATGGATTTTTCTTCTTTTTCGGAAAGATGCAGCGCTTCATTTGCTGTGTAAGAGAAATAGCCATATTCCCTGATTTGGGAGGCTAGCGCATATCCATGTAAGAAATCCTGATGTACAACCAATACAAAACCTCTCACACTATTCAGCAGTACATCTTCAAACTGTAAAACCTGATGGGGTGCGATAAAATACATAATCCCGTCGTCGAAATCATAATATTGCTGCCCATATTTACATTTTCCGCCTGCACAATCCTTCTTTAGAGCAATTACATAAAAATCTGTTGTTACTGCACTGAGAATAGTTTCAGGTTCCAGTTTTACCTCATCAAAATTAAATACACTAATTAATGGATTTGCAGGTCTTTTAAGTCCTAAAAATTGGTGCATTGCGCTAATTGATGAAACTTTTGCCGGAGTTTTCATATCTATATAAATTGATATTCAGATTTAATCATCACTAAATTACTGATTTATTTTGTTGTTGAAACTGCTCTTTTTTAATCTGCTCTATTCCTTGCTTGTAACTGGTAGCCTTAAATTCAGGGAATCTTTTTCTGAACTTCGAATCATCAAAAATATTATTGTGTTCGTATCTTGGGAGAAGCTCCAGTAGTTCTTTCATTTTTTTATTGAATAAAGCACCAATACTGAAAACAAATTTAGGAACTACAGAATATTTCAGATCCTTACCATAAATTCCTGAAGCTGTTCTGATGAATTCACGGTATGTAGGATGACTCTTATCCACAGGAAGATGCCACGTTTGGCCAAATGCATCGGGTGTATTTCCGATCAATGCTGTTGCACGGCTGGCATCGGGCGTCCATATCAAACTTCTTTTTTTCTTGTCACTCAATGGTACCTTTAGTGTCTTACCTTCTTTTATATTATTAAAAATTAAAGTATTGGTAATACTTTGTGTTTTAGCCGGTCCATAAAATTCGGGAGCACG